>DASUHH010000077.1:0-111139 GCA_036273615.1 Allosphingosinicella sp. | reverse complement strand
CCGCGCGCAGAAGCGCGGCGGCAAGGGCCGCTCGGGCATGGCGACCAAGGACGAGGATGCGGTCATCCGCCTGTTCGTCACCTCGACCCACACGCCGGTCCTGTTCTTCTCGACCCACGGCAAGGTCTATCGCCTCAAGGTCTGGCGCCTGCCCGAAGGCGCGCCGCAGGCGCGCGGCCGGCCGATGGTCAACCTGCTGCCCCTGGCCGAGGGCGAGACCATCTCGACCGTGCTTCCGCTGCCCGAGGACGAGGAGGAATGGAAGAACCTCCACATCATGTTCGCGACCGCGCACGGCGTCGTCCGCCGCAACAGCATGGACGTCTTCACCAACGTTCCGACCGCTGGAAAGATCGCGATGCGCTTCGGCACGGACGAGGAAGGCGATGCGAGCGACCGACTGATCGGCGTGTCGCTGCTGACCGAGGAGGATGACGTCCTGCTCGCCACCCGCCACGGCCGCGCGGTCCGCTTCGCGGCGACCGACGTCCGCGAATTCCAGTCGCGGACCGCCTCCGGAGTGCGGGGCATCCGCCTGCGCGACGGCGACGAAGTCATCTCGCTCTCGATCCTCAAGGGCTTTTCGGCGACCACCGAGGAGCGCGACGCCTATCTTCGCGCCGCGCCGTGGAAGGAGAATGAGAACGAGCCCACCCTCCCGCCCGAGCGGATGGCTGCGTTCGGCGAGGCCGAGGAGTTCATCCTCACCGTCACCGAGAACGGTTACGGCAAGCGCACCTCGGCCTTCGAATATCGCCGCACCAATCGCGGCGGCCAGGGCATCACCAATATCGAGACGTCGAAGCGCAACGGCTGCGTCGTCGCCTCCTTCCCGGCGCATAACGGCCAGCAATTGATGCTGGTGACCGACCAGGCGAAATTGATCCGCACCACGGTCGGCGACATCCGCATCGCCGGGCGCAACACCCAGGGCGTCACCCTCTTCCGAGTCGCCGACGACGAGCATGTCGTCTCCGCCGCCCGGATCGAGGAGAGCGAGGAGGAGGCCGAAGCCGATCTCGCGGATTCGGAGCCCGAGACCGCGCCCCAGACCGGCGCCGTCATCGGGGAGGATCTGGCGAGCGGCGACGGCGAGGACGCCTGAAATCGCCCTGATCTCCAGCCCGGTCCTCAGGCCGGTTCGGTTGAAACCTCACCCGTCGCCGGCTCCATCGCCGGCGCCCGCTTCTTGCGGTCCTTCACGCGGCGGCGCAGGATCGTCGTCGTCCCGAGGCCAAGCGCGAGCGCCACGAAGACCAGGGGCCAGGCATAAGGCTGGAAGAGGTTCGAGCCCTGGGTCGACAGCAACGCCAGGAAGATGACGGGCGGAATCATCATCTCGACCTGCGTCAGCAGCCTTTCGTCCATTCCGATGCTGGGATCGACCAGGCGCCCCATGAACGCCGAATAACCCCATATCAGCCCCTGCATGCTGCCGATCGCCACGATCAGGAGGAGATAGACCTTCATGGCGCGGCCGTCGCCGAACCGGACGAGCAGTTCCGCCACCGCCGGGGTCGCGGCGATCAGGCAGAGCAGGACCAGCGCCAGGACGGTCAGCGGCACGTCGACGCGGCGAATCCGCGCGAAGAGGCTGCGATGCCCGGCCCAATAGATGCCGACGACCGCGAAGCCGATCAGATAGGCGGTCAGCGAATTCTGCATCGCGCCGAAAAGCTCGCCGATGCCGCCATACCAACGCGCCGGGGGCTTCAGCCCCAAAGCCAGCAGGGTCATGGCGATCGCGAACACGCCGTCGGCGAGCATGATCGTTCGGTCGTAAGCGTGCCGTTTCACATGGCGCGCGAGCGGCTCGTCATCGTCCAGCTCTTCGGGCTCTCCTGCCATGTCCAATCTCCCCTCTCGTCCGCCTCGAAGCTGGCACGGCGCGCGTCCGGCGTCACCTGGATTTGTCGGGGACGAGGCGCCGATCATTCGGCGGCGTGGCAGACGGCCTCCACGTTGATCCCGTCCGGGTCGCAGACGAACGCCGCGTAATAATCGGGATGGTAATGCGGCCTCAGGCCAGGCGCGCCATTGTCGCGCCCTCCGGCCGCAAGCGCCGCGGCGTGGAAGGCGTCGACCTCCTGTCGGGTGCGGACGCCGAACGCGACATGCGTCCCCTCCCCGACCCGCTCATTGTCGCCGACCCAGAAATAGGGCCTGCCCCCGGACCCGTAGCCGAGCGCGGTCCCGCCGGACTCGGTCCGCTCCGGCCCGATGACGCAGAGAAGCGTGATTCCGATCGGGCCCAGCGCCCGGTCGTAAAAGGCGCGCGATCGGTCGATGCTGGAGACCGCAATTCCGATATGGTCGAGCATGGCCCTTCCTCCCTGTCGGCAATGACATTATCCGACCCCGCAATGACGGATAAAGTGCTTGTCATCGGCGGCGGCCTCGCCGGATCCGAGGCGGCCTGGCAGCTTGCCGAGGCCGGCATGACGGTGCGCCTGTCCGAGATGCGCGGCGGCGGCGACACGACTCCGGCCCATCAGAGCGACGCGCTGGCCGAATTGGTCTGCTCGAACAGCTTCCGCTCGGACGATGCCGAACAGAATGCGGTCGGCCTGCTCCATGCCGAGATGCGGGCTTTGGGCTCGCTGATCATGGCGGCGGCCGACGCCCATCGTGTGCCTGCCGGATCGGCGCTGGCGGTGGACCGGGACGGCTTCTCGGCGGCGGTGACCGAGCGGATCCTCGCCCATCCGAACATCGAGATCGTGCGGGAAAGGGTGGACGCCCTCCCCTCCTCCGGCGCGACGATCGTCGCCACCGGGCCGCTGACGGCCCTGAGCCTCGCCCAGTCGATCGGCGCGGCCACGGGCGCGGAAGCGCTCGCCTTCTTCGACGCGATCGCGCCGATCGTCCATCTCGACAGCATCGACATGGACGTCGCCTGGAGAGCCTCGCGCTGGGACAAGGGCGGGGACGATTATATCAACTGCCCGCTCGACAGGGAGCAATATCTCGCCTTCCACCGCGGCCTGATCGAGGGCGAGAAGACCGAATATCGCGACTGGGAGAAGGACACGCCCTATTTCGAGGGCTGCATGCCGATCGAGGTGATGGCCGAGCGCGGCGTCGAAACCCTGCGCTACGGTCCGATGAAGCCGGTCGGCCTCGACGATCCGCGCACCGGACGCTGGCCTTGTGCCGTCGTCCAGCTCCGCCAGGACAACAAGCTCGGAACGCTCTGGAACATGGTCGGCTTCCAGACCAAGCTGAAGCATGCCGAGCAGGTGCGGCTGTTCCGGACGATCCCGGGACTGGAGCGGGCCGAGTTCGCGCGGCTTGGCGGCCTCCACCGCAACATGTTCATCAATTCGCCCAGGCTGCTCGACGGCACTTTGCGGCTGCGCAAGGCGCCGCACATCCGCTTCGCCGGCCAGATCACCGGCTGCGAAGGCTATGTCGAATCGGCGGCGATCGGCCTGCTCGCCGGCCGCTTCGCCGCGGCGGAGCTGGCCGGCCGTGAGCTGCCGCCGCCGCCGGTGGAGACGGCGCTCGGCGCCCTGCTCGGCCATATCACCGGCGGCGCCGAGGCCGACATCTACCAGCCGATGAACGTCAATTTCGGCCTGTTCCCGCCGGTCCAGGGCCGCGCGAGGAAGGCCGATCGCAAGCGGCTCTACACGAAGCGCGCGGAAGCGGCGCTGACAGGCTGGATGGCCAATTCTTCCCTTCCGCTCGCGGGAAGGCCCGTTTCAGCGTTGGAAACGGCTATTCTTCACCCGTCTCCGTAGCGGCGGCCGGCTGGCAGGCGCAGCGCGCCTGCTTCGTCTTCCGCCTGGGCGCCGTCGTCGCATATTCGGCGCGGGTCAGGGCGCCGTTGCGGTCGGCATCGGCGTCGCGGAACTTCTTCTCGGTCCGCACCGCCCATTCGTCGAAGCTCAGCACGCCGTCATGGTTGGTGTCGAGCCTGGCGAAGGCCTTGCGGCGCGGCGCGAGCAGCTCCGCAAGCACGATCTTACCGTCCTTGTTGCGGTCGGCGCGGTCGAATCTCTTCTCCTCCCGGCTTTTCTCGGAAGCGGCAGGCGGCGGGACCGGCTCCGCCCGGGCCGCGGCGGTCGGCGCGGCGGCGGCAGCGACCGGCGCCAGCGGAATCGGATCGTGCGCGGCGGCGCGGCTTTTCCAGATGAAGACGATGGCGAAGACCAGCATCAGCACGGATGCGCATGCGGAAGCCCAACGGATCATCTGCCCCCTCCCCAGCCTGCGACGGCCCACGAAAAGCGCCTTCCCGGTCGCGCCTTTCGCCACCTCCCGGCAAAGAAACGCGCCACAATCGCGCGTTTCGCGGAAAAGCTCAACGGCCGGTGAGACGGACGCGCAGCATGCGCAGCATCCGCCCGGGCGCCCCCTGTCTCTCCCAGCGCGGACGGGCGGGATCGGCATCGCGCGCGGCGAGCGCGGCGAGCATCCCCAGCGGCCGCAGCCTCGCCGGCCAGCGCGCCGGCCGCGGCTGCGCGCTCGCGGCGGCGATCGCGGCGTCCGCATCCGTCTCGTTGGAATGGCGGGCGAGGTCGACCAGCGCCCACCTCTCCCCCGCCCCCGGATGCGGCTCGCCGCCGAGCAGGCGCGCGGAGAGGCGGAAAAGCCGCGCGCCGCGCGCCTCGGCGTAAAGCGCCAGCTCCGCGCCGGTCAGCGGCTCGGGCGACAGCAGAATCTCCCAGCCTTCGACCATTTCAGCCAGCTCGGCACCGGCGAAGCCCGCCGGAAGCACGTGCCCGGCGAGCGCCTGCAGCATCGGCTCCGCCGGCGCCCGCTCGCCGTCGAGCCTTTCGAGCGCCTCGCGCCACCAGGCGAGCTTGATCCGGCTGATCATCGGCTCGCGCCCGCCCGCCAGCACCGCGCCGAGCGAAGCGTCGAGGCGCCACAGGGCCTCCAGCGCCGGGCGCCGGGCGGCGGAAACGTAGCTCAGGGCAAGGATTCGGTCCGGATCGAGGTCCGACGTCATGACGTCAGGATCGTCAAGGAACTCAGCGGTAGCAGACCTTCTTCGCCGCCGCGACGACGCGGTCGACGCCGATCAGGGCCATCTTCTCGAGATTGGCCGCGTAAGGAAGCGGCACGTCCTCGTCCGTGACTCGAAGCACCGGCGCGTCGAGATCGTCGAAACCGTCCTCCATCGCGATCGCCATCAGCTCGGCCGAGATGGAGCAGGTCGGCCAGCCCTCCTCGACGCAGACCAGCCGGTTGGTCTTGGCGAGGCTCTTCAGCACGGTCTCGCGGTCGAGCGGACGCAGGGTGCGAAGGTCGATCACCTCGGCCTCGATGCCCTCGCCCGACAGATGGTTGGCCGCGTCGAGCGCGACTCCGACGCCGATCGAATAGGAAACGAGCGTGACGTCGTTCCCCTCGCGAACCACCTTGGCCTTGCCGATCGGAAGGACATAATCCTCGACCTTGGGAACGTCGAAGCTCTGCCCATAAAGCAGCTCATTCTCGAGGAATACGACCGGATCTTCAGACCGGATCGCAGCCTTGAGAAGGCCCTTGGCGTCGGCCGCCGAATAAGGCGAGATGACGATCAGGCCGGGGACGGCGGCATACCAGGGCCCGTAATTCTGGCTGTGCTGGGCGCCGACCCGGGCGGCGGCGCCGTTGGGGCCGCGGAACACGATCGGGCAGCGCATCTGGCCGCCGGACATGTAATTGGTCTTGGCCGCCGAATTGATGATGTGGTCGATCGCCTGCATGGCGAAGTTGAAGGTCATGAACTCGACGATCGGCCGCAATCCGCCCATCGCGGCGCCGGTGCCGAGGCCGGCAAAGCCATATTCGGTGATCGGCGTGTCGACGACGCGCTTCGGCCCGAACTCGTCGAGCAGGCCCTGGGTGACCTTGTAGGCACCCTGATATTCGGCGACCTCCTCGCCCATCACGAAGACGCGGCCGTCCTTGCGCATCTCCTCGGCCATGGCGTCGCGCAAGGCCTCGCGGACGGTCTGGCGGACCATCTCCGTCCCCGCCGGCACGTCGGGCTCGTCCTTCGTATGGGCGGCGGCAGCGACGAGATCGCGCGCCGCGGTCTCCATCTGGTGCGGGGTGACGTCGCCATGGACCTCGGTCTTCTGGTCGCTCGGCTGCTCGACCTTCCTGTCGCCCGCGGGCGCCGGCGCGGAGTCGGCGGGCGGTGTCGCCGGGGCCGGGGCGGAGGCATCCTCGCCATCGGCGGCCATGATCGCGATGACGGCGCCGACCTTCACCTCGTCCGTGCCCTCGGGAACGACGATCCTGGCGATCCTGCCCTCGTCGACCGCCTCGAACTCCATCGTCGCCTTGTCGGTCTCGATCTCGGCGAGGATGTCGCCCGACTTCACCTCGTCGCCTTCCTTCACCAGCCATTTGGCGAGCGTCCCCTCCTCCATCGTGGGGGACAGAGCGGGCATCTTCAGCTCGATCGGCATCAGTAGGTCTCGACCAGGATGTCGGTATAGAGCTCCTTCGGCTCCGGCTCGGGCGATTGCTCGGCAAAATCCACCGCTTCGACAACCACCTGGCGGATTTCCTTGTCGATCGCTTTCAACTCCTCCTCCTTGACGCCCATCGCCTCGAGGTCGCGGGCGGCATGGTCGATCGGGTCCGACTTGTCGCGCACCGCCTGTACTTCCTCGCGCGATCGGTACTTGGCCGGGTCGGACATTGAATGGCCGCGATAGCGGTAGGTCTTCAGCTCGAGCAGGATCGGCCCCTTGCCCGCGCGCACCCATTCGAGCGCGGTCTCGGCCGCGCCTCGCACCGCGAGCACGTCCATGCCGTCTATCTGCAGCCCGGCGATGCGGAAGCTCTCGCCGCGGCGGTAGAGCTGGTCCTCGGCAGAGGAGCGGTTGATGCTCGTCCCCATCGCATATTGGTTGTTCTCGATCGCGTAGATGATCGGAAGCTTCCAGAGCTCCGCCATGTTGAAGCTCTCATAGACCTGGCCCTGATTGGCCGCGCCGTCGCCGAAATAGGTGAGGCAGACGCCGCCGTCCCCGGCATATTTGTGGGCGAAGCCGAGGCCGGTGCCGAGGCTCGCCGGCGCTCCGACGATGCCGTGGCCGCCATAGAAGCGATGGTCGACGCTGAACATGTGCATCGACCCGCCCTTGCCCTTGGAGATGCCGGCGGCGCGGCCGGTCAGCTCGGCCATGATCAATTTGGGATCGATGCCGTAGGCGAGCATGTGGCCATGGTCGCGATAGCCGGTGATGACGCTGTCATGGCCGGGATTCATCGCGCTCTGGAGGCCGACCGCGACCGCTTCCTGGCCGATATAGAGGTGGCAGAAGCCGCCGATCAGGCCGAGGCCGTAAAGCTGGCCCGCCCGTTCCTCGAAACGGCGGATGAGCAGCATCTGGCGGTAGAATTCGAGCAGCTCGTCCTTGCTCGCCTGGTAGCGTTTCGGCTCGGGAGGGCGCTCGCGATTGGCTGTGGGCGGCGGCGCGGAAGTCTTGCTGTCGGCGCGCTTGGGCGATGCTGCCTTGGCCACGATCGGGCAATCCTCTTTCCGGGTCTCAAAGTCGCGGGCTCTATGGCGGCAAACGTGCGGGCGCGCAACTTGTGCCGGACGCCGATCGACGCCCTCGGGCGGGAACGACGGCGGCTTCAGTCCTGGACCGGAATGATCACTTCGTCGGGGCGGACGAGGCCGAGCTCGCCGCGGATCTTTTCCTCGACATAATCGGGATCGGCGCCGCGCGGGTCGAGCAGGGCGGCGCGGTGCTGGAGCCTGGCGCGCTCGGCGTCGAGCGAGGCGAGCTCGACCTGCCTTTCCCGTTTCTGCCGGCGATAATCGCCCCAGCTCAGGATTCCGTTCGCGCCGACAATCGCATAGCCGAGGAAGTTGGCGATGATCAGCAGGGCGAGCGCCGGCAGCGCCGCCTGGCGGATGATCTCGAACGAATTGCGTCCCCGCTTCGCCATCGCCCTGTAACAGAATCAGTAAAAGGCTCGCGAATCAAGCCCTTTGCTCATCGCTCCCCAGAAAAGCGACGAGCCGCACCTTCACAGAGTCGAGTTGAGTGGCCCGATCCGGAGCGATTCACGATCCCGGCCGGCCGAAGATGCCGCGCCCGGCATAACGGGCCTGGCCGCCCAATTCCTCCTCGATGCGGATGAGCTGGTTATATTTGGCGAGCCGGTCGGAGCGGGCGAGGCTGCCGGTCTTGATCTGCCCGCAATTGGTGGCGACGGCGAGGTCGGCGATGGTCGAATCCTCGGTCTCGCCCGAGCGGTGCGACATGACCGCGGTATAGCCGGCGCGCTGGGCGATCGAGACCGCTTCGAGAGTCTCGGACAGGGTGCCGATCTGGTTGACCTTGACCAGGAGGGAATTGGCGAGGCCCTTCTCGATGCCCATGCGTAGCCGCTTCGGGTTGGTGACGAAGAGATCGTCGCCGACCAGCTGGATGTCCTCGCCGATCTTGTCGGTCAGGATCTTCCAGCCTTCGAGATCGTCCTCGGCCATGCCGTCCTCGATCGAGCGGATCGGGTAATCGCGGGCGAGCGCGACCAGATAATCGGCCATCTCGGCGGGCGAGAGGGTCTTTCCTTCCCCTTCCATCCGATAGGCGCCGTCCCTGAAATATTCGCTCGCCGCGCAGTCGAGCGCGAGGACGACGTCGTCGCCGGGCGTGTAGCCCGCTTCCTCGACCGACTTCATGATGAAATCCAGCGCGGCGCGGGCATGGGCGAGGTTCGGCGCGAAGCCGCCCTCGTCGCCGACCGAGGTCGAAAGGCCGGCCTCGTGAAGCCGCTTCTTCAGCGTGTGGAAGATCTCCGCCCCGCAGCGCACCGCCTCGGCGAGGGTCGGAGCGCCGACCGGAACGACCATGAACTCCTGGAAGTCGATCGGGTTGTCGGCATGGACGCCGCCATTGACGATGTTCATCATCGGCACCGGCAGCAAATGCGCCGAGACCCCGCCGACATAGCGGTAGAGCGGCAGGCCGCGCGCATCGGCCGCCGCCTTGGCGACGGCGAGGCTGACGCCGAGGATCGCATTGGCGCCGAGCCGCGACTTGTTCCCGGTCCCGTCGAGGTCGATCAGCAGAGCGTCGATCTCCCCCTGATCCTCGGCGTCGAGGCCGGTCACCGCCTCGGCGATCTCGCCGCGCACCGCATCGACCGCGTCGCAGACGCCCTTGCCCTGATATCGGCTCTTGTCCCCATCCCTTTTCTCGACCGCCTCATGGGCGCCGGTCGAGGCGCCGGAGGGCACCGCCGCCCTGCCCATGCTTCCGTCCTCGAGCAGGATGTCGACCTCGACCGTCGGATTGCCGCGGCTGTCGAGGATCTGGCGGGCGTGGACGTCGAGGATTGCGGTCATTGTTACGGCCTCGTCATGGATTATATGGGTTTGGAAGGGCCGCTTATCGGTGCGGCGACGGCGGTGCAACTTTCGTCGCAACGCGCCGGAACGGGGAGCCCGGCTCGCCGGTTCTGCGAAGGGATAGCGTCACCCGAATCAAGCTGGAGATCAGGCCATGCCGCAGCCCAAGGACGAACTTCCAGAAGGCACGGATCACATCATCAACGGGGCCATGGAAACCCGCGGCGCAGGCTCCGGCTTCATCGGCGCGGCCGGCGGCGACGGCACCGGCGGCACGGCCGCGGGAGGAGGAACGAGCATGAACGACAATGGACGGGCCAATGGAGGAGATGCCGGCGGCGTGGTCGAGCAATTGCGCGGCCAGGCGACGGCCCTGCGCGATCAGGCGGGCGACCGCGTCCGCGACTTCGCCGACAGCGGCAAGATTCGGGCCAGCGACGCGCTCGACGAGCTTGCAAAGGCGGTCGGCGACACCGCCGGAACGATCGACGACAAATTGGGCGAGGATTATGGCGATTATGCCCGGCGGGCGGCCGACGCCGTCTCCGGCTTCGCCGACACGCTCCGCCGCAAGGACGTCGACGCGCTCTACGACGATGTCCGCGACGCGATCCGCAAGAGCCCGGGCATCGCCCTCGGAATCGCGGCCGTTGTCGGCTTCACCTTGGCCCGCCTGGTCAGGTCCGGCATGCCGGAGGAGAATGAAGGCGCGGCGCGGAGCAAAGCCCAAAGCGGAGCCTGAGCATGGACATGCAGTCGAGCCGGCCCGAAGAGCCTTCGATCGGCGATCTGTTCGGCCGCCTCGCCGACGATGCCAAGGCCTATGTCCGGGCCGAGGCGGACCTCTGCAAGGCGATCGCGCTCCACCGGCTCGGCGCGGCCCGCAACGGGGCCATCGCCCTCGTCGCTGCGATCCTCCTGCTCAACGCCGCGCTGGTGACCCTGGTCGTCTGCTTCGCGCTCGTCCTCGCGCCGGCGGTCGGCCCGATCCTCGCCGGGCTGATCGTCTTCGCGGCGATAGCGGCCATTTCCCTTTTGCTCATCCTCTACGGCGCCTCGCGGCTGAAGCGGCTCGGCGGCGACGAGGAGGAGCGCAAGGTGCTCGCCGGGGAGAAGACGCCATGATGCGGGTCTATGAATCGCGCAACCGCGCCGAGGCCGCGCGGCGGCAATTGGCCGCGACCGCGACCGAGCTGCAGGAAAGGCTTCGGCCCGGCACCATCGCCAGCCACGCCTGGGAAGAGGTCAAGGACAAGGGCGGCGAGCTTGCCGACGACGCGGTCGGCGCGGTGAAGGCGCGGCCGGTCGCGGCGGCGTCCGTGCTCGCGGCCTTCGCCCTCTTCCTCGCCCGGCAGCCGATCAGATCGGCGGTCTCGAAGATCCTTTCGAAGGCGCCGGACGGCACGAAGAACGGCAAGATCGACCGGACGGCGCGCGCCGCCGTCCATGCGGAAAGATGAAGGAGCAAGGCATGACCACGACCGACACACGTGCGTCCGACGGCAATGCGAATGACGGCACCGGCGACGGCGGCCCGCTCGCTTCGGTGCGGCAGAGCGCGGCGGAGGCCTATCAGACGGCGCGGCAGCGGACGGCGTCGGCTTATTCCTCGGCCCGGGGCACGGCGGTGAATGCCGGCCGGCGAACGGCCGACGGAATCGACGGCAATCCGATGGCGGCCCTGGTCGGCGGCCTGGCCCTCGGCGCGATCGTCGGCATTCTCGTGCCGCTCAGCCGGCAGGAAAGGAAGCTGTTCGGAAGCACCGGCCGGCGGCTCAACGACCGGGCGCGCGAGACCCTGATCGCCGCGCGCGACGCCGGCAAGAAGGAGCTGGACGGATTCACCGACCAGGCGCTGGACGCGGTCAAGGCCTCGGCAAGCGCGGCGGCCGGCAAGGTAAGGGGCGAAGGCGGGCGCTGACGGGCGCGAAGCCTTTGCTTTCCGGCGCGCCCGCTCTATCGGCGGCGCCATGAGCCTGCTTCACCTCGTCTTCGGCGGCCGGGTCAAGGATCCGCGCGGCCTCGATTTCGATCTCGACACGATCGACATCGTCGGAATCTATCCCGATTATGCGAGCGCCCAGGACGCCTGGCGCGGCGCGGCCCAGCGCACGGTCGACGATGCGGAGATGAAATATGTCGTCGTCCACCTCCACCGCCTGCTCCAGCCGGAGCTGGCCGACAGGAAGGGGTAGGATTCCCGCCGGCCATTGTTCGGATTTTGGTGACCGATCAGGCGCCGCGCCATTTCAGGAGCAGGAGCGGCTTGGCCAGGATGAGTCCCACGAGGAAGCCGCCGATATGGGCGGCGACCGCGAGCCTCGCGCCGCCGAGCTCGAACGCGTAACCGATCAGCAGGTTGAGGACGATCCACGTCGCCAGCAGCCAGAGGATCTGGAGCCAGCGCGTCAGAGCGGGATTGGCCGCATTCGCCCGCCTTGGGCCGAACAGCATCACCCAGGCGCCGACGATCGCGGAGATGGCGCCGCTCGCGCCGATCATCGGTACGACGTCGTGCGGCCAGGCGAGATAATGGAAAAAAGCCGCGACATAGGCGCCCGCGACGTAGAGCAGGACGATCGCCCGCGAACCGAGGATATTTTCAACCGCACGTCCGCAGGCGAGCAG
Organism: Allosphingosinicella sp.; assembly: GCA_036273615.1. GTDB lineage: Bacteria > Pseudomonadota > Alphaproteobacteria > Sphingomonadales > Sphingomonadaceae > Allosphingosinicella. The sequence continues at coordinate 99,195 of DASUHH010000077.1, read as the reverse complement.
GACGACGAGATTGAAGACGATGTGGAACAGGTTGGAATGAAGCAGGGTCGCCGTCAGCGGCGTCACGAACAAGGCGACCAGGAGATCGGTGCCGCGAAGCACGTCCACCTGCGCCGAGATGAAGCCGGCGACCACCGACGCCGACTGCTGCCGGCCGATGGCCTGGACGATCAGCCACGCCAAAGCGGTGATCGCCGCGATGACGATCGTGACTCGGGCGCGCTGCCAGTCTTGCGGCGGTCGCATGTGAATCGAGGACGCCCCGTGGAAGAAAGGGCGGATATTGGCCCTTCCCTTCGCGAATGTCAGATGAATTCGACCTTCTCGATCGCGTAATAACGATCGCCCGACGGCGTAGACACTTCGACCTCGTCGCCGACCGTGCGGCCGATCAGCGCCCGTCCGAGCGGCGAATTGTAGCTGATCCGGCCGACTCGGGCGTCCGCCTCGGTCTGGCCGACGATCTGATACTTGATCGGCTTGTCATTCTCGTCGAGCAGATGGACGGTCGCTCCGAACACCACCTTGTCGCCCGACAGGGTGGTCGGATCGATCACCATCGCGCGGCTGAGGCGGTCCTCCATCTCGGCGATCTGCGCCTCGATCTGGCCCTGGCGCTCCTTGGCGGCATGGTATTCGGCATTTTCCGACAAGTCGCCATGGCCGCGCGCTTCCTCGATCGCGTCGATGATCTGGGGACGTTCGACCATTTTGAGGTGCCGCACTTCGGTCTGCAGAATCTCATAGCCTTCGGCCAGCATCGGCATCTTTTCGACCGTCGCCATAACCTTTGCCTTTCGTCAAACTTCTTTCGGCCGCCTCCGGCAAGCGGGGCGGCCATTACGCACGCGAATTGTGAGGATCACGCTCTGGAGACCGAATAATAGTCCTGGAGGGAGCGAACATCAAGGTCGCCCTGCCGCAATGCAGCAATGGCACGCGTGACCGCGGCGCTGGAGGCGGCGGTGGTGAAATAAGGAATTTTCCCCATGACCGCCGAGGCGCGGATCGAGGCGCTGTCGCGGTGGCTCTGCCAGCCTTCGGTCGTGTTGAAGATGATGTCGATGCCGCCGTCCTTGATCTTGTCGACGATGTGGGGGCGGCCCTGGGCGACCTTGTTGACCCGCTCGACCGCGATCCCCTCGGCGGCGAGATAATCGGCGGTTCCGCCGGTGGCGACGACCCCGAAGCCCATCTCGCAGAGCGCGCGGACCGGCGGGACGATCAAGGGCTTGTCGCTGTCCTTGACCGACACGAACAAGGTGCCCTCGGTCGGCGGGAAGACGCCGGCGGCGAGCTGGGACTTGAGGAAGGCCTTGGCGAAATCCCGGTCGATCCCGATCACTTCTCCCGTCGACTTCATCTCGGGTGAGAGGACGGGGTCGACGCCGGGGAAGCGCGCGAAGGGGAAGACCGCCTCCTTGACCGCGACATGGGGGATGTCGCGGTGGATGGGCAGGAACTTGATCAGGGGCTCGCCGGCCATCACGCGGGCGGCGATCTTGGCGACCGGGGTGCCGATCGCCTTGGCGACGAATGGCACGGTGCGGCTGGCGCGTGGGTTGACCTCGATCAGATAGACGACGCCCTCCTTGACCGCGAACTGGACGTTCATCAGGCCCCTGACGCCGAGCGCCAGGGCCAGCGCCCGCGCCTGCCGCTCGATCTCCTCGACGATCGAGGGCTCGAGGCTGTAGGGCGGGATCGAGCAGGCGCTGTCGCCCGAATGGACGCCCGCTTCCTCGATATGCTGCATGACGCCGGCGATGACGACGTCCTCGCCGTCGGAAATCGCATCGACGTCGACCTCGATCGCGTCGCGCAGATATTGGTCGATGAGGACGGGGCTGTCGCCCGAGACCTGGACCGCGGTGACGATATAATCGTCGAGCTGGGCGGGGCCGTCGACAATCTCCATCGCCCGGCCGCCGAGCACGTAGGAGGGCCGGGTCAGGACCGGATAGCCGATCCGCTCGGCGACCGCGATCGCCTCCTCTCTGCTGCGGGCGATGCCGTTCTCGGGCTGCCTGAGCCCGAGCTTGTTGACGAGGGCGGCGAAACGCTCGCGATCCTCGGCAAGGTCGATCGCGTCGGGCGAGGTGCCGAGGATCGGGATTCCCTCCTTCTCAAGCGCGGCGGCGAGCTTGAGCGGCGTCTGGCCGCCGAACTGGACGATGACTCCGACCAATTCGCCTTTCTGCCGCTCGACATGGAGGATCTCGAGAACGTCCTCGACGGTCAAAGGCTCGAAATAGAGGCGGTCGGACGTGTCGTAATCGGTCGAGACGGTCTCCGGATTGCAATTGACCATGATCGTCTCGAAGCCCGCTTCGTCGAGTGCGTAGCAGGCGTGGCAGCAGCAATAATCGAACTCGATCCCCTGCCCGATCCGGTTCGGCCCGCCGCCGAGGATGACGATCTTGCGCCGGTCGGACGGCTGGCTCTCGTCCTCCGGCTCGCCGAAGCTCGGTGCCTCATAGGTCGAATACATGTAGGGCGTCCTGGCCTCGAACTCGGCGGCGCAGGTGTCGATCCGCTTGAAGACGGGACGGACGCCAAGCTTGTGGCGGAGCGCCCGCACCTCCGCCTCCCGGGTCGCGCCGGCAAGCGCCTTGACCGTGTCGTGGATGAGGCCGTGCGAGCGCGCCGCGACCTTGCCGAGCACCCGGTCGCGCAGATTGGCGGAGCGCACCGCCAGCTCGGCGAGCCTCTTGTCGGAAAAGCCCATCGCCTTGAGCCGCCGCAATCCCTCCGCCTCCGTCGGCAGGCCGTCGCGGCAGACCTCTTCCTCCGCCTCGACGATCTCCTGGAGCCGGTCGAGGAACCAGGGGTCGTAATGGGTGATGGCGTTGATCTCGGCGACGCTGAAACCCTCGCGAAGGGCCTGGGCGGCGACGAGCAGCCGGTCGGGCGTCGGCCGCGCCAATGCCGCCTCGATCTCGCCGCGCGGCGCGCCGTAGAGGACTTTGACGCCGTCGAGCCCGGTGAGTCCGGTCTCCAGCCCGCGAAGCGCCTTCTGCAGGCTCTCGTGGAAGCTCCGGCCGATCGCCATCACCTCGCCGACCGACTTCATCGCGGTCGAAAGCAGCGGCTCGGCGCCCTTGAACTTCTCGAAGGTGAAGCGGGGGATCTTGGTCACGACATAGTCGATCGTCGGCTCGAAGCTGGCCGGGGTCGCGCCGGTAATGTCGTTCTGGATCTCGTCGAGCGTGTAGCCGACGGCAAGCTTGGCCGCGACCTTGGCGATCGGGAATCCGGTCGCCTTGGACGCAAGCGCCGAGGAGCGGCTGACCCGCGGGTTCATCTCGATGACGACGAGCCGCCCGTCCTTCGGATTGACCGCGAACTGGACGTTGGAACCGCCTGTTTCGACGCCGATTTCGCGCAGGCAGGCGATGCTCGCATTGCGCATCACCTGATATTCCTTGTCGGTCAGCGTCAGCGCCGGCGCGACGGTGATCGAATCGCCGGTATGGATGCCCATCGGATCGACATTCTCGATTCCGCAGATGATGATGGCATTGTCGTTGCGGTCGCGGACGACCTCCATCTCATATTCCTTCCAGCCGAGCACCGATTCCTCGATCAGGACCTCGGTGGTCGGGCTGGCGTCGAGGCCGCCGGTGACGATCTCGACGAACTCCTCGCGATTATAGGCGACGCCGCCGCCGGTGCCGCCGAGGGTGAAGCTGGGCCGGATGATCGCCGGAAGGCCGACCTGGTCGAGCGCCGCCGTCGCCTCCTCAAGGCTGTGGGCAATTTGCGAGCGCGGACTTTCGAGGCCGATCTTGTCCATCGCCTCGCGGAATTTCAGCCGGTCCTCGGCCTTCTCGATCGCCTCGGCATCGGCGCCGATCATCCTGACGCCATATTTGGCGAGCGTTCCGTCCTTGAAGAGCGCGAGCGCGGTGTTGAGCGCCGTCTGCCCGCCCATGGTCGGAAGCACCGCGTCGGGCCGTTCCCTGGCGATGATCCGCGCGACGAATTCGGGCGTGATCGGCTCGACATAGGTGGCGTCCGCCAACTCGGGGTCGGTCATGATCGTCGCCGGGTTCGAATTGACCAGGACGATCCGATAGCCCTCCTCCTTCAGCGCCTTGATCGCCTGGGTGCCCGAATAATCGAACTCGCAGGCCTGACCGATGACGATGGGCCCTGCGCCGATGACGAGGATTGAGGAAATATCGGTGCGTTTAGGCATGAGATCCGATGGTGTAAGCCCTCTCCCCGGCGGGGAGAGGGTTGGGTGAGGGGGTACGGCGTTGGGTAGAAAGAAGCTGACGCCGGTCGCTCGCAAGCTGCGGCGGAACATGACGGACGTTGAAAGGCTGCTTTGGTCGCGCCTGCGCGGCCGGCAGTTGGAAGGTCACAAATTCGTCGCCCAGTTCCAGATCGGCGATGCGATTGCCGACTTCGCCTGCCGAAGCGCTAAGCCGGTCGTCGAGCTCGATGGCGGCCAACACGCCGGCCAGATTGAGGCGGATGCCGAGCGCACCCGCATCATCGAAGCGCATGGCTATCGCGTCATTCGCTTCTGGAACAACGACGTGACGAGCAATCTGGATGGAGTTCTGGAGACAATCGTCCATGAGCTGGGCATTGCCTCGGCATAAGCCCTCCTCCGTGCGGGGGAGGGTTGGGTGGGGGCGTACGGCGGGAGAGAGCAATCCCAACCGCCGAGCCCCCTCACCCCAACCATTGGAAGGTCGCCGCATCCCCCGGATACGGCTGTGGGCTGCGGGGCAGCCCACACCTTCCAATCCCCGCCGGGGAGGGGGAGCAGGAGCGCCGGTTCTGTGAACAAGCTTCTCCATCACTGTCCCTGGAAATTCACGGCGTCGACATAAGCGAGATGCAGGTGATGGCGCCGCGCCCATAAGGCGAGGCAGTGAACCTCGGCCTGTGGCGGATGAATGGCATAAAGAAAGAGGATCCTCTTCTCCTCGGAATCCTGGATCACCTCTCCTTCCGCCGCCCCGCAGGCACGGCCGACGGCGGAAAGCTCCTCGGGCGGGTGCATCTGCGCAGTCGCGCAGGCTGAAAGAGCGAGCGGCAACATCAAGCCGAGCCGTGCCCAACGGGCGCGAACCTCACACGCCATTGCGACCGCCCAATTGGCCGACGAATTTCTCGAACAGATAGACGCTGTCCTGCGGCCCGGGGCTTGCCTCCGGGTGATATTGGACGCTGAACGCAGGCCGGTCGGTCAGCTCGATGCCGCAATTGCTGCCGTCGAACAGGCTGACATGGGTCTCGCGCACGTTCGCCGGCAGGCTTTCCTTCTCGACGGCGAAGCCGTGGTTCATGCTGGTGATCTCGACACGGCCGTCGGAGAGTCGCTTCACCGGATGGTTGGCGCCGCGATGCCCCTGGTGCATCTTCACCGTCCGGCCGCCGACGGCGAGGCCGAGCAATTGGTGGCCGAGGCAGATGCCGAAAAGCGGCTTGCCCGTTTCCAGCAGCCTCTGGATCACCGGCACGGCATAAGCGCCGGTCGCCGCCGGATCGCCGGGGCCGTTGGAGAGGAAGATGCCGTCGGGCTCGTGCGCCATCACCTCCTCGAAGCCGGCGGTGGCGGGGAGCACGGTCACCCGCGCGCCGGCATCGGCGAGGTTGCGGAAGATGTTGCGCTTGGAGCCGTAATCGATGGCGACGACGTGCGGCGCCGCCTCGCCCCCCTCCCCCGGCCCATAGCCTTCGCCGAGCCGCCAGCGGCCGCCGGTCCAGCGGTGCATCTGGCGGCACGACACTTCCTTGGCGAGATCCATCCCCTCCAGCCCGGGCCAGGCGCGCGCCTTCTCCAGCAGTGCGTCGATATCGAACGTGCCGTCCGCATGGTGCGCGATGACGCCGTTCGGAGCCCCGTCGATCCGGATCTTGCGGGTCAGCGCCCGCGTATCGACGCCGGCGAGGCCGATGCGGCCGTTCGAGCGCATCCAGTCGTCGAAGCCCAGGGCCGCGCGGAAGCTGCTCGCACGGGTGACGTCGTCGCGCACCACGCAGCCGAGCGCCCAGGGATTGTCCGCCTCCAGATCCTCATGATTGGCGCCGACATTGCCGATATGGGGGAAGGTGAAGGCGATGATCTGCGAGGCGTAGGAGGGATCGGTCATCACCTCCTGGTAGCCGGTCATCGCGGTGTTGAAGCAGACCTCCCCGACCGCCTCGCCCTCGGCTCCGAAGCCGCGGCCCCAGACGATCGTCCCGTCCGCCAGAACCAGAACGCCCGTCGCCTTGTTCGGCGCAGGCGTGGCTTTGGCGTCGGCCATTGGGGCGGGACTCCTGCAAGGGTTCGGCGATGTCGCTAAGGCTCGACCGCTAGGGCGCGGTGCCGTCAGCGTCAATCTATTAAAGTGGGGCGCGCGCGGCTAGATCCGGTTCCTTCCGCCCCGCCGCAAGAGGGATTTGGGATGATTCGCGACGACATCAAGGCCGCCCTGGTCAGCTCGATGAAGGCCGGCGACAAGGCGCGCACCGCCGCCATCCGCCTGATCCAGTCGGCGATCAAGAATCGCGACATCGAGCTTCGCATTGCCACCGCCGCCGCCGACGACGATGTCGTGGTGACCGAGGTGCTGCAGAAGATGATCAAGCAGCGCCGCGAATCGATCGCCCTCTACGAGCAGGGGGGCCGCCAGGAGCTGGCCGATGCGGAAAAAGCCGAAGTGGCGGTGATCGAAAGCTTCCTCCCAGCCCAGATGAGCGAGGACGAGACCAAAGCCGCGATCGACGCGATCGTGGCGGAGACCGGCGCAAGCTCCGTGAAAGATATGGGCCGGGTGATGGCCGTACTGAAGGAACGCCATGCCGGGCAGCTCGACATGGGCAAGGCGAGTGGGCTGGTAAAGGCGCGGCTGGGGTAGGCACGCCCTTGCCCCCCTTCCGACCCGGTGCGAGAATAATAAAATTCGCTCGTCCCGAGCGAAGTCGAGGGGCGTCCGCACGGCATCGATGCAATTCTGGGTCTACATTCTCCGCTGCCGGGACGGGTCTTATTATGTCGGCCATACCGACGATCTCCAGAAGCGCCTGTGGGAGCATGAACAAGGCCTGGCGGCGGATTGGACCCGGCGGAGAAGGCCGGTCGAGCTGGTCTGGTGCGACTGGGCCGACACACGCGACGAGGTTTTCGCGTTCGAGCGGCGGGTGAAGAACTGGTCCCGCGCCAAGAAGGAAGCACTGATCGCGGGCGATTGGGAGCGCATTGGGTATCTTGCACGACCGCCTCACGAGCGCCCTTCGACTTCGGCCAAACGGCCGAAGTTCATCCTGAGAGGCGCCGCAGGCGGCTCCGAAGGGCTCAGGACGAGCGAGGTGGGGGACCTGCATGCGGCACAGCCCAACTCAGACTCGCTCGTCCCGAGCAAAGTCGAAGGGCGCGACGTTGACGCCGGCGCCAAATCATGAGCCTCTCCCCCGCCTTTCTCGACGAGCTCCGCGCCCGCACCGCGCTCTCGACGCTCGTCGGCCGGACCCTGAAGCTCCAGCGCGCGGGGCGGGAATGGAAGGCTCCCTGCCCGTTCCACAAGGAGAAGACGCCGAGCTTCTACGTCAATGACGAGAAGGGCTTCTACCATTGCTTCGGCTGCGGCGCCCATGGCGATGCGATCCGCTGGCTGACCGACGCCCGCGGCTTGCCGTTCATGGAGGCGGTGAAGGAGCTTGCCGACGCGGCGGGGATGGAGGTGCCGGCGCCCGATCCGCGCGCCCAGCAGAAGGCCGAGCGCGCCGCCGGCCTCTATGACGTCATGGCGGCGGCCCAGCATTTTTACGAGGAGCAATTGGGCGGGATCGAGGGCGCCGAGGCACGGGCCTATCTCCAGGCGCGCGGCATCTCTGACGCGACCCGCAAGCGTTTCGGCTTCGGCTATGCGCCCGACGGGCGGAGCAAGCTCCGCTCGGCGCTCAAGGCGATCGGCAACGAGAAACTGGTCGAGGCGGGCCTGCTGATCGCGCCCGAGGATTCTTCGTCGTCGCCCGGAACGGCGCGCGAGCCCTATGACCGTTTCCGCGGCCGGCTCATGTTCCCGATCCGCGATCAGAGGGGCCGGATCATCGGCTTCAGCGGTCGGATCATCGGCGCCGGAGAGCCCCCTTCGACAGGCTCAGGACAGGCGAAATATCTCAACTCCCCCGACACGCCGCTCTTCGACAAGGGCCGCAGCCTGTTCAACCTCGACAAGGCGGCGCCGGCAAGCCGGAACGCGAAGCGGGCGATCGTCGTCGAAGGTCAGATGGACGTGATCGCGCTCGACCAGGCCGGGATCGGCGAAGCGGTGGCGCCGCTCGGCACGGCGCTGACCGAGGCGCAGCTCGGCCTGCTCTGGCGCCTCTCCCCCTGCCCGATCCTCTGCTTCGATGGCGATGCGGCGGGGCAGAAAGCAGGAATCCGCGCCGCGATCCGGGCGCTGCCGGCGGTCGGCCCGGGCCGCTCGCTCGGCTTCGTCACCCTGCCCGAAGGCAAGGACCCGGACGACCTCATCCGCGCCGGCGGCCGCGAGGCGATCGAGACCCTGCTCGAAACGCCCGAGCCTTTGGTCGAGCGCCTCTGGCGCCACGAGGCGGCGGCCGAGCCGCTGGCAACGCCTGAGCAGCGCGCGGGGCTGAGGCGCCGGCTGCTCGACCATGTGTCGGCCATTTCGGACCCGGACGTGCGCGACCAGTATCGCGCCGACCTCCTCGCCCGCTTCAACGCGCTGACCCGCCCGCAGCAGCGGCCCTGGACGGCGGCACCGCTCAAGGGCCGCTGGCAACCGCCGCGCCCCGCATCGCCCCAGGCCAAAGCGGTCGGCCGCGGCGGGCTCTCGGCCCAGACGGCGCGCGCCGTCCTTGCCGGGCTGCTCCGCTTTCCGGAGCTGATCGCCGCCCATGGCGAGGCGATCAACGATCTTCCGGTGACCGACAAGGGGCTGAAACGACTCCGGGAAACCCTGCTCGAAGCGGCCCTCGCGCACGGCGCGCTTGATCCGGAGCGGCTTCATACCATATTGGCTTCCGCTGGCGTCGCCTCTCTTGCCGAGAAGCTGCGCCTGGAGCGAGGTCTGGCCTTTTCCTTCACCCGCCGCGACGCCGATCCGGAACGCGCTTCTCGCGACCTCGTTCTGGTCATCGACACATTGGCGGCGCAGCCGGGGCTGACGCGGGCGCTTGAAGCGGCGACCGCGCGGCTGAAGGAAATAGGCGACGAGGCGGCGTTCCGGGAGCAGCAAAGGCTGAGGGAGACTCGCGACGAGGCGGAGAGACGGCTCGCTTCCCTGATCGAGGGCGAGGGCTGACGGGGCACCGGTTTTTAAAAGGCGTTCAATGGCGAAGACGAACATGGCGGTCGAGGCGGACGACAAGCAGGAAGGCGGCGACGCGCCGCTGATCGATCTCAACGAGGCCTCGGTCAAGAAGCTGATCGCCCGTGCCCGCAAGCGCGGCTACATCACCTATGACGAGCTGAACGAGGCGCTGCCGCAGGACCAGAACGAGCAGATCGAGGATATCATGTCCTCGCTCAGCGAGATGGGAATCAACGTCGTCGAGACCGAGGAGGCCGACGAGGAGGACGGTGCGCAGCCCGAGATCGATACCGCCGCCGAGGACGATTCCGACAGCGGCGAGGGCGAGCGCTACGTCATCGAGAAGAAGAAGGAGACGGTCGACCGCACCGACGATCCCGTCCGCATGTATCTTCGCGAGATGGGCGCGGTCGAACTGCTCTCGCGCGAGGGCGAGATCGCCATCGCCAAGCGGATCGAGGCCGGCCGCGACACGATGATCTGGGGCCTGTGCGAGAGCCCGATCACCTTCAACGCGATCATCAACTGGTCGAACGCGCTCAACAATGGCGACATGCAGCTTCGCGAGATCCTCGATCTCGACGCGATGCTGTCCAAGGGCCCGACCCCCGAGCAGGTGGAGGGCGAGGAGGAAGGCGCCGAAGGCGAGATCAGCGAGAAGACCGCAGGCCCCTCCTACAAGGAGGAGGAAGAGGTCGAGGAAGCGCCGGCCGAGGAAGAGGATGAGGACGGCAACCTCGTCGAACGGCGCGCGCGCCCCCAGTTCGAGGAGGATGACGAGGACAACACCCTCTCGCTCGCCCAGATGGAGGAGACGCTGAAGCCGCAGGCGCTCGAGCGCTTCGCCCGAATCACCGACCTCTACAAGAAGTTCGCGAAGATCCAGGGCACGCGGATGGAGGCGATGAGCGGCGGCCGCGAATTCGCCCGGACCGACGAGAACAAATATCAGTCGCTCCGCGAGCAGCTCACCGCCGAGGTCGAGAGCGTCCAGTTCCACAACCAGAAGATCGAATATCTGGTCGACCAGCTCTACAGCTACAATCGCCGCCTGACCGCCCTGGGCGGCCAGATGCTGCGCCTCGCCGAGCGCCACAAGGTGCCGCGCCGGTCCTTCCTCGATTCCTATATGGGCCACGAGCTGGACGAAGGCTGGGCCGAGCGCGTCTGCAACACCGACAAGAAATGGAACGCCTTCTGCACCCAGGAAGCCGGCGCGATCGACCGCATCCGCGCCGAGATTTCCGAAATCTCGCAGGCGACCGGAATGAGCCTCGCCGAGTTCCGGCGGATCGTGAACCAGGTCCAGAAAGGCGAGCGCGAGGCGCGCATCGCCAAGAAGGAGATGGTCGAGGCGAACCTTCGGCTCGTCATCTCGATCGCCAAGAAATACACCAATCGCGGGCTGCAGTTCCTGGATCTCATCCAGGAGGGCAATATCGGCCTGATGAAGGCGGTCGACAAGTTCGAGTACCGCCGCGGCTACAAGTTCAGCACCTATGCGACCTGGTGGATAAGGCAGGCGATCACCCGCTCGATCGCCGACCAGGCGCGCACCATCCGCATCCCGGTCCACATGATCGAGACGATCAACAAGCTCGTCCGCACCTCGCGCCAGATCCTGCACGAGATCGGCCGCGAGCCGACGCCGGAGGAACTGGCCGAGCGGCTTTCGATGCCGCTGGAGAAGGTCCGCAAGGTGATGAAGATCGCCAAGGAGCCGATCAGCCTCGAGACCCCGATCGGCGACGAGGAGGATTCGCACCTCGGCGACTTCATCGAGGACAAGAATGCGGTGATCCCGGTCGACGCCGCGATCCAGGCCAACCTCAAGGAAACGGTGACCCGCGTCCTCGCCAGCCTGACCCCGCGCGAGGAACGCGTGCTTCGCATGCGCTTCGGCATCGGCATGAACACCGATCACACGCTCGAGGAGGTCGGCCAGCAGTTCAGCGTCACCCGCGAACGCATCCGCCAGATCGAGGCCAAGGCGCTGCGGAAGCTCAAGCATCCGTCGCGCAGCCGCAAGATGCGGTCGTTCCTCGACCAGTAAGGCCCCTCTTCTCCGTCATTCCCGCGAAAGCGGGAATCCAGCGGCACTAACGCACATCCAAGGACGCTGGGCCTGTCGCGAAGGCTGCTCTGGATTCCCGCTTTCGCGGGAATGACGGAGTGGCCGCCCGATTTCGTGCGGCCACTCCGTCACCTTTCCCTCTCCCTAACGCCGCATAAACCACGTCTTTACGGCATTGATATAGGGGAAGCAGCTTAGAGCCGCTGCATGGGCAGCGTGGCGGGAGGCTTCCGGATGGCGACAGCATCGCTCGGGACGGCGAAGGATGTGCGCACCGGCGCGCTCCTCGTCGGTGCCGTCGCGGAGCGGGGCAGCGCCGCCCATGGCTGGAGCCGCAGCGACTCCCTGCTTCGCGATGCCGATTCGGCCCGCAATTTCGCCGACCTCCTCCACTTCCTCTGCATCCTCCACGGCCGCTATCCCGGCATCGTCGATCATGCGGCGTCGCGAATCACCGAGGCTGGCCCCCACGCCTGGCTGGCCGAGGCGGCTTATTCCTTCGCCGGCGAACGCGCCTATCTCGCCAGGCTCGCGGTCGCCGCGGGCCCGGTCCCCGGAACCCCGGGCGGCTCGGCGAGCGATTCCGCCGTCCTGTCCCAGCGCCACGCGATCGAGATGCTCGCCCAGTCGGAGCGGGCAGGATGCGCGCTCGGCGCGGCGATGGCGGTCGTTCTCGACTGGGCGGCGATCCGCTCCGCCCTCGACGGCGCCGCTCTGCGCTACGGGATCGAGGCGCCTTTCTACACGCTCGCCGATGCGGGCCGGATCGAGGCGGTCGCGGACGGCTTCGCCCCCGGCGGCGCCCCACAACGCGCCCTGCTGTTCGGCGCCGACCAGGTGCTCGTCCAGCATTACGGCCTCTGGGACCTGCTCGAAAGCCGCGCCGCCGCCCGCGCCGGCTAGGGTCCGGACCCTGATTTCCCCACCGCTTGCGAAGCAAAGGCCCGTCGCCTATCGCCGCCGTTAACGTAAACGTAAAAGGCCGAGATGCGCTTCGAAGGCACCCCATCCTATGTCGCGACCGACGATCTGAAGGTCGCGGTCAATGCCGCCGTCACCCTTCGCCGTCCGCTCCTCGTCAAGGGCGAGCCGGGGACGGGCAAGACGATCCTTGCCCATGAGATCGCCGGCGCGATCGGCGCGCCTTTGATCGAATGGCACGTCAAGTCGACGACCCGGGCGCATCAGGGCCTCTACGAATATGACGCGGTCGCGCGGCTTCGCGACGGCCAGCTCGGCGACCCGCGCGTCCACGACATCGCCAATTACATCAAGCGCGGCAAGCTCTGGGAGGCGTTCACCAGCCCCGACCTTCCCGTCCTCCTCATCGACGAGATCGACAAGGCCGACATCGAATTCCCCAACGACCTCCTCCAGGAGCTCGATCGGATGGAGTTCCACGTCTACGAGACGCGCGAGACGATCCGGGCGAGCGAGCGGCCGATCGTCGTCATCACCTCGAACAACGAGAAGGAGCTGCCCGACGCGTTCCTGCGCCGCTGCTTCTTCCATTACATCAAGTTCCCCGACCGCGAGACGATGCGCAGGATCGTCGACGTCCATTTCCCGGGCATCGAGACCCGCCTCGTCCAGAAGGCCATGGACATCTTCTATCAGGTCCGCGACGTGCCCGGCCTCAAGAAGAAGCCGTCGACCAGCGAGCTGATCGACTGGCTGAAATTGCTCCTCCACGAGGATCTGCCGCTGGACGTGCTGCAGTCGCGCGATCCGGCCAAGGCGATCCCGCCCCTCCACGGCGCCCTGCTCAAGAACGAGGCTGACGTGATGCTGTTCGAACGGCTCGCCTTCATGGCGCGGCGCCCGGGCTGACGGATCAGGCTCTCGGACGACCTCGGCTCAGGCGGCGAGGATCGTCTCCAGCTCCTCGCAGGAGAGCGGATCGAACAATTCCACGCCCGCCCGCTGCGCCTGCACCCAGCGGACGATCCCGCGCCGCTCCACGCCCGTATCGAACTGCACCCGCACCCGCAGGCCCGGCTCGAGCGAGGCGGCGTGGCGGAATCCGATGCCGTGCTGCGAGACGTCGCTGACGATGACCGGATGGACGCCGTTCTCGCCGTCGATGCAGGCCGGAATATGGGCCTCGATCCGCGGCGGCCGATAATGCGGCTCCCTCTGCTCCTGCACGAGCGCGGTCAGGGTCGCGGCGCTGTCGATCGGCGCCTCGAAGGCGATTCCGCACCCCTCCCCGTTCGCCCAGACGACATGCGCGTCGACCGTGACATGGTCGGAGAGCATCACGGTCAGCCGCTCGCCCAAGGCGGGCTTCGCATGGGTCAGCAGCGCCATTCCGAAATCGGAGATGTTGCGGACCCGCCAGAGGCTGACGACATGGTCGCGCGCCACCCTGGCGATGCGGAAGACGGTGCGGATGCGACGTCCGCGGCGTCGCTCCGGCGCCTCCGCCCCGGCCTCGTCCGCTTGCGTGCGAAGACGATTGCCCGCCGCGATGACCTCGCTCGCATGAACGCCGTTCCCGCCGGATAGATCGCTGAAGGCCTGCACCGCCGCCCCTGTCAAAGGTTTGTACGGGCTGCAACACCCGGCCACAATATTTGTTCCAAGATCAGCTCAAGAAATATCAACTGTTCTTACGTTTTATTAGTGCAACCTTGCATTAACTTTGATTAACAACAAATCAACCATCTAAATCATCACAGAGACTTGCAAAATTGATCGGCCGATCACCGAGCCGCTCCCAAGCAACAAGAGCTCCGGCCGCTGGACCCAAGTTGCTGAAATCCAGTCGTGCGGCGCTCGCGTTGCGCGCCCGACCTCCTCGTGCAATGTTGTCGGGGGGGCGAAATATGTGGGGGTTGTCCGATGCGAAGCATCCATCTTGTTGCTGCCGCGGCAATTTGCGGCGCCGCGATGGGCGGTGTGTGCCTGGCGCAGGCGCCGGCAGCGCCGCCGGCCGACAAGGCCGCAAATCGCCCGGCGCCGGCACCGCCCGCGCCCGATCAAATCTGGCTGGTGGGGACGGACGATATCCTGTTCAGACCGGTTCCGATCGCCTTCCCTCTGAAGGCCGGAATTCTGACCGCGACCAAGCATGACGAGGCCAGTCATGCCGGCGAGAATATCGACAATGCGATCGAATATCATTCGTCGAACCAGGGGGTGTGGGCGACGGTCTACATTTACTATCCGGGGCTTCCCCATGCCGGGATCGCGGCGATCGCGCAGGATTGGGCGATCCGGGACCAGTCTCCCACGGCCACGGGCGGCGATATCGACCTCGGCCCCGCCGGCGCGGTGAACGGCGCCGCCGTCCGCACCTCCTATATCCATTACAAGGGCAATCTGGCGTCGGATGCCGCCTTCCTGAAGGTGGGACGCTGGATCGTCACCATCCGGGTCTCGGGGCCCGAGGCGCGCAAGGCCGATGTCGATGCGGCCACGCAGGCGCTGCTCGACCATATCCGGTTCGGCCAATCCGAACCGGTGCGGATCGAGCCGCGCCTGACCCTGACGGATTGCGCCGCCGCCGGTGATCAGCCGCCGGCCAGGATCGTGCCCGACCCCCGGGACGCCGCGATCGCCGCCAAGGGCGTGCTCGCGACGTTCGACGGCGGCGGCGCGGCGGCGAAAGACGGCAATGGCAATCCGACCGTCCTGCCGTCGCGGGTCCCGATCGAGCTTTGCCGCGCCAGGCTGAAGGTGAAGGATCGGAGCTATACGCTCCTGCGCGCCGCCGACGGCGATCCGATCTCGGTCGACGGCCGGTCGGTGCGGCTCGTCCTGCTCAGCGATTCAGGGCGAATCCTGGAGGTCGACCATGCGCCGAAGCTCGGCGGATACGTCCTCCTCTTCCACGATCTGGCCGAGACCGATGTGCTCGGCACCTACGATTCGATTCCCTCGGACGCGCAGCTCGCCGCAATCCTCGACGGGACCGATCGGGAAGGCGGGCGAATCCACATACCGGCGAAGTTCCGCCCCGGTCACGGAGTCGAGATCACGCTGCCGCAAACCGCACCGGCCGAGGGCCAAAAGGCGGCATCCGCTCAGCCGCCGGTCACCTCGTCGCGATAGGCGACCTCGAAATTGCCCCAGCGGCGGCCCTTGATGAAGAGCGGCACGAAGACGTTCTTGACCGCCAGGTAGCGGCCCTCGCCAAGGTCCATGCCATAGGTGGCGAGCATTGCTTCCTTCTCGCTGGCGATGGCGCGGCGGGTGACGTCGTCGATGAAGTTGCGGCGGTTGCGGCAATGCTCGGCATTCCATTTGGGGTCCGGCCCCTGCGGCTGCGAACGCTCGGAGATGTGGGTCGGCAGATAGCCGTTGATGTCGGTTATCGCGCAGGCGATCAGCCGCGCCTCCTGCTTCATCATCCTGTCGAGCAAAGGACGGATATGGATGTCGGCGAAGATGCAGAAGCGGGTTTCATATTGCTGCGGATTGGTGCCCGGCATCGGCACATAATCGGTGTCGAAGATCGAGTCCGTATCGGTTTCGCCGCGGGCGATGCCGTCCTCGATCGTATTGCGGATCTCGCGCATGCCCTTCTTGGCGAATTCGATATAGGGCGTGTCGTCGATCCGGACGCCGCAGCTCGCAAGCCGGTCGAGCATGTCGTTGGAGAGCGTTTCCAGCTTGCCGAGCCGCGTATGCACCTCGACCAGGGCGCCGCCATTGGCGCGCGCGTCGGAGGCGAAGGCGGTGAGGCCGTGCTTCACGCTGTCGACGCTCTGCTGGATATGGCTGGTCGACTGGGCGATGCCGTCGGTCTGGCGATCGACCATGGCGACGATCTCGGCGACGTCGCGCACCCGATCGGTGATGGTTGCGAAGCCGCCCTGGGCGACCCGGCTGCGCTCGACGCCGCTCTCGATCTCGGAGGTGACGGCGCTCGCCTCGTGGGTGAGCGAGGCGATGGTGCCGGCGATCTCGCTGGTCGCCGAGCGGGTCTCGTGGGCGAGCTTCTTCACCTCGGCGGCGACGACGGCGAAGGATCGGCCCGCTTCTCCGGCGCGCGCCGCCTCGATCGTCGCGTTGAGGGCGAGCATGTTGGTCTTGTGGGCGATATTCTCGATCGCCGAGGAGACGTTCTGGACCCGGCTCATCGCTTCGGCGAAGCCGGCCATGCGCTCGCCCAACTGGACGACGAGGTCGGTGAGGCCGGAGAAAATCGAGATCGTGTCCTCGATCGCCGCCCTGCCCTCGCCAAGCTTCTCGCGCGCCTGCTCGGCGAGGATCCGCGCCTCGTCGGTCGATTCGGCGACCCGCGCCTGGTCGAAGAGGAGGCGGCTGGTGACTTCCTCGAGCGTGTCGAGCGTGCGCAGGTGCGATGAGATTCGTTCGGAAACCCCGGCGACATAGCCGGAAACGTCGCTGCATTCGATCGCCAGCGACCCGCAATTGCGCGCGACGATGTTGATCGCCTGCCCGTCCGTCTTCTCCAGCGCCGTACCCGCCACGCGTCCCCACTCCTCTTACTTCCGCGCGAACAGCTAGCCCCAACAGGTTGAAACGCGGTTAACCACCGGAGCCGGCCCGGCAGGCCGAGGGCGGCTCGGCTGGCGCTTCTCGGCGCTCGAGCCCGGCCCGGTTGAGCGCGGTCCAGCGAGCGCGTAGAGCGCCGCATCATGTTCTTCTCCTTCGTGGACGCGCTTCGCGCCGCCGGCATTCCCGCCTCGATGAAGGAGCATCTCGTCCTGCTGGAGGCGCTCGATGCGGACATCGTCACGGCGCGGCCGGAGGAATTCTACTGGCTCGCCCGCGCGACCTTCGTGAAGGACGAAGGGCTGCTCGACCGGTTCGACCTCGTCTTCGGCAAGGTCTTCAAGGGGCTGGAAGCGGATTACGGCACCGGGGCGGCGCCGATCCCCGAGGAATGGCTGCGAAGGATCGCCGAGCTCTACCTGACGCCCGAGCAGATGGCGGAGATAAAGGCGCTCGGCTCGTGGGACGAGATCATGGCGGCGCTGAAGCAAAGGCTCGAGGAGCAGAAAGAGCGGCACCAGGGGGGCTCCAAATGGATCGGCACCGCCGGCACCTCGCCTTTCGGCGCGTACGGCTACAATCCCGAAGGCGTTCGGATCGGCCAGGAAGGGGGCCGCAGCCGGAGCGCGATCAAGGTCTGGGACAGACGCGAGTTCCGGAACCTCGACAACCAGGTCGAGCTCGGCACCCGCAACATCAAGGTCGCGCTCCGCCGCCTGCGCCGCTTCGCCCGCGAGGGCGCTGCCGACGAGCTCGACCTGGACGGCACGATCGACGGCACCGCTCGCAAGGGCTGGCTCGACATCAGCATGCGGCCCGAGCGGCACAATGCGGTCAAGTTGCTGCTCCTGCTCGACGTCGGCGGATCGATGGACCCGCACATCCGGCTCTGCGAGGAATTGTTCTCGGCCGCGACCGGCGAGTTCAAGAACCTGGAATTCTTCTACTTCCACAATTGCCCTTATGAGAGCCTGTGGAAGGACAATCGCCGCCGCCACGCCGAGCGAACGCCGACCTGGGATGTGCTCCACAAATTCGGCCACGATTACAAGCTGGTCTTCGTCGGCGACGCGGCGATGAGCCCCTATGAGATCAGCCATCCCGGCGGCTCGGTCGAGCATAATAACGAGGAAGCCGGCGCGACCTGGATGCGCCGCCTGATCGATACCTATCCCGCCGCGGCGTGGCTCAACCCGACGGCCGAGCGCTACTGGGATTATTCGGCCTCGACCCGGATCCTGCAGGAGCTGATGCGGAACCGCATGTATCCGCTGACGCTCGAAGGGCTGGACCGGGCAATGCGGGCGCTGAGCCGGAAGGGCTGAGGGCTACGATCGAGCCGGGTTTGTTGGAGCTCGTTTCATCTCGTCACCCCAGCGAAGGCTGGGGTCCAGCTGGAAAAGCACGCCGCGCTCTTCACCCGACGGGATCCCAGCCTGCGCTAGGATGACGGGAAATGGGCTATCGCGAATAGCCGTCGATCGCCGCGAACATGGCGGTGATGGCGCGGCGCTCGTCCATCGTCACTTCCGGCCGCCAGACGTCGAAGATCAGGATGATCCGGTCGCGGTCGCTGTCGTTCCAGGCTTCGTGCTCGACCGTGTCGTCGAAGACCAGCAGCTCCCCTTCATGCCATTGCCTCGTCTCGCCCCCGACGCGGAAGCCGCAGCCGGGCGGGAGGACCAAGGGCAGATGGCAGATCAGCCGCGCGTTCATCACGCCATGATGGGCCGGGATTCGGGCGCCGGCCTGGAGGCGCGAGAAGAGGATCGACGGCGCCCGAGCGCCGATATGCGGCATGTCGAGATCCTTCACCGCCGCGAAGGTAAGCGGGAAGCGCCGCGCCGCCGCCTCGACCGCCGCGCCTTTCTCCCAGAGATAAAGGGTGCTCCAGGCCGGATTGTCGGTAAGGCCGTGGAAATCGGTGCGGGGCCGCGTGGGATCGGTGACGATATAGGGCGAGAAGCCGTCCCCGCCCTGCGCAAGCGCGGCGACCAGCTCCTCCCGCATCGCCGGCGCGGCCGCCTCGACCTCGGCTGCCCAGGGAAATTCGGACCGCTCATAGTAACGGCGCTGCGGCAGGCCGGGGAGATAATAGGAGGTCGGCCGCTGGAGCCGGAGCCGCGCCTGGCGGCGGCCGGTCATCAGGTCGAGTGATTCCTGGAAGCGGGGCGGACGGCGCCCGGCCGGAAAGCCGGCCCCGGCGAGCGCGCCTTCGAGGTGGCGCTCGAACTGGCCCTGCGCCCGCGCGACTCCGGCTTGCGCGCGTTCGATCGTCGGCTTCAGCGAAAGCGGCAATGGCCCCATCGTCCCGGCGAGCGCCAGCGCTCGGCTGTAGAAAGCGACGGCGGCGCGGTCGTCTCCGGCATGGGTCCGAAAGTCGCCCTTGCGGACCAGCGCGTCGACATTCTTCGGATCGCGCGCAAGCAGGGTATCGACCTCGTCCTCGCCGCTCACGCCGCGCCTCCGTAGAGAAGAAAGGGCCGCCTTTCCTCGCGCCACGCCCGCTCGTCGGCCGAGACCGGCGCATCGAGATCGCCCGGCTCCGCCGCCGGATCGTCGACCCACTCGCGCAGCCCCGGCCCGCCGTTGATCACGTCGATGGCAAGCTTGCCGAACTCATATTCGTAGGGGAAATCGCGCCAGAGCGGGTAGTCCGGCCACAGGCGCCGGATCGCCTTGAAGGCAAGCGCCTGCAGCCGCCACGGCTTGAACGCGCGATGATCGTAGAGCGGCGCCTCGGCGTGGATGTGGACGCCGTTGCAGAGCATGCCCGCATGCTTGTGGAAGGTCGGCTCGAACCAGCAGTCGCGCAGGCCGCATCCCTCCATCCAGCCGGGCGCCAGCGCGCGCATCTCGCCGAGGAGGCGGCGCGCATCGAGATCGGGCGCGCCGAACAGCTCCAGCGGCCGGGTCGTGCCACGGCCTTCCGAGAGCGTCGTCCCTTCGAGCATCACCGTCCCGGCATAAGCCCGCGCCATCCACAGGTTCGGCGCATTGGGGCTCGGATTGACCCAGATCCGCTCGCCGAGCGGCCAGCCGAAGCCGGGTGCCGCATCGGGATCGTAACCCTCCATCTCGATCACGCGATAATCGACATCGAGCCCGAAATGGCTGACGAACCAGCGGCCGAGCTCGCCCATGGTGAGGCCGTGGCGCATCGGCATCGGCCCGGCGCCGACGAAGCTCTCCCAGCCGGGGCGCAGCTTTAGCCCTTCGACAGGACGGCCGGCGGGATTGGGTCGGTCGAGCACCCAGACGCTCTTGCCGTGCTCGGCGGCGGCCTGCAGCACGTAAAGCAAGGTCGTCACGAAGGTGTAGATGCGGCAGCCGAGATCCTGGAGATCGACGAGGATCACGTCGAAAACGCCCATCGACTGGCCGGTCGGCCGACGCACCTCGCCATAGAGGCTGAACACCGGAATGCGGTGGACCGGATCGTCATAATCCGGCGATTCCATCATATTGTCCTGCTTGTCGCCCCTGAGGCCGTGCTGCGGGCCGAAGGCGGCGCTGAGCCGGAGATCGGGGCAGGCGGCGAGCGCATCGAGCGAATGGGCAAGGTCGCGCGTCACCGAGGCGGGATGGGCGACCAGGGCCAGGCGCTTCCCCGCGAGCGGCGCGCGCAGGGACGGGTCTTCGAGCAGGCGGTCGATGCCGAACTTCATGGCTCAATCTGGTGGCGGCAGTTCGAGCGTAAAGCAATCCGCGCGATGGAAATCCGGCACGCTTCCTGCGTGGTCCAGCGCCCACAGGGATTTGATCCCAACCTTCTCGTCGATCACCGCGCTGAGGCCGACGCGATAAGGCTCGCGCGGCAGGTCGATCGCAAGCGTCACGCGCAGCTCGAGCCGGTCGTCGGCGAGGATCAGCGCGATTTCGGGCGGCGCGGGCAGGCCTGCCTGGGTCATTCCGGTCCGGTGATCGTCGAATTCGTAGGCCGCCCATTGGCCCGACGGGGAGAAGTTGAATTCGCGATAGCCATTCTCTCCCTCAGCCTGAAGAAAGGCTTCGAAGCAGGTGGTTTTCCACAGATTATCGGCGCGCAAAGGAGGCGCCGGCGGAGGAATGACGATGCCTTCGATGCGGCCGAGCGCGATATAGAGAAAGCTGAGGCTGGTCGCCGTTCGGCGACAGACGCGCGCGTCGATCCGCGTCACGGCCATGCTTGGCTCGGCGGGATGTGTCCAAAGCTCCTGCTCGACGCATTTCTCCATCCGCCCCCATTACGTCATTCCCGCGGAAGCGGGGAGCCGAAGACGACCGCCAGGTCAATCCAGTCCGGCTTCCCAACCGCCCGATCGTTGGAAGCTGGATCCCATTGCGGGGTCGCAATGTCGCGGGGATGACGGGAAAGGCTCTTGCGGGGATGGGGTTTCGCAGCATCTGCGGGAAGGCTAAGCAGCGCGCCATGCCCGGCTTCCGTTCCGATCTCCTCCGCCTGCTCGACGCGCGCTTCTATATCCACCAGGTCACCGACCCCGAGGGGCTGGACGCGCTGGCGCGGGAGCAGATCGTGCCCGGCTATATCGGCTTCGACGCGACCGCGCCGTCGCTCCATGTCGGCAATCTCGTATCGATCATGCTGCTTCGGCGGCTCCAGCAGGCGGGGCACAAGCCGATCGTCGTGATGGGCGGCGGCACCACCAGGATCGGCGATCCTTCGGGCAAGGACGAGAGCCGCAGGCTACTGAGCGACCAGACGATCGCATCCAACATCGCCTCGATCCGCAGCGGCTTCGAGCGCTTCCTGCGCTTCGGCGACGGCCCGGCCGACGCGATCCTGGTCAACAATGCCGATTGGCTCGACGCGCTCGATTATATCCCCTTCCTTCGCGATGTCGGGCCGCATTTCACGATCAACCGCATGCTGACCTTCGACAGCGTCAAGCTGCGGCTCGAGCGCGAGCAGCCGCTCACCTTCCTCGAATTCAACTACATGATCCTGCAGGCCTACGATTTCCTGCAACTCTCCCGCCGCACCGGCTGCCGGCTGCAGCTCGGCGGCTCGGACCAATGGGGCAATATCGTCAACGGGATCGAGCTGACCCGCCGGATCGAGGGAACGCAGCTTTACGGCGTGACCACACCCCTCATCACCACCGCCGACGGCGCCAAGATGGGCAAGACCGCAGCGGGTGCCGTCTGGCTCAATGGCGACATGCTGAGCCCCTACGATTATTGGCAATATTGGCGAAATACCGACGACCGCGACGTCGGCCGCTTCCTGCGCCTGTTCACCGACCTGCCGCTCGACGAGGTGGAAAGGCTGGAGATGCTCGAAGGCAGCGAGATCAACGTCGCCAAGAAGATATTGGCCGACGAGGCGACCGGCCTCGCCCATGGCGACGCAGCCGCCGAATCCGCCGCGGAGACGGCCCGCAAGACCTTCGAGGAAGGCGCCGCCGGCGAGGCGCTGCCGACGCTGAGGGTGGCGGGAGGGATCGGGCTGGTCGATGCGCTGGTCGGGCTCGGCCTGGTCGGATCGAAGAACGAGGCGCGGCGGCTGATCGCCCAGGGCGGCGCCCGCGTCGACGGCGAGCGGGTGGACGAGGATCGGCCGATCGCGGTCGCCTGCGACGTCCGCATCTCCGCCGGCAAGAAGAAGCACGGGCTGCTCGTACCCTAATATCCTCCCCGGAACGGGGAGGGGGACCGCAAAAAGTGCGGTGGAGGGGGTTTTTCGCCCGTACGGCTTCTATCCACCTGTTTCGTGCCAGATTCCGGGCCCCCTCCACCAGCCTGCGGCTGGTCCCCCTCCCCGTTCCGGGGAGGAAGCTAGCCCGATCGGAGCAGCTCCACCGCGGCGTCGCGTTCCATGAGATAAAGCAGCACCCGCGCCGCTTGCCCCCGCTCGCCCTGCAGGCCGCCGTCACGGTCGACGAGGAGGCGCGCATCGTCCGAGGCTGTCTGGGCGAGCGCCTGGATCTGCTCGGCATCGGCGAGCCGGAACACCGCCTCGCCCGATTGCTTCGTGCCCAAAATCTCGCCCGCGCCGCGCAGCCGCAAATCCTCCTCGGCGATTCGGAAGCCGTCATTGGTCTCGCGCATCAGCGCCAGCCGCGCCCGCGACGTCTCGCTCAGCATCTCGCCGCGCAGCAGCAGGCAGATCGAATGCCCCTCCCCGCGCCCGACCCGTCCGCGAAGCTGGTGGAGCTGGGCGAGGCCGAACCGGTCGGCGCCCTCGACGATCATCAATGTCGCATTGGGCACGTCGACGCCGACCTCGATCACCGTCGTCGCCACCAGCACGGCAAGGTCGCCGCGCTGGAAGGCGGCCATCGCCTCGTCTTTCTCGGGCCCTTTCATCCGGCCGTGGACGAGGCCGACCCTGTCGCCGAAGCGGAGCTTCAGCAGCCGCGCCCGTTCCTCGGCGGCGGCCTGGTCGTTCGCCTCGCTCTCCTCGACGAGCGGGCAGACCCAATAAGCCTGGCCGCCGCGGGCGATATGGCGCGCCAGCGCGTCCGCCACCTCGGGGAGCCGCTCCGCATGCAGCACCCGTGTCTCGACCGGCTGGCGCCCCGGCGGCATCTCGTCCAGGCGGCTGACGTCCATCTCGCCATAGTGAGTCAAAGTGAGGGTTCGCGGGATCGGCGTCGCCGTCATCACCAGCAGGTGCGGCGGCCGCTCGGCCTTCTGCGCGAGCATCATCCGCTGGGCGACGCCGAAGCGATGCTGCTCGTCGACCACGGCGAGGCCGAGCCGTTTGTAATTCACCGCCTCCTGGAAGATAGCATGGGTGCCGACCAGGATGTCGATCGAGCCGTCGGCAAGGCCCATCAGGGTCGATTCGCGCGCCTTGCCCTTCTCGCGGCCGGTCAGGATCGCGACGTTGACGGGCAGGCCCGCAAGCTGGCGCGACAGCGTCTCGAAATGCTGGCGGGCGAGGATCTCGGTCGGCGCCAGCAGCGCCCCCTGCGCCCCCGCCTCGACCGCGACCAGCAGGGCCTCGAGCGCCACCAGGGTCTTGCCCGAGCCGACGTCGCCCTGGAGCAGGCGGAGCATCGGCACCGGCTGGCGCATGTCGCCCTCGATCTCGCCCATCGACCGCTTCTGCGCGCCCGTAGGCGCGTAAGGCAGGCGGAGCTGGTCGCGCAGCCGCCCGTCGCCTTCGAGCGGCACGCCGCGCCGCCGCCGCGAAGAGGCGCGGACCAGCATCAGGGCGAGCTGGTTGGCGAAAATCTCGTCATAAGCGAGCCGTTCGCGCGCGGCGCTGCCGGGCGCGCGATGCGCGGTCTCCAGCGCCTCCTGCCAGCCGGGCCAGCGGCGGCGGGCGAGCAGGCTCGGCTCGATCCATTCGGCGAGCCTGGGCACCCGCGCCAGTGCCTGGCCGGCGAGATCGCCCATCCGCCGGTTGGTGAGCCCTTCGGAGAGGGCATAGACCGGCTCGCGCTCGGGAAGATCGAGCGCCTCGTTCGGGTCGAGCACATAGTCCGGATGGACGATCTGCAGCTCCTGCCCGTATCGCTCCATCCTTCCGGAGACGAGCCTTGGGGCGCCGAGCGGAAGCTGCTTCTTCGCCCAGCCGGGATTGTGGAAATAAGTGAGGGTCAGATAATGGCCGGCGCGATCGGTCGCATGGACCCGGAACGGGCTTCGCGCGCCGCCCTGGCGATAATCGACCGGAGTCACCAGCACGCTCACCACCCGGCCGGCATCGGCCTCGTCGATCAATTCCACCTTCTTCCGCTCGATCCAGCCGATGGGGAGATGAAAGAGTATGTCCACCACCCGCTCCAGCCCGAGCCGCTTCAGCGGCCTGGCGAGGGCCGCGCCGATCCCTTTCAGCACCTCGACTTCGGCGAAAAGCGGGTTGAGGATGTCGGGCCGCATGGCCGGTTGGTAAGACGCGGCGGCGAACCCGACAACTCCCCTCCCTGCAAGGGAGGGGAAAGGCGCTTCACCCCTGCCCCGCATATCCCTACATAGGCCGGACGAAGCCGCCTGGATTCCCCAGCGCGGCCTTTTCCGCGTGGAGACCATGGACCGCGACGCCCGCCTCAAGCGCCTTCGCTTCCGCGCCTGGCACCGCGGCACGCGCGAGGCCGACCTGATGATCGGCGGCTATTTCGACGCCTGCGCCGCGGGTTGGGACGAGGCGGAGATGGCCTGGTTCGAAGCCCTGCTCGAGGAGCAGGATGTCGACATCATGGCCTGGGCGATCGGAACCGCGCCGCCGCCCGAACGCTACCGGGGCGCGTTGATGGGGCGTCTCCAGCAGGTCGACTATATCGGGAATTCGGAGTGAGCGCGGACGAGACGAAGCTGGCGGACCGGCCGCTGGCACACGGCCAGGAAGGCGAAGGCGCCGCCGACAAGTTGCGGAAAATCCTCTCCGCCGGCCGGCCGATGACGCTCGCCGGGACGCCGGCGGGCTTCCTCCCCTGGCTGGCGGCGGGTCTCGCGCGCGCGGCGAAGGGCCGCGCCATGTTCATCGCGCCGGACGAGGCGGCGATGCGGGCGCTTGCCGATGCCGCCAGCTATTTCGCGCCGGAGCTGGAGGTGCTCGCTTTTCCGGCCTGGGATTGCCTGCCTTACGACCGCGCTTCGCCTTCCCTGCGCTCCACCGCCGAGCGGCTCGCCACCCTGCATGCGCTGCAGCGCAGGCGGGAGAAGCCGCAGCTCCTCGTCACCACCGTCAACGCCGCCACCCAGCGCACGCTGACGCCCTTCCGCATCCGCCAGCTCGTCGCCCGCCTCGCGCCCGGCGAGCGGATCGACCTCGAACGGCTGGCCTTTTTGCTCCAGGCCAACGGCTATCATCGCACCGACACCGTCGCCGATGCCGGCGAATATGCGGTGCGCGGCGGCATCGTCGATCTCTTCCCCTCGGGCGAGAGCGAGGGCCTGCGCCTCGATTTCTTCGGCGACGAGATCGAGAGCGTCCGCCGCTTCGACCCCGGCACCCAGCGCACCACCGGCAACGAGCCGGGCGGCTTCACCCTCCTCCCCGCCTCCGAGACCCTGCTCGACGAGGAGAGCATCAAGCGCTTCCGCTCGCGCTACCGCGAGCGGTTCGGCGCCGCCGCGACCGGCGACCCGCTCTACCAGGCGGTGTCCGAAGGCCGTCGGTTGGCGGGCATCGACCATTGGCTGCCTCTGTTCGAGGAGCGGCTGGAGACCTTGTTCGACCATCTGTCGCCCGACGACATCATCGTGCGCGACACGCACGATGCCGGCGCCGCCGATGCGCGGTTCGAGGCGGTCGCGGATTATTACGAGAATCGCCGGCGCGCCCAGTCCGCCGATCCCGGCAGCTACCGCCCGCTCGAGCCCGACAGCCTCTATCTCTCGCGCGACGAATGGCAGACGCTGATCGAGGAACGGCCGCTCCATCTCGCAACGCCCTTCCACGAGCCGGAAAGCGCGGCCGTCCTCGATTTCGGCGTCGACAATGCCCGCGATTTCGCGCCCGAGCGGTCGCAGAATGCCAATGTCTATGAGGCGGTGGTCGCCCATGTCGCCGAGCTTCGGCGGGCGAAGAAGAAGGTCGTGCTCGCCAGCTACTCCCGCGGCTCGCGCGAGCGGCTGAAGGGGCTGCTGGCCGATCATGGGCTGACCAGGACGGTCGAAGTCGAAACCTGGCAGGAGGCGTTGGGCGCCGCCGCCTTTGCTCCTCCCCGGGACGGGGAGGGGGACCGGCCAGGGGCCGGTGGAGGGGGCTCGGCACCTGGCACGAACCCCCCTCCACCGCGCTCCGCGCGTGTTGAAGCGAAATCGTGTCCCCCGGACACGATCTTGGACGGCCGGGGGCCGTCCAAAGCTCCAGCACCCTCCCCGTTCCGGGGAGGAAATGTGGCGCTTGCAATCCTCCCCCTCGACCACGGCTTCGCCACCGCCGATCTCGCCCTCCTCACCGAGCAGGATATGCTCGGCGACCGGCTCGTCCGGCGGCGCAAACGGCGCAAGTCGGCCGATGCCTTCCTCAGCGAGCTTGCGACGCTCAGCCCCGGCGATCTCGTCGTCCATGCCGATCACGGCATCGGCCGCTACGAGGGCCTGACCCGGATCCCGGTCGGCAGCAGCCCGCACGATTGCGTCGCGCTCGAATATGCCGGCGGCGACAAGCTCTACGTGCCGGTCGAGAATATCGACATCCTCTCCCGCTACGGCAGCGAGAGCGACGGGGTCGCGCTCGACCGGCTCGGCGGCGAGGCCTGGCAGCGCCGCAAGTCGCGGATGAAGGAGCGGATCCGCGAGATCGCCGGCGAATTGATCAAGACCGCCGCCGAGCGGGCGCTGCGCCCCGGCGCCGTCGTCGAGCCCGACACCGGCTACGCCGCCTTCGCCGACCGCTTCCCTTATGAGGAGACGGAGGACCAGGACCGCGCCATCGCCGACGTCTTCGCCGATCTCGAAGCCGGCAGGCCGATGGACCGGCTCGTCTGCGGCGACGTCGGTTTCGGCAAGACCGAGGTGGCGCTAAGGGCCGCCTTCGCCGCCGCCATGGCGGGCTGGCAGGTGGCCCTGGTCTGCCCGACCACCCTTCTCGCCCGCCAGCACTACAACACGTTCGTCGAGCGCTTCCGCGGCTTTCCGATCGAGATCGGCCGCCTTTCCCGCCTGGTGCCGCCGAAGGAGGCGAAGGAGACGCGCGAGGGCCTCGCCGCCGGCAAGGTCGACATCGTCATCGGCACCCATGCGATCCTGGCGAAGCAGGTCGAATTCAGGAAGCTCGGCCTCGTCATCGTCGACGAGGAGCAGCGTTTCGGAGTCACCCACAAGGAGAGGCTGAAGGCGCTGCGTTCCGACGTCCATATCCTCACCCTCACCGCGACGCCGATCCCGCGGACCCTGCAGATGGCCATGTCGGGCCTGCGGGAGCTCAGCGTGATCCAGACGCCGCCGGTCGACCGGCTGGCGGTGCGCACCTACATCATGCCCTGGGACCAGGTGGTCGTGCGCGAGGCCCTGCTTCGCGAACATTATCGCGGCGGCCAGACCTATTTCGTCGCGCCGCGAATCGCCGATCTGCCTGACATCGAGCGCTATCTGCGCGACGAGGTGCCGGAGGTGCGCTTCATCACCGCCCACGGCCAGCTCTCGCCGACCGAGGTCGAGGAGCGCATGTCCGCTTTCTACGACCGCAAATATGACGTCCTGCTCTCGACCACGATCGTCGAGAGCGGCCTCGACATCCCTTCGGCAAACACCTTGATCGTCCACCGCGCCGACCGTTTCGGCCTCGCTCAGCTCTACCAGCTCCGCGGCCGCGTCGGCCGGGCGAAGACCCGCGCCTACGCTTATTTCACGACGCCGGGCTCGCGCGCGATCACCGAGGCGGCGGACAAGCGCCTCCAGGTCCTCGCCAACCTCGAATCGCTTGGCGCGGGATTCCAGCTCGCAAGCCACGATCTCGACATTCGCGGCGCCGGCAATTTGCTCGGCGACGAGCAATCGGGCCATATCAAGGAGGTCGGCTTCGAGCTCTACCAGTCGATGCTGGAGGATGCGATCCTGGAGGCGAAATCGGACGGCAGCCTCAAGGCGGCCGAGGATTTCTCGCCCCAGATCAGCGTCGACGCGCCGATCATGATCCCGGACGATTACGTCCCCGATCTCGACCTCCGAATGGGCCTCTACCGGCGGATGAACGAGTTCGAGAAAGCCGACGAGATCGAGCCCTTCGCCGCCGAGCTGATCGACCGCTTCGGCAAGCTGCCCGAGGAGACCGAGAATCTCCTCAAGGTCATCGAGATCAAGTTGAACTGCCGCCGGGCCTGTGTCGTGAAGCTCGACGTCGGCTCCAGGGGCGCGCTCGTCCACTTCCACAATGACAATTTCCCCGATCTCGAAGGACTGATCGCCTATGTCCAGCGGCTGAAGGGCACGGCCAGGCTGCGGCCGGATTCGAAGCTCGTCATCACCCGTTCCTGGCCCGACGCCGCGAGCCGGATCAACGGTGCGCTGCAATTGTCGCGCGGGCTGGCTCGGATTCTCGGGTAAACCGTCCCCCTGGACGGGAGCTCGACCGGGGCCTCGCTTGTCGTTTCATTCTGGGGCCGGTACGATCGCGCCCATGCCTGCCGGTCCCGCCTCGGCGCGCGGCCCGGGAGTCCGCGAATGACAAAAGCGCCGCTGGGCCATATCCTCTTCGGCGCCTCGGCTATGCTGTTCGGGGCGATTGCCCTGATGTGGCGGGACGTCGAAACCTGGCAAACCCTGAGCCGCATCTGGCGCCTCCCCGCCGGCATCGCGATCGGCCGGGGGCTGATGGCCGTGCAGGTCGTCGGCGGCGCGGGCGTGCTGCTGCCACGGACGGCGCGCCCGGCGGCGATCCTTCTCGCGATCCTCTATTCGCTCTTCTCGCTGGCCTGCATTCCCGACATCGTCGCGGCGCCCGGCGCCTATGAGCATTATGGAAGCTTCTTCGAGCAATTCACCCTGATCTGGGGGGCGATCGCCATCCACGCAGTCGCTCAGGCCAACGTTGATCTGGACGCGGCGCTCGCCCGAGCGTCGCGATTGGGGATGGGCGTCTGCGCCATCTCCTACACGCTCAGCCAGATCTTCTACCTTCGCTTCACCGCCAGCCTGGTGCCGATCTGGATTCCGCCAGGCCAGATGTTCTGGGCCGTCTTCACCACAATCGCCTTCGGCCTCGCCGCTCTCGCCATCCTGAGCGGGCGCCAGGCGCAATTGGCGTTGCGCCTCATGACCGTGATGATGGCCTTGTTCGGAATCCTGATCTGGATCCCGATGTTGATCGCCCATCCTGAAGCGCATCTGAACTGGTCCGAATTCGCGCTGACGTGGTTGATGACGGGTGCGGCGTGGTCGGTGGGCGACGCGGCGGCGGCTTCGGCCCGGGACGTGCCTGCTCGCGCATCTCCAGAGGCCTCCGAGGCGGAATAGCCGCCTGCAGAATTAAAGAGGATGGCCGTTTGACCGCTGCCCCGATGTTGATCCTGACGCGCTGCCATCCGGCGCCATTTCCGGTCGCGCCTTCGAAGCGCCATTTCCGCGCGATGGTCGCGACCAGCACTCGGTCGGCAGCCCCGCCACATATTGGTTGGCCAAGCTTGACGTCGAGAATCTTGCCGTTCGTCGCCGTGAGGACACAGGCAAACAGACTTCGGGCCGGGAAGCTGTAAGGCGTGAACGAGGATGGATAGGCAAAGTCGATCAGACGGACCGCAGGGGGCGGGGCCGTTCCGTTGTTCGGGCACGTCGGCTCGTCAGCGTTCCCGTCATTGTCCACGTACGGCGCCCAGGCGAGATCGAAGAGCGGCTCGTGCGTGCCGGCGTGGTCCGCGGGCACGTAGGTCTCGCCCCACGGAATCGGACAATCCCGGGAGATGCAGAAGACCGGAGGAATCGCGACCAACGCCACGAAGGCGGGGAGCAAGGCCCCCCAGGTCACTCCAGCAACGCTCACGATTCCGCGCGCACCTTCCATTCACTCTCTTTATGATATGTTATCTTATATGAGAAGCCTAAATCCGCGGCGCGCCAGTTCTCCCGGTTTCTTCGGCTCGAGCGGCGGCGCGCACGGGAGTCCTTGGGGCGAGCAAGATGCGCTGCTCCTCCCTCGTGCGCCGTCCTTGATCACTTTGAGGTCGAGCGACCGGGACGTTCGACGACGAAGCGGATCAACGCCCCCCGGCCGTCTATTTCATGGGAGCCGCGGCGGTCGCCTTGGCGGCAAGCACGCTTTCAAGGTGCGTGCGCCGGTCGCCCTCGGCGCCGGCGATCAGCTTCGCCATCGCCATGCGCCAAGCGACGTCGAGCGCCGCGGCGGGGTCTACCGGAACGTCCGGCTTCACGCCGACGCCTTCCCAATTGGCCTTCGAGACCGGATTGATCGGCGCGCCTTGCGGCACGAAAATCGCGAAATGCGCGTCGAGGGGTTCGACCCCGCCCGGATTGGCGCCGCCCCAGGTGGTTCCCCCAACAATCGTTCCGCGCTTCAGCTGCTGGATGTCGTAGGCGAATTCCTCCCCGCCCGACGCCGTCTTGTCGCTTGTCAGGACATAGACCGGCTTGTCGGTGCTCCAGCGTCCGCCCGGCACGTCGGGCAGCGACCACATCTGCTGATCGGTCCCGCCGCGATCGTGAAAGGTGATGATGAGCGTATCGACCGGGAACAGATAGCTGACCGCGAACGAAACCATGTGCGGATCGCCGCCGTGATTCTCGCGCATATCGAAGATGATCGCGTCGGTGCGCCGCAGGAACGCCATCGCCGCGGCAAAGACCGGTGCCGCTTGCTCGGCCGGATCGAAGCCGTTCATCTTGAGATAGCCTATATTCCCGTCGAGCACCTCGACCTTCGGCATCTCGAAATTGCGGTCGGCGTCGATGCGCTGCATCCGCTGCAGCTCGGCAGGGTCGGGCTGACCCGCGGCGTTGCGCGGGGGCAAGCCTCTGGCCAGCCAGAAGATCCGCATATGCTTGTCATGGGCGACCGCCTGGATGTCGGCATTCACCGCCTCGGCAAAGGCCTTCGGATCGTCGAGGCGATCATAGGCGCCCGACGACAATTTGCCGCGCAACGCCCTGGCGATGACGGGGACCTTTTCCGGGAAGATATAATGGGCGGTCATCTTCGCGATTGCGAGCTCGATCACGTTCTTGCGCGTCGCCGCATCGATCGGGGGCGCGGGTGCCGGGGCCGCGGGGGATGCGGAGGCGGCAGGCGCCTGGGCTGCCTGCGCCGCAACCGGAACCAGCGTCGCCACCGTCGCGGCCACGGAAAACCCGATGATCGAGCCCATGCGCATGCCCACCTCCCCCCTTTCCGATCTCGGTTCGATCGTTACGGCATGCCGGAACCGGCGAAAAGACGGCTCAGCGGGCGACCAATTCCGCCAGCCGCTCCGTCTCCAACGGCGGGGCGCAGAGGAAGCCCTGATAGAGGGTGCAGCCTTCGCGGGCGAGCAGGGCGAGCTGCTCCTCGGTCTCGACGCCCTCGGCGATCACCTCGAGGCCCAGTGAGCGGGCCATCTCGATGACCGATCGGATCACCACCTGGTCGCGCGCAGAGCCGGCAATGTCCTCCGACAGCCTCTTGTCGATCTTCAGATAATCGAGCGGCAGCGCCTTGAGATAAGCGAGGCTCGAATAGCCGGTGCCGAAATCGTCGATGGCGACGCGAAGCCCGCCGGCGCGCAATTCGCCGAGCAGGGAGGCAGCGGCGCCGAGATCCTCGATCAGCCCGCTTTCGGTCACCTCGACCGTCAGCCGCCCCGGATCGAAGCCGCTCCCGGCGACCATCGCCAGGAAATGGCGCGCGAAGTCCGGCTGGACAATGTCGGCGGCGGTGATGTTGACCGAGAGGCGCAAGGCCGCGAGCGCCTCGGGCCAGGCGGCCGCGGCGGCGATCGCCTTGCGCTGCACGTGGTCCGAGAGCTGGACGAGGTAATCGGAGCGCTCGGCGACCCCGAACAGGGTCGCGGCGCCCAGTTCCCCGAAGGCTGGGTGGCGCCAGCGCGCAAGCGCCTCGACGCCGACGACCTGGCGGCCGGCGATCGACACCTGGGGCTGGAAGAGGACGTCGATCTCGCCCTTGTCGAGCGCGCGGCGGAGGTCGATTTCGAGCCGGTCGTCGCGCGCCCCGTCCTCTGCCGCTTCGGAATCGAGGACCCGGACGGGCCCGCCGTCCCCGTCCTTCGCCTCGGCGAGCGCCGCGCTGCCCCGGCGCAGCAGGGCCGCGGAATCGTCGCCAACCTCGGAGGCGACCACCCCGGCGCGGCAGCCGAGGTTGACGACATGGTCGCCCGACAGGAAGGGCCGCCCGATCGCCTCGACCAATTGGCCGGCGAGGAAGCGGCCCTCGTTGAGGCTGGTCGGCGCGCCGAGCAGGATCGCGAACTCGGCGCCGGCGACCCGGGCGACGAGCCGGTGACGGCCGTCGGCGTCGATCAGCCGCTCGATCCGCCGCGCCGCCGCCTGCAGGACTGAATCGCCGGTGCTTCGTCCGAAGGCGGCGTTGATCGCGTCGAAGCGGCTGACCGAGAGCAGGATGAGGACGAGCGCCGGCGCGGCCCCGCCCGGCGCGGCGAGCTGGCGCTCGATCCAGGCGCGCGCCGCCCGCGCATCGCGCGCGCCGGTCATCGAATCGCGCGACTGCCAGGCGGGCGCCTCGACCGGCATGATCGCCTCGGTGCGGCCGACGATCCCGCCTTTCTCCTCGTCGACGCGCAGATGATGGGCGAGGCGTCCGCCTTCCTCCTCTCTGTCCTCATGGGCGAAGGCGGTCGACTGGCCGGTGGCGAGCAGCCGGTCGACGGCGCCCCGCGCCGCCCTCCGGCCCTCCGGTCCAAGCCTGCGGAACAGGTCGATCAGGGGCACCCGCCCGTCCGGCTCCCCGCCGAGGCCGACCCTGCGCGCGAGTGCCGGGCTGAGCTCGACCGTCGGCGATCCCGGCTCCCAGCGCCACGAGGCGCCGGCGGCGGGCCCGCCGGCGTCGCCGACGCGGATCGGCCGGCGCCCGCCGACCCGCTCGGCATGGCGGCGGGCGAAGTTGAGCGCGTGGAGCAATTGCTGCTCGCTGAAGGGGCTGACCAGGAAATGGGTGGCGCCGGCGGCGTGGAGCGCGTCCAGCGCCGTCTCGTCGTTGCGCGAGAGGAGGACGAGCAGTGCCGCCGCATTGGCCTCGCAGGCATCGGCGAGCATCCGCACCGCCTCCCGCCCCTCGGGCAGCGCGCCGCGCGCGTCGACGATCGCGATCGAGGCGCCCGAAGCGACGAAGCGGCTCTCGCCATTGTCGGCGCGGCGCGCGGCGATCGGCAGCCAGCCGGCCCGCTCGGCGGCGCCGATCAGCTCGTCGCGATGTCGGAAAGACAGGATGAAGAGCGGCGCGGCACCCCCGCCAGCGGCCATCTTGCCCTCCCCTGTTCGGCTCCAGGCCGGTTCGTCCCGCACCAACCTACTCTGGCCCCTTTCCCTCAACAATCTCTTTAGGCGAGCGCCCCGGCCGTTTCGCCCCGAAACGGACCATGCTTGCCGAGAGAGGGTACGAGCCCTAGCAAGGCGGCGATGACGGCCAATGCGGACAAGCCGACGGCCCTGCTCGCCTCCCCCGCCGAAGCGGCGCAGGCGGCCGAGGCGATGCTGCGCAAGCGCTACGATTTCGTGCCGCTGGAGGAAGCGGAACTGATCATTGCGCTCGGCGGTGACGGCTTCCTGCTCCAGACCCTCCACGAAATGCTCGACCGCGGCCGCCTCTGCCCGGTCTTCGGAATGAACCGCGGGACGGTCGGCTTCCTGATGAACGAATGGCGGCTCGACGGCCTTCGCGCCCGGGTCAACGGCGCCAGGGCTTTCAAGGTCGCGCCGCTCGCCATGGCCGCGACCCGCACCGACGGCGAGATCGTGCGGCGGGCGGCGATCAACGAAGTCTCCCTGCTCCGCGAGACGCGCCAGACCGCCTGGATCGAGATTTCGGTCAACGGCCGCGTCGTCCTGCCCCAGCTCATCTGCGACGGAATCCTCGCCGCAACGCCGGCGGGATCGACCGCCTACAATCTCTCCGCCAACGGGCCGATCCTGCCTTTGGGCGCAAACCTGATGGCGCTGACCCCGATCAGCCCCTTCCGCCCCCGCCGCTGGCGCGGCGCGCTGATTCCGGGAGATCTCAACATCCTGCTGCGCGTGCTCGATCCGGAGAAACGGCCGGTCTCGGCGGTCGCCGACCAGCATGAGGTGCGCAACGTGTCGAAGGTCGAGGTGCGGGTCGACCGCAGCCTCGAGCTCACCCTCCTGTTCGATCCCGAGCATGCGCTCGACGAGCGGATCACGATGGAGCAATTCACCGCCTGAGGCGCCCCCGGCCGGCCCCAAAGCCTTGCCTTGGCGAGAATCGCTTTGCTATAGGCGCCGCTCGCCGAAAGGCTGCTCCCCGGTAGCTCAGCGGTAGAGCAACCGGCTGTTAACCGGTTGGTCGATGGTTCGAATCCGTCCCGGGGAGCCATTTTTCCGATAGCGCCCCGCAGCTCCGCTATCCTTACATCGTGTGTCTTGTGCCTGCCTGATCGTCCGGGCTTCCGTCGGACCAGATTCCGACCGGGACGAAGAACAGGGTGTAGGGGTCGATGCCGGTGTCGGCGCGGGCGGCGAAGACGTGCGTTCCCGGCAGGTCCGCGCCCCAGTCCGAGGCCTGCATCGGCGGCATGTAGAACATCAGATGCGGGTGCCAGGGGCCGTGGACGCTGTCGCCCAGATAGCCGTGCTTCGACAGCATGTAGTTCATCGATCCCCGCTCGGGCGCGCGAATCCGCCCGGCGGCCATCGCCGCTTGGGTGCGCTTGATGATCTCGCCGCGCGATGCGCCGGCCAGCGCCCATCTGGTGCGCATGAGGAAGGTCGGCAGCACCGACCGCGCCGCCTGCCGGTTGTAGCAGTCCGGCCCGCGCAGCTTCGGATTCCAGAAGCCGTCATCCTTGAGGCCGGCGAACCAGGAACGCTCGACGAGGCAGGTGAACCCGTTCCTGCCGGCGACGGCGGTCGCATAGCCTTTGGGCCCGAGCACCAGGATCTCGGCCCCGGCGGAGACGGACGGCGGCGCGGCGCTCCGCGCGAGCGCGATCTCGGCCGCTCTGTCCGGCATGAGATAGCCGCCGAGCGGCGCCATGACCGGATAGGGCGTCGCTGCCCGCGCCGCTCCGGAAACGCCGAAACCGGCCGCGCCGAGCAGGCCGACGATCGCTGTGGAAAGCTTGTTCATCCCTTGTCTCCCCTTGTCTTGCCCGTCAGGCGGTCCAGCCCCGGCACAATTTGTCGAGCGCCCCGGTCCAGCCCCCTTCGTGGCTGCGCTCCGAGTCCGCATCACACAATCCGGCATGGATCAACGTCAGCTCGGTGCCGGCGCCGTCAGGACGGACATGGAATTTGACCCGGGAGGTCCGGCCCTTTTCCTCGGGCACCCCGCCGTCGAACCATCGCCAGCTCATGACGAGCCGCACCGGCGGCACGATCTCCAGGAATTCGCCGACGCATATATGCTCGGCGCCGTCGATCGTGCGGAAACGCACGCGGAAGCGTCCGCCGACCCGTACGTCCGCCGCGGCCGCGATCACTGGAAAATCGTCCGGCCCCCACCAGGAGGTCAGGCCCTCGGCGGTCGACAGGAGGTCGAACACGGTCGAGGGCCGCGCCTTTATATGGCGGACGAGCGTGACGCCTTTCATGTCTTGCCGGGCGGCCGCCCCGCCTCTTCGCGGCCCTCGGCGATCTCGACCAGCCGATCGAGGCTCGACGTCCAGAAATGCTCGTAGCGGGCGAGCCAGTCGGCCGCGGCGCGCAAAGGCTCGGGCGTCAGGCTGACCTTGACCGTCCGGCCTCGTTTCTCCCGCCGCACGAGGCCGGCCTCGGAGAGCATGTTCAGATGCTTGAGCACGGTCGGAAGCTTGATCGGCAAATGCCGCGCCAGCTCGCTTATCGTCAGCTCCCGCTCGCGCTCGAGGCGTAGCAGCATCGCACGGCGGCTCGGCTCGCTCAGCGCCGCGAACGCCCGATCCAGCCCCGACTCCGAAAGGTTTGCCATATGGCAAAGTGTTCGATTCAGCCTGGGCTTGTCAAGGCCAGGCGGTCGCGCTGTCCATCAAGGCGCTTGATCGTTACGCTCCTCGGCCCCAATCTGCGCCAATGATCCGCATCTGCCTCGCGGCGGCCATGGCCGCCTTTCTCTTCGCGGCCGCGCCCGCGCCGTCCACCCCGGTCGCCGCCACCGTCCACCGTGCCGCGCCGGCGCTCGATGCTTTGATCCCGCGCGATGCGAAGGTCGAGAAGATCGCCGAAGGCTTCACCTGGAGCGAAGGGCCGGTCTGGGCGCGCGAGGGCGGCTATCTTCTGTTCAGCGACGTGCCCGAGAACAGGATGTACCGCTGGCGCGAAGGCGAAGGCGCGACCCTGTTCCTGCAGCCGTCCGGCTATGCAGGGTCCGATCCGTCGCCATTCCGCGAGCCGGGATCGAACGGGCTGGAAGCGGGGCCGCCGGGATCGGGCAGCATCCTCGTCGCCGACAGCGGCAGCCGCGCCGTCGAGCGGCTCGACCTCGCGACCAGGCGCAAGCAATTCCTGGCCGAGCGCTATGACGGCAAGCGCTTCAACTCGCCCAACGACCTGGTGCGCGGGCCCGACGGGTCGATCTGGTTCACCGATCCGCCCTACGGCCTCAAGGATCTCGACGCCTCGCCGGCCAAGGAGATGAAGGTGAACGGCGTCTACCGCCTCAGCCGCACGGGCAAGGTGACGCGTGTCGAGGACGGCCTCACCTTTCCCAACGGAATCGCGCTCTCGCCCGACGCGCGCACGCTCTACGTCTCCAATTCGGACCCCAAGCATGCGGTGATCATGGCCTACAGGCTGGGCGCGAACGGCGCCGTCCTCTCGCGCCGCGTGTTCAAGGACGAGACCGCGCTGGCGGCGAAAGGCCTGCCGGGGCTTCCCGACGGCATGTCGGTCGACGCGCGCGGCAATCTCTGGGCGAGCGGACCCGGCGGCCTCTATATCTTCACGCCGGACGGGCGCGAGCTCGGCCATGTCGATGCCGGCACCGCAATCTCCAATTGCGCGTTCGGCGGCCCGGACGGGAAGATTCTGTTCATGACCGCCGGCCATGAGATCCTGCGCCTGCGCACCAACGTGCGGGGACTCGTCTTCCGCTGAGCCCCGCGGACAGCTCAGCCATCCGTCCGCCCGCCGGCGGCGGGCGGCGGTTCAGCGGGTCGGTGAAGCGCGAAGAATGGCGCTTCGATCCTCCCCGACGAGGCGGCGCCGCCGTGGATCGGATGTGCGGCGGATAGCCGCATCCACCTTCTATTCGGTCTCCGGGGCGGGCCGCGTCCTCGCCTGGGCTTCGACCAGCTCGGCGATGAGCCACGCCGCGCCGACCAGGGCCAGGTTCACGCCATTCCCGCCCCAGGCCATGGGCGCGTCCGGATGCTGGAAGAGCTGCGGCAGCCAGACCAGGGCCTGGAAGACGAGGAACATCAAGGTCAGAAGCCGCGCTGCCAACAGGGCCAGGAGTCCCGACACCAGCGCCGCCCCCGCGGCGACATGGCCCGCGCCGGTCGCATAGGCCCAGAAGGTCGCATTGGGCGGGAGCCAGCCCGGCACCAGAGCGGCCGTCTCCTTCACATAGACGAAATGGGCTGCGCCGAAGAGCAAGGCGCAAAGGCCGAAGGCGATTCGCAATATTAGGCGCGCCGCCGGCTGCGCTTCTTGACGCAGGAGCGAGGGCAGGAAAAGCGCGCATCCGCCGATCGTCACGGCCAGCTCCTCGGCCGTGCCGAGCCAGGTGCCCAGGATCTGCGGAAAGCCGAGGATTCGCCGCGCCCACAGCAAGGCGAAGACGAGGAAGACCAAAGCGAGGACCGCGCCCCCTGCCCGCCTCGTCCGCGGCCATTGCACGGCAAGGCCGCCGCCGATCAGCAAGGCCGCGCCGATGAAGACGAGAATGGAATGGCCGGGCGCGTCCTCGGGCACCGGCTGCCAGGTCGTCACGAAATCGCCGGTCAGCGCGACGATCGCACCAAGCAAAAGGGCCGCCGCCCCATAGATGTTCGCGCCGATCCGGATCATGCCGCCCTCCCTCCGTGTTTGCCGAGCCTTCCTAACCGCAACGACGACGCCGCGCGATGGCGCAAGCATGCGCGACCGCTCCTCCGCATGAAGCGACCGCAAGGCGGTGCTGGCCGTTTCGGCACGGGCTGATAAGGTCTTGCCATGATGGAGACCGGACTCATCGAAAGCGATGAACGACGGAAGATGCGCCGCGCCGGCCTCATGGGGCGCCAGCGATGAGCCTCGAATCCGTGCGGGCGTGGCTGGCGGCGCACGCGCCCGATCTGCCGATCATCGACAATGGCATGAGCACCGCGACCGTCGCCGAGGCCGCGACGGCGCTCGGCGTCGCGCCGGCGCGGATCGCCAAGACGCTGGCGGTTCGGGTGAAGGACGAGACCTTCCTGCTCGTAACCCGCGGCGACGCGCGGCTCGACAACCAGAAGACCAAGGCGGCCTTCGGCGGGCGGCCGCGAATGCTCGGTCCCGAGGAGATTCTGGCGCTGACCGGTCACCCGGTCGGCGGCGTCTGCCCGTTCGGGCTGGCGAACCCGCTTGCCGTCTATTGCGACCTGTCGCTCCAGGCCTTCGGCACGGTCTTTCCCGCCGCCGGCTCGCTCACCTCCTCGGTCGAGGTGACGCCGGCGCGATTGGCGGGGCTGGTCGCCACGGGCTGGGTCGACCTCTGCCGTCTGCCGGAGGATCAGGCCGGACCGGGCGCCGGCTGACCTTTCGGTGCGCCGACGGGCGCGCCACCGCAACGGCCTGCCGCATGCGCCGCCAAAAGCTTCTGAAACAATCCTTTTTTGGGCCGGATGAGCCGGAACCGGGCGCTTGGTCCGGCGGTTCCACGAACGGCGTTGATCAGGAGGGTGCGATGGCGACCAGGACCGAATCCAGGCAGAGCAAAAGCGGCAGCGAGCAGGGCGCGTTCAGCTGGAGCGGCGACCATAAAGGCGTGATCGCCGGCGCCGCCCTGGCCGGCGCGGCGATCGGCATCGCCGCCAATGTCGGTCGCAAGCTCTTCGTCCAATATTCGTCCGGAACGGCCGGCGACTGGTTCGATGCCTTGAAGGCCGAGCACCAGGCGGCGCTCGCCCTGTTCGACAGGATCGAGGCGACCGACGACGGCCAGACGATGCTGCGCGGCCATCTGCTCGCGAAGCTCAAGCACGCGCTCGACCGTCATTCGGCCGAGGAGGAGAATGTCGTCTATCCGGCGCTTCGCGAGGCGAACCTCGCCCACGACGCCGACGCGCTCAATTCCGAGCATTTCTACGTGAAGACCTATCTTTACGAGCTGGAGACGATGCCGAAGGACAGCCCGGACTGGCTGGCCCGGATCCGCGATTTCCATTCGATGATCCACGAGCATATGCGGATGGAGGAAGAGGAGGTCTTCCCGAGCTTCCGCGCCATCATGTCGGCCGAGCAGAATGCCAGGCTGACCGCGATGATGAACAGGGAAGGGTTCGCGGCGGCCTGAGCGGGTCCTCCCTGCTGTCGCAGGGAGGGGCGGGAAGGGCCCCTCCACCATGCTGCGCATGGTCCCCCTCCCCTCGAAATCGAGGGGAGGATTTTTGCGCTACGTCAATTGCCCGTGGCAATGCTTGTATTTCAGCCCCGAGCCGCAGGGGCAGGGCGCGTTGCGGCTGACCGTGGGCAGCTCCGCGACATTGACGTCGCGCGGCATGGTCGGCTGGTCGGTCTGGAGCGGCGGCAGGCGCGAGAGGATGTTGCCGGTCCCCGCATCGATGTCGGCCGTGTCGTCGTCGCCGCTGAACGGATCGATATGGCTGGTGATGAAGTCGGGAAGGCCCTGGAGGGTCTGCAGCGGCGCAAGCTCGGTGAAGCCCGAGAAATCCGGCATCGGCGGCAGATCGGACGGCGGCGGCATGTAGAAAGGCGTCAGCGCCAGCGTCCGAGTCACCTCCTCGCGGATCGAGACCAGCATCCGCTCGAAGAGCTGGAACGCCTCATGCTTATACTCGTCGATCGGCTTCTTCTGGGCATAAGCGCGCAGGTGGATGATCTGGCGCAAAGCGTCGAGCATCGAGAGATGCTCCTTCCAATGATGGTCGAGCGTCTGGAGGAGGACGCTCTTCTCGATCTGGACGCCGCTCTCCGGCGTGATCTGCGCCATCTTCTCTTCGATGTTCGAATCGACGATCGCCTGGATTCGCTCGACCAGCATCTCCGGCTCGACCGCTTCCTCCTTGAGCCAATCGTCGATCGGCGGCTCGATTGCGAAGACGTTGCCGAGCCGCTCCTTGAGCAGGCTCAGGTCCCATTGCTCGGGATAGGTGTTGGGCGGGCAGGCCTCGCCGACGATCGCATTGACCGTCTCCGCGCGCATGTCGGTGACGACGTCGCCGACCGTCTCCGCGTCCATGATGTCGGCGCGCTGCTCGTAAATGACCTTGCGCTGGTCGTTCATGACGTCGTCATATTCGACGACCTGCTTGCGGATGTCGTAATTGCGCGCCTCGACCTTCTTCTGCGCGGTCTCGATCGCCTTCGAGATCCAGGGCGAGATGATCGCCTCGCCGTCGGCGAGATTCTTGTTCATCATCCGCGCGAACATCGTCTGCGGCCCGAAGATGCGAAGCAGATCGTCGTCGAGGCTGAGATAGAAGCGGCTGAGGCCGGGGTCGCCTTGGCGGCCCGAGCGGCCGCGGAGCTGGTTGTCGATGCGCCGGCTCTCGTGCCGCTCGGTGCCGAGCACGAACAGGCCGCCGGCGGCGATCACCCTTTCCTTCTCCTCGGCGAGCTCGCGCTTGATCCGCGCGACCTGGGCGTCGCGCTCGGGCCCGTCCTCCATTCCGGCAAGCTCGTCGTCGAGGCGGAATTCCACATTGCCGCCAAGCTGGATGTCGGTGCCGCGGCCGGCCATGTTGGTCGCGATCGTCACCTGCCCGAAGCGGCCGGCCTGGGCGACGATATGCGCCTCCTGCTCGTGATAGCGGGCGTTCAGCACCTCGTGCTTCACCCCTTCGCGCTGGAGATATTCGGAGAGCAGCTCCGATTTCTCGATCGAGACGGTGCCGACCAGCACCGGCTGGCCGAGCTGCTGCTTCTCCTTGATCGCCTTGGTGATGGCGCCGAACTTGTCGTCCTGGTTCTTGTAGAATTCGTCCTCGTCGTCGACGCGCCGCACCGGCAGGTTGGTCGGGATGGTGACGACGTTCATCTTGTAGATGTCCCAGAATTCGGGCGCCTCGGTTGCGGCGGTTCCGGTCATTCCGCCGAGCTTGGGATAGAGGCGGAAATAATTCTGGAAGGTGATCGATGCGAGCGTCTGGTTCTCGGGCTCGATGACGACGCCTTCCTTCGCTTCGACCGCCTGGTGGAGGCCGTCCGACCAGCGCCGGCCGTCCATCATCCGGCCGGTGAACTCGTCGATGATGATCACCTTGCCCTGCTTCACGATATAATCGATGTCGCGCTTGAACATCACGTTCGCGCGCAAAGCCTGGTTGAGATGGTGGACGACGAGCGTGTTCTCGAAATCGTAGAGGTTGGAGCCGACGAGCAGCCCGGCGCTCTCGAGCAGCCGCTCCATCTTCTCGGTTCCGTCCTCGGTGAGGACGACCGATTTCTGCTTCTCGTCGAGATCGTAATCGGCCGGTTCCAGCCCCTTCACGATCTTGTCGACCGACATGTAGAGCTCGGACTTGTCGTCGGTCGGGCCGGAGATGATGAGCGGGGTCCGGGCCTCGTCGATCAGGATCGAATCGACCTCGTCGACGATCGCGAAATTGAACGGCCGCTGCACCATCGACGGCCGGTCGTATTTCATGTTGTCGCGCAGATAGTCGAAGCCGAACTCGTTGTTGGTGCCATAGGTGATGTCGGAGCCGTAGGCGTCGCGGCGCTGCTGGTCGGTGAGGTTGGGGACGATCACGCCGACGGTCATGCCGAGGAAGCGGTAGATCTGGCCCATCCAGTCGGCGTCGCGCCGGGCGAGATAGTCGTTGACGGTGACGACGTGGACGCCCTTCCCCTCGAGCGCGTTGAGATAGACGGCGAGCGTCGCGACCAGGGTCTTGCCCTCGCCGGTCCGCATCTCGGCGATCTCGCCGCGGTGGAGGACCATGCCGCCGATCATCTGCACGTCGTAATGGCGCTGGCCGAGCGTCCGCTTGGCCGCCTCGCGGACGGTGGCGAAGGCCTCGGGCAGGAGATCGTCCAGCTCCTCGCCCTCGTTCAGGCGCTGGCGGAACAGGATGGTCTGGTTGGCGAGCGCCTCGTCGCTCATCGCGGCGATGGCCGGCTCGAAGCCGTTGATCCGCTCGACGGTCTTGCGGAGCGAGCGGACGTAGCGGTCGTTGGACGACCCGAAAATGGCTTTGGCAAAACCGCCGAACATGCTGGAAATCCCTGTAACAAGCTGATGAGACGGTGCGCGCGGCGCGCACGCGGACGTGTATCGGTTCGAAAGGGCCCGGCTCCCGGCCGGACCGCGAAACCTTATTCGAGCCGGCGCTCGTCGACCGGCGCGCGGCCGGGCAGGATTGAAGCGGGCGCGGGGCGAAGGGCCCGGGCGGCGGCCGGAACGATGGCGGCCGGCGTGGCGCGCGGCTGCGCGATCTCCGCCCTGGCGGCCGGCGCCGCGTCCATGAGCGCGGATGAAGCGGCGACGGCCTGCTCGACATGGCGCGGCTCGACCGAGCGGTCGCCGGGCATCAGCCCGGTAAGGCTGGCGAGCATCGCGGAAATGAAAAGCAGTAATTGCACGCGCAAATCCGTCAGGCCGCGCCCGAAGCGGGTGCGCCAGCAGCGACATAGTGATTGGGAGCGGCTGCGTCCATGGTCCGCGCGAGGATTGACGGGTCCCTCCCTTGCCGCCTAGCCGCGCCGCATGGACGAGAGGCCCTGGACTGGCGGCTGCGCCTGCGGCGCGGCGCGCTATCGGCTCGAAAGCGCGCCCTTCGATGCCGGCTGGTGCCATTGCCGAATCTGCCAGCTGAGCAGCGGCGCGCCGGCGATGGTCTTCGCAAGCGTTCCCGCAGGCCATCTCGTCTGGACCCAGGGCGAGGACAGGCTGAAAAGCTTCAAGTCGAGCGGCTTCGGCCACCGCACCTTCTGCGGCGATTGCGGAACGCCCTTCCTGATGGAGGTCGACCACCAGCCCGAGACGATCGACTTCAGCGTGGCCACCCTCGACGACCCGGAACGCGTCGCGCCTGGCTTCCACATCTTTTGGGGGAGCCGGATCGCCTGGTTCGAGCCGGCGGACGATCTGCCCCGGCACGACAGGTTCAGGCCGGATACGCGCGGCCTCGAAGGAACCGAGCCGCCCGCATAGCTCCTCCCCGGAAGGGGGAGGGTGTTAGAGCTTTGGACCCCCGGGCCGTCCAAGATCGTGTCCGGGGGACACGATCCCGCTCCAACACAGCCGCAGGCTGGTGGAGGGGTCGGCTCGGCGCCAATGCCCCTCCATTGCACTTCGTGCGGTCCCCCTCC
The DNA here is from genome assembly GCA_036273615.1 of Allosphingosinicella sp. GTDB lineage: Bacteria > Pseudomonadota > Alphaproteobacteria > Sphingomonadales > Sphingomonadaceae > Allosphingosinicella. The sequence goes on along the minus strand of DASUHH010000077.1, from coordinate 55,398 downwards.
CCTGCAAAAGCAGGGGAGGACAACAGCCGCCTGCCCTCGCGCCGATGGTGGAAAGTCCTTGCTTGTCGGCCTAAGCTGCCGCCCATGGGCAACGACTTGCGACGCGTGGTGCTTGCGCTGGCACTGGTTTCCGGCTTCGCGGGAACGGCCGGTGCGCGGCCGGCGGCGGAGGCAATCCTGGTCCGCTTCCGCTTTCCTTATGCCGTCTGCGCCGGGGTGTGCCCGAATTTCGAGATGAAGATCAGCCCGCGTGGCGACGTGGTGACGCGCAGCTTCTTCGGACACGCTGTCTATCGCTTCCGCGCCACGCCGGCGCGGCTCGAAGCCTTCCGTCAAGCCTTGGACCCGCTAAGGCCGGCAGGGAAAAAGCGGCTCGACGACAAATGCGGCGCCAGACAGGAGGACGGCACGCCCGATCCGCTGGCGGTCGATCCGCGTCCCGACGATTTCGAGCTAGACTGGACGGGCGGCCGATCCGAGGCGCGGCTGACCGGCTGCGCGTTCGGCCACTGGCCGATCCGCAAGGCCGTGTACGATGCGCTGCGCGCGCTCGGGGCCAACCCCTTTTTCGGCTGGGACCAACGCTTCGATCCCTGCGGCCCCGGAAGCCACCCCGAACCGGCAGAGGATGCGGCGCGCCCGGAAGCGGACGGCGCGGCTGCCGGGCTTTCGGCGTCGGTCTGCCGCCCGTAACGGCCCTCTTTCAGGCCTGCGCGGCAGGCGCGACCGGAGCCTCCAATTGCTCTTCGAGCCAGGTCTGGAGAACGCTCTTCGGAGCCGCTCCACGGGACCAGCGCGCCGCTTCCGCGCCGCCCTTGAACAGGACGAGCTGCGGGATGGTGCGGACATTGTAGCGTGAAGCGGCGTCGCCGGCATCGTCGAGATTCGCCTTCACGATCGTCACCTTCTCGCCGAGCTCGCGGCTGATCTCTTCGAGCGCCGGTGCGATCATCCGGCACGGGCCGCACCATTCGGCCCAGAAATCGACGAGGACCGGCCTGTCGGAGCCGATCACGTCCGCCTGGAAGCTGTCGTCGGTAACAATCTTGGTGCCCATCTCGGTCTCCTCGGGGATCGTCCCGATATGTAGGAGCGTCAGGGCGCCGGCTCAACCTCCCGCGGCCGCGGAACGTGGCGGGCGACGAGGCCGTCGGGGAGGTCGAACAGGACCGGGGTGGCGGTGTAGAGCAGCTTGGCCTCGATGCGCCGGCCCGGGAAGATGCGCTTCAGCGCCTCGGCATAAGCGGCCATCTGGCGCAGGTGCGCGACCGGGATCTCGTCGAGCGCGGCCGGCGCGCGGCGGCCGGTCTTGAAATCGGCGATCACCACCCGGTCGGCGAGCACCAGCAGCCGGTCGACCGTGCCGGAGACGACCAGCCCCTCCCCGATCACCGCCGCGATCGGCGCTTCGGCGAGCGCCTCGGGGCCGAACAACAAATCATGGGCGGGATCGCCGACGATCCGGCAGGCATCGGCGACCAGCGCCCGGCGCACGGCAGGATCGGCGATGCCGGCGGATTGCTCCAGCCAGCGATCGGCCCGCGCCTCCCGCTCGGCCGGCGGCACGTCGGGCAGCCGCTCGAACAGGCGGTGGAGCAGGCGCCCCCTTTCCGCCGCCTCGCGCATCGCTGCCGAAGGCGGCGGATCGGCGACATCCTCGTCGCCGAGCGACGACGGCGCGAGCGGCCGCGGCGGCCGCGCCTCGGCCGGCGCCGGACGGCGGACCCAGCCGGGCATCGGGGCGGGCGCCGCCGCTTCGGGTCTCTCGCTCTTCCCGGCCTGAAGCGCGTCGCCAAGCGTCCGTGCGCGGACCCAGAGACCATCCTCCGCCCATTCGGCCCCAAGCCCGTCGAGCGTCGCGTCGATCGCGGCTTGCCAGCTCTCCTTCGGCGGGGTGCCGCGATCGGCCGGGCCGAGCGCTCCGCCGACGAACAGACGTTCCTCGGCCCGGGTCATCGCGACGTAGAGCAATCGCCAATGCTCCTCGCGCTCGCGCCGATCCTGCGCCTCGACCTGGCTTCGCAGCGGCTCGCCCACCTCCTCCTTGCGCGGGCGGAAGACCGGGATCGCGCCCTCCTCCGCCTCCAGCGTCGCGAAGCTTCCGCCGAAGCCGCCGCCGCGCCGGTCCGGATCGGCGCAGGAATCGGCGAGGATGACGATTGGCGATTGCAGGCCCTTGGCGCCGTGGACGGTCATCACCCGCACCGCGTCGAGCGGCGCGGACGGATCGCGGACGATCTCGACGCTGCCGCGCGCGAACCAGTCGAGGAATCGCTGCGGCGACGGACCGGCGGCCTTGGTCTCGAAATCGAGCGCCGCGGAGAGCAATTCCTCGATCGGATCGCGCGCTTCGGGCCCGAGCCGTTCGATCAGCCTGCGGCGCGCGTCGAGCGGGCCGCTGAGCAGGGTCTCGAGGAATTGATGCGGCGTCGCATAATCGGCCATGGCGAGGATCGCCTGCAGGCCGGCCATCGTCCTTTCGTCGCAGCCGCGCGCGCGAAGATGCGGCCAGAGCGCGCCCTCGCGGCCGAACGAGGCTTCGAACAGGCTGTCCTGCGACCAGCCGAAGAGCGGCGAGACCAATAAGGCGGAGAGGTTGAGATCGTCGAGCGGCTGGACGGCGAAGCGGATCGCGGCGAGCAGGTCCCGCACCGCGAGCGGCGCGGTCAGCAGCAGCCGGTCGACGCCAGCGACCGGCACGCCCTCGGCATGGAGGCGCGCGACGACCAGCGAGGCGAGATCGCCCCGGCGGCGGACCAGGATCAATATATCCTCCGGCCGCAATTCCCGTCCCCGGCTCTTCAGCAGGAAGGGCCGGTCGAGCCATTGGCGGATCTGCCGCGCCAGCCGCGCCGCATAGAGGCGGATCGTGTCGCTGATCCAGCCTTCCTCGCCCCCTTCCTCGGCGCCTTCGTCCAGCTCTTCGACGAAAGGTTGCCAGAGCGTGACCGAGCCCGAACGGCCGCCATGATAGGCCGCATGCGCGCCCGGCGCGCGCGGCAGTCCAAGGGCCGCGTGACCCAGATGGCCGATCAGCCCGTCCACCGCCCGCAGGATCGGCGGCGAGGAGCGGAAGCTGCGGTCCATCGAGAGATCGAGGAAATCCTGCTCGACCGCTTCCGCCTCGCGCGCGAACCAGGCGCGCGCCACCTCGAACGATTGCGGATCGGTGCCCTGGAAGCCGAAGATCGCCTGCTTGTAGTCGCCGACCGTGAAGATGGTGCGATGGCGCCGGCTCGCCCCCTCCCCCGCGAAATATTCGAGCGCGAGCGCGCGGACGATGTTCCACTGCGCCTCGTTCGTGTCCTGCGCCTCGTCGACGAGGATATGGTCGGTCGCCTGATCGAGCTTGTAGCGCACCCAATCGCTTATTCCCGGCGCGAGCAGCAGCCGCTCGGTCCAGCGGATGAGGTCGTCGAAGTCGACGACGCCGTTGGCGCGCTTGGCGGCGGCATAGGCAAGGGCGAAGCCCTGCCCCGCCCGCAGCCCGGCGGCGAGGCAGGCGACGAAGGCGGCGGTGCGGCGCATCTCGAGCAGGCGCCGGCAGCATTCGACCAGATGGGCCGCATGGGTCTCGTAATCGGGATCGGCCTTGAGCTGGCCCGCCGTCACCGCCTTTGCCTCGCCGTCCCTGCGCAGGACGATTCCGGCCAGCAAAGCGAGACCGGCGCTTCGCGCGGCCCCCTCGCCCGCCAGCCAGGCCGAGACGATGTCGCAGCAATCGAGCCCGGTCTTCGTTCCCCAGGCGCGGTTGGCGGCGGCGATCCGGCGAAGCGCCTCCATCTCGAAGCGATCGTCGCCGCAGTCCCGAGCGATCGCCTCCTCGATATCGCCGCCCGGCAGGCCGAACAGGCGGCGCAGGCGCGCCTCGACCCCCTCGCGCGGGCCGAGCGCCGCCATCGCGTCCGGCGCGCGGGCGCATTGTCGCATGAAATTCTCGGCGCCGCCTTCGCCGAGCCGGTGGCTCAAGGCCTGCATGTCCGCGATCAGGCCGAGATCGCCGCCAGCCTCGGCGCGGACCAGGGTCTCGGCGAGGGTCGAGCGCGCCAGCAATTGCTCCTCGCGCCCTTCGAGCGGGCGGAAGCCGGGCGCCAGCCCCGCTTCGGCCGGGAAAGCGGCGAGCAGGCTCTGGGCGAAGGCGTGGATGGTCTGGATTCGAAGGCCGCCGCCGGCCGCGTCGAGCACGCGGGCGAAGAGCGTGCGGGCGCGCGCGCGCGCCTCCGGAGTCGCCGGCTCGCCGAGCGCCGCAAGCTCGGCGTCGAGCGCTCCGTCCTTCCGCCGCACCCAATAAGCGAGCCTCGCATGGATTCGGTCGGCCATCTCCGCCGCGCCGGCCTTGGTGAAGGTGAGGCACAGGATATTCGAAGGATCGACCCCGGCGAGCAGCAGCCGCAGCACCCGGGCGGTGAGCACATGGGTCTTGCCGGTGCCGGCCGAGGCCGAGAGCGCGGCATGATCGCTCGGGCTCGACGCGCGCTTCTGCTCGGGCGCGAGCGGCGTCAGTGGCTTGAGGCGGGCCATGTCGGGATCATCGTCCCCGAAAGCGGGACTTGTGTGAAGCCTTTATTCGGCCGCCCGGGCGCGCTCGGCCTCGGCCCGGAGGGCGCCCGGCGCGCGCTCCGGAACCATCCAGCGGCTCTCCCAGATCTGGACGCTCTCGAAGATATGCTCGCGGAAATAGGGATCGCCGGCGAGATAGGCGTCGAGCGCCGCGCGGTCGGGCACGTCGAAGACGAAGAGGCTGCCGACCATCCGCCCCTCCTCGATCAGCGGGCCCGCATAGACGATCAGATCCTGCCTGCCGGAGACATAGTCGAGATGCGCCGCGCGGTGGCAGCGCCGCCTTTCCCCGCCGGGGAAATCCTTGCCGAGGAGGACGAAATGCATGCCGGTCCCTTGTCACGTTCCGCCGGCGCGGGGAAGCCGCGCCCGACAAAAACCCCGCACGGACCCCGGCCGCGCCGCCGGCGGCGGCCGGAGCCTCAGCGTTTCTCGAAGGCGCGCTCGGCCTCCTCCGCAAGCCTCTGCTCGTAATGCCGTCCGAACAGGAAGGCGGCGGCGATCCCGACCAGGACCAATGCAAGCAGCCCGAGCGCGAGCGGCCGCTCGATCCGGCTGACGCGGTCGCCGAAGACATAAGCGGCGGTGCCGAACAGGCTCGCCCAGCACAGGCCGCCGAGCGCGTTCATCAGGGCGAAGCGCGGCCAGGGCATGCGATGCACCCCGGCGAGCAAGGCGGTCAGCACCCGCAGCAGGGCGACGAAGCGCCCCACGAAGACGATCTTCCCGCCATGGCGGAGGAACAGATATTCGCCGATCCGAAGCCGCCGCTCGGTGATTCCGATATGCCGGCCGTGACGATGGAGCAGCCGGTATCCGAAGCGGCGCCCGATCGCATAGCCTATCGTGTCCCCGGTCACCGCGGCGGCGAAGGCGACGAGGATCACCGCCCAGAGCGCGACATGGTGGGTCGCGCCCGCATAGAGGCCGGCGCCGATCAGGGCGGTCTCGCCCGGAAGCGGAATTCCGGCGCTTTCGAGGAAAACCAGGAGGAACAGGGCCCAAAGGCCGCAGCTCTGGATCAATCCCGCGGGGTCCTGGAGCAGGTCCATGATGCGTCAACGTCCGGCGGCCGAACGGGGCGGCAGCCCAAAATCCTCCCAAAATGGTTCTTTTTTTCCGATCTTCGCCTTTTCGTCCGTTGCCGAGCGCGTCCGGCCCGGTTATCCTGTCTCGCAGGGCACTGAGGCAAGTGCAATCGTGGTACGGGCCGGGGGGCGGCCGGGGGAGATCAGAGCGATGGCCGATTCGACGCTCTATTCGCGGCGTAAGCTTCTTCATGGCCTGGGCGTCGGCGGAGTCGGAGTCGCCGCCGCATCCTTGACGTCGCCGCTCGTCGCGGCCGTCACCGCCAACCCCCTCACCGGCGCCGTCGCCAGGGCGCAGACCGCGGCCCAGCAATCGGGCCTCGGCGCCTGGAGCGCCTTCGTCGGCAAGACCTTCACGATCATGAACGGCACGACGCCGGTCGCGGTGACTCTGGTCTCGCTGACCGCGATGCCCTCGTCAGGCCCCCGCCCGGCGGGCATGCGCTCGAGCGCGATCGCCGCCATGTTCCAGGGCACGAACGGCCCGGCCTTCCCCGCCGGCAACATGACGTACATGTTCAAGCTGCCCAACGGCACCCCGTTCCAGCTTTTCGTCGGCGCGAAATCGGTGAGCGGCGCCACCGGCCGCCTGGTCGCGATCCTGAACTAACCGAGCGCGAGGCGGGCGAGCCACACCGCGCCCGCCGCCATCAGCAGCAAGGCGGCCGCGCCGAGCAGCCATTTGACCGCGACGAGCGCCCGTCCCGGCGGCCGTTCGGACGCGACCGCCGGCGGCGGCATGTCGGCATGGCCGCCCGACGGATAGAGGCCGTCGGGAAGCAGGCCCGGCCGGAGCGCGCGCAACCTGGCATTGGAGGCCGCGAAGCGCGCCTCGATCCAGCTCTCGAGGCCGGCACCGAGCAGCGAAGGCCGCTTCCGGCGCGGCAGGATCCGGCTGAGCGCGGTCAGCAGGCCCGAGCGGGCGACGTAGAAACCGGGAATAGCGGCGACGCGATCCTTGTCCTCGACCGTGCGCGCGGTGAAATGGTTGAGGACGCGCGCGGCCGGAAGCAGCGCGTCGTTCCAGGATTCGTTCGGCCGGTCGAAGCGAAGCCGGCCGCGGTCGAGAATCAGCCCGAGATCCGTCTCCATCCGCGCGAGCATGGCCTGCTGGTCCGCAAGCGCCTCGAACGGATAGACATGGACATTCTCGCGTCCGAACAGCCCGTCATGGAGCGCGACGAGGCGATCATAATCGAAATGGTCGAAGCTGAATCGCGGCACCTTGAACGGCTGGGCGTAGGCGCCGTGCAGATAGAGCGATGGAAACAGGTAACGGTGAACGCCGTGCGTCCCGCCGCCGCGAACATATTGGCGGTAGCAGGCGGCGGCCATCGAGGCCTGGGAACGCACGAAGATGACGATCCGGGCGTCCGGAAGCACCTGACGGATCCGCTCGGCCGCCGCCGCGGGCAGGAAGCCGTGCAGGCCGCCATTGTGGATATAGCCGCTGAGATTCTCCTCGCAGATGAGGAGCGGGCGGCCGTCATCGCCTTCGCTCAGCAGGGCCCGCGCCAGCGCCGCGTCGAAATGCAGGCCCGACGGCGCGAGCAGGGCCGCCTGGGCGCGCACGCGCGGAATCCAGCGGTGGCTGGCCGCATGAGGATAGACGCTGCGCTGGAACCAGGTGGTCGCCGTCTTGTGATAGCCGATATGGACGATCGGTCTCATGGCCCAGGCGCCTCCACCGCGCCCCTGCCCTCGCCGGAAATGAAGCCCTGCGGGATCAGGCTCTCGCCGCTCGTCCGCACCCAGGCCAGCAGGGAAAGGCCGTAGATCGCAAGTCCCGCAAGCGCCGCCGGAATGGCGGTTCCGAAACCGGGCCCGCCAGCAACCCCCAGGATCGCCTCGGTCACGGCAAGGCCCGCGGCCGCCGCCGCCAGCGGTCCGGCCCAATAGGAGAATGGGATTGCGACCTCGTGGAAGCGGCGCAGCAGCAGGCGCCGGCACAAGGCCCTGCCGGTTGTGCTCAGCAGGATTGCGAAGGCGATTCCGGTGAGGCCGAAGACCGGCTTGAGCAGGATCGCGCCGAGGATCGCGGCGGCCATGAAGCCGGCGGTCATCGCCACCGCGGCGCGCGGCCGGCTGTAGATGAGGACGAGCTCGCTCACCCCGAAGGCACCCTGGATCAGCTCGGCGGCGATCAGGCACAGCAAGGCGCCATGGGCAAGGTAGAATCTCTTGCCGAGCGCGTGGAGCAAGGGAAGCCCGATCGCCGTCAGCACGATCACGCCGACCAATTGAACGAGGAGGATCAGGCGCGCCGCCGACGCGGTCGACAGGCCGGTGCCGGTCGGGCCCTTCTCGCTATAGGTCCGGGCGACGACCGGGATGAGCATGCCGTCGAAAGCCTGGCGCACCTGACGGATCGGCAGGCTGAGCTGGCGCGCCATGCCGTAAATGCCGGCCGCGGTCTCGCCGAGCAGCAGGCCGACCACATAGATGTCGAGCCGTGTCGCAAGCGCGTCGATCAAATCGTTGCCGGTGCTCGGGATCGCCATTCGAAAATGGCGGCCGATCCGGCGCGGATCGGGCCGGAAGCGGCCGAGATCGAAGCCGCCATAGCAGTGGCGGACGCCGTGAACGGAATAGGCAAGGCCGGCGAGCGTTCCGGCGGCATAGGACAGGATCAGGCCCTCCTGCCGCCAGCCCAGCCACCAGGCGCCGAGCGCGACGACGATTCCGGCATAAGGCTGCATCACATTCTTGGCGACGATTTCGTAGCGCATCGTCTCCCGCCAGCGGGTCGCGCCGAGCAGGAACTCGATCAGGGCCTGGAGCGGGATCATCGGCGCGAGGACGAGGATCGCGGTGCCGGTATTGCCCATCGCATTGTGGTGCTGCGGCGCCAGGGAGATGAGGCCGGCGACCAGCAAGGCAACGACGAGGCTCGCCAGCAGGACGAGCAGGGCCGCTTCGAGGACGATATGGATGGCGGGCCGCTCGTCCCCGTCCTCGCGCTCGTTCAGCCATTTGAACAGCAGCCATCTGGTGCTGAGGGCGCCGGCGATCGCGCCCGTCTCCACCGTCGCGGTCGCGATCGAATAGGCGCCGAACAGGGCCGCGCCGAACAGGCGCCCGGCGACGAACAGGAAGAGGAAGCGCGCGCCGAAGCGAATCGCGAAGCCGAGGCCCGACGACGCGGTGCCGCGGACGATCAGCCGCCCCGCCCGGTTCCGCTCCGGCCTTGCGCTCCCGTTCCTCAATCCGCCCCCTCGAGCAAAAGCGCGCCGGTCTCCGCCGGCGCCACACCCGCCAATCCCGACGTCCGGCGCGGCGCCGCCTGCTCCTCGAACAGCCGGGCATGGAGCGGCAGGGCCCTGTCCGGCCGCAGCGCCTCGACCCTCTCGCGCCCGCCCGCGCCGAGCCGGGCGCGCAAGGCCGAGTCGCCGAGCAGCCGGTCGAGCCCTTGCGCGAGCGCGCCGACATCCTCGGGCGGCAAGCCGCTGACGTCATGACGGATCAATTCGCGCGGGCCGAAGCGGCAATTCACGACATCCGGCCGAACCTCGCGGACGATGCTGCGATAGACGAAAGGCGCCACGATCGCGCTCCTCGCGAGGCGATGCGGCGGGAAGGCGCGTTCGCCCCGGCGGCGAAAATGGAGCCGCGAAGGGTCGACCGGCGGCAGACAGGGGCCGGCGCGGCGAAGCAGGCCCATGCGCATGTCGAAAAGCGTGGCGTCGCTCCGGTTCGTCAGATGGACGGCGACCCGTTCGGCGCCGTCCCCGTTCAGCCACGAGAGCAACAGCAGCACCCGGAGGCGCGGCCGTCCATCGGTTCGCGGTGGGCGTTTCGCCTCCATGCGCGGCTCCTTGCCCCCTTCCCCCGCTTATGGCAACGGACGCCGGAGAGCTCTTCCTCTGTCCCCTGACGCCTTTCTCATCGGTTCCGACGCGTTTCGGCGGCGCGCCGGCGCGGACATGGGACGGGCGCGCACGCATTTGCTCGTCCGGGCGATGACCTTCGAAGGCGATTCCGCCGGTCCATGGACGGCGGCGGCGATCGAGGGCAGCGCGGCGGCGGACCGGCGGGTGCCGGTCGACGATCTTGCCCGTATCGTCGTCAGCGGTCACTTCGTCCTCTCGCCGCATTATTTGCTGAATCGAGACTTGCGCGAGGAGGTGCGGGCGACGCGGGCGATGTTCCGCGGCTGCTGGAGCCGCTGCGCGCCGCGATCCTCGAGGGCGCAACGCTCCGTTCGCCGCGGCGGCATGTGCTGCGCAGCCGGATCATCCTCGCTTTGGGCGGCCTCGCCTGCCGGGCGATGGGCGGAATGGAACGCCGCGCCGTCGACTGGCGCGGCCAGGGTCCGGACCCTGGAGGGATTTCAGGGATATTTCAGGCGGACGTTGATCCCGGTCTCCGGCCCGCGGACCTGGAAGCGGACCTTGTGGAAGGCGGGCAGGCCGAAAAAGGTCGAGGGATTGTTCGAAAAGCCCGCGCCTTCCCTCGGCATTCCGAACATGTTGCGATCGAACTTCCGATTGCCATTCTCGTCATGATAGACGGCGAGCGCCCAGATTCCCGGCTTCGGCACCCAGAGGCAGAGCCGGGTGGTGCCCTGCCGCGCCGGCACCCGGCCGACATAGAGCGAGCCGTGGTGGGCGAGGAATTTCTGCGGATTGTCGGCGTAGAGGGTGACGGCGATCAGCCCCTGGCTCGATCGGACCCCCTGCACGTCGACCAACAGGCGAACCGTGCCTGGATGGCCGGCGCAGGTCTCGCCGGCGCGCGCGCCGTCGCCGTCGGCCGCCGCCTGGGCGGGGCCGGGGCCAGAGGAGAGGAAGAGGGCCGCGATTGCGGCAGGCACAAGGGTCCGCGCGAAGCGCATCTCGTCTCTTTCGCTGAAACCTCCCCCCTGCAGGGCCTTTCAAAGCCGCAGATTGCGACAAATTCAAGACCCGGGCGGGTTACGATTTGGATAGGATGGCGGTTGGTTCGTTCTTGGAAGGCTCTAGGCGGCCGCGCGAACGTCTCCGGCGAGGAACTCGCCAAGCGCCGATGCCCCCATCGGCCGTCCGATATGATAGCCCTGGCCGGTGTCGCAGCCCATCTCGCCGAGCAGCTGGAGGCAGGCCTCGTCCTCGATCCCCTCGGCGACGACCTTCATTCCGAGCATATGGGCGAGCTCGATCGTCGAGCGGACCATGATCGCGTTGCGGCTGTCGGTGACGATGGTCTGGACGAAGCTCTTGTCGATCTTGAGCTCGGTCGCCGGCAGCTTCTGGAGGTAGCCGAGCGACGACTGGCCGGTGCCGTAATCGTCGATCGAGATTCCGACCCCGAGCGCCCGCCAGCTTTCGAGCGCTGCGATCGCCTGGTCGGGGCGGTCCATCGCCGCCGATTCGGTCACCTCGATCGTCACCCGCGCGATCGGCAGGGCATGGCTTTCGAGGATGCGGCCGACCGCCTCGATGAACTCATGGTCGGCAAGCAGGGTCGCCGAGACGTTGACCGCGACTCCGATGGGATGGCCGGCCCGGTCCCACGCCAAAGCGTCGTCGAGCGCCTGGTGGAGGACGTGGAAGGTAAGGTCGCGCGCGCGGCCCGCCTGCTCGATCGCCGGGATGAAGCTGTCGGGGCCGATCGGGCCTCGCTTCGGATGGGTCCAGCGCGCCAGGGTTTCGACGGCGGCGACCTTGCCAGTCCCGATGTCGAGCTTCGGCTGGTAGGCATTCCAGACCTGGCCGTCGGCCATGGCGGCGTCGAGCTCGCCGAGCAGGGAAAGCTGCCAGTCGATCGCCTGGCCGTCCGCGTCGATGAAGCGCCGCCAGCGCGCGCCATGCTGCGCCGCCTGGACGGCGGCAAGCTCGGCATTGGCGATGAGCTGCCGGGGCCCGCGCTCGGCCCCCCCGGCGAGGCCGAAGGCGAGGACGACGTCGATCGGCCGGCCGCATTCGATCGGCGGCCGCATGATCGCGGCGATCGAATCGAACCTCTCCTCGATCCACTCTTCCTCGGCCGGATCCTCGATCCAGGCGAGGCTCGCCGCTTCGACATGATAGATTTCGGTGCCCGGGCAGGCGAAACGCAGCCGCTCCGCGATGCGCTGGACCAGGGTCGCGGTCGCCGCGGGGCCGAGGCCGGAGGCGATCGCCGCGAAACGGTCGATATGGGCGACGACGACGCTGTCCACGGGACGCTGGGAGGCCGCCGCCTCGAGCGCGCCGAGATTGGGAAGACCGCTCGCCTGGTCCGTCAGCGCCTTGTCGAGATAGCGTTCGAAGGCGAGCGCCGCTCCGGAGAGCAGGATCGCCGTCGCCAGCGCGATCAGTGCCGGCGCCACCGGCACGGTGAGCGCGAACCAGGCCTCGGTGGCAAGCGGCACGGCGAGCGCCGCGGCGAGGCACAAGGCATAAGCAGCGACTCGCGCCCGGCGGCGGCGCCAGCCGCCGGCCAGGGCCAGGACGAGCAGAAGGATCGCGAACGACCAGCCGGCACCGAGCGACCAGGGCACCGGCCCCTCCATCAGCGTTTCCGCGGCCAGCGCCTGGATGATCACGCCCGGGACGACGCCGTAACGCGGCACCGTATAGCGGTCGGGAATCTCGACCGCGGTGGCGCCGACGATGAACCTCTTTCCGGCAATCTCGCGCGCCGGCACCTTGCCGGTGATCAGGTCGATGACGCTGTGGCGCCTTATCGTCGACGGATCGATCGAATAATCCACGTCGAACGAGCGGCCGGCCTCCGCATTCTTCTCCGCGACCAGGGTCGACAGGCTCGGCCGCGGCGTGTCGAACGTGGTCACTCCGAGCGGCATTTGGCGAATCGTTCCGTCAATGTCGGGGACGACCGTCACGGCAGATAAAAAAACGTTGTCTCGCAACATTTTGATCGGCTGAGTGTCGATGAAGTGCGAAGCATCGTCGGCGCTCTGATACTGGCGCAGCGTCGGCAGGGACACCGTGCCGCCGGCGCGTCGGAGCGCGGCCGCAAGCTTTGCGTCCTCATCTGGCGTGGAGGAGGACGAGAAGTCGACGTCGAAGGAGATCGAGCGGGCGCCGGCTTCGTGGAGGCGATCGACCACCGCCGCATAGACTCCGCGCGGCCAGGGCCATTTGTCGATCGCCGCGAGGCTTTTCTCGTCGATCTCGACGACCTCGACCTGGCCGCTCGCCGAATGCGCGCGAAAGCCGTCGCGCAGGCTCCGGAGCTGCCGGTCGACCCCCCTGCCCTCGCCGCCGGCGAGCAAGGCCAGCCCGGCCAGCGCCGCACCCGCGAAGATTGCGAGGCGGCGCCAGCGCAGGAAAGGCGGAGCGATCCGGTCGAGCCCGATCTTCATGTCAGGGCCTCCGCCCGCATCCCCCCGCGGGATGCCGGCGGATGTCGCTCACTTGCCCTTGCCGCCGGATGGCGGGGGTGGGGCCGGAGGGGGCGGAGGCGGATTGCCCTTGCCGTTACCATGGCCGTTGCCGTTCCCACCCGGGGGCGGATTCGGTGGCCCCGGCGGAGGCGGCGGGGGCGGTGAGCCGCCATTGCCGTTGCCGTTGCCCCCGGGTGCCGGAGGCGGCGGCGGATTCGGCGATCCCGGCGGAGGCGGGGGCGGTGGGCCGCCATTGCCGTTGCCGTTGCCATTGCCGTTGCCATGGCCGTTGCCGTTACCCCCGGGTGCCGGAGGCGGCGGCGGATTCGGCGGGCCTGGCGGATTCGGAGGCGTCGGCGGGCCCGGAGGCTTGTTGCCGGGGTCGCCATGGCCTTTGCCGCCGCCCTTGCCGCCGGCGTTGCTGCCATTGCCGCCGCCATTGCCGTTGCCGTTGCCTTCATTCCCATTACCGTTCCCACCGGCCCCGTTTCCATCGGACGGAGGGGGCGGTGGCGGTGGCGGCGGCGTCGCGCCGCTGCCAGGCTTGCCGTTGCCATTGTCGCCGGCATTGCCGTTGCCGCCATTGCCGTTTCCGTTGCCATTGGACGGCGGCGGTGGCGGTGGCGGCGTTGCGCCGCCGCCGGCACTGCCGTCTCCACCGCTGCCTGAAGGCGGCGGCGGTGGGGGCGGCGGTGGCGCATTGCCATTGCCGCCGCTGCCGTTGCCGCTCCCGGAGCCGTTGTTGCCGCCGCTGGATCCGCTGCCATGGTCGTCCGAGCCGCCGGAGCCGTTCGAATTGCCCGAACCGCCGCCGCTCCCGCCATGGGTCTCGGCCTTGCTGACGCCGACCGACGCAAGCACGACGGCATTATTGCCCTGGACGAGCCCCTTGGTGACGTCGGCGAGCGAGACCGGCGGCGCCGCCACCGGCGCCGCGACCACGTTTCCGGATTGACCGTCGTCGGCACCGGAATCGGCAGGCTGCGCGGGCGCGTCCGGCCCGTTCGAGGCCGGCGCCGCCGAAGCCGTCTGAATGTCGGTCGTCACCAGGCTCGCCGCCGGCGCGGCGGGCGAGCGGATGATTCGGCTGCCATTGCCGTCGATGCGGAGCTGGAAGCGATCGGCCGCGCCGACCGAAGCGATCATTCCCGGGCGGACCAGTTCGTGCGCGCCGCCGTCCAGGGTGCCGACATCGACCGCGCCCTGCGTCACCTGGACGCTCGCGCCGGTACCGCCGACGGTGACGCTGAACACCGTCCCCTTCACCACCGCGGCGAGATAGGGCGTCTGCACGCCGAAATGCGGGGTCGTCCTATGCTCGATCCTGAAGAGTGACGTTCCCCACTCTGAAATGATTTGGAAAATTCCCCTCTGCTCCGCTTGCGGCACGATCCGGACTCGGCTGTTCGGGGAGACGATGACGAAATCCTTGTCGTGGACCAGGACCGCCCGGGCATTGGCCCCCGCCGCGACCACCGAGCCCGACGCAAGCAGGGCGCCCTTGACCGCGGCGCGGCTGTGGCCGGCATCGACGATCCTGACGTCGCCGCTGACCTCGCTGACCCTCCACTGGGGGACGTCCGCCGCCCGCGCCGTCGCGCCGATGGCGAGGAGCGCCGGGATCAGCGCCAGGACCGCCTTCTGCATGTCATTCTCCCCACGATCGGGTCTTCCGAGCGCGCCCTCCTAAGGCAGCGTGTTTGCAAGGCGATGAAGAGGGAGGGTTAATCGCGGCTAAATCGCTGAAGGTTCAAGGGCTTCTTAACCGGTCGCGACTAGACCCGCCGCCGCAACGACGAGCGGGCATCTTCATGTTTCATGGCGTCAAACGGGCGGCGATGCTGGCGCTCTTGCTGCTCGGCCTGATTCCGGCCGACGCCATGGCCCAATCGGCCGCCGATCGCGCCGACCCGGCGCTGATGCGCCGGCAGATGGAGGAAAAGCGGCCGACGCCGGCGCCCGATCGCGCGGCGGTCCGGGTCCAGGCGCCGGTGCAGGCCGCCTCGCCGGCCGCGATCGGCACCGTGCTCATCGGCGCCGTCCAAGTCGAGGGCAATGTCGCCTTGCCCGCCGCCGCCTTCAGCCCCGCAATCGAGCCATTTCTCGGCCGGCGGCTCGGCCCCGCCGAGCTTGCCGAGCTCGCCAATGCGGTCGCCACGGCCGCGCGCAAGGCCGGCTACGGCCTCGCCACCGCCCAGGTGCCGCAGCAGGTGATCCGGAACGGCATATTGCGGGTGATCGTCGACGAAGGCCGGATCGACGCGGTCGAGCCGAGCGGCAGCGGCGCCGACGCCGTCCGTCCCTTCCTTCAGAAGCTGGCCAATGGACGCCCGGTGCGCACGGCCGCGCTGGAGCGCCAGCTCCTCCTTGCCGGCGACCTTGCCGGCGTCTCCACCGACGGCGCCCGCATCGACCGGGTGGACGGCCGCAACGTCCTGCACCTCGACGCCAGGCGCAAGCGCGTCGCGATTCGGGCGGGGCTCGACAATTGGGGATCGAGCCCGATCGGCCCGCTTCGCGCCCATCTCGACATCGACGTCAACGGCGCCCTCTTCGCCAACGACCAGCTTTCGGTCGGCGGCCTGGTCACGCCCGCCCAGCCGCGCGAGTTCCAGTTCGTCCGCGGCGCCTGGTCGGTGCCGATCGGCCATGACGGCACCCAGGTCTCGGTCTCGGGCTATTACGGCCATTCGCATCCCGGCGCATCGCTCAAGGGCCGCGATCTCGACGACGCCACGGTCGGCGCCACCCTCTCGCTCTCGCATCCGCTGCTGCGCAGCCGCGCCGCAAGCCTCTGGGCGCATGGCGATCTGTGGATGCTCGATTCGGACCTGGACGAGCGGGGCGCCCTCACCCGCCGCGACCGCTTCCGAAGCGCGACCGCCGGGCTGACCGGCCTCGGCAGGCTCGGCAAAGGCTGGCTGCGCGCCGACGTCTCGATCACCCAGGGCCTGACCGGCCTCGGCGCGACCCCGCGGGGCGATCCCTTGTCGTCGCGCGCCGACGGCGGCGGCGCCTACACCAAATTCGCTTTCTCGGCCCAATATGCGGCATCGCTCGGCGGCCGGTTCAGCCTCGCTTTCGGGACGGAGGGGCAGCTCGCCACCCGGCCCCTGCTTTCGGCCGAGCAATATGGGCTTGGCGGCCGGACCTTCCTTCGCGGCTACGATTATTGGGAGGTGGCCGGGGACAAGGGCATCGCCGGCTCGGCCGAGCTTCGCTACGATCTCGGCAGGATCGCGCCGCAGGTGCAGCGCGTCCAGCTCTATGCCTATGGCGATGCCGGCTCGGCCGGCAACCTGCGGAACGATCCCGGCGGCGGCACCCTGGCCTCGGCCGGCGGCGGCATCCGGGTCACGCTCAAGCATGGCGTCAATGCGAGCGCGGAGATCGGCGTGCCGCTGAAGGACAGCCCGTTCACGCGCAATCCCAGGCCGCGTCTCTCGTTCACGCTCGATTTCTCCTTCTGACCTCGCGGGCATTTGCCCTGCCGGTCGTTTCGCCTAAGCAAGGGGGATGGGTCTCCCCTCCCCGCTCGACCGGCTGCGCCTGCCCGTCATCGGCGCCCCGCTCTTCATCGTCTCCAATCCCGAGCTGGTGATCGCCCAGTGCAAGGCTGGGATCGTCGGCGCCTTCCCGGCGCTCAACGCGCGGCCGCAAAGCCTGCTCGACGAATGGCTGCACCGGATCGGCGAGGAGCTTGCCGCCTGGGACAAGGCCAATCCCGATCGGCCGTCGGCGCCCTTCGCGGTCAACCAGATCGTCCACCGCTCCAACGACCGGCTCGAGGCCGACATGACGACCTGCGCCAAATGGCGGGTGCCGATCGTCATCACCTCGCTCGGCGCGATCCCCGAGGTCAACCAGGCGGTCCATGGCTGGGGCGGGATCACGCTTCATGACGTCATCAACGACCGCTTCGCCCGCAAGGCCGCCGAGAAAGGCGCCGACGGCATCATCGCCGTCGCCGCGGGCGCGGGCGGCCATGCCGGCACGCTCTCGCCTTTCGCCCTGGTCCAGGAGATCAGGCAATGGTTCGACGGGCCGTTGATCCTCTCCGGCGCGATCGCAACCGGCCGCGCGATCCTTGGGGCCCAGGCGATGGGAGCCGACCTTGCCTATATCGGATCGCCTTTCATCGCGACCGAAGAAGCTAATGCAAATATCGGATATAAAACGGGAATTATGGAAGGACGTGCGGCCGATATCGTCTATTCGAGCTTCTTCACCGGCGTCCATGGCAATTATCTCCGCGCCTCGATCCTCGCCTCCGGCCTCGATCCCGACAGACTGCCCGAAGGCGATCTGTCGAAGATGGACTTTGCCGGCGAGGGCGCGAAGAAAGCGTGGCGCGACATCTGGGGCTCCGGCCAGGGCATCGGCGCGATCGACAAGGTAAGGCCGGCTGGGGATTATGTGGCGCTTCTTCACACCCAATATGAAGAAGCGAAAGCGGAGCTGAGGGGGAAGGCCGCCCTCTGATCCCACGCCCTTCCGGGGAGGGGAGAAATTACAGCGACCTTTCCAACCGGCTCAGCAGGCTCCGCGCGGGGCTCGGCACCGGCGTCGGGGAGGCGCCATGCTCGTCGAGGCGCCGGATGCGGGCGAAGAGGTCTCGGCTTGCGTCGATCAGGGTCCGCGCCTGCTCGGGGAGACGGGGCAGCAGGGCTTCGTCGCTCTCCGGCCCATCGCCAAGCCGGCGCGAGGGCGAATTGGCCTGGGTGCGGCTCAATTCGCCGGCCTCGACCGCGCGCTGGGTGAGCAGCCAGGCGATGACGTGCATCAGCCGCGTCGTCACCTTCAGCGACTCGCAGGAGAAGCCGACCCGGGCGAACGGATCGAGCGCGTCGCGTTCCTCGCGGCCGGCGCTGTCGAAATAGGAGCGCGCCTCGTCGGCGAGCAGCATCGCCTCCGTATAGAGGGAAGCGATCAGCTTGGGCGTCAGCGGCGTGCCTGCCTCGTCATCCATCGTCCCTCACTGCCACAGCGGCGCGGACGCGGGAATTGCGAAAGAAGGTAAAGCGAAAAGCGTCCCGTCGCGGATCAGGCGGCGTCGCCGGCCTTTTCCTTTTCGGCATAGACGCGGATCGGGTCCTTGCGGCCTTCGACCACATCCTTGTCGATCATCACCTCGTCGACGCCGTTCATCGAAGGCAGGTCGAACATCGTGTCGAGCAGGATGTTCTCGAGGATCGAGCGCAGGCCCCGGGCGCCGGTCTTGCGCTCGATCGCCTTCTTGGCGACCGAGATCAGCGCCTCCTCGGTGAAGCTCAGCTTCACATCCTCCATGTCGAACAGTTTCTGATACTGTTTGACGAGGGCGTTCTTCGGCTCCTTGAGGATGCGGACGAGGGCGACCTCGTCAAGATCCTCCAGCGTCGCGATCACCGGCAGGCGGCCGACGAATTCGGGGATGAGTCCGAACTTCAGGAGATCGTCCGGCTCGCCCTGGCGGAGGATCTCGCCGGTGCGGCGCTCCTCGGGCGCGGCGACATAGGCGCCGAAGCCGATCGACTTGCCCTGGAGGCGGTCGGCGATGATCTTCTCGAGGCCGGCGAAGGCGCCGCCGCAGATGAAGAGGATGTTGGTCGTGTCGACCTGCAGGAATTCCTGCTGCGGGTGCTTGCGGCCGCCCTGCGGCGGGACCGAGGCGGTGGTGCCTTCCATCAGCTTCAGGAGGGCCTGCTGGACGCCCTCGCCCGACACGTCGCGGGTGATCGAGGGATTGTCCGACTTGCGGCTGATCTTGTCGATCTCGTCGATATAGACGATGCCGCGCTGCGCCCGCTCGACCTTGTAATCCGACGCCTGGAGCAATTTCAGGATGATGTTCTCGACATCCTCGCCGACATAGCCGGCCTCGGTGAGCGTCGTCGCATCCGCCATGGTGAACGGCACGTCGAGCAGCCGCGCCAGCGTCTGGGCGAGCAGGGTCTTGCCGCAGCCGGTCGGGCCGACGAGCAGGATGTTCGACTTGGAAAGCTCGACGTCGCCAGACTTGGCGCCGTGGGCGAGGCGCTTGTAATGGTTGTGGACGGCGACCGAGAGGACGCGCTTGGCGTGGCTCTGGCCGATCACATAATCGTCGAGATGCTTGCAGATTTCGAGCGGCGTCGGAACCCCGTCGCGCGTCTTGACCAGCGACGACTTGGTCTCCTCGCGGATGATGTCGTTGCAGAGCTCGACGCATTCGTCGCAGATGAAGACGGTCGGCCCGGCGATGAGCTTGCGCACCTCATGCTGCGACTTCCCGCAGAACGAGCAATAGAGTGTGCTCTTCGAATCGCTGCCGCTAAGCTTCGTCATAGTCTTCCTAACGGGCGCGTACGCACGCCCTTTGCCATCCCACCATGTTAGCCCGCACTATCGCACGACCACAATGGCTTATTGATTAACGCCGCAAGCGCTGTCCCGGCCGGGCACGAAAGCCCCGGCCGAAGTCTCCGAACGCGGTGAATGTTCCCGGAAAATCCGCGGTTCAGGCGGCCGCGGCCTGGTGGTTGCCTTCTTCGTCCCCGGGGATCGGGCGCTTGTCGAACACCTCGTCGACCAGGCCGAATTCCTTCGCCTCGGCCGCGCTGAAGAATTTGTCGCGGTCGACGGCGCGCTCGATCGCCTCCAGCGGCTGGCCGGTATATTTGGCCATCAGGCTGTTCATGTCGTGG
Source organism: Allosphingosinicella sp. (assembly GCA_036273615.1). Lineage (GTDB taxonomy): Bacteria > Pseudomonadota > Alphaproteobacteria > Sphingomonadales > Sphingomonadaceae > Allosphingosinicella. The sequence continues at coordinate 35,776 of DASUHH010000077.1, read as the reverse complement.
CGCATGCGCAATATCTCGCGCGCCTGGATCTCGATGTCCGCGGCCATGCCCTGGGCGCCGCCCGACGGCTGGTGGATCATGATCCGCGCATTGGTGAGCGCGACGCGCATGCCCGGCTCGCCGGCGCAGAGCAGGAAGGCGCCCATCGAGGCGGCCTGGCCGACGCAGACCGTGCCGACCCGCGGCCTGATATAGGCCATGGTGTCGTGGATCGCCATTCCCGCCGTGACGACCCCGCCCGGCGAGTTGATGTACATGAAGATGTCCTTCTTCGGATTTTCGGATTCGAGATAGAGCAATTGGGCGGTGATGAGGGTCGCCATATGGTCCTCGACCTGGCCGGTCACGAAGACGATCCGTTCCCTCAGCAGGCGCGAATAGATGTCGAAGCTCCGCTCGCCGCGGTTCGACTGCTCGATGACGATCGGAACGAGCGAGCTGATGATGTCCTGATGATCCATGGCGCGGGAGATCCTGCTGTCGGGTGTGTCATCGCACACATCGGCGCTCGCGCGGGAAGGTTCAAGCCCCCGGACGCCGCTTGCATCGCCGCCCCGGGCCTGCGACTTTCCCGATCCGGGAGGAACGCATATGCGAACCAACGCGATGCTTGCGCTGATCGCCGGCCTCTGCGTCGCGGCGTCCGCCAAAGCGGCACCGGCGGACCCGACCAGCGACCGCACGCTCTCCGCCGAATATCATCGCTGCGCCGGCCCGAATGACGGGAATTCGGCGGCGGAGCAATGTATCGAGCCGGAGTTCTGGCGGCAGGACGGGCGGCTCAACGAGGCCTATCGCGCCGCCATGGCGCGCCTGGCGCCGGCGCGGCAGGCGGCGCTGCGGGACTCGGAACGTGCCTGGGTCAAGGCACGGCAAGCCGAATGCAACCGTCTCTACCGGGAGATGGAGGGCGGCACCGCCGACGGCCTCACCCTCGACACCTGCATGGCCGTCCGCGCGATCGAGCGCACGGCGTGGCTGGAGCATTTCCGCTGAGCGGTGGCGCTTTCGCATCCCTCTCTTCCAAGGGGGAGAGGGAGTCGACCAGCGGTCGGCGACGAAGATGTGGATGGCTTAATTAGCCCGCCGGTTGGGCACGCCCTCGTGGGAACGTGCCTCCAATACCGGCGACGGCCTCGCCCTCGACACCTGCATGGCCGTCCGCGCCATCGAGCGCACGTCGCGGCTCGAGCATTTCCCTGAGCCGCGGCGCTTATTGCTCCCTCTGCGGCACGCCGTCGGCGATCTCGTAATAATCGCCCTTATCGGCGACGAAGATGTGGATGGCGAGGTTGGTGCCGGTCGGCTTGTCGAAGGCGCCCATTGCCACGGAGGTAATCTCGTGCCCGATCGGATCCCAGAAGAGGACCGAGCCGCAGGTCGCGCAGAAGCCGCGACGCACCTTCTCCGACGAGCGGTACCAGGTGACGTTCTCCTCGCCGTCGATGTGGATCGCGTCTCTCGGGACGTTGGTGGAAGCCCAAACATGGCCCGACTGCCGCCGGCATTGCGAGCAATGGCAGGCGTCGGGCGGGTCCAATTCGCCGTCCACTTCGAACATGACGGCGCCGCAGAGGCACGCGCCCTTATGCACCGCTTCCTCCATCGCCCGGTGCCGGCAGCGCCAGATAAGCCAGCCGCCGCACCTCGCGCCGCCCGCGTACCACCGTGTCGAGGACGAGGCCGACCGCGAAGCTGAGGAAAGCCACGATCATCAGGCCGGTGGCGAGGATGGCGGTCGGGAAGCGCGGCACCAGGCCGGTCTTCGCGAAGGTGATGACGAGCGGGATGGCGAGGACGATGGCGACGATCGCAAGCAAAGCCCCGAAGCCGCCGTAGAAGAGCACCGGCCGCTCGATCCGGAAGAGGTGAAGGATGGTGCGCATGATCCGCCAGCCGTCGCGCCAGGTGGAGAGCTTCGAATGCGAGCCTTCGGGGCGGGCGCCGTAGGCGGTCACCATTTCGTCGACCGGCATTGCGAGCTCGAGCGCGTGGACGCTGATCTCGGTCTCGGTCTCGAAGCCGCGCGACAGAGCCGGAAAGCTCTTCACGAACCGGCGCGAGAAGATTCGATAGCCCGAGAAGATGTCGGTGAAGCTGTGGCCGAACAGATTGGCGAGGATCGACGTGAACAGCCGATTGCCAAGCCGGTGGCCGCGCCGATAGGCCTCCTCCACCTCCGATTTGCGGGCGCCGACGACCATGTCGAGCTGCTCGTCGACCAGGCGGCGGACCAGCTCGGGCGCGGCGGCGGCATCGTAGGTCGCGTCGCCGTCGGCCATCACATAGATGTCGGCGTCCACGTCGGCGAACATGCGGCGGACGACATTGCCCTTGCCCTGCATCCGCTCCGACCGGACGATCGCCCCCGCCCCCGCCGCGACCTCGCGGGTGCGGTCCGTGCTGTTATTGTCGTAGACGTAGATCGAAGCGCCCGGCAGCGCGGCGCGGAACCCCGCCACCGTCTGCGCGATCGCGGCCTCCTCATTGTAGCAGGGGAGGAGGATGGCGATGCGAAGCTTCGATTGAACCAAGGCCGATCCCCCAGATTTCCTCTCCCTTGGAGGGGAGAGGATACGGAGCCTTAGCGGCTCTGCCGCTTAGGCGGAGTTGGTGAGGGTGACACCGTCGGAGGATTTCCGCGGAATCTGTCACCCTCGCCCAACTTCGCTTTGGCTCCTTCGTCGCCAAGGCTCCGTATCCCTCCCCCATCTAAGGGGGAGGGGCATGGGGGCTCAAGCCTTCTTGGCAGGAGCCTTCTTCGGAGCTGCCTTCTTCGCCGGTTTTTCGGGCGCGGCCTCCTTGACGGCAGCCTCGGCTTTCTTCGCCTTCGCAGGCTTTGCAGCCTTGGCGGGCGCCTCGGCCGCGGGCTCGACAGCCGCTTTCGTCTTCTTGGCCTTGGCCTTCGTCGGCTTCGCCTCATCAGCCGGAGCTTTGGCCTTGGCCTTCTTCGGCTTAGCCGCCTTATGATCGTGGTCGTGGTCGTGATCGTGGCCGCAGCCGGGGCCGTGGACATGCTCGTCCGTGTCGGTCGACTCGATCTCCTCCTGGAGCTGCTCGCGGGTCACCTTGCGGTCGGCGATCTCGGCCTTGGCGAAGAGGAAATCGACCACCTTGTCCTCGAACAAGGGCGCGCGGAGCTGGGCGGCGGCCATCGGCTCCTGGCGGACATAATCGATGAACTTCTGCCGGTCCTCGGGGCGATATTGCTGCGCCGCCTGCATGACGAGCTGGTTCATCTCCTGGTCGCTGACGTTGACGCCGTTGCGCTGGCCGATCTCGGAGAGGAGCAGGCCGAGCCGCACCCGCCGCACCGCGATCGAATGATATTCGTCGCGCTCCGCCTCCATCTCGGCGCGGGCGGCGTCGGGATCGGGCTCGTGCGTCGCCTCATGCTCGAGCTGCTGCCAGATCTGCCCGAACTCGGCCTCGACCATCGAGGCCGGGACCGGGAAATCGTGGCTCGCGGCGAGCTGGTCGAGCAGTTTCCGCTTCATATGGGTGCGGGTGAGGCCGTTCAGCTCCTGCTCGATCTGGCCGCGGATCAGGCCGCGAAGCTGGTCGAGGCTTTCGAGGCCGAGCGACTGGGCGAAGCCATCGTCGATCTTCACCTCGCGCGGCTGCTGGACCTCGCCGATCGTGACGTCGAACATCGCCTCGCGGCCCTTGAGGTAAGCGACCGGATAATCGTCCGGAAACCTGACGGTGACCGTGCGCTGTTCGTTCGCCCTGGCGCCGACGAGCTGATCCTCGAAGCCCGGGATCAGCCGGCCCGAGCCCAATTCGACGCGCATCGATTCGCCCTTGCCGCCCTCGAACGCCTCGCCGTCGACCTTGCCCTCATAATCGATGACGACGAGGTCGCCCTGCGCGGCTTCATGGCTGGCGGGCGCCGGCTCGAAGCTCTTCTGGTTGCCGGCGAGCTGCTGGAGCTGCTCGCCGATCTCGGCCTCGGTCGGCTCGACCGTCAGCCGCTCGAGCCTCAGTCCCTCGACCTTGGGATCGGGCACGTCGGGCAGGGTCTCGAGCTCGACCTCGATCACCGCATCCTTGCCCTGGCCGCCTTCCTCGAGCCGGACCGACGGCTGCATCGCCGGGCGCAGGCGCTGCTCGGCGAGGAGCTGCTGGACGCCCTCCTGCACCGCGGTGTTGAGCGCCTCCTGCTCCAAGGCCGCCCCGTGCATCTTGCGCACCAGATTGGGCGGGACCTTGCCGGGGCGGAAGCCGGGCATGCGGATCTGCGGGGCGACCTTCTTCAGCTCGCCGTCGACGCGGGCGTCGATCTCCTTCTTCGGAATGGTGATCCGGTAGGCGCGCTTCAGGCCCTGGTTCAGCGTCTCGACAGTCTGCATGGGTCTCGGCTCTAACCTTCGTCTTTGCGGGGTGGCGGCTTGATCGGAGCGGGCCGCGGGACTGGTGCGGGCGAAGGGACTCGAACCCCCACATCTTTCGATACCAGGACCTAAACCTGGCGCGTCTACCAGTTCCGCCACGCCCGCCGGGCCGCCGGTCGCGCGCCCGTATAACAGGGCTGGCGCAAGGGGCAAGGCGGGAACGATCCGTCGCGCCGGCGCTTTGGGGACGAGAAGCAGGGAGGCAGACATGCATTACCGCAAGCTCGGATCGAGCGACCTTCAAGTCTCCGAAATTTCGCTCGGTTCCTGGCTCACCTACGGCGTCGGGGTGGAGCGCGACCGCGCCGCCGCCTGCGTCGCCAGGGCCTTCGATCTCGGCATCAACCTGATCGACACGGCGAACATATACGGCCGCGGCGCGGCGGAGACGTTCCTGGGCGAAATGCTGCAGGGCCGGCCGCGCGAATCCTACATCCTCGCGACCAAGCTCTTCTTCCCGATGACCGACCGGGACAAGGGCCTGTCGCGCGCGCAGGTCGAAAAGCAGCTCGACGCGTCGCTGAAGCGGCTCCGGACCGACCATGTCGATCTCTATCAATGCCATCGCTACGATTGGGACACGCCGCTCGAGGAGACGATGGAGGCGCTGACCAGGGCCGTCCGTTCCGGCAAGGCGCGATATATCGGCTTCTCCGAATGGCCGGCCGACCGGATCCGGGCCGCGCTCGCCATGGCCGGCGTCGAGACGTTCGTCTCCAGCCAGCCCCAATATTCCCTTCTCTGGCGCAAGCCGGAGGAGGACGTGATTCCGCTCTGCGCCGCCAACGGCATCTCGCAGATCGTCTGGTCGCCGCTCGCCCAGGGCGTGCTCACCGGCAAGTACCGGCCCGATGCGCCCCCGCCCAAGGGCAGCCGCGCCACGAGCGACGAGATGGGCGGCTGGATGGATCGGCTGCTCCGGCGCGAGACGCTGGAGGCGGTGCAGAGGTTGAAGCCGCTCGCCGCCGAAGCGGGTCTCAGCCTTGCCCAGTTCGCTTTGGCCTGGGTCCTGCGCGAGCCGAACGTCGCCTCCGCCATCGTCGGCGCGTCAAGGCCCGAGCAATTGGAGGACAATGCCGCAGCTTCGGATGCGAAGGTCGACCCGGCACTGTTCGAGCAGGCGGAACGGATCGTGGCCGAAATCCCGCAGAATTAGGTGCATAGGCAGCTATCGCGGCGGCGCCGGCAGGACGAGCGTCGCGATCAGTCCCTCTCGCTCGCCATTCGCCAGCCGCAACGCCCCCCCATGGCCCTCCGCCACGGCGCGGGTGATGGCGAGGCCGAGGCCGGTGCCGCCGGTCTCGCGGCTTCGCGAGGCTTCGCCGCGATGGAAGGGCTCGGCGGCGCGGACAAGCTCGTCTTGCGGCAGGCCGGGCCCGTGGTCGCGCACTTCGACGATTATCTCTTCCCCCTCGCGCCGCACCGAGACGCGCGCCGAGCCGCCATATTTGATGGCATTGTCGATGAGGTTGCGGACGGCGCGGCGGACGAGATTGGGCTGGACCTCCGCCACCTGCCGCGGCGACTCCGCCATTTCGGCGTCGGCGCCGAGGTCGCGAAATTCCTCGACCATCGCATCGGCGAGGGCGGCGAGATCGACCGGCCTTCTCTCCTCGCGCGAGCGGCCGGAGCGGGCGAGGATGAGGATATCCTCGAGCATCGCCGCCATCTCGTCGATCGTCGCGGCCATCCGCGCCCTTTCCTCTTCATCCTCCACCGCCTCGGCGCGGATTCGAAGCGAGGCGAGCGGGGTGCGAAGGTCGTGGCCGATCGCGCCGAGCATCCGGTCCTTCTCGTCGAGCAGGGAGACGAGGCGCCGGTTCATCGCGTTGAACGCCTCGATCGCGCGGCGAAGGTCGCCGGGGCCGCGCGGGGCCACTTCGAGCGGCGCCTCGCGGCCGCCGAACCGATCCGCGGCCTCGGTGAGATCGCGCAGCGGCCTCGCCATCCGGATTGCGAGCAGCAGGGTCGCCCCAAGCACGATCAGATAGAGGAACAGGGTCGCAACGCCGAGCCGGACCGCAAGCCACGGATCGGGGCGCGGAGTCGCCAGCCGGGCATTGAGCCAGCCGGCGCCGCCGAGATTGGCCGAGATCTGCAGGATGCGGATGTCGCGCGCGCGGCCGCCGCGCGGCTCGGCATAAACAGCGCGGACGTCGCTCGCCGCGATTCCGTTCGAGGCGAGCGAGTCGCGCACCCGCCCTTCCACCTCGGGCGCGCGCGCGGCGTCGGCCGCGACCGCGCTTTGCGGCTCGAGCCGGAACTGGGCGCCGCGCCGCGAGGCGTCGGCGACCAGGGGCCTGCGAAAATCGGGCTGGGCGCCGGCGACGTCGGCGGCGACCGAGGCGTAGCGGGTGATCGCCGGCCCTTCATTCCGGGCGAGGCTGAGCTTCTGGCGGTCGCTCAGGGTCAGCGCGAAATTGGCGAGCTGGGCGACGAGCAGCGCGATTCCGATCAGCAGCGCCATCTGCCCGATCAGGCTGCGCGGAAGCAGCCGTCTCACAGCCTTTTCACCTCCGCCGCCAAAGTGTAGCCGCCGCCCCAGACCGTCTTGATCCATCTGGGATCGGCGGGATCGGCCTCGATCTTGCGGCGCAGCCGGCTGACATGATTGTCGATGCTGCGCTCGAACGCGGCGAGCGCGCGGCCCTGGCTGAGGTCGAGCAACTGGTCGCGGGTCAGCACGCGCCTGGGATGGGTGACGAAGGCAAGCAGCAGATTATATTCGCCGGTCGAGAGCGGCACGGCGACGCCGTCTTCCCCGACCAGCTCGCGCTCGCCGGTGCGAAGCACCCAGGGACCGAAGGCATAGGCCTCCGCATCGGGCGCATGGACCGGACGGGCGCCCTCCCCCGTCCGCCGCAGCACCGCCTTGATCCGCGCGAGCAGTTCGCGCGGGCTGAACGGCTTGGTGACATAATCGTCGGCGCCCAATTCCAGGCCGACGATCCGGTCGGTCTCCTCGGCCTTGGCGGTGAGCAGGATCACCGGGATGCCGCTGGTCGCGCGGACGAAGCCGGCGAGCGACAGCCCGTCCTCGCCGGGCATCATGATGTCGAGCAGGACAAGGTCGATCGCATGGGCGGCGAGCACCTGCCGCGCCTCGGCGGCATCGGCCGCCCTGGTGACTCGCAATCCGTTCTTGCCGAGATAGGCGGCGAGAGGGTCGCGTATGTCGCGCGCGTCGTCGACCAGCAATATGTGCGGCTCTCCGGGCATGACGGCTCCATAACGTCCGGGGCACAAAAGGCGAAGGCTCCGGAGCCGAAGCCCCGGAGCCTCTCCTTCCCCGCCGTCACCGCCTAGAAAGCGTTGGCGACGAGCGCGCCGATCAGCCCGCTGGCGAGCGCGACCAGCACCGCGTCGTTGCCCGACTGGACCCAGCGATAGCCGCGGGGCGCTTCGCGCAGCCGGTAATAGGCCGGATTGTCGATGATCCGGTAATTGGCCGCATGGTTCCGGTCGAACCGCTGACCCATCTGCCAGCCGCGAGTCTGGACCTGGCGGAACTGGACGGTCCGGTCGAACCCGCGGTTCGCGAAGCCGTTATGCCGGACCTGCTCGGTCCGGCCGCGGCCGTCGTGACGGAAGGTCTGGGCCGAAGCCGGGGCCGCGGCGGCCACGACGGAAGCGGCGGCGGCGGCACCAAGGATCAATTTCTTCATTTCCTGTCTCCTCATCTGAACGCCCCATCGGCGTTGAGAGGGAGATGGACCCGGTGCGTCGCACGGCTATCGCGGCCGAGCCGGGAAATTGTCGCGAAATGTATCGCCCGCTCCGCCGGTGACATCATCTCATCCCGGCTTCGGGGCACTCCGCCGCGCCGCTGCAACCTTGGACCGCGCCCCGGTTTGGGGCCCGGGGGCTGCGTAAGGAGTAAGACATGAAGAAATTGATCCTGGGCGCGCTGAGCGCCGCCCTCATCGCGCCGCTGGCCGCGACCCCGGCTGCCGCCCAACGCGACTGGCACACCTATCGCAACTACGATTGGAACCGCCCGCCCAACACCACTTATTATCCGGACCAATATTATCGGGACGGCCGCTATTATCGCGAGCACCGGCTGAGCCGGGCCGACCGAATCTATCGCGGCCGCGACGGCCGTTATTATTGCCGCCGCTCCGACGGGACGACCGGCCTGATCGTCGGCGGCGCGATCGGCGCGCTGATCGGCAACGGCCTGTCCAACGGCCATTCCGAGGTGCTCGGCACCCTGCTCGGCGCCGGCGCCGGCGCCGCGCTCGGCAGCACGATCGACCGCGGCAACGTCCGCTGCCGCTAATCCGTGGGAGAGGGCCCCGGTGCGCCGGGCCCTCTCAGATCATGGACATAGACATGAGTGCAACACGCTCCACTCCTCCCCCATCCAGGGGGGAGGGGAATCTGTCGGCGACTTCCAAATGTCGATTCATCCTACACCAGCAATGGCATTGCCTCCGCGCCTGCCGTGCCGAAGACGCGGTGGTAGCGTTCGATCTCGGCCGCCGGCCCGGTCGCCTTGCCGGGATTGTCGCTGAGCTTGACCGATGGGCGGCCGTTCGCCGCCGCCAGCTTGCAGACCAGTGAGATCGGCTTCAGCGCCGCCGGATCGGCGGGGTGGCAGCCGATGAAATCGTTGGTCAGCATCGTTCCCCAGCCGAAGCCGAGCTGGACGCGACCGTGGAAAAAAGCGTGGACCGCGGCGATATCGCTGCCGTTCGGCTCGAAACCCGAGATCGCGACGTCCATCCCGTCCGAGAAGACGATCAATTTCTTCTTCGGATCGACCGCCCGGCTCTCCCAGAAACGGATCAATTCCTCCCCGGCGGCGACCGGGTCCTTCGAATCGGGCCGCGCCCCCGTCCAGTTCGACACCCATTGCGGCGCATGGTCGAGGAACTGGGTGGTTCCGAACGTGTCGGGAAGGAAGACGAGCAGGCCGCCGCGATAGGCATTCTGCCACTGGAGCAGGACCTTGTACTGCGATTCGCGCAAACATTGGTCGTCGTCGGACGGGCACAGGGCGGCGAAGCCCATCGGCAGCTCATGGGCGTTGGTGCCCTTGGCGTCGAGCCCGTGCTTCATCGCCAGATAGGCGTTGGACGTGCCGGTGAAGCCCTTGCCGATCACCTCGGCGGCGGTGAGCACGCAATGCTCCTGCCACAGGAAGGAATGGCGCCGCCGCGTTCCGAAATCGGTGAGGTTGAGGTCCGGCAGCGCCGCCAGCCGCTCGAGCTTGGCGTAGAGCTTCACCTTGGCGCGGGCGTAGAGGATGTCGAGCTGGCTTCGGCTCATCCTCTTGAGGATGGCGCGGTTGCGAAGCTCGTTGACGACCGAGAGCAAGGGGATTTCCCAGAAGGTCGCCTCGCACCAGCGGCCTTCCGCGCGGAAAATGATCTGGCCCGTCTCCGGATCGGCGCCGACCTCATAATCGGGCAGGCGCAGCCGGCGGAGGAAATCGATGAAGGCCGGCGAGAAGAGGTTCGGCTCGCCATAGAATTCCTGGCCGTTGAGCCAGATCAGCTCGTTCGGCTGGAAGCGCAGGGCGCGGACATGGTCGAGCTGCTCCCTGAGCTGGCCGAGGTCGATCAGCTCCGCCAAGCGGACGTCGGCGCTGCGGTTGGCGAGGGAGAAGGTGGCGGCGTCGTGCCAATTTTTCTCCCAGAGCATCTGGGCCATCAGCAATTTGTAGAAATCGGTGTCGAGAAGGGTCCGGACTATCGGATCCATCGGGAAGCTGTGATCCCAGGCGCGGCGTGCGAAATCCATGGCGCCCTGCGTGCACGGACGGACGCCAAAAGCAAGACGGCGATGCGCGCTTCACCGGCACCGGCGGCGCCGTCCCGCGCCGGGACGGCGGGAAAGCGGGGCTTGGCAGTGGGGCCAAGCAAGCGTCAGGAGACGTCATGGCCGTCCTGCTCGCCCTGCTCGCTCTCGCCGCCCAGGTGCCGGCGGATCCTGTGCTGGTCGGCAATCCGGACGGATCGGTGACCCTGACCGCGCCGATCCGCTCGTCGCCTCCGCCGCTTCTGGATCGCGCGGCGCGGCCGAGCCGCAATGCGGGCCATGTCCGGGCGCGGCGCGAGGCGGAGGCCGAGCTCGACCGATCCTTCCGCGAAGCGACCGCCCAGGCGCGCGACGCGGCCCGCCTTCCGCCGCCTCACTGATCCGGGCTCAGGCCTCGCGTCCGTACCATTCGTCCAGCCGCATGAGCTGGTCATATTCGCCATAAGGCGCGAATTCGGGGTGGAGCTTGGCGGTGAACGGCGCGTCGCCGGTCAGCCAGGCCTCGGCGGCGGCGATGAAATGGCGCGCCGCGACATTGGTGAAATCCGCCGGATCGAGGGCGCTCCGCCCGCCGACCGGGCTCGCGACATGGCCGAGCTTGCCGGCCTTCCTCGCCAGCGACCAATATTCGAAGGCCGCCGGCACGCCCTCGATCCCGTCGAAGCCGCCGCGCTCGGCGATCAGGCCGAGCAGGCCGAGCTGCATCGAATAGCCTTCCGCCACCGCCTTCGCGCCCGGCGGCATCCCGGTCTTGTAGTCGACGATGGCGAGGCTTCCGTCGGCGAGCCGATCGATCCGATCGGCCTCGCCATAGAGGCTCACGCCGCCAATCTCGCACTTTCCCTTGGCTTCGGCGGCGAGCGGACGGCGGCCGCCGGCGCGGTTCTTCGCCATCTCCCCGGCGATCCAGTCTATCGCTTCGAGCAGGCGCGGCTGCCACAGGGCCCGCATCAAGGGATGGGCCGAAGCGCCCTGAAGAAAGGCCTCGGCGCGCGGGCGGAGGCGGGCGGGATCGCATTCATCCTCCTTCATCCAGGCTTCGAGCACCTTGTGGACGGCGCTCCCCCGCCAGGCCGCGCCGGGATCGGCGTCGACCTCGTCGAGCGCCGGCAGCGCAAGCATCTTGCGGGCGTAGAAAGCGAAGGGATCGGCCTTCAGCCGATCGACCTCGGTCACCGAGATCCGGCGGGGACGTTGGGCGGCGGGGGGCGCGGGCGCGGGCCGATGGGCGGGGCGGTAGGCGTCGGGCCGGTCGATCGCCCGCGCCCAGGCGCGGTGGCGCGGCGAGCGGGTGAGCCCGCCGGTCATCGCCTCGAGCCGAAGCCAGAAGCGCGAGGCGACCGCAGGCGAGCGCGCATCGCGCCGCGCCCTCGTGACCAGCACCTCCGGCCCGCCGAGCGCGGAGGCGAAATCATGGGCGGCAAGGCCGATCCGCCGTTCGAGGCTCGGCAGGCCGAGCGCGTGGCGCAGGCGCGGCGCAAGCCAGGGATCGGGCGCCGGCAATTGCGGCCAGACCCCCTCGTTCAGCCCGCCGAGGATCATCAAATCGGCCTGCTGGAGCCGCGCTTCGAGCAGGCCCCAGATGAAGAGGCGCGGATGCTGGCCGTAGGGCGGGCGGACGGCGACGCCCGACATCAATTGCTCGAGCAGCGCCGGCAGGCTCGCGGGCGCGATCGGGCCGGAGCCGGACGCCGCCGGCTCGGCCGCCGTGAAGAGATCGGCGGCGGCGCGCCCGGCCGGGCCCGACCAGCCATCGTCGCCGCAGAGGATGGAGGCAATCTCGCGGAGCACGGCCAGCAGCTCGGCCAGAGGCGCCGAATCGCGGCCGAAGGCGCGTTCGAGCGGCGCCAGCAGTGGCCGCACCTCCTGCCACCACGCCAGCGCCCGTTGGCGCAGCGCTCGGTCGCGGCCGCTCCAGTCGGAGAGATGGCCGCTTATGCCCGCAAGCCCCGCCGCCGGCCGCGGTCCGCGCAGAGCGAGATCGAGCGTGCGCGCGCCGTCCAGCCAGTCGAGCCGCGCCTCGCCCTTCCGCACGAGCGGATGCTTGAGCAAGGCGAGCAGGGGTACCGGCGCGAACTGCTCGGCCGCCGCCCCGGCGAGGGCAAGGAGCAGGGTGCCGGGCGCCATTTCGGACAATGGCCGCCCGGCGCTGTCGTCCGCCTCGATCCCCCAGCGTTTCAGATGCGCCGAGACGCGCCTCGCAAGGCCGCGGTCCGGAGTCACCAGCGCGGCGGTCCGCCCCGGTGCTTCCAGCGCCTCGCGCAGGGCGAGCGCGATCGCCTGCGCCTCCTGCGCCGGATCGGCGAGCTCGATCGCGCGGACGCCGGTGAGGCGGCGCTCGGCCGGCTTCAGATCCTGCCATTTGAAGGTGAAGGCGGCCGGCTTCATCGCATTGGCGATGGCGCGGCTGCGCACGGCCGGAGCATCCTTCCCGCCGCCCCAACGCCAGCGCCGCACCTCGCCGCGCCCGACGCCCATCCGGTCGAGCAGCAATTTCAGGTGGAATTGCGGGTGGGTCTCGATCGCGCGGCGGCGGTGGCCGGTGACCGGATCGGGTTCGTGCGGCCCGAGCGCGCCCCATTCCTCATCGTCCATCCCGGTGTCGAGGCCGGGGAGGACGACCATCCCCTCCGGAAGCCGCGCCACGACCCGAAGCAGCCGCGCCGCCGCCGGAGCGGCCATGGCGATTCCGGCGGCGGCGACGAAGCCGCGCGGCGGCTGCGCCCGCCAGCGCTCGGCCAGGCCCTTGAGCAGCCGGTTGCGGCGATCGGCGAGGTCGATCCGTCCCCGATCGGCAAGGAGGCGCGGCCAGGCGTCGAGGATGACGTCAAGACGGTCGAGCGAGGCCTGCCAGTGGAGCGACAGATCGGGCCGCTCGGCCGTGAATTCCAGGAGCCGCTCGGGCGCCATGTCCTCGACGAGAAGCTGGTCGAGCGTTCGTGCGAGATATTCGGCGAGACGCAGCGCCTCGGCGGCATCGGTTCCGGGCATCTGCTCGCGGACCAGCCGCGCCAGCAGGAACAGGCGCTCGATCGGCTCGATCGCCGGCGGCACCGGCTCGCCCGCATCGAGCGGCTCGAGCGCGCCGCCGATCCTCTCGTCCAGCTCGGGATCGCCGATCGGAACCAGCCGCGGCATCAGCAGGCCGCCGCCCGAGCGGCGGACGAAGGCATCGGCGATCGCCCGCGCCGCGCGATTGTTGGGCACCAGCACCAGCCCCTGCGCAAGCCCGGTCGGCCCGCCGCCGAAGCGCGCGATCAGCCCCGCCGCCAGCGCATCGGCGAAGGCGCGGTGCGGCGGGATGGTGAAGACGGCGGGATGGACGGGGCTCACATGGCCAGCCTAGCCGCTGCGTCCGAATGTTTGAAACCCCAAACACCGCCCAGCCCGAACGGCTGGGAGAATTTGGCTTTTCACGATCTTCTCAGACGGCCCCGAGCATCTCCTCCGCCTTGCGGATGTTGGGCGGGGCGCCGATGTCGAACCACAGGCCCTGGTGGACGGCGCCGAACAGCCGGCCTTTCTCGATCGCCCGGTCCCAGAGGATGTTGGTCGAGAACGGCCCCTCGGGAAATTCGCCCTCGAACAGCCGTTTCGACACGATCTGGATGCCGGTGAAGACGAAGGGCGCGACGCCGCCGCGCCGTCGGCGCTTCAGCGCGCCGTCGGGGCGCATGTGAAAATCGCCCTGTCCCTTGTGGCAATGGGCCTGGGCCAGGGGCACGAGCAGGAGCAGGGCGTCCATCCGCGCCGCGTCCCAGCCGGCGGCGAGCAGGCGCAGCGAATCGACCGGCCCGTCGACCCAGAGATTGTCCGCATTGGCGACGAGGAAGGGGTCGGCATCGATCAGCGGCAGCGCCTTGACCAGCCCACCGCCGGTTTCGAGCAATTGCTCGCGCTCATCGGAAATCGATATTTCAATGTCTTTGAAACGATTCTTCAGATGCGCTTCGAGCGATGAAGCGAGATAATGGACGTTGACGACGACCTTCCTGACGCCGGCCGTCCTCAGCCGTTCGAGGCAATGGTCGATCAGCGGCTTGCCAGCCACCTCGATCAACGGCTTGGGGCGGGTCGCGGTCAGCGGCCGCATCCTCTTGCCGAGGCCCGCGGCCATCACCATCGCCACCTCGGGCACCGATGCCTCCGGCGCCGGACGCAGAGCGAGCGGGCGCCGGTAGCGGGTCACGCCGCCTCGCCTTGCGGCCAGGCGGCGGCGCGTTTTTCGTCCGGCACGTTGGCGTCGAACCAGGCCCGCACCGGCGCAAGCGCCGGGTAAGCGAGGTTGCGCTCCAGATAGGACCAGACGCGCGGCTGGAGCGGCCGGTAAGCGGGCTTGCCGTCGCGCTTCCAGAGCCGGGTGAAGATGCCGAGGATCTTGGTGTTCCGCTGGGCGCCGAGAATCTCGTAATGGGCGCGGAAGCGGGCGCGGTCCGAAACGTCCGCTGCCTCCGCATAGCGATCGATCATCGCCTCCTCGAGCGCCGGATCGACGTCGCGCCGCGCGTCCTGGAGCAGGGAGACGAGATCGTAGGCGGCATGGCCTGCGAGCGCGTCCTGGAAGTCGAGCAGGCCGAGCTCCGGACGGTCGGCAAGGACCATCAGATTGTCCGCATGATAGTCGCGAAGCACCATCACCGGCTTCGCCTCGATCTCGCGCAGCACCTCATCCCAGACCGCCCGCCATGCGGGAAGGAAGCTCGCTTCGTCCACCTCGAAGCCGAGCGCCGGCACATACCAGTCGGTGAAGAGCGAGACCTCGCGCGCCTTGGCGGCATCGTCGTAAGGCGGGAGGGTATCCGGCGCGCGCTCGGCCGAGAGCCGGGCGAGGATGTCCACGGCATTTTCGTAGATCGGCCGCTCCCGATGCGGCTCGCGGGCGAGCAGCGGCCCGACCCGGTCGTCCCCGAAATCCTCGAGCAGGAGCAGGCCCTTGTCGCGATCGATCGCCAGCGGCCGCGGCGGCGCGAAGCCGCGTTCGAGCAGGTGGCCGGCGACGAACAGGAACGGGCCGATATCCTCATGCTCGGGCGGCGCGTCCATCAGGACGGCGGTCCGGCCGCCCTTCACCACCCGGAAATAGCGGCGGAAGCTCGCATCGCCCGCCAGAGGCAGGATCTCCGCGCCTTCCCAGCCATGTTCGGCGAGGAACGAAGGCGCGGAGGCGGGCGGAATCATCGTGGCGGCCACCGCTTTCCCCAAGCGGCGGGCACCCGCGCTGTCAAGGCGCGCGCGCCCTGCCCGCCGCGGGCGAGGGTGAGCCGCAGCGCATCGGGCCACAGCGCCTCGCCGAGCCGCTCCGGCCATTCGACCAGCAAGGCGGCGTCTTCCAGCGCCTCGTCCAGCGCCAGCTCCTCCAGCTCGGCCGGATCCTCGATCCGGTAGAGGTCGACATGCCAGACCGGCACCGGCAATTGCTCATAAGGCTGGACGATCGGGAATGTCGGGCTCGCCACCTCCCCTTCGAACCCGAGCCCCCGCAGGATTCCGCGCACCAGCGTCGTCTTGCCCGCGCCGAGATTCCCGTAAAGGGCGATGACGTCATGAGGGCGTAGCAAGGGGGCGATGCTCGCGCCGAACGCCTCGGTCGCTTCGGCATCCGAAAGCGAGATCACGCCTGCTTCACCCCCGCTTCCGAGGCAGGCGGAAGGTGACGGTGGTGCCCTGCCCCACTTCGGAGACCAATTCGACCGTGCCGCCATGCGCCTCGACGAACTGGCGGGCGATCGGGAGGCCGAGGCCCAAGGCGGCGTCGCCGCTTTCGGCGGTGCGGTGGAAGCGGTCGAAGACCCGGGCCTGGTCGGCGGGGGCGATGCCGCTGCCATTGTCGGAGACGATGATCTCCGCCTCTTTCCGGTTGCCGGCGGCGTGGAGCAGGATTCGGCCGCCCTGGCCCGTATAGGCGACGGCATTCTTCAGCACATTGTCGAGCGATTGGCGCAGGCGCTTGCGGTCGCCCATGATCGTGCCGAGGCCGGGGCCGATCTCGACCGCGAAATCGATCGCCTTGGCCGCCGCCGCCTCGCGGAAGCTCTCCGCCGCCTCGGCGCAGAGCCGCTTCAGATCGACCCTGTCCTCGGCGAGCAACAGGCTGCCGCTGTCGCTTTGCGTCAGGTCGAGCACGTCGTCGATCAGGGTGCCGAGCCGGCCGACCGAAAGCAGGATCGCGGCGACATAATCCCTGGCCTGGGCCGGGAGATCGCCCGCATAGCCGCCCTCGAGCATCTCGGCGAAGCCGGCGATCGAGGTCAGAGGCGTGCGCAATTCGTAGCTCATGTTGGAGACGAAGGCGGTCTTCAGCCGGTCCGCTTCCTCCAGCGCCTCGGTCCGTTCGCGAAGCGCCGCCTCGACGGTGCGCGAGGCGGTGACGTCGAGCATGGTGAAGAGCGCGTTGCCGTCGGGAAGCGGCACCGCCGCGAATTCGAACTCGCGCCCGTCGGTGAGCCCGACCCGGCCGGTCCTCTGCTTGCGCTCGACCGTGGCGCTGCGGACAAGCTCGCGCAGCAGGCCGGCATGGGCGGGATTGCGAAGCTGCTTCGCGATCAAAGGCGACAATGTGTCGATTCGCGGATGATCGGCCAGTTGCTCCTCGTCGAAGCCCCACAGCTCGCGGAAGCGGTTGTTCCAGAGGTGGAGCTTGCCGTCCGAGGCGAAGACTCCGATCGCCTCGAACAGATTGTCGAAGGTGGCGGTGCGGACGCGAAGCAACGTATCGCGGGCCGAGGCGAGCTGGAGCTGCTCGGTCCTGTCCTCGAAGATCAAGAGCAGGCCGCCGTCGGGCAAAGGCTGGGCGACGACGCGCAGATGCCGGCCGCCGGGGCCGGGGAGCAGCCAATCCTCCTCCTCGGCGGCGAGCCCGCCGGTGAACCAGCGGCCATGCTCCTTCTTCCAGTCGGGATAGTCGCGGACCTCGGGGAGCTGCCCGGCCTCGCGCATCGCATCGAGCAGGCGGTTGAATTCGGGCCGGTCGGCGAGGAAGTCGGCGCGAAGGCCGAACAGATGGGCGAAGGGCCGGTTGGTGAAGATCAGGCTGCGGTCGCGGCCGAACTGGGCGACGGCGGCGGAGAGCCGGTCGAGCATGTCGCGCTGGGCGCGGACGAAGCGGGCAAGATCGGTACGCGCCTGCTCGCGTTCCTCGACGTCGATCGCATAGCCGGCGACCCCGCTCTCGCCGAGCGGAAGCTCGACCAGCTGCAGCGTCCGCCGCTCGCCGGCGACGGTGGCGGGGACGGTGCGGGCGTGGGGGCCGCCGGTGTCGCGCGCCAGGGCCGCCTGCGCCGCCGCCGCCTCGCCTTCGTCGACAAGCTCGATTCCGTTCCGGATCGCCGCCTCGGCGCTCTCGGCCTCGACCGCGGCGACATAGGCGCTGTTGACCATGGCGAGCCGGAGGTCGGGCCCGCGATACCACATCGGGAAGGGCGCGGCCTCGATCAGGCCGGTGAGCGCGTCGAGCGCGCCGGTCAGCCGCTCGACCCGCGCCTCGAGCGCCGCGGCCGCCTCCTCGCTCTCGGTCATGTCGACGAACCAGAGCAGGATCGTCCCGTCGCGCCAGCGCGGCGGCGCCGGGCCGCCGCGGACATGGAGGACGCGCGCCGATCCGGGCGGGCGGAGCGAAAGCGCGAAGCCGGCCGCCGTCGCGGCGGCGCGGGCGATCTCATCCCTGAGCGGCCCCCATGTCTCACCCTCCAGCGCGTCGAGCCGCTCGGGCAGGCGCTGGAGGCCGAAGGCGGCGGCGAGCCGATGCGGCCCCTCCAGCCGCCCGTCGGGCGCGACGATCAGTGGCAGAGCGGGCGATGCGTCGAGCAGGACCTGCCCGGCCCCCGCCGCGCGAAGCCCGGACGATGCGGCGCTGGCACGGCCGAGGCCCCGCAGCGTCGCCCAGATCGACGCCGCCAGCCATCCGCCGCAGACGAGCGCGATCGCGACGGCCTGGGTGGAGGAGAGGGTCAGCATCCGCCCCTTCTTAGGGGCGCCCCGACGGACGGGGAAGAGCGCGATGCCGAGCCCCCATCCGCGCCCGCTTGCCGGTCGGGTAGTGAAATTCGCGCCTCCCCGGCCTAGCGTCTCGTATCGCATTTTCGGAAAGCTCATGCCATGGCGCTGAAGAAAGTCCGCGGCCGTCCGCCCCATGCCGACATATTGACTCCGGCCGAATGGCGCGTGGTCGAGGGCGTGCGCCACGGCATGAGCAACCCGCAGATCGCGAAGCGCCAGGGCGTCTCGCTCGACGCCGTGAAATATCATGTCGCCAATGCGCTCCTGAAGCTCGGCCTCGCCTCCCGCGTCGAGCTGCGCCGCTGGGACGGCGTGCGCGCGGGGAGCGCGCTCAAGCATCGCAGCAAGGAGATTGCCATGTCCGACGATGCCGGCCCGATTGGGCTCGCCCAGATATGCCGCACCACCGCCGACCTGGAGGCGGCGAAGGGCTTTTACGGCGAAACCCTCGGCCTGACTTTGCTCTACGCCTTTCCCGGAATGGCCTTCTTCCAGCTCGGCGAGGCCCGGCTCTATCTGCAGGAGGCGGACGAGTCCGCGCCGGAATCGATCCTCTATCTGCGGGTCGGCGACATCCACGCCGCGCACCGCCGCCTGGCGGACAAGGGCGTCGCCTTCTTCAACGCCCCGCATCTGCTCCATCGCCACGCCGACGGCACCGAGGAGTGGATGGCCGAGTTTCGCGACAATGAGGGCCGGCCGCTGGCCTTGATGTGCCAGGCGAAAGCGCCCGCAACGGCCTAGGCACGGCGCCCGTCAGTCGCCGGTCGGAACCACCCCCGCCTGCTCCACCATCAGGACGACGGTGCGGCCGCGCGCATGGGGCAGGTGCATCACGCCTTGCGGCACGACGAAGCCCTTGCCCGGCTCGAGAGAGACGGTCCGATCCTCGAGCTCGATGTCGAGCCGGCCTTCGAGCACGAAGAAGAATTCGTCCTGCCCGTCATGCTTGTGCCAGTGGAAATCGCCTTCCAAAACGCCGAGGCGGACCCAGGTGTCGTTGACCGCGCAGAGCGTGCGGTTCCACCAGGGCATGTTGGCGGCGGCGATTCCCGCGACGTCGATCAGCTCATTGCCTTCGTGCAGGATCGCATCGGTGCCGATGTCGTAGCGCGCGTCGACCTTGTCCATCGCCTTTCTCCTCGATAGAGGGCGACGTATATAGGGATTTTGCTAATTGACAATGCACATGATCGAAACAAAGGCGCTTTGACCGGATCTCTTCACATCGAGCCGGTGACGCTTCGCGGACGAACCGTCCTCCTGCAGCCGATGGCCGCGTCCGACGCGCCGGCGCTGGCGGCGATCGGGCTCGATCCGGAGCTGTGGCGCTGGGTCCCGACGCCGATGACGAAGGCGGCGGACATGCAGGCCTGGGTTGAAGAGGCGCTGGACGGGGCGCGGCGCGGCATCGCCCTCCCCTTCACGATAAGCAGCCGCGCGACCGGCGAGACGATCGGATCGACCCGCTACGCCAATATCCGCGCCGATGATCGCGGGCTGGAGATCGGCTGGACCTGGTTCGCGCGGCCCTGGCAGCGGACCGCCGCCAACAGCGAGACCAAGCTCCTGATGCTGGCCCATGCCTTCGAGACGCTCGGCGCGGTGCGGGTGGAATTGAAGACGGACCGGCTCAACGCGCGTTCCCGGCGCGCGATCGAGCGGCTCGGCGCGACCCGGGAAGCGATTTTCCGCAAGCATCGCTGGATCCCGCACCAGGAGCGCTTCCGGGACACAGTCTATTATTCGATCCTCGACGGGGAATGGCCGGCCCTCAAGGCGCGGCTGACGAAAAGGCTGGAAGGCTGAGCCGCGTCAGGCGGCGAGCTTCGCGCGCTCCTTGCGGGCCTTGGCGAGCTTCTTGAGGATCATGTCGCGCTTCAGACGCGAGAGATGATCGATGAAGAGGATGCCCTGGAGATGGTCCATCTCATGCTGGAGGCAGACGGCGAGCAGGCCGTCCAGTTCCTCGTCATGCGCATTGCCGTCGCGGTCCAGCCAGCGGGCGCGGATCCGGTCCGGCCGCTCGACCTCGGCATACATTTCGGGCACCGACAGGCAGCCCTCATTATAGGATTGGACCGTCTCCGACGTCTCGACGATCTCGGGATTGATGAAGACGAGCGGGTTCCTCACCGGCTCGCCTTCCTCATCCTCCGGCTCCTGCAGGTCGATGACCAGGATGCGCTTCGCAACGCCGACCTGGATGGCGGCGAGGCCGATGCCCGGCGCCGCGTACATCGTCTCGAACATGTCGTCGACGAGCACGCGGATCTCGTCCGTCACCTGGTCGACGGGCGCGGAAATCTGCCGGAGAATCGGATCCGGAGTCTCGAGGATCGGGCGAATGGCCATGGGCGAAAAGTAGGTGCGGGAGGCCGCGAAATCAAGCGAGCGGGCGGCGCGCGCGAAGGGCCTGGGCGAGCGTGCCCTCGTCGAGATAGTCGAGCTCGCCGCCCACCGGGAGTCCGTGGGCGAGCTGGGTCAGGCGGATCGGCCAGGTTTCGAGCCGCTCGGCGAGATAATGGGCCGTGGTCTGGCCTTCGAGCGTCGCGTTCATCGCCAGCACCAGTTCGTCGATCCCGCCGCGGGCGACGCGGCCGACCAATTTGTCGATGCTGAGATCCTCGGGCCGAACGCCCTCGAGCGCGGAGAGGCGCCCGCCGAGGACGTGGTACCGGCCGGGGAACAGGCGCGAACGGTCGAGCGCCCAGAGATCCGACACCTCCTCGACCACGCAGAGCAATTTGTCGTCGCGCCGAGGGTCCGAGCAGATTCCGCAGGGGTCGGACGTGTCGACATTCCCGCAGACCGAGCAGACGGAAAGGCTCTCATTCACCCGTTCCAGCGCCCGCAGCAAAGGCGCGAGCGCCGTCTCGCGCCGCTTCAGCAGATGCAGCACCGCCCGGCGCGCCGACCGCGGCCCAAGCCCCGGCAGCCGGGCAAGCGCCTGGGTGAGGGCGTCGATTTCGGGAGAGGCCATTGCGGGTAGGTAGGGGGTGAGGCGGCGGCCGTAAATCCTTCCCTGGATTTCCAGGATGATCAGGTCGAGGTGGCCCCGGCACGGCTACGGATTGCCGGGGCGATCCGTACCTGATCATGGGGCCAGCCTCAGGCTGGTGGAGGGGGCCTTGGCGCCGAATCGCCCCTCCACCATGGTTCGCATGGTCCCCCTCCCCTGCAAAGGCAGGGGAGGATATGGAGCCACCATGCGCATCGCTTTCATGGGAACGCCGGACTTCGCCGTGCCGACGCTCGAAGCCCTGATCGGGGCTGGGCACGAGGTCGCGGCCGTCTATTGCCAGCCGCCCCGCCCCGCCGGCCGCGGCAAGGCCCCTCGCGCCTCGCCCGTCCAGCAGACCGCCGAGGCGCATGGGATCGAGGTCCGCACCCCCCTCACCCTCCGCGATCCCGACGCGCAGCAGGCCTTCGCCGGCCTGAGTCTCGACGTCGCCGTCGTCGCCGCCTACGGCCTCATCCTCCCTGAACCCGTCCTCGACGCCCCCCGTTTCGGCTGCCTCAACGTCCATGCTTCCCTGCTTCCGCGCTGGCGGGGGGCGGCGCCGATCCAGCGGGCGATCCTTGCCGGCGACGAAAGAACCGGGATCACCATCATGGAGATGGAGCGCGGGCTCGACACCGGGCCGATGCTGGCGGTTCGGGATACGGCGATTGACGTCAAGACGGCAGGCGATCTGACCGCGGAGCTGGCCGAGATCGGGGCCGGGCTCATGCTGGACGTGCTGCGCGACCTTCCCAACATCGAACGCATTCCGCAGCCCGAGACCGGAATTACCTATGCGTCCAAGATCGAGAAGCAGGAGGCGAAGCTCGATTTCGGCCGTCCGGCACTGGAGGTCGAGCGGCAGGTGCGGGCGTTCAACCCGGCGCCGGGCGCTTTCATCGACTATGAGGGCGAGCGGATAAAGATATACAATGCAGAGGTTTCCCGGGAGTCCGCTGCTCCGGGCACGGTGCTCGACAGCGCGCTGACCATCGCCTGCGCCGAAGGATCGATCAGGCCCATCCTCGTCCAGCGCGCCGGGCGTGCGGCGATGGGCGCCGAAGCGCTGCTGCGCGGCTTTCCGATCCCGCCGGGAACGCGCCTTTCGTGACCCGCTTCCGACTCACGATCGAATATGATGGCGGGCCGTTCATGGGCTGGCAGCGCCAGGCCCATGGCCCCTCTATCCAGCAGGCGATCGAGGAAGCGGTCGAGGCGATCACCGGCGAGCGCGCCGTGCTCCACGCCGCCGGCCGCACCGATGCCGGCGTCCATGCGCTCGCCATGGCGGCGCATTGCGATATCGGGAAGGCGATCACCCCCTTCCGCCTCTCGGAAGGGCTCAACGCCCGGCTGCGGCCGCTGCCGGTGGCGATCCTCAAGGCCGAGGCCGCCGCGGACGATTGGCACGCCCGCTTCAGCTGCATCGGCCGGCGCTATCTCTACCGGATCGTCAATCGCAGGGCGCCGCTGGCGCTTGAGCGCGGCCATGCCTGGCAGGTCGCGGTGCCGCTCGATGCCGAGGTCATGCACGAGGCGGCGCAGTGCCTGGTCGGGCGGCACGATTTCACGACCTTCCGCTCGGTCCAGTGCCAGGCGGAGAGCCCGGTCAAGACATTGGACCGGCTCGACGTGCGCAGCGCCGGCGAGACGATCGAGATCGCGGCGGCGGCACGCTCCTTCCTCCACCATCAGGTGCGCTCGATGGTCGGCTGCCTGCAATTGGTCGGGCGGGGTAAATGGTCGGCGGCGGACCTGAAGGCGGCGCTGGAGGCGCGCGACCGCGCCGCTCTGGGCCTGAACGCGCCGCCCGACGGCCTCTATTTCGCGGCGGCCGAATATCCGGAAGAGGCGGCGCCGAAGCCGAAGATTCGCTGAAGGCTGCGCTCCAGCATCAGCAATTGCCAGAGGGTGCGGCCATGCTCGGCGCGGCCGGCGCGATGGTCGGCGGCGATCCGGGCGATGGCGGATGTGTCGAACCAGCCGAGCTCGGCGAAAGCGGGGCTCGCCGCCACCGCCTCGGCCTCGGCGGCGAGCGGGCCGCGGAACCAGGCCGAGATCGGGGTCACGAAGCCCATCTTGCGGCGGTGGAGGATCTCGTCGGGGAGAAAACGGCCGAGCGCCTGCTTCATCAACCATTTGCCCGAGCCGCCGCGCAGCCGCAATCTCGCCGGCACCCGCGCCGCGAACTCGACCAGCCGATGATCGAGCAGAGGCTCGCGCGCCTCGAGGCTGACCGCCATGCTCGCCCGGTCGACCTTGGTCAGGATGTCGCCCGGCAGCCAGATCTTGAGGTCGGCATATTGGGCGCGCGACAGGGCATCCTCGGCCGGTGCTCCGCGCATCGCGCGGACATAGGCCTGCTCGGCGCGATGGCCCTGCAAAGCCTGTCTGAAATGCGATCCGTAAAGCCTTGAACGGACGTTGAAAGAGGTTGCCGTCACCGCATCGGCATAAGCCTCCTCGCTCGACCGGCCGAGCGCGACGAGCGTCGTCTTGGCGCGCAGGAAGCGCGGCGCCCAGTCGAGCTTGGGATAGAGGGCGCCGGCGGCTCCGGCCAAGCTGCGGGCGCCGCCCGGAAGCATCCGCCGCGCTTTCTCCTCGGCCATGAACAGGCGGTGGCGGCGATAGCCGGCAAAGGCCTCGTCCGCGCCGTCGCCGGACAGCGCGACCTTCACTCTCTCCCGCGCCAGCTCGGAGACGCGATAGGTGCCGAAGGCGGAGGCGTCGGCGAAAGGCTCGTCATAGGCCTGGGCGAGCGTGTCGATCAGCCCGAAATCCTCGGCGGCCACCTTGCGCGTGCGGTGGCGCGTCGCGAAACGCTCGGCGACCATGGCGGCGTAGCGCGTCTCGTCATGGTCGGCCGCGTCGAAGCCGATCGAGCAGGTCTCGACCGCCTTGCGGCTCGCCTCGGCCATGAAGGCGACGACCGCCGAGCTGTCGACCCCGCCCGAGAGGAAGGCGCCGAGCGGAACGTCGGCGACCATGCGCGAGCGAACCGCCTCGCGCAGCCGTTCGACCAGCTCCTCCTCCAGCGACGCCGCGGAGGCGGCCGACGGATTGGTGAAATCCATGTCCCACCAGCGGGCGGGCTCGGGCACCCCCCTTCCCCGCCGAACGAGCAGGAAATGGCCGGCGGGGAGCTTCCTGACGCCGGCGACGATGCAGCTCTCGTCGGGCACATAGCTATAAGCGAGATAATCCTCGACCGCCTGCGGGCTCGGCTCGCGGCGAAGCAAGGGATGGGCGAGCAGCCCCTTCAGCTCCGAGGCGAAGATGAGGGCCCCGTCCGGAAGGATCGCATAAAAAAGCGGCTTCACGCCCAGCCTGTCGCGGGCGAGGAACAAGGCATCCTCGTTCGCGTCGTAAAGGGCGAAGGCGAACATGCCGTTCAGCCGTTCGAGGCAGGCCGTGCCCCATTGCGCCCAGGCGGCGAGGATCACCTCGGTATCGCTGTGCGTGGCGAAGGCGTGGCCGAGCCCCTCCAGCTCCGCCTTCACCGCGCGGAAATTGTAGATCTCGCCATTATAGGTGAGGACGAGCGCGCCGTCGGCCGAGCGCATCGGCTGGACGCCGCCTTCGAGGTCGATGATCGAGAGCCGGCGATGGCCGAAGCCGACGCCCGGCCCGGTCCAGACCCCGCTCCCGTCCGGCCCGCGATGGGCGAGGACGTCGGCCATCGCCCGGATCCTCGCCGGATCGACGGGCTTTGGAATCTCGGGATGGAAGAGCCCCGCTATGCCGCACATCAGGGCCTCTGTGGCAGGCCGGCGGCATGATCGGCAAGGCGGTCGACGGGGCCGAGCGCCCGGAGGAAGGCATCGAGCGCCGGGCGGACCGCGCCGCCGTCGGCGGGCTGCTCGGCCGAGACGATCACCGCAACCGCCCGCTGCGGCCCGCCGAGCAGGCGCGCCTTCATCGTCTCCAATTTCACCGCGGCGGGGCTGCCGGTGAGGATGTTGCCGACCCGGTAGAAGCTCAACGCCTCGCGGACGGTGCCGAACGAATAAAGCAATTCGCCTCTGCCGCGCGGCGGCGGCGCGGTGTCGGCGGTCCACGCCCAGGGCCTGACCGCGGCGCCCTGGCCGTAGGCGACGAGCTTCTTCCCCTCGCCTTGACGGGCGTAGAGCGCGATTGCGAGATCGACCTGCTGGCCGGCGGCGTTGCGATAGCTGCCGACGCGCAGCAGGTCGGCACCCTCGAAACGGGGCTGCCACGGCCGCCCGCGGGCCGGAACCCGGGTCCAGCCGGGGACATCGGGCAGGAGGATGTCGGCGGGCGCCGCCTGGGTCCCGGCCGAGGCGATGGCGGCCGACCAGAGCGGCGGCAATGCCGCCAGCGCCACCGCGGCCGCGGCGATGCCGACGAGCCGGCTCGCCGGGCCGGCCGGCGTCCCGGGCCGCTGGAGCCTTTCGGGATCGAACCAGGGCGCGCCCGGTCTGCGGTCGAAGAAGGGCCAGGCGCAGGCCATGATCAGGGCCATCACCGCGCCGAAGAAGAACCAGCCGTAAATGACATGGTCCATCCCCTCGGCGAAGGCGTTGCTGCCGCTTCGGAAGGCGATGTAGATCGTCCCCCAGGCGCGGATGCCGTTGGCGACCGCCGGCACGATCAGGCAGGCGGCGATGAACAGGATCCGCCGCGGCCAGGAGCGGAAGCAGAGATTGGCGGCGAGCGCGCCATAAGCCAGCATCGCGACCAGGAACTTCACCCCCGAGCAGGCTTCGGCCACCTCGAAATTGCCGGTCGGAGTCGCGATGAAGACGCCTTCGATATAAGCGGGAACGCCGGTCCAGGCGAGGAGGCGCATCGCCATGTCGGCGGTCAAGGTCTGCATGAACGGCTCGGCTTCCTCGCCGAACGGGATCAGGAAGAACATGTAGAAGAAAGGGAAAGCGAGCCCGCGCGCCACCGCCTTGCCGAGGCAGGCGATCGCCGCGCCCTGGAGCATCAGGATCAGCCCGGCATGGCGGGCGAGCGCGAGCATCCCCGCCTCGCCGAGCAGCCAGGCGGCCGCGCCGGCGCCGACGAGCAGCAGCCCGGGCGCCCAGGCGGCGGGCGCGAGCCGGCCGAGCTCCGGACGCCTCTGCCAGACCAGCCAGCCGAGCAGGGGCAGGATCAGCAGGCAATGGTTGAAGGTGGAGCTGTTCCACCAGATCGAGACCATGTCCGCCGCATCCCGCGCGAAGGCGAGCAGGATCGCCGCCCAGGCGATGGCGAGGCCGGCAAGATGGGTCCGCCAGCCCGAATCGGCCGCGCCGGCGCCGGTCTTGTCGATGGCAAGGGCGGTCATGCCGCCTCCCTGCGTCCGGGAAGGCCGACGATCCCGGCGAGCGGCGCGAGCTGCGTGTCCCAGCGATAGGCGTCCTCCATCCGCCGCCGGGCGGCGGCGCCGATCGCGGCGGCGCGCCCGGGATCGGCAAGCAGGCCGGCGATCGCCCGCGCCTGATCCTCCTCGCTGTCGGCGACGATGAGGTCGCGGCCCGGTTCGGCGGCGATTCCTTCGAAGGCGGCGGGCGAGGCGACCACCGGCTTCGCCATCGCCATCGCCTCCAGCACCTTGTTCTGGATGCCGCGGGCGAGGCGCAAAGGCGCGGCCACGACGTCGGCGGCCGCGAGCCAGGCGCGCACGTCTTCGACCGCGCCGGTGACGATCACCCCTTCCCCGGCCAGCTTGCGGACCGAATCGGCGGGATTGCGGCCGACGATCGCTAAAGTGGCGCCGGGGAGCTTCGGCAACGCCTCGTGCGCGAACCGGGTCACCGCGTCGATATTGGGCGCATAGTCCATCTGGCCGGTGAAGACGATCAGGGGATGGGGCGCCTCGGCCGGCGCGACATGGGCTGCCGGCGTATAATATTTGAGATCGACGCCATTCTCGATCGCGCGGATGTCGGCGCCGGGCAACCGCGCTCTCTCGCGGAACAGCGCCGCCTCGGCCGCGCTGACGAAGAGGCTGACGTCGGCCCGCGCCGCGACCTTGCGCTCGAAGGCGAAGAGGGTGCGGGCCTCGCGGCGATGGATCGGCGCCATCAGCCCGCCCTCGCCGGCATAAGCGGCGAATTTCTCCGAATCCATGTCGCCGAAATCCATAACGAAGCGCTGCTTCGCCCGCTCCGGCACGAACTGCGCCATCTGGCCCGAAAAAGCGAAGATCGTTCCGATGTCGCGGGTCGCAAGCAGCCGCCGGACGAAATCGCGAAGCGGGGCGCTGTCGAACAAGGTGAGCGAGACCGGCCGCCCCTCGAGCAATGCCCGTGCGCCCGCCACCGCCTTGCCGGTGCGGCGGATCTCGACCCGCGCCTCGCCGAGCCGGCCCTTCAGCGCCTCGCGCAAGGCCGGGAGATTGGCCGCATCCGCCTCGTCGTCGGCGAAGCAGGCGAGATGGACCCGCGCCAGGCTCGAAAGATGCTTCAGCAAATGCCAGGAACGGATCTTGTCGCCACGATCCGGCGGATAGGGAATGCGGTGGGCGAGGAACGCGATGTCCGCCATCAGCCCAGCCCCCGCGCGATGGGCGGGCCGAGCCGGTTGGCGAGCCACAAGGGAAGCCGCTTCCAGGCCTCGACCTGGAGCCGGTATCTGGGGCTGGTCGGGTTGATCTGGCGCGGGGCGGCGCCGTCGGCGGTGCGCGTCGCATAGACGAGCGGCTCGGGCTCGAACCCCCAATTCTTCTTGAAGGCATAGGCGCCTGTGCCGATCTTCGAGCGGCCGAAGTCGAAGCGCGTGCAGCCCCGCCGCGCGGCGCGGCACATCAATTCGTAATAGAGCGCCTCGTTCGCCCGCCATCGACGCGCCTCGGACGTGCCGCCGCCCCAATAAGGCGCGACCACCCCCTTGAAGAAGAAGCTGAACACGCTGGAGAGCGGCCTGCCGTCCTTCCAGGCGGTGAGGATATGGGCGTCGTCGCCGAATTCGGCGGCCATCGCCTCGAACAGGCCGCGCGGGAAAACCGGCGTGCCGAGATTGCGGACCGACGCGGCATAGACACGGTAATGGACGTCGCGCTCCGCGGGGCCGGCGCCTTCGACGAAGGTCAGGCCGAACTCCTTCGCCCGGCGCACCTCGGCCCGCTGCCTCTTCTTGATCGAGAGCAGGATCGCCTCGTCGCCCTGCGGCAGATCGGCCGCGAAATTGACATAGACGCTGTCGATCAGCCGCCACGGGCCCTCGGGAACCGCGCCGCCGCGCAATTCGACGCCGGTGCAGCCGCCTTCCTGCGCCAGCGCCCAGGCCGCCTCGGCGAGCGCCAGCGCCGTCTCCGAATCCCCGGCGAGGATGCCGCCGCCGACTCCGAAACCGGCCGAGACCATCGAATTGCCGAAGAGGGGCGAACGGACCTCGCTCAGCGGCAGCAGCCCGCGGATCGTGCCCGAATCGCTCTCGGCGACCAGATAATGGGCCCTGGCGCCGCAGCCTTTCTCAACCGCCCGGCTCCATTGCGAACGATGGAAGAGCCGCGCCTCGGGATGCGCGGCGACGAAGGCGTCGATCGCTTCGCCGTCGCGGGCGTCGGCAAGGTCGGCGCGGCGGATATTCATCCCAGCCGCTCCCGCTCGCGTTCGACCACGTCGATCGTTCGGCCCCACTCATGCGCGCCAAGCAATTTCAGCAGCTTGGGACGCATCGCCGAGAGCCGGCTATAATGGCGGAGCCGCGACTTGAGCGGCGCGCCGGCGACCCGCGGCTGGCCCGGATCGATCTCCCAGGGATGGAAATAGAAGACGGCCGGCCGCCCCTCGGCGCCGTTCACCCGTCCGACCGCCCAGTTGGAGAAAGCGTAGGGGAGCAGGCGGAAGAAGCCGCCGCCGCCCGCCGCCAGCCGCCGGCCGGCAAGCTCGACCGTGGTCACCGGCAATTCGATCAGGTCGGAATCGGGCAAGGGCCGGTGGGCGAAGCGCGGCGCCTCGGGCCAGCCATAATGATCGTGCGCCACCGGCGCGACGCTGGAGGAATAGACATAGCCTTCCTCGGCGAGGATCGGATGGGCCCAGGGCGTCCTCTTGTCGATCGAGAAGCTCGGCGCGCGATAGCCGCGCGGGCTCGTTCCGCTCGCATCCTCGATCGCCTTGCGGGCGCGGGCGAGGTCGGCGCGAAAGGCTTCGGAGCCGAGGGTGAAGACGCGGGCATGATCCCAGCCGTGGCTGGCAATCTCGTGCCCCGCCTCGGCGACGCGCCGAAGCAGCGCCGGGTGGCGCTCGGCGACCCAGCCCAAAGT
This sequence comes from Allosphingosinicella sp., assembly GCA_036273615.1. Classification (GTDB taxonomy): domain Bacteria; phylum Pseudomonadota; class Alphaproteobacteria; order Sphingomonadales; family Sphingomonadaceae; genus Allosphingosinicella. The sequence continues at coordinate 6,399 of DASUHH010000077.1, read as the reverse complement.
GAAGAAGGTGCCCTTGACCCCCGCTTCGTCGAACAGAGCGAGCACCGCATCGGCATTGGCCTCGACGCGGCGCGGCAAGCTCTCCCAATCGTCGCGGGAAATGCAGGTTTCGAAGGCGCCGACCTGGAACCAGTCCTCGACGTCCACCGACAGGGCGTTCAGCATGTCCTGCCCTTCCGGCCGCCTCAGGCGGCGTTGGTGTAACCCGGCGCCTGCTGGCCGTTCTCGACCCATTCGATGAGCAGGGTCAAGACGCGCCGGACGATCGCTTCCTGCTCGTCCATCCGCGCCTCCAGGGCGGCGACCCGGCGCTCCAGGGCGAGGTCGCGGACCTGGGATTGGGCGGCGGGAGCCGGCGCCTCGGGCGCGGCGCGCCGCGCGGCCGAGGCCTGAGGCGCGTCGGCGTCGAGATCGGCGACGACCCGTTCGACATCGTCGGCGTCGAAGCCCTCCGCCTGCTCGACCGCTCCCTGGAGGAGGAGCCGGTTGGCGAGCTTGTTGAGACGGCGCGGAACGCCGCCCGAATGGCGGTAGAGGGACGCGAGCGCGCCCGGCGCGAAGGACGGGCGGCCCTGCCAGCCGGCGCAGGCGAGACGGTGGACGAGATAGGGCTCGACCTCGTTCGCCTCGATCGGCTCGAGATGGTGGCTGGCGATGACGCGCTGGCGCAATTGCTCGAGGCCCGGCTCGGCCGCGATCCGGTCGCGGAATTCGGGCTGGCCCAGCAGAAGGGTCTGGACCAGGGACCGCCCCTCGAGCGTGAAATTGGAGAGCATGCGCAGCTCTTCGAGCGCCGCCACCGACAGATTCTGCGCCTCGTCGACCAGGATCAGGGTGCGCCGGCCGCGGCGCGCCTCCTCGCCGAGCCGATGCTCGACCGCATCGAGCAACCGCGCCTTCTCGGTCCCGGCGGTGCCGATTCCGAGCCCCTGCGCCACCAGGCGGAGGAGATCGTCGCCGCCGATTTGGGTCGAGGCGATGTGGAGCGCGTTCAGCCGCTCGCGGTCGATCGTCGCGAGCAGATGGGCGACCAGGGTAGACTTGCCGGCGCCGATATCGCCGGTGATGATGACGAAGCCTTCACCCTGGGCGAGGCCGTAGCCGAGATAGGCCATCGCCTTCTTGTGGGTGCGGCTCTCGAACCAGAAACGCGCGTCGGGCGTGAGCTGGAACGGGCGTTCGGTCAGGCCGTAAAAATCGGTGTACATCTTTGCCCTTCCGTCAGAAGCCGTAGCGCAGGCCGACCAGCAGGGTGCCGGACGTCGTGTCCAGGCCCTGGCCATTGGTGTTGTAGATCCCCGCCGACAGGTTCGCCTGCAGCCGGTCGAGGAACAGGCTGCGATAGTAAGTGGCGGTGAAGCCCGTGCTGTAGCTCGATTTCTCGCCGCGCAGGCCGCTGTCGTACCAGGCGGCATAAAAGTCGAAGTCGATGCCCGACGTGCGGGTGAAGTGACGCTGCACGTCCGCGTCGATGGTGACGCTCTGCTCGGTCACGCCGTGGAGGAGGAAATCCGCCGTCGGCGGAGCGATATAGCGGCGGTTGTTGTAACCGAGTCCGATGCCGAAATTCCACACGCCGCGGCCGCCGGAGAGGAGCATTCCGACGCCCCGGTTGCGGAAGTTGAAATTGTTGACCGACTGGAGCGCGTCGGAGAAGCAGGTGCCAGTCCCCGGCTGGGCGCCGAAGACGCAGCCGCCGGGGCCGGCGAAGCCGGTCAGGGCCTGGGCGGCGTTGGCCATCTGGAAGTTGCGCGGCACCCCGTTCAGATCGGCGACGAGCAGGCGCCCGAAGCTTGATACATTATCATAGACATAGGCACTAAATGCATAGTCTTTATTGAATTTATGCTCGAACGATCCGGTTACGGTCGTGCTTCCGTAGCGGCGGCCGCCACGGACCTGCAGCTCGGTGCGCGGGCTCGGCCGCCAGATCACGCCGACGTCCCAGATGAAGCCGGCCTGGTCGTAGGTGAGCAATCGGGGTTTGGTCGGGTCGCCGATCAGATTGCCGTCCGAGGTCGTGACCGGATTGCCGGTCGAATCGACGAGCACGTCCTGCTGCGACGCCTTGATCTTCTCATAGCCGCCGCCGCCGGTGACGGCGAAGGTCGCGCTCAGCGGCACGACGACGTCGCCGCTCACATATTTATCGTCATATTTGGACTTCAGCCGGTTCATGTCCTCGCGGGCCCAGCCGGCGCCCACCGCCCAGCCGACCGGCGACTGCTTCGTGTCCATGCCGATGCTGCCTTCCGCCTGCTGGACGACGCTGCTGTCGTAGCGGGTGATGGGCGGCGTGCCCGGGGGCGCCGTCTCGTCGCTATGGTCGTTCACCTTGACGTAGCCGGCATGATAATCGGCATTGACCGCGAGCGGCCCGGCATGGGTCGACAGGGTCGGGCCGCCATAGACGCTGTAGACGTCGGCGAGATTGCGGTTCGAATCGGTGCGCAAGGCCGGCACCGGGTTCAGGAGATCGCCATGGGTGCGGGTCGCGATCGCGCCGGCATCGAGGCTGAGCACGTTCGGCACCACTTGCAGCCGGACGGCGGCGAGGCCGTTCTGGACGTCGCCGTCCTTCTCGCCCTTCTTCCAGCTGAACTGGTGCTGGTAGTCATAATCGATGCTGACCTGGACGCGGCGGGTCTGGATCGACGCGTCGAGGCCGCCGCCGACGCCGGTATAGGTCAGGGTCTCGCCGCCGAAGTCGGTGCTCGCGACCTGCTCGATCTGCAGATAGGGGTGGATCTCGACCCTGCGCTGCTGCTGCTGCTGATCCTGCGCCGCGGCCGGGCCGGCGGCGAGCAGCGCCGCGCAGGCGGCGGCGAGGCCGAGTAGACCGCGCGTCATGCGCCGAAGGGCGTTTCGGGTCATTGGTCGTGTCCGTAATAGCTGCCGAAACGCCGGCCGGAGGCGGCAAAGCCCGCGCCGTTCAGCAGGAGGGAGACGTGCGGGCAGGTGGCGAGGAGGTCGAGGGCCTCGCGGAGATCCGCCTCCGCCGTCCGGTCGGCCCGCACCACCATCAATGTCTGTCCGGCATGGCTCGCCAGCACCGACGCCGATGAGGCGGCGAGGGCCGGCGGAGAATCGAAAAGGATGATCCGCCGTGGATTGGCCTCGGTGAGGCGGGCCAGCACCTCGCGAGTCCGCTCCGAGGCGAGAAGCTCGGCAACGTTGGTGACCTGGCGGCCGGCGCCGAGCAGCGACAGGGCGCCGATATCGGTGCGGACGATCAGGCCTTCGGGATCGAGCGACGGATCGGCGATCGCGTCGACGAAGCCGTCCTGCGGATCGACGCCGAGCATGTCGAGGATCGCGGGCTTGCCGAAATCCCCGTCGACGAGCAGCACCTCCACGTCCTGCTCGCCGGCAAGCGACAAAGCGAGGTTGAGGGCGCAGAAGGTCTTGCCGTCGTCGGGATTGGCCGAGCAGACCAGGACGACATGCCTCTTCTCGGCGGGGATTCCGGGCTGGGCGGCGGTGGCGAGAAGCTGGCGCTTCACGATCCGGAATTCCTCGGCGAGCGGGCCGACCGGCATGTCCGGATCGACCAGGCCCCGCCTGCGCAGCCGCGCCCGGTCGATCCGCGCCAGGCGCTGCGAGGGCAAGGGAAGCGGGGCGCGCCTGGGCCGCGCGCGCACCTCGGGCTCGGCAAGCGGCTGCGGCTCGCAGATAGGATCGGGCTCGAAGGCCTGTGGCTGCGGCCGCGGTTCCGCAAGCGGCTGCAGCGGCGGTTCCGCGAGAGGCGCGGCGCGGGCGACGCCCGCTTTCGCGGTCGGCACCTCGAAGCCGTAAAGCTCGGCGGCCCGCTCGAGGAGCGAGCCCGACTGGCCGAGGGGGCTGTGCTTGTTCATCTTCTTCCCCTCAGACCGCGCTGCGCTGCCAGAATTCGACCAGCATCAGCACCGCGTAGCCGGCGAACAGGGCCCCTGCCCCGCCGCCGAGCCAGACGAGCCGCTGGCGCCGTTGCGCCCGCAATTCGCCCGTCAGCACTTCGTGGACGGTGCCGAGGACCGGCAGGCCGGTCGCCTCGGCGAGCTTGTTCTGGGTCGTGAAGGTGCGCTGGAGCTGGGCGGCGACGAAGGCCGCGCCGACGCCGCCGGCGATCGCCGCGAACAGGATGACGGTCAGCAGCAGCGGCCGGTTCGGCGCCTTGGGCAGGGTCGGCTGGCTCGGCGGATCGATGACCCGGAACTTGAAGCTGTCGGTCTTGGTGGTGATGTCGGAGCGCAGGCGGACCTGGTCCCGATCCTCGACCAATTTGTCATATTGCCGCTTCAGCGAATCGTAATTGCGGTTGAGCTGGTCCTGCTCGGCGGCGACGCCGGGCTCGGACGATTGCTTCGAGCTGAGCTGGGCCATGTCCGACTGGAGCTGGGCCTTGCGCACCGAGGCGGCCTGGAGCTGGCCCTGCCGCTCCGCGATCATCGACTGGATCGAGACGTAGGAGGGGTTGGAGATGCCGCCGGCGCCGCGCGGCTCGCGCGCCGCGATCGGCTTCAGCCGGTTGATCTGCTGCCTCAGCGCGATGACGTCGGGGTGCGAATCGGTCCAGCCGCGCCCCTGGTCCTGGGCGAGCTGGCCTTCCAGGGCCGCGAGCTGGGCCGAGGCCGAGCCGCCGCCCTCGCCGGCGATGCCGGGGATGGTCGCCGGGGTCGAGGCGAGCTGGGTGCGGAAGGCGGCGATCGAGGTCTGGGCCTGGATGATCTGCTGGTCGATGTCGGCCATCTGCTGGCGCGCGGTCGACATGCGCTGCTCGATCGAGCCGTCGCCGGGCAGCAGGCCGAGATAATGCTGCTCGAAATCGGCGCGCTTCTGCTCCGCCTGCTGCAGCTCCTGCTCGCGCTTGTGCACCTCGTTGTCGAGGAAGGTCAGGCTCTGATTGGCCTCGGTCCGGTCGCCCGAGAGATTGTCGGAGACGAACAGGTCGATGAGGTTCTGGACGATCGCGGCGGCGAGCCTGGCATTCTGCGCGTTGGAGAAGCCGGAGACCTTCGCGGTGGCGCTGATCTCGAAGATGTTCTCCGGGGTCGCCGTCACCGTGATCGCCTGGCGCAGCATCCCGACCTCGGCCGCGAGATCGCGGTCGCTCGAGACGAGGCTGTTGAGGTCGGTCCGGCGGACGACCTTGGTGAGGTTCTCGGTCGAGGTCAGCGTCTGCTTCAGCCGTGTGAGGTCGGTCTGGGTCGGCTGCGGCATGCCCACCTGGCTCGGCAGGATCTGCTGCGCCTCGACCGCGACATGAGCGGTCGATTGGTAGCTGTTCGGAACGAAGGCGAGGCCGAACCAGCCGAGCAGGCACAGGCCCCAGGCGACGGCGAGCGCAAGCCAGCGCCGCTGCCACAATTGGTGGAGCGTGATCCGGAGCTGTTGGTAGAGTCCGTCCATTGCGCGGTCAGCTTCCTGTCCGGATCCGGGCGCGGGGCGCGCTCAGAACATGCTCTCGGGAATGATGATGACGTCGCCCGGCTCGAGCCGGACGTTGGCGCTGATGTCGCCATGCTTGAGCAGGCTCGCGATCTTGAGATCATATTTGACCTGCCTGCCGGTATTGCGGTCGCGGCGGATCAGGCGGGCGCGGTTGCCGGCCGCATATTGCGAGAGGCCGCCGACCTCGATCATCGCGTCGAGCAGGGTCATGTTCGCCCGATAAGGGAGAGCCGCCGGCTTCTCGGTCGCGCCGACGATCCGCACCGACTGGGCGAAGGTGCCCTGGAAGCTGTCGACCATCACCGAGACCTGGGGATTGTCGATATATTTGGTCAGCGCCGAGCGGATGTCGTCGGCGAGCTGGGCCGGGGTCTTGCCGGCGGCGGCCATGTCGCTGATCAAGGGCGTGGTGATCATTCCGTCCGGGCGGACCTGGATCTTGGTGCTGAGCTCCGGATTGCGCCAGACGAAGACGTTCAGCTGATCGAGCGGGCCGATAATATATTTTTCGGCGCTGATGTCGTCGCTGCTGACGAAGGTGGCGGGCGGGAGGGTGTGGCCGTTATGGGCGGTCGCGCAACCGGAGACGGCGAGGGCGCCGGCGCCGATGGCGAGCGCCAGGCCGAAATTGGTGAATAGACGCATGAACAATCCTCTTCGCATCGGCCGGCTCCGGGTTTCGCGGGACGCACTTCGGGCGCGGCTCCCACGAAGATTTCGGATCGGCTATGGGCTGAAGAGGTAAAATTACGGTTAGGAACAAGCCGCCTTTCCGGGCAGTCCCCTTTTGGGACTTGGCTTTGCGGAAAGGTTAATTCACTGATTCCACAAGGATTTGGCGCGCGGGCTCATGACCGAGAAAAGCCTGGGGGCTGGCCGACAATCCGTAGGCGCCGGCGAGGAAGACGGCGACGAGGTCTCCAACCTCGGCACGCGGCAGCATGACGTCATCGCCCAGCCGGTCGAGCG
>DASUHH010000076.1:0-14408 GCA_036273615.1 Allosphingosinicella sp. | reverse complement strand
GAGGCCGCCTATAATGAAGGCTTCCACCTCTGGGAGCAGAAGAAATATGCCGCCGCCCAGCAGGCGCTGGAGCGCGCCGCGCGCGACTATCCGGACAGCAAATGGGCGAGCTGGGCGCGCAACCTCGCCGGCCGGGCCTATCTCGACGGCGGGCGTCCGGCCACCGCCGCCAAGACCTTCCTCGCCAATTACCAGAACGACCCCAAGGGCGAGCGGGCGGCCGACAGCCTCTATTTCCTCGGTCAGGCCCTGGTCGCGCTCAACAAGCCGAGCGATGCCTGCAAGGCCTATGACGAGCTGCAGGACGTCTACGGCGCGAGCATGCGGACCTGGCTGAAGCAGCAGCTCCCCGCCGCCCGCTCCGAGGCCAAATGCCGCAAGGCAAGCTCGGACTAGCGTTGACCCTCCCCGTTTCCGGGGAGGATAAGGGGAATTAGGCCGGATCCGGCTCGTTCTGCGCAGGCCCACCCGCCCGTTCCTCATAATCCTGGGCCATTTCCAGCAGGGTTTGGACGACATCCGGGGCGTTGACCCGGTCGGCGAGCCAGCGGCATTTGCGCGCCTGCGCCCGCAGGAAATCGCCATCGTCTTCCATCGCACATCGCCTGCTGCCGTTCGCAGGCCCAAGCGGACTGCGGTCGCCCGGCGTTGCCATCGTTGCCGGGACGTAGCGTCGAGAGGTTGGAAAAGGACGCCTTCCCGCGTCGTCCGGGCAATTTCCCTCGCTCGCCGCCTTGGCCTAAGCTTGCCCGATGACGCCCGCCAACCCGCCGTCCGACGCAGTCGGCCGTTTCGAGGCCGATCTTCGCGCGCTGCTGCCGGAGGCGGATCGGATCGGGCTTGCCGTTTCGGGCGGGCCGGACAGCCTCGCGCTTCTCCTGCTCGCGGCGGCGGCCCGGCCGGGCCGCGTCGCCGCTGCCACGGTCGACCATGGCCTTCGGCCCGAGGCTGCGGCCGAGGCCGATTTCGTCGCTTCAACCTGCTCGGAGCTCGGTGTTCCGCATGCCATCCTGCGCGCGAGCGTGAAGCCCGCCGCGAGTGTCCAGGCGCAGGCGCGCTCGGCGCGCTATGAAGCGCTCGCCGGCTGGGCGGCGGTGGAGGGGATCGCGGCCGTGCTCACCGCCCATCATCAGGACGACCAGGCCGAGACGCTGATGATGCGCCTCGCCCGCGGCGCCGGGGTCGGCGGCCTCGCCGGCATTCGCGCCGCATCGGAAATTGCCGGCCTCGTCGTCTGCCGGCCCTTGCTCGGCTGGCGGCGCGAGACGCTCCGGGCATTGGTCGCTTCAGCGGGGCTGCGGCCGGTCGCCGATCCGAGCAACGAGGACGAACGCTACGACCGGGTGCGGATGCGCCGCAATCTCGCCGAATCATCCTGGCTCGATTCCGCAGCGCTCGCACGCAGCGCTGCGGCGCTTGCCGAGGCGGAGCAGGCGCTCGACTGGGCGGCGGACAGGCTTGCCGGGGAGCGGGTGCGGGAGGAGGGGGAGGGGCTGCGGCTCGATCCGTCCGGCCTTCCGCCCGAGCTTCTGCGGCGTCTCGTCCTCCTCTGCCTGTGCCGCATCGACCCCGAAGCGGCGCCGCGCGGCGAGCAGGTGACGGCCCTGCTCGGGACGTTGCACGCGGGCGGAACCGCGACGCTCGGCCGCATCCTCTGTAGCGGCGGCGCGCAATTCCGCTTCGCGTCCGCGCTGCCCCGCCGGCGCGGCTGACCGGACCATTCGCCGCGCTCGGGGAACGTCCGCCGCACGCGCCGCGTTGCTTCCCGGTTGCGGAACAGGAGACGGATCATGGCCGAGCCGGACAAGGAACGAATCGTCTATGTGAGGGGCCGCGGCGGCGGCGGGGCGGCGGCCGCCGCCTTGCTGGTCCTCGCCTTGCTCGTCATCCTCTTCCTGCTCTTCGGGCGCGGGCTGCTTCACCGCGGTACGACCAGGACCATCGACGCCAACGTCCATGTCGGCGCCGGTCCGACCGGCTGATTATCCACCTGTAAACACTGTATTTTCCTGAATGACTGAGAATTGCCGGCGCGCCTTGCGCGGCCGGAAGCGACGGATGGTGCCGTCGGCGGGACGAAGGCCCCGCGAACCGGGACACCCTCCGGGCGCGGCTTGTTGGTCAACAACCGGGGGCGCGAGCGGACAGGCCCCGCAACGTCCGCCATTGAATGGAGACCAGCATGATCGTCAAATCCATCGCCGTCGCCGCGATCCTTGCTCTGGCGTCTGCCGCGCCGGCCCAGACGACGGGCACGACCGGCGGCGGCTCGCAGACCGGCGGCAGCACGACCGCCGGCACGACCGGAACCCAGTCCACAACCGGAACCCGGACCACCACCACCGGCACGCAGGCCGGAACCACGGTCGGCACGCCTCCGGCCGAAGTCCCGCCGACGACCACGACGACGACCATGGGACAGACGGGCACCGCCAACCCCGACGGGTCGACCGCGACGACCATGACGACGAGCGGTCCGAGCAGCGCGCCCTGCGCGCCGACCGGTCGCCGGGGTACGCGTTCCGGATCCTCGACCGGCATGGCGGGCAGCACCGCCTCCGCCGGCGGACGCGCGTCCAACCGGAATTGCCCGCCGTCCGGCGGGAGCAGGACGCCGACCGGCACGGCCGGCACCAACCCCGGGCCGCACTGAGCTTCGCGATATCCGGCATCTCCCTTCGAAAGAAGGGAGTGCCGGACCGGCCGTCCATGGCCGTTCATGACCGGCGGCCGGGTCCGCCGTCCGGTCGAAACGGCTGCGCCTTGGAACTTTAATGTAAATCAGGCTTTGACCCTGACTCGGCAGGGAATGGGGAAACGTGTCTCAGGAAAATTTGGAGCGGATCGAGGAAAGCCAGAAGCGGCTCCGCGACAGCATCGAAACCTCCAGGCGGCTGACGCAGGAGGCGCAGGCGCTCGTCGAGCAGGGACGCAAGGAACCGCACGACCTCTCGCAGGGCCTTTAGGCACTGGTCCTCCGCTCGATTTCGAATGGCCATCGCCGCGTTCCCCGTCGGGGAAGGTGTCGTTCGATCCGGCCGCAATGACGAGCGCGGCCTCCAGCCCGGGCTGGAATCCCGAAAAACGTGCCGACCGCCGCTTCGCCGATGTCGGCAACCCGGCTTAAAGGATTGCGAATGCAGGGGCTTGCGACTAACGCGAAGGTTTGCGGAGGCGAAACCTCCATGTCTCGGGATCCCATGGACAAGCCCCAACGGTTCGACGACGATCGCGGGGAGCAGCGTTTCCAGCTCCTCATCAATTCGGTCACGGATTACGCCATCTATATGCTCGATCCGGAGGGCTATATCGCCACCTGGAATGCGGGCGCGCGCCGTTTCAAGGGCTATGAGGAAGCCGAAGCCGTTGGGCTTCATTATTCGACCTTCTTCACCGAGGAGGACAAGGCGAAGCGCCTCCCGTGGCGCGCGCTCGAGGTCGCCGCGCGCGAGGGGCGGTTCGAATCCGAGGGCTGGCGGGTCCGCAAGGACGGCACCCGTTTCTGGGCCCATGCCATCGTCGATCCGGTGCGCGACGCTGACGGCAACCTCGTCGGCTTCGTCAAGATCACCCGCGACATCAGCGACCGCAAGGAGGCGGAACGGGCGCTCTACGAGAGCGAGCAGCGCTTCCGGATGCTCGTCCAGGGCGTGCGCGATTATGCCATCTACATGCTCGACAGGGACGGCTACATCACCAACTGGAATAATGGCGCGGCGGCGATCAAGGGCTATTCGGAAGAAGAGATTGTCGGTCAGCATTTCTCGCGTTTCTATACCGAAGAGGATCGGGCGAACGGCGAGCCCCAGCGCGCGCTCGCGACCGCGCTCGCCGAGAGCAAGTATGAGAAGGAGGCGTGGCGAGTCCGCAAGGACGGCACCCGCTTCTGGGCGAGCGTCCTTCTCGACCCGATCTTCAACGAGCGCGGCGAGCTTGCCGGCTACGCCAAGATCACCCGCGACATCACCGAGCGGCGAAGGGCGCAGGAGGAATTGGAGGAGACGCGCGCCGCCCTCTTCCAGTCGCAGAAGCTGCAGGCTCTGGGCGAGCTGACCGGCGGCATCGCTCACGATTTCAACAATCTGATGACCGTGATCCGCGGCTCGGCCGACCTGCTGCGCCGCGGCGACCTGGCCGAGGCGAAGCGCAGGCGCTATCTCGAGGCGATCATCGAGACGGCCGATCGCGCCTCCACGCTCACCAGCCATCTCCTCGCCTTCGGCCGGCGGCAGACGCTCAAGCCCGAGGTGATCGACGCCAACATCCGGCTCGACGCCTTCGGCGAGGTGCTCGGCCGCACGCTCGGCGGCGCGGTCGAGGTGAAGCTCGACCTCGCGCCCCGCGTCTGGCCGATCGAGGTCGACACGGCCCAGCTCGAGACGGCCCTGCTCAACGCCGCCTTCAATGCCCGCGACGCAATGCCGGAGGGCGGCTGCATCACCCTCTCCACCGCCAATGTCGAGTCGGACGACGGGGACATGGTGTGCGTCGCGATCGGCGATACCGGGCCGGGGATGAGCGAGGAAGTGCTCGCCCGCGCCTTCGAGCCTTTCTACACGACCAAGCCGGTGGGCAAGGGGACCGGGCTGGGCCTCTCGCAGATCCACGGCTTCGCCGCCCAATCCGGCGGCCGCGCCGACATAAAGTCGAAGCCGGGCGAGGGGACGACGATCCGGCTCTGCCTGCCCCGCTCGGACAAGAAGGTCAGCGAGGCGGGGCCGGCGCCCGAGCACCGCGCCGCCTGCTCCGGAGCCAATGTGCTGGTGGTCGAGGATAACGACCATGTCCGCAACTTCGCGGTAAGCCTGCTCGAGGAGCTTGGCTATTGCGTCCGCGCCGCGGCGTCGGCCGACGAGGCTTTGTTGCTGATCGACCGCGGCGAGCCGATCGACATCGTCTTCACCGACGTGGTGATGCCCGGCCTCAGCGGCGTCGAGCTCGCCAAGGCGGCGCGCGAGCGGCGGCCGGACCTGCCGGTCCTGCTCGCCAGCGGCTATAGCGAGGAGATCGTCGCCGGCGCCGGCGCGAGCTTCGATTTCGTCCGCAAGCCCTATGATGCCGGCGCGCTCGACGAAGCGATACGCGGCGCGCTCAAGCAGCCGGAGGCGGTTGGGGCCTGAGGCGGCTTTCCGTCCTTTCTATCTGAACCAGAAGCTATCGCTGTCGCTCGGTTCCAGGCCGCGATAGTCGTCGAGACGCGGCCCGGTGAGGAGGACCGAGCCGGCGCGATAGGTCATTTTCCCATCCTCGCCTTTCTCGCCCCTATGGATTGCAAGGCCGATACCCGAACCGGTCCGGCTGCAACGGGCGGCGAGGCGGTAGACCGCGCGCGGATGGGACAGGTCCGTTCGGAGGGCATTCGCCCCGGCCCCGCGCAAGGGCCGTCCGTTGAACAGGATCCGCGCAAGCATTCCACTGGGGCGGGAAGCGCCGTAGCCGCTGATGCGAAGGCTGTCGCTCGGGCAGCGGAAGGCCACCGACTGCGTCCAGCGCGTCGGCGGCGCCGGCTCGCGGCTCACGATCGCCGGTCGCTGCGCGGGTCCGTTCGCAAGGACCATCGAGGCGGCAAGGAGAAGGACGGTCATGCTGATCTCCCGAAAGGACGCGAGCGCCATAAGGGCTTCGGCGCGGCCCCGCCAAGGCCCGAGCGCGAAGCCCGCGCTTTCCTCCTCCCGCCGTGTCGGATAGGCGCCGCTCATGGCCGAACGCACCCGCTTTGCCTTCCGGATCGGCGCGACCGACGGCGCCGCGCGCACCGGCCTGCTGTCGATGCGGCGTGGGGACATAAGCACCCCGGCCTTCATGCCGGTGGGGACGGCGGCGACGGTCAAGGCGGTGAAGCCGGCGGACGTCCGCGCGTCGGGCGCGGACATCATCCTCGGCAACACCTATCATCTGATGCTTCGGCCGGGGGCGGAGCGGGTAAAGCGGCTCGGCGGGCTGCACGCCTTCATGGGCTGGGAGCGGCCGATCCTCACCGACAGCGGCGGCTACCAGGTGATGAGCCTCTCCGAATTGAGCAAATTGAGCGAGGAGGGGGTGGCATTCCGAAGCCATCTCGACGGCGCGAAGCACATGCTGACGCCCGAGCGCTCGATCGAGATCCAGACCCTGCTCGGCTCCGACATCGTCATGGCCTTCGACCAGCTCATCAGGACCGCCGCGCCGCGCGCGGCGCAGGTCGAGGCGATGGAGCGATCGATGCGCTGGGCGGAGCGTTCGCGCGCGGCCTTCGACGCGCTTGGGAATGGGGGCGCGATCTTCGGGATCCAGCAGGGCGGCCTCGACCCCGAATTGCGCCGCGCCTCGGCCGAGGCTTTGCGCGCGATCGGCTTCGACGGCTATGCGGTCGGCGGGCTCGCGGTGGGCGAGGGGCAGGAAGCGATGTTCGCCTGCCTCGACCATGCCGCGCCGCACCTCCCCGCCGACCGGCCGCGCTATCTGATGGGGGTCGGCAAGCCCGACGACATCGTCGGCGCGGTCGAGAGGGGCATCGACATGTTCGACTGCGTGCTCCCGACCCGCTCCGGCCGCACCGGCCAGGCCTTTACCGGCGGCGGCCCGATCAACATCCGCAACGCCCGCTTCGCCGAGGATCGGGAGCCGCTGGAGCCCGGCTGCCCTTGCCCGGTCTGCGCGACCTGGAGCCGCGCCTATCTCCACCATCTCGTCCGCTCGGGCGAGATTCTCGGCGCGATGCTGATGACCGAGCATAATCTGCATTTCTACCAGCGGCTGATGGCGGACCTGCGCGCGGCCATTTCGGAGCGGCGGCTGGCCGCTTTCGCGGATGGTTTCCGGGCGCGCTACCGGCGCGGCTAGGGATGCCGATTCGCTCTTCACGGCGAGGGGCGCGAAGCGTTAGTCTCCCGCAGTGAGCGACAGCCAAGCCCGCACGCCGAAAGCGAAACCGAGCTGGGGGCCGGTCTATTTGTTCAACGCGGCGACGATGCCCGTGATCGGCATCTTCGTCCTCTTCGAATGGCGACACGACGGCAGCCTTTATCATCTCGTCGCGGGAGCGATCATCGTCCTGATGTCGCCATCCTGGATCGTCCTTTGGCGCAGGGAGCGCAGGCAGCGCAGGGCCGCGGACGCTTCGACCGACTAGCCGGAATCGGGCGCCGCGGCGCGGGACGAGCGTTCCGGCCGGGCGATATCCACAGGAAAAGGCTGGGCTTTTCAGCTTTTGCTGGCGCGGGCCGGATCGCGGGCATAGGCTTGGGCCCGATGGCGCGGCCTTGCTTCAAGCTTGAGAAGGTGCATCCCGAGCCGCTCGCCGGCGTGGACGAGGCGGGGTGTGCGCCGCTTGCCGGGCCCGTCGTGGCGGCGGCCGTGGTGCTCGACCGCAACCGTTTCCCGCGCGGGATCGACGATTCGAAGGTGGTGCCGGAGAAGGCGCGCGAGGCGATCTGCGCGAAGCTCTACAAGGTTGCCAGGGTCGGCGTCGGCATGGCCAGCGTCGAGGAGATCGACCGGCTGAACATCTATTGGGCGCGGATGCTGGCGATGATGCGGGCGGTCGACGCATTGGGCTTCGATCCGGCGATGATCCTGGTCGACGGCAATCGCTGCCCGAAATGGGAAAGGCCGTCGGTCGCGATCGTCGACGGCGACGCCAGATGCCGGTCGATCGCCGCCGCCTCGATCGTCGCCAAGGTGACGCGCGACAGGATCATGGCCGAGCATGCCCGCGCCCATCCCGGCTATGGCTGGGAGCGCAACAAGGGCTACGGCACGCCCGAGCATCAGGAAGCGCTGGGTCGGCTCGGGCCGACGCCGCTGCACCGCCGCAGCTTCGCGCCGGTGCGGGCGGTTCTGGAGGGCGGCGGGGCGCGGGCGGCGGCGCTGGTCGATCTTTGAGGCTTTCCTCTCCGCTTGCGGGGAGGGGGACCAGCGGTAGGCTGATGGAGGGGGGTCGTGTCAGATGCTGAACCCCCTCCACCAGCCTACGCCTGCGGCTCCGGCCGGTCCCCCTCCCCGTCCCGGGGAGGAAAGGGGTGGCGAATCTTTGCCGGCGGGCTGAGTCCTCTCGGCCACACCACTTCATCTTGAGTCCCCGCGGGCCGCCCGACCGCTATCGGTTGCGTGGGACTCGTTCCGTTCCCGGCATGTTAACCATATTCTCAGCAGGCGGCGCTAAATGCTTGTTCTTGACCGGCGAGTCCGGCTGACTCAGGCTGGCCTTCTTTGCCAGGAGGGGGCGGGAACGGATGACGGCGATGGCGCGCGTGGGGCTGTCCGGGCGGACGGAGGCCAGAGCCGCGGCTCCGATCGAGCTTCCGCTCGACACCATCTTCCAGGAGGATTGCGTCGCCGCCATGGCGCGGCTGCCGGCCGGAAGCGTCGACATGGTCTTCGCCGATCCGCCCTACAATCTCCAGCTCGGCGGCGACCTGTTCCGGCCGGAGGGAAGCCGGGTCGACGCTGTCGACGACGATTGGGACAAGTTCGAGACCTTCGCCGCCTATGACGATTTCACCCGCGCCTGGCTCAGGGAAGCGCGGCGCATCCTGAAGCCCGACGGAACGCTCTGGGTGATCGGAAGCTACCACAATATCTTCCGGGTCGGCGCCGCGCTCCAGGACGAGGGCTTCTGGATCCTGAACGACATCATCTGGCGCAAGGCCAATCCGATGCCGAATTTCCGGGGCACCCGCTTCACCAACGCCCATGAGACGTTGATCTGGGCGTCGCGCGGCGAGGACAGCCGCTACACGTTCAACTATCGTGCGATGAAGGCGCTGAACGACGAATTGCAGATGCGCTCGGACTGGCTGCTGCCGATCTGCTCGGGCGGCGAGCGGGTGAAGGAAGGCGGCGCCAAGGCCCATCCGACCCAGAAGCCCGAGGCTTTGCTCTATCGGGTGCTGCTCGCCTGCACCAACAAGGGCGACGTCGTCCTCGATCCCTTCTTCGGCACGGGGACGACCGGGGCGGTGGCGCGGCGATTGGGCCGGCGCTGGATCGGGATCGAGCGCGAGACGCGCTACGTCCGCGTCGCCCGCGAGCGGATCGAATCGACCCTTCCGCTCGACGAGAGCGCGATGCGGGTGATGGGATCGAAACGGTCGCAGCCGCGGGTTCCGTTCGGCACTTTGGTCGAGACCGGCGCGATCGCCCCCGGCACGATCCTGACCGATTCGAAGCGGCGCTGGGAGGCGAGGGTCTGCGCCGACGGATCGATCGAGCGGGGCGGCGCCCAGGGCTCGATCCACCGGCTCGGCGCCGAGGCGCAGGGCCTCTCCGCCTGCAACGGCTGGACCTTCTGGCATGTCGAGGAGGAGGGCGCGCTGAAGCCGATCGACACGCTCCGGCAACGGCATGTCCTCATCCTGGATTAACCTCGCTCAATCGGGTCTCGACTTACCCCCAAAATGGTTGCATTATTCGTTTCGGCGACCGTCCCTTCGCGCCTAACGCCTGCACGCCTTTGACCACGGGAGGCATGTGGGAGCCCCTTTGGGCGTTGGAGGGTCCGAACCGATGCCATGCCCCACATGGTGGCTCGGGCCAGTCGAGGATCCAGTTACCCTGCTGACCTTAGAATAGAGGCGGTCGCCACTTTCCCCGTTTTCCGGCCTCGCATTTTTTCTGGCGCCATCCCGTTCGCGTCCGCTAGGCCGCATATTCTTCCCCCCCTTCGATGGGGGAGGGATACGAAGCCTTGGCGATGAAGGAGCCAAAGCGAAGTTGGGTGGGGGTGACAGACTCGGCGGAAGCCCTCTGGCCGTGTCACCCTCACCAACTTCGCTAGGCGGCAAAGCCGCCAAGGCTTCGTATCCTCTCCCATCGAGGGAGAGGGGATTCCAAGCCACATTCTGGAAGCCGAGGCCCGTCCATGTCCTGCTATTTGCGGCCCGTCGCCTTCGTCGATTCGCCCTTCGATCTCGATGGGAAGGTTGCGCGGCTTGCGGGCGGCCTGTGCTGGTTCTCGGCGGTCGAGATCCTCGTCATGGACGGCGCGCGTCGCGAATCGATCGCGCTGGTTCCGGTCGATCGGATCGACGAGGCTTTGGCCCGCCACGGCGACGCGGCGGCAACGGCCTGGCGCAACCTGACCGCGCCGCGGCCGCCGCTTTCGCTCGGCGCGCGGACGGTGCGGCTCGACCAGCCGCAGGCGGTCGGAATCCTCAACGTGACGCCCGACAGCTTCTCCGACGACGGCCATTTCGGCGACGAGGAAGCGGCGGCCAATGCGGGCTTTTTCATGGCGGAGGCGGGCGCGGCGATCGTCGATGTCGGCGGCGAATCGACCCGGCCGGGCGCGAAGCCGGTCTGGGAGCGCGACGAGATCGACCGCGCGATCCCGGTCGTGCGCCGGCTCGCCGCCGGCGGCACCGCCGTGTCGATCGACACGCGCAAGGCGGCGGTGATGGAGGCTGCGCTCGCCGCCGGCGCTTCGATGGTCAACGACGTTTCGGCGCTCACCTATGACGATCGCTCGGCCGAGATCGCCGCCGCCGCTTCCTGCCCGATCGTGCTGATGCACCATAAGGGCGCGCCCGAGACGATGCAGAAGGCGCCCCATTATGAGCGGCCGGTGCTCCACGAAATCTACGACTGGCTTGCCGAACGGATCGAAGCGGCGGCGGCGGCGGGGATCGCGCGCGATCGCATCCTCGTCGATCCCGGCTTCGGCTTCGGCAAGAATGTCCAGCACAATCTCCAGCTCATGAACGACCTCGCCCTGCTCCACGGCCTCGGCTGCCCGATCATGCTCGGCGCCAGCCGCAAGCGAACGATCGGCGCGCTTTCGGGGGAAGCGCCGCCGGACCGGAGGCTGGCCGGCTCGCTCGCCTTCGCGCTGAAGGCGGCGGAGCAGGGGGTGCAATTGCTCCGCGTCCACGACGTGCCGGAGACGGTTCAGGCGCTGCGCATCTGGCGCGGCCTTCGGGATGCGGCGCTGACGGCGGGCTAATTCCCCTCTCCCCTCCAAGGGAGAGGGGTTAGTGCGCCGTCGGCGGATTCAGCAGATAGACGTCGTAGCTCTCGTCGGTCACCGCCGGCGCGAAGCGGGCGAGGCGGGTCGTGGCGGCCGCGAATCGGCGCATCTGGTCGGGCGTGCCGCTAAGGTTCCAGATGTTCGCCTCGTGGACGTGGAAGCCGACCGGCCGGTCGGGGAGGCGGGCGTGGAGGATGACGACCACGGGGCGGCCGCTCGCCTGCAGCCGGCGCCCGTCGGCAAGATAATCGTCGAGGCTGAGATGGAGCCGCCCGTGCAGGGTGAAACGGACGACATGGCTGAAAGCCTGGGCCCGCATCTGATAGAGCGGATTGTTCGCATAATAAGGCACGGCCTCGAGATCGGTGTCCGGATCGGCGATCAGCACGGCGTTGGTGAGCCGGTTGCGCGCGAGCAAGGCGGCAAGGTCGCGCGCGCGGCTATAGGGGATGCCGGCGAGATCGGCGGCGACCAGCCCGAACGAAGTGAAGAGCTGGAGCGCGAGCAGGATGACGAACATGGCCAGGCCGGCATCGGCGACGCGGCCGAAAACCTGCCCGATCCGCCAGTTCTCCGGCCAGCGCCCGCCGCGCCCCTCGGCCGCCAGCCAGTGGAGGATGAGGAAGAAGACGAGCAGCAAGGCCTCGTGCCGGTAATAACCGGGATAGACGAGCTGGAAGAAGGCCTCGAAGCCCAGAAAGGCGGCGAGCCCGGCGAGGAACCCGCCCGGAGTCCGAACCAGAGCGACGATTGCGCCGATGAGGAGGATGCTGAGCAAGGCGGCGGGAACCGGGCCGCCATGGACGAAGGGCGGCATCAGATCCCAGAAGGAATAAGCCGGCGTCGTCAGCGATTTCAAAACGATGGCCGGGGTGATGCCGCCGGGAAAGCGGGTGACCGCGGCGTCGTGGATCGGCGGATAGACGGTGAGGAAGGCGACCAGTGCGCCGATCGCCGCCACCGCCGAATTGAGCAGGAACAGCCCGTATTTCCGGTGCCAGCGGAGCCCCTCTTCGCCGACCAGCTCGACCAGCCAGAAGAGGAGGAAGCAGGCGGCGAGCAGAGCGGCGGGAACGTTGGTGTTGCAGAGCAGGAAAAGGATCAGCCCGATCGCGATGCCGCGGTCGCGCCAGCGCCGGTAGACCGCGGCAAGCGCGAACAGGACGAGCATGGCGATCCCATAATTGCGCGCGACGACAGCATATTCGTAGAGGCCGAAGGCGCCGAACAGGATGAGCGCGACCAGCCACGGCCGGAAAGGCGCGCGCCAGGCCAGGATCGCCATCGCCGCCGCGCCGACCGCGAAGCCGACGGCCGGAAGCACCTGCCTCACCGGAACGATCGCATGGGCGCCGCGCAGCATCAGGTACCAGAGCGCCGGATGGCCTTCGCCGTGGAGCACGCGCAACATTGCGGGCACGCTGTCGCCGGCGAGCGCGATGCTGAGCGCCCTCACCTCGTCGCGCCAGAAGACGTGGCGCAGGACCAGGAACAGGGCCAGAGCGAACCAGGCGGCGTAGAGCGCGATGCGCGCGGCGCGTCCGCCGGCGGTCAGCGGCCCGGTGCGCGCGATCTCCAAGTCTCGTCCCCCTCTTTCATGGCCCCTCTTTCATGGCCCCTCTTTATCGGCCGCGCGCCTTGTGCGACAGGTGCCACCGTCTGTCGAGCGGCGGCGAGAGGAAGGAACGCGGCCGGGCCGCGGGCGATTTATCTGTTGTTAACCATGGCCCCATAGGGTCCGAGCGCCGCAACGGCGTGGGAGGATGGGATGATCGAAGGCCGCAGGGTGGCCGTGGTGCTGCCGGCGTACAATGCGGAACGGACCTTGCGTCAGACCTGCGCGGAGATTCCGGCGGGGCTCGTCGACGATCTGATCCTCACCGACGATGCAAGCACCGACGGAACGATCGCGGTTGCGAAGGAGCTCGGCCTCCATGTCATCGTCCACGACAGCAACAAGGGCTATGGGGCGAACCAGAAATCCTGTTACTCGGCCGCGCTCGAGCGGGGCGCCGACATCGTCGTGATGCTCCACCCAGATTATCAATATTCGCCGCGGCTGGTGCCGGCGATGGCGGCGATGATCGCCTCGGGCCATTATGACGCGGTCTTCGCTTCGCGCATCCTGGGGCGCGGCGCGATCCTTGGCGGCATGCCGCGCTACAAATATGTCTTCAACCGGCTGCTGACCCTGTTCCAGAATATCGTCATGGGCCAGAAATTGTCGGAATATCATACAGGCTACCGCGCCTGGGACCGCTCGGTGCTCGAGAAATTGCCCTTGCTCGCCTGCTCGGACGATTTCGTGTTCGACAATCAGATGATCGCCCAGGCGGCCTGGTTCGGCTTCCGCATCGGCGAGATTTCCTGCCCGACCAAATATTTCGCAGAAGCGTCGAGCATCAATTTCCGCCGCTCCTGCATTTACGGGCTCGGCGTGCTCAAGACCTCGATCGACTATCGGCTCTGCCGCTGGGGGCTGAAGCGCTCGCGCCTGTTCGAGACGGCGCCCGAAGCGCGGCTGACGACGGTGATCCCTGTCCAGGAGGCGTCGCAGGCGATCGCCGCGCGGCTGGAAAAGAGGTCGGCGGCGTGAAAAGGCTGATCGCGGCGTCCGGGCCGCTGCGTCCATTGCTGGAGAGCCGCGGCTTCGGCCAGCTCGTCCGCTTCGGCATCGGTGGGCTCGGCGTCACCCTGTTCGCGACCCTGGTCTATTCAGGCTTTGCCGGGGGGCTGCACGTCCATCCCCTGCTCGCCAACCTGTTCAGCTATTGCGCGGGGATCGTCGCTTCCTACACCGTCCACAGCCGCTGGAGCTTCCGCGCCGGCGGCAGGGGCGAGGAGGGGGCGATGATGCTCCGCTTCCTGGTCGCCTCCGGCTTCGCCTTCGCGCTCAACAATTTCTGGGTCTGGCTGCTGACCCTTGAGCTGCATCTGTCGGTCTATGCGCCGGTGCCTTTGATGATGATGGTGACTCCGCTCGCCAGCTTCGTCCTCAACCGCTGGTGGGTCTTCCGCGCCGCCTGAGCCGATTGCGGATCGGCGTTAACCTTTCCTTAGCCATAGCGCGTCACCTTGCCCGGCAAGGAGGAATGCCATGTTCATGGAGCGCATCCAGGCCCCGGCCGAAAAGGTCCGGGCCCGCCGTCCGAAGAGCCTGAAGCTCGCCGCGGGCGCGCTGTTCCTGCCGGTCGCGATCCTGCTGTGGCTGCCCTGGGTGGGCGTGACGGCGATCTGGTTCGCGGTGGCGGGGGTAGCGAAGGCGTTGGCCAAAGCGGCCGCCACGATCCGCGATACCCTTCTTTACGCCGGCGAGCTGGTCGTAGGCCGCTAAGATCCTCCCTGGGGCGGGGAGGGGGACCGCGCGTAGCGCGGTGGAGGGGCTCAGAACCTGGCCCAAAAGTTGAAAGCCGGCACCTGGCCCATCCCCCCTCCACCATGCTTCGCATGGTCCCCCTCCCCG
>DASUHH010000075.1:0-45391 GCA_036273615.1 Allosphingosinicella sp. | reverse complement strand
CGCCGGAACGAACTCGTGAACCGATGGCGGCAACAGCCAACCCTGATCCACATCCCATCGCCGAAACGTCTTGCTCATCCGCCCACAGAATCAGCCCTAGCGCCCGCCGTCCAGCAAATTACTCAGACAGGCTCCTAGCTGGAGACGAAGCCCGCTGGCTGCTAGCCGGTATCCGTGTCCGCCCTCCACCTCTTCCTCTTGTTCCTGGCCGCGATCGGGGCAGGGGCGTTCAACGCGCTTGCGGGCGGCGGGTCGATCTTCACCTTCCCGGCCCTGATGGCGGCCGGCGTGCCGCCGCTCGCCGCCAACGTCACCAACACGGTCGCGCTCTGCCCCGGCTATGTCGGCGGCGTGCTCGCCCAGCGGCGCGACCTTCAGGGCCAAGGCCGGCGCATGGCCTTGCTGCTGCCGGTCGCGGCCGCCGGCGGACTCGCCGGCGCGTTGCTGCTGACCCGGACGAGCGAGAAGGCGTTCGAGTCGCTCGTGCCGGCGCTCGTCCTCGCCGCCTGCGGATTGCTCGCCGCGCAGGAAAGGGTGCGGGCCATGCTCACCCGCCGCTCCGCCCGAATCCCGCTCGCCTGGGCGGTCGGACCGGTCTTCGTCGCCGCAATCTATGGCGGCTATTTCGGCGCGGGGCTCAGCGTCGTCTTCCTGGCGATGATCGGCCTCGCCATCGACGAGGATCTCACCCGCCTCAACGCGCTCAAGCAGGCCATGGCGCTCGTCACCAATATCGCGGCGGCCCTGTTCTTCGCCGCGACGGCGCGGATCGCCTGGCCGGCGGCGGCGGCGATGGCGGTGGGCGCCCTTCTCGGCGGCGCGGCGGGCGGACGGCTGGCGAGCGTCGTCCGGCCCTTCATCCTGCGCGTCATCGTGATCGCAGTCGGCCTGCTGCTCGCCGCTTATTTCATCGTCCATTAGGGTCCGGACCCTAGTCGCAGCAGGCGCCCTCCCGCCCCCATTTCGCCAGCCGCCGCGTCAGGATCAGGCCGGGCAGCAGGGGCAGCCACAATGTGAAGCCGCGCAGCAGCAGGGTCGCGGCGAGCGCGGCCTCGAAGGGCGCCCCGAGCAGCCGCAGCATGGCGGTCGAGGCGCCCTCGAACGCGCCGAGGCCGAGCGGCACCGGCCCGAGCGTGACGACGATCTGGGCGATGATCAGCGCGACATAGGCGCTAGAGAAGGGCTCGGGATTGCCCAATGCGCGCAGGCAGCAGGACAGGGTCGCCGCATCCGCGACCAGAACAAAAGCGTTCAGCACCGCCACCTCGGCGAGCAATGCCTTGTCGCGGAGCAGCTCGGCCGGGGTCTCGCCGACCGTCTCCATGGTGCGCCTGAGCGGTCCGATCCGCGCCATCCAGCGCGGCAGCGGCCGCCGCCCGCGATGGCGGATCCAGAGCGCGAGCGATGGAATGGCGAAGGCGACGACGAGGAACAGGCTGACGGTCCCGGCGAGCAGCAGGCTCGCCTTGTGATCGAGCCAGAGCAGGACCAGGGCGATGATCCCCATCAGCCCGAAGCCAGCATAATAGCCGATCACCGACAGGATCATCGCCGCCGCCGCATTGCCGCGCGGCACGCCGCAGGCGATCAGCCGGTCGACCATCAGCACGTTGCCGCTGATCCCCGCCGCCGGCACCGCCTGGTCGGTGAACAATTTGGCGACGGCGAGGCCGAACAGTCGCTTGAGCGACAATTTCGATTCGCCCGCCTTCAGCACCAGATACCAGCCCCCGGCGACCAGCAAATAGGTGAGCGCCTGCAGCCCGAAAGCGGCGACCAGCCAGATCGGCCGCGCCTGGCGCAGAAGCTGGGCGAATTGCCTGAGCTGCCCGAAATGGAGCGCCGCGCCGGCAATCGCCGCGACCAGGATGAGCGCCAGCGCCCAGCGCCGCCAGGTGGCGCTCTTGTGTTTTTTCGGCTCTCCAGCCTTGGCTCGTGCGATCGCCGTCGCCATCCTGCTCCTCGCGGAGAGAACAGCGGCGGCGCGGCAGCGTTCCCTATGGCGTTTGGGCGCCCTCCTCGGGCCAGTTCGTGTCGCCGACGCGCTTCAGGTTCATCTCGAAGAAACGCTGCGGCGGCTGGCCGGGCACGATCCGGTCGCCGACCTCGGTCCAGATGCCGTCGTGCAGGGTCGCGGTATAGCGCATCGTCATCGGTCCCGCGGGAATCTCCCACACATAGCCGGTGCCGTTCGGAGTCAGCTTGAACGTCCCGGCATAGCCCTGGGCGTAGCTGCGCAACGTGTAGTCGCCGCTATGCGGATCGAAGGAGAGGATTCCGAAGGCGTTGAAGCCGGTCCTGCCATCCGCCTGGAACCCCTTTCCTTCCATGACCATCACGGTTCCGCCGAGGAACGAGCCGATCCGTTCGGTCTGCGTCACCCGATATTCGCCGCCTGCGCCGCGCCCGACCGCCGGGCCGCGCCAGCGCCCCCGCATCCAGTCGAGCTTCTGCATCGCCGTCCGCTGCGCGGCGATCAGTCCGGGGTCGGCATCCTGGGCCGAAACGGGCGCGGCGGCGAGCAGGAGCGCGGCGGCGGCGGCAAATCGAAACATATTCCCCTCCTTCCTTGTCTCGCGCGCCGTCCGGTGGCAGCTTGGCGGCATGGCGAGCAAGCTTGCCTTCCCTGCTGACCGCGCCCGGCCGGCCGCCGGCAAGGCGACTTTCGCGAATCGCGTCCGCCGCTTCGCGAACGCGGTTTCGCGGCTTCCGGGCTTTCCCTTGCTCTGGATTTCGAGCGCCGCCGCGGCCGTGCTTGCGATCGTCACCGGGGCTTTCAATACCGGCCAGATCCCGCTCGGGCAGCGAAGCCTCTTCTGGATGCTCGTGCTCGGCTGGAACCTCGTCAAATGGCAGACCTGGTTCGCCTTCACCGTCCGCAAGCCGTCCGACTGGACGAGGGCATCCCTCGCCGGCTTCCTGCTCAACCTGACGCTGCCGCTCGAAACCCTCGCCGCGATCCGGATCGTCGGGCTGGATGCGACGACGGGGGCTTTGGGCACCTGGCTTTATGCCCTGGTCATCAGCATCGTCCTGTTCGCGGTGATCTGGGCGGCGAAGAGCCGAATGGGTTTCGTCCGCCAGGTTCCAATCCCGGCCGGAATCGCGACAGTGGCGCAGGACGGCCTGCTCGCGCGCGCCGGCGTCGCCCAAGACGCCCTGGTCGCGATCCAGGCCGAGGATCATTATTGCCGCGTCCATCGCCGCGACGGATCGAGCGCGCTCATCCATTACCGTTTCGCCGATGCGCTGATGGAAGTCGCAAAGCTCGGCGGACAGCAGGTCCATCGCGGCGCATGGGTTGCCGCCTCCGCCTGCTGCGGGGCGGTCCGCGACGGGCGGCGCTGGCGGCTTCGGCTCAGCGACGGGCGGCTGGTGGCGGTCAGCGCCTCCTATCTGGCCGCAGTCCGCAGTCGCGGCTGGCTGAGGCGAAATTCGTCGACAATCTCGGCCTCGGTGCCGCAATCTGCTGTGGCGCTGGGCGGTGCGAGGCCCTAGATAGGCCAAATCCCCGTTCCTGGAGCGCAACGCGATGACTCGCATCGCCATCGTATCCGATCACGCCGCTTACGAGATGAAGGCGATGCTCGCGGACCATTTGCGCGAGGAGGGCCATGATGTGCTCGATCTCGGCACCAACTCGACCGAGAGCGTCGATTATCCCGATTACGGCTATCGGCTCGCGGAGGCGATCGCCGACGGCCGGGCCGAGAAGGGCGTCGCCCTTTGCGGCTCCGGCATCGGCATCTCCATCTCGGTCAACCGCAACCCCGCCTGCCGCTGCGCGCTCGTCTCCGACAATCTCTCCGCGCGCCTCGCCCGCGAGCATAACGATTCCAACGTCATCGCCATGGGCGCGCGGCTGATCGGGATCGAGACCGCGAAGGACTGCCTCGCCGCATTTCTCGCCGCGCCCTTTGCCGGCGGCCGCCACCAACGCCGCGTCGACAAGCTCTCCCATCCCATTTTCGCCAAGGAGCCCGCATGAGCAGCCGCCCCGCCTTCGATTTCGCCGTGCGGTCGCCCGGCTTCTTCACCGACCGGCTGGCCGAGGCGGATCCGGCCATCGCCGAGGCGATCGGCCTGGAGCTCAACCGCCAGCGGGAGAAGATCGAGCTGATCGCGTCGGAGAATATCGTCTCGCGCGCGGTGCTCGAGGCGCAGGGGTCGGTCCTCACCAACAAATATGCCGAGGGCTATCCCGGCCGCCGTTATTATGGCGGCTGCGAATATGTCGACATGGTCGAGACGCTGGCGATCGACCGGGCGAAGCAATTGTTCGGCGCCGGCTTCGCCAACGTCCAGCCCAATAGCGGGAGCCAGATGAACCAGGCCGTGTTCCTGGCTTTGCTCCAGCCGGGCGACACCTTCATGGGACTGGACCTCAATGCCGGCGGCCATCTGACCCACGGCTCGCCGGTCAACATGTCGGGCAAATGGTTCCACCCGGTCTCCTATGGCGTGCGCCGCGACGACCAGCTGCTCGACATGGACGAGATCGCCGCCGTCGCGCGCGAGCACAGGCCGAAGCTGATCATCGCCGGCGGCACCGCTTATTCGCGAATCTGGGATTTCGAGGCCTTCCGCCGGATCGCCGACGAGGTGGGTGCGTATCTGATGGTCGACATGGCCCATTTCGCCGGCCTGGTCGCGGGCGGCGCCCACCCCAGCCCGGTGCCGCACGCCCATGTCGTGACCACGACCACCCACAAGTCGCTGCGGGGCCCGCGCGGCGGCCTCATCCTCACCAATGACGAGGAGATCGCGAAGAAGGTGAACAGCGCCGTCTTCCCGGGTCTCCAGGGCGGCCCCCTGATGCACGTCATCGCCGCCAAGGCGGTCGCCTTCAGGGAGGCGCTGCAGCCGGACTTCAGGGATTATGCCCGCAACATCGTCGACAATGCCCGCGCGCTTGCGGAGGCGCTGAAGGCCGAGGGGCTCGACATCGTCTCGGGCGGAACCGACAACCATCTCATGCTCGTCGACCTCCGGCCCAAGCAGGCGAAGGGCAAGCATGCCGAGAAGGCGCTCGATCGCGCCTCGATCACCTGCAACAAGAACGGAATCCCCTTCGATCCGGAAAAGCCGTTCGTGACCTCGGGAATCCGCCTGGGCACGCCGGCGGGCACGACCCGCGGCTTCGGCCCGGCCGAGTTTCGCGAGATCGGCGGAATGATCGCCGAGGTGGTCGAGGGGCTGCGCAAGAATGGCGAGGCCGGCGACGGCCAGGTCGAAGCCTCGGTCAAGCGGCGGGTCGAATCGCTCTGCGCGCGCTTCCCGATCTACCCGGACCTTTGAGGCCGGTCCTTGCGCTGCCCTTTCTGCGCCCATGAGAACAGCCAGGTGAAGGACAGCCGTCCGAGCGAGGACGGCGCCTCGATCCGCCGCCGCCGCCAGTGCGAGGATTGCGGCGCCCGCTTCACCACCTTCGAGCGGGTGCAGCTTCGCGACCTCAACGTCGTCAAATCCGGCAACCGCCGCCAGCCGTTCGACCGCGCCAAGCTCGAACGTTCGATCGCCATCGCCTGCCGCAAGCGCCCGGTGCCGCCCGAGCGGATCGAGAAGCTCGCCTCCTCGATCCAGCGCCAG
Source organism: Allosphingosinicella sp. (assembly GCA_036273615.1). GTDB lineage: Bacteria > Pseudomonadota > Alphaproteobacteria > Sphingomonadales > Sphingomonadaceae > Allosphingosinicella. The sequence goes on along the minus strand of DASUHH010000075.1, from coordinate 39,802 downwards.
GTCGAGACGTGCGGCGAGAATGAGATCGAGTCGAGCCGGATCGGCGGGATGGTGATGGACGGTTTGAAGGCCCTCGATCCCGTGGCCTATATCCGCTTCGCCTCGGTCTATAAGGATTTCCGCGAGGCCCGGGATTTTGAGGAGTTTGCGGGGACGGTGGGCGAGGCCGGCGGGGGATAAGCGGGGCCCTTCGATATGATGAGCAGGTCGCTTCGGATTGCCGGGGGCAATCCGCGCCTGCTCATTCGACAAGCTCAACGGATGATGGGCTACTTAGGGCTTGTCTGGTAGACGAGCCCAGTCATCATTCAGGATGAGCGGGCCGGGATAAGGCAGCAAAAACCATCACCGCTCATCCTGAGTAGGGGCTGAGCCTGGCGAAGACCCGTATCGAAGGACGCACTCCCCTGGATTTCTACACCTATCTGCTACGTTGCGCGGACGGCAGTTACTATGCCGGCCACACCGACGACCTCGACGCCCGAATTGCCCAGCATGAGGTGGGCGCAATCCCGGGTTACACGGAAAAGCGCAGGCCCGTGCTCTTGGTCTGGTCCGAGCGTTTTCCTGAGCGAGACCAGGCATTTTCGGCGGAGCGCCAGATAAAGGGCTGGAGCCGCGCGAAGAAGGAAGCCCTCATACGGGGCGATCGGGAGGCTTTGCGTTCTCTCTCACGCAAGGCGGTCCTTCGATACGGCGCTTCGCCAGGCTCAGCGCCTGCTCAGGATGAGCGGAACAGGGGGCACCTGCCTGCCATCATCCTCGTCCGCCCACAGCTTGGCGAGAATATCGGCAAGGCCGCGCGGGCCATGCTCAATTTCGGGCTCACCGACCTGAGGCTGGTGAGCCCGCGCGACGGGTGGCCAAATCCCGGCGCCGGGCCGGCCGCCTCCGGGGCCGATATCGTGCTGGAGCAGGCGCGCGTGTTCGGGACGGTGCAGGAGGCGGTCGCCGATTGCGTCCACATCTATGCGACGACGGTGCGCAAGCGCGGGCTGGTGATGCCGGTGATGACGCCCGAGCAGGCGGCCCGCGAGATGCACGGCCTTGCCGAGCCGAGCGCGATCCTGTTCGGCGCCGAGCGATCGGGGCTCGAAACCGACGAGGTGGCGATCGCCGGCAAGATCGTGACCGTGCCGATCAACCCCGAATTCCGTTCGCTGAACCTCGCCCAGGCGGTGATCCTCGTCGCTTACGAATGGTCGAAACGGGTCGATCTGGCGGTGCCGACCGAAGGCGAGCCCGCAGAGCCCCGCGCCACCCAGGCCCAGCTCGAAGGGCTGATCGGGCAGCTCGACGCGGCCCTGGTCGCCAAAGGCTATTTCCACCCGCCCGACCGCACGCCCGCGACCCGCAACACGATCCGAACGATCCTCACCAAGGCGGGCTGGTCGAACCGCGAGGTGCAGGCGATGCGCGGCATCGTCCGGGCGCTCGTCGCGCCGGCGCGCAAGCGGGGCGTCGGAGAGGAATAGGGTCAGCCGGCCGTTCTCATCGCGTCGAAACGGTCATATTCATAGGCGATCGAAGCTTCGATCAGGCGGTCGTAAAGCTCGGCGATCGCCGCTTCCGGGGCGCCCTGCGCGCGGGCATGGTCAACGACGTTGCGCAGCACCTCGGCCTTGCGCGCCTCGTCCCGCACCGCCTCCCGCTCCGGCTTGATCCGGGCGGCGGCGTCCATGTAGCGGAAGCGCTCGGCGAGCAGGCGCGTGATTTCCCGGTCGACGCCGTCGACGCCGCGCCGCACCTCGGCCATCGTCGCGCAATCCTCGGGGCTGCTTCTGTCCATCGTCATGCTCCGGCCCTGAACGCGCGCGCGCTTTCTGTCGAGCTTGACTTTGCCGCCCGACCTGCGATCTTTCTTCTATCCTTTTGGAAGGTTTTGACATGAACAAGGCAGTGTTGCTTTGCCTGGCACTGATCCCCAGTGTCGCCGTCGCGGCGGGGAATGCCGGCGACAAGCAGGACAAGAAGCATAGCGGCCTCATCTGCCGCGAAATCGACACGACCGGATCGCGCCTGGAATCGCAGCGCATCTGCCTGACCCGCGATCAATGGGAGCAGCAGAGGCGGGACGCTCGTGAGACGATCGATCGGGCCCAGACGCAGCAGACCAACCCCAAGGGCGGCTGAGCGCTTCGCCCCGGCCCTCGCGGCCCGCAAATCCTTGACTTGATGCGCTCCTGCCGCCATGTGCGGCGCTTCGCAATTGGCCCCGCACCCCGGTGAAGCGGTGGCCGCGTCCGGCTTTGTCCCGGGCGGTGCGGCTCCGGGACCTGAGACCCAAGCAGATTGGACCGACCATGAGCAAGCGCAGCAGCGCCAAGTACAAACTCGATCGCCGCATGGGGGAGAACGTCTTCGGACGCCCCAAGAGCCCCGTCAACAAGCGCGAATACGGCCCCGGCCAGCACGGCCAGCGCCGCAAGGGCAAGATGTCGGACTTCGGCATCCAGCTCCGCGCCAAGCAGAAGCTCAAGGGCTATTATGGCGACGTCACCGAGAAGCAGTTCAAGAGGACCTATACCGAAGCCGCCCGGATGAAGGGCGACACAGGCCAGAATCTGATCGGCCTGCTCGAGCGCCGGCTCGACATGCTCGTCTATCGCGCCAAGTTCGCGCCGACCATCTGGGCGGCCCGCCAGCTCGTCAGCCACGGCCATATCCAGGTCAATGGCGTGAAGTGCAACATCGCCTCGCGCCGGGTCAATGTCGGCGACGAGGTCACGCTCGGCGCGAAGGCCCAGGACATGGCCTTGGTGATGGAGGCGCAGGGTCTCGCCGAGCGCGAGATTCCCGATTATGTCGCGCCCGACGGCAATGCCAAGGTGACCTTCACCCGCGTGCCGTCGCTCGACGAGGTGCCCTATCCGGTGCGGATGGAGCCCAATCTGGTCGTCGAATTCTACTCGCGCTGATCTTCGCCAGGCGCTGAGCAAAAAAGGGGCGGCTCCTTCGGGAGCCGCCCTTTCTTATTGGATCTTGAGCGCCGACCTCAGGAAGGCGTCGGCCTTGCGGAGCATGTCGGCGCGGACGGCGCTGTCCTCAAGCTGGTGGTCGAGGCCGGGATAGACGACGAGCTCGACCTGCTTGCCGGCCGCCTTCAATTTCTCGTCCATCAATTTCGATTCGCGAACGCCGACATTGATGTCGAGATCGCCGTGGAAGAGCAGGACCGGGGCGAGGATTCTGTCGGCATTCTGGGCCGGCGAGCCTTCGCGGACCTGGGGTCCGCTGCCGATGAAATCCTCGGTGATCAGATAGTCGCTCCAGCCGCGCCGTTCCTCGGCGAGCTGGGCGAGATCGGTGACCGGGGCAACCGCGACCGCGGCCTTGAACAAGTTGGGATCGAGCACATTGGCCTGGAGCGCCGCATAGCCGCCATAGGACCAGCCGAAGATGGCGAGCTTGTCCGGGGCCGCAATGCCCTGGGCGACCAGCCAGCGGCCGGCATCGTCGACGTCGCCGATCGCCGTCTTCCACGACTGGAAGCCGTTATGGACGAAATAGGCGTCGCCATAGCCGGTCGATCCGCGGAATTCGGGCTGGAGCACCGCATAGCCGCGCGCGGCGAAATATTGCGAAAGCCAGTCGAAGCCCCATTCGTCGCGCTCGGCCGGCCCCCCGTGCGGAAGCACGATCGCCGGCAGGTTGCGGCCGCTGCTGCCGGGCGGCAGGGTCAGATAGGCCGGAATGATCGTGCCGTCGGCCGCCTTGAAGCTGACCGGCTTCTGGTCGGCGAGCCGCACGCCCTCGAGATCGGCCCGCTCAAGCATCAGCTCGTGAAGCTGGCGGGCCTTGCGGTCGAACAGATAGTAACGGCCGGGATCCTTGTCGCTTCCGGCCCAGAGCAGGAGCTTGCTCTCGTCCAGGCTCGAATCGAGGAAAGCGATCAAGGGCAGGCCGGGCAGCGCCTTGGACAAAGAGGCGGCGAGCGCCTGCAGATCCTTGTCGAAATAGACCGCCTGGCGCTTGTCGGTGACATAGGAGGCGCCGACGACGCGGTCGCGCCGGCCGATGCGGATCAGCCCATCGATATCGACGTCCGGGCGGGCGAGGACCAAAGTCTCGGTCTTCGCCTCGTCGAGCGAGACGGTGTAGAGCGCGCGCCGCCCGTCCTTGGTCTTGAAGCCGTAGGCCAGGTTGAGATCGGGATCGACCGCGACCGGCGTGAAGCCGTCCGCGCCGAACGATTTCCAGCCGTTCGAATCCTTGGGCCGGTAATAATAAGTGATCCCGGCCTTGTCGTAGCCGCTCTCGCCCGCCTGCTTGCGCGTGCCCATGATCCGGACCCGGCCATGCCCGTCGCTGATGTAGAAGGCAGCGTCCTTGCGCGGCGGTTCGACCGACCTGGTCGAGAGCGAGAGCGTGTCCAGCCGGTCGACTCCGAGTCCTTCGCGCGTGTCGACCATGTGCGTGCCCGCCGCTTCCGAGGGCACATATTCGCGGTTCATCAGCACCGCATTCTCCTCGCCTGGCAGCGAATCGATGACGTCGCCGCCGCGAAGCTCGGCATAAGCGTCGTCGGGCCGCTGCTCGCGGCTCAGCATCTTGACGTCGGTGCCGTCAGCATTGACCGCGACGATCCGGTTGGCCTCCAGCAATTCGCCGGAGGAAAGGCCGATCAGGTAAAGGTCGCAGAACAGGCGGGTGTCCGAGACCCAATGGCATTCCTTGATCCGGCTCGGCGTGCCGTCGGCGCTGAGCGCGATCTTCGGCGCGGCATCGGAATCGATGGCCGAGACGTAGAGGACGGTCGATGGCCCCGGTCCGGGCGCGACGAAGGCGACCTGGGTGCCGCTCGGCGACAGGCTGATCTGGCTGACATCGTCGCGCGCGCCGAACAGGATCGCCGGATCGGTGATCCTGGCTGGAGCCTGGGCGATCGCGGGCCGGGCGGACCCAACGGACAGCAAGGCGAGGGCCGAAGCCCCAAGCAGAAAATTCCTGATCATCCTTATCCCCTAATGGCTTGGCCCCGCCCAAGCCCGCAGCCGGAATGCCAAGGAGTCATGCCCGGCGCAAGCTTGCATCGCCAAATCCGGGCTGGCATGAGCCCGCGGCTGAAATGAACGGGCTGTGATTCAGGAAAAACCCCGAGACCGGACGGCCGACGCCGCGCGACCCCGCCTTCGCCAGGCGCCGGAATGGGCGGAGCATGACTGGGTGTGGATCGGCTTTCCGAGCCACGAGCATCTCTGGCAGGACGATCTCGAGCCGGCGCGCGAGGAGGTCGCCGCCTTCGCGCGCGCCGTCCGGGCGGAAGGGGCGGGCGAAACGGTGCGGCTGGTCGCTGCCGATCCGGCCTCCGCCAGGGCCGCGGAGGCCCTTGCCGGGCCCGGCATCGAGACGATCGTCGCGCCGTTCGGCGACATCTGGCTGCGCGACACCGGCCCGATCTTCCTCGGCCATGGCAGGGAGCGGCGGCCGTCCGTCTTCCGCTTCAACGGCTGGGGCGGCAAATATGAACTGGAAGGCGACGACACGATCGGCCTCCGCCTCGCCGAAACCGCCGGTTGCGACGCGATGCGCCACGATTGGGTGTTCGAGGGCGGTGCGCTCGACGTCGACGGCAGCGGCCTTGGAATCACCACCGAGCAATGCCTGCTCAACCCCAATCGCAATCCCACCCTCGAATGTGAGGATGTCGAGGCGCTGCTGCGCGACGCTCTCGGGCTCGACCGCATCCTGTGGCTCGGCGCGGGCCTGCAGAACGACCATACGGACGGCCATGTCGACAATCTCGCCCGCTTCGTCGGCGAGGGCCGGATCGCCCTCCCCACCCCCACGGGCGACGAGGATCCCAATATCGCCGCTTTCCTCGACGCCTGGGCGCGGGCGCGGGATTTCGGGCTCGATATCGTCCCCCTGCCTTCGCCCGGCCTGGTCGTGAAGGATGGTGAGATCGTCCCCGCTTCCTACATGAACTTCTATATCGGCAATGCGGCGGTCGTCGTGCCGCAATATGGCGCGCCGAACGACGCGGCGGCGGTGGCGGCGATCGGCGCCCTCTTCCCCGGCCGCCGCGCGATCGGGCTTCGCGCCGATCATGTGCTGACCGGCGGCGGAAGCTTCCACTGCATCAGCCAGCAGGTGGCGAAATGAGCCAATTGACCGTCGCCGCGCTGCAGCTCGCTTTCACCGATTCCGTCGATGAGAATATCGCGGCGGTTTCCGAATTGGTGCGCGAGGCCGCCGGCAAGGGCGCGAAGCTGGTCCTGCCACCGGAGCTGTTCGAAGGTCCCTATTTCTGCCGCACGCAGGACGAGGGCCATTTCGCCCGCGCCCGCCCCGCGGCCGAGCATCCGGTCGTGCTTGCGATGCAGAGGCTCGCCGCCGAGCTGGAAATCACCATCCCGACCAGCTTCTTCGAGGCGGAGGGGCATCATCATTATAACAGCCTGGCGATGATCGGGCCGAAGGGCGATTTGCTCGGAATCTATCGCAAGAGCCACATTCCCGACGGGCCCGGCTATTCCGAGAAATTCTATTTCCGGCCTGGAAACACCGGCTTCAGGGTCTGGAAATCGCCTTTCGGGACGATCGGCGCGGGCATATGCTGGGACCAATGGTATCCGGAAACGGCGCGCAGCCTGATGCTGATGGGGGCCGAGATATTGCTCTTCCCGACCGCGATCGGCACCGAGCCGCACGACCCCGATCTCGACACCAGCCGGATGTGGCGGCGGGCGATGATCGGCCACGCCGTGTCCAACGTCGTCCCCGTCGTCGCCGCCAACCGGATCGGCACCGAGGGCGACCAGCGTTTCTACGGCCACAGCTTCATCTGCGACGAGCGCGGCGACATGTTGGCCGAATTCGGCGCGGAGGAGACCGGCGTCCTCGCCGCCACGCTCGACCTCGAAGCCGCGAAGCGCCACCGCGCCGCCTTCGGCTTCTTCCGCGACCGGCGGCCCGATCTGTACGAACGGATGGTGCAGGACATTTGAGCGCCTCGCCCAAATATCCATGTTCCCCGGCGAAAGCCGGGGTCCAGGGCGGACTCAGATCCGGGCGCCGGCTTTCGCCGGGGAGCAATCAAGGCTCGATGCGGGTCGAAACGCCATCGCCCGCTCGAACACGGCCTCGAACATCGCGCGGGTGAGGCGGTTGGTGCTCTGGTTGTAGCGCGAGCAATGATAGCTATCGACCAGCAGCCGAGCGTCCGGCAGGCGATGCTCGGCGAGATGGCCGAACGGATAAGCGGCGAGCCGTCCGCCCGCCGCGCGAACGACGGCTTCGTGGCCGATCCGGCCGAGCGCGATCGTCACCCGCACGCTCGGCAGCGCCGCCAGCGTCGGCCGGAACCAGGCGCGCGCGCAGGTCGCGATCTCCTGCGGGGTCGGCTTGTTCCGCGGCGGCACGCATTTGACCGGATTGACGATGACGGTACCGAGCAGCCGGAAATCGTCGGCGCCGTCCGGATCGTAGGCGCCTTGGGTGAGGCCGAACTTCGCCAGCGTCTCGTAGAGCAAGAGCCCGGCATGGTCGCCGGTAAAGGGCCGCCCGGTGCGGTTCGCCCCCTGCTTGCCGGGCGCGAGGCCGCAGATTGCGAGCCAGGCGCGGGCATCGCCGAAGCAGGGCACCGGTGCGTTCCACCAGCCGGGATGCGCCGTCCGAAGCGCCTCGCGATAGGCGACGAGGCGGGGGCAGAAAGGGCAATCGCGCGGCGCCTCGTGCTCGGGAATTGGGGACAGGATCATGTTTCGGCGATAGGGCGCGATCCGTGACGGTGACAAGCTATGCCCTCGCCCTCGGCTCGAACCGCCGCAGCCGCCACGGCGCGCCGGCCGAGACGATCGCCGCGGCCGCGGCGGCGCTCGGCGTCGAGCGCCTTTCGACGATCCGCGCGACCGAAGCCATCGGACCCGCCGGCCGTGCCTTCGCCAACGCCGCCGCGATCCTGCCCTCCCCGCTCGATCCGCCCGAGCTGCTCGACGAGCTGAAAGCGCTGGAGCGCGCGTTCGGCCGCCGTCCCGGCCGCCGCTGGGGGCCACGCGTGCTCGACCTCGACATCATCCTCTGGTCGGGAGGGAGCTGGGCCGGACCGGCCTTGATCATCCCCCATCCCGAATTCCGCCGCCGTTCGTTCGTGCTCGAACCGCTCGCCGAGATCGCGCCGGACTGGCGCGATCCGATCACCGCCCTCGCCGTCCGCCACCTGCTCGCGCGATTGCAACAAGGCCGCCCGGTTGACCACGGCGCCACCCGAACCTAGGGAACGGCCCGCGCGAAGGGCCCATAGCTCAGTCGGTAGAGCAACTGACTTTTAATCAGTAGGTCGCTGGTTCGAATCCAGCTGGGCTCACCATTATACCGAACGAGGATCGACGATGCGCTTCAGCCTTCTCCCGGTTCTTTCGCTCTCGATGTTAGCGTTACCAGCCGCGGCCGCACCGCGGCTCGATCCTCTGTTCGGCGACCATGCCGTGCTGCAGCGGGACCATCCGATCACCGTCACCGGGACCGCGGCTTCGGGCGAGGCTGTCGCCGTGACGCTCGGCACCAGCCGGGGGAGCGGGCGCGCCGGTGCCGACGGCCGGTTCGCGATCGCCCTCCCCGCTTTGCCGGCCGGCGGACCATTCACCCTCGCCGTCTCGGCGCCGAGCGGCAAGGCCGAGGCTCAAGACATCCTCGTCGGCGACGTTTTCCTCTGCTCCGGCCAGTCGAACATGGAGCTGCAGGTCCAGAATGCGCAGGATGCCTGGAACCAGTCGCAGGCCTCGGCCGACGACAAGCTGCGGCTGATCACGATTGCCAAGGCGACGGCGCTGGTGCCGCGCGCCGATTTCGCGCAGCCGCCCGCCTGGTCCGTCGCCGGGCCTGAGACGGTGCGTCCCTTCTCCGCCGCCTGCTATTATATGGTCCAGGACCTGAGGAAGCGGACCGGCGTCCCGATCGGCGCGATCCATTCGAGCTGGGGCGGCACCCAGATCAGCGCCTGGATGGGCGAGGCGGCGCAGCGCGCGGTCGGCCGCGGCGCCCAGGCGGACCTGCTCCGCCTCTACGCCACCGATCCCGCGGCCGCCGCGCGCCAGGCGGGCCTCGCCTGGGAGGATTGGTGGCGCCGCGCGACCGGCGACAGGCCGGGCGCCGAGCCCTGGCAGCCCGACAGGCAGTCGAATGGGGGGCTCGACTGGAAGCCGGTGCCGAAGATCGACTATTGGGAACATTGGGGCGTCCCGGAGCTTGCCGCTTATGACGGCATGGTCTGGTTCCGGCAGGCGGTAACCCTCACGGCTGCCCAGGCGCGGCAGGGCGCGATCCTCGCCATCGGTCCGGTCGACGACATGGACATGACATGGCTCAATGCCATTCCCGTCGGTAGCGGCGGCAATCCGACGTCGCCGCGCGAATATAGGATCGCACCGGGCGTGCTGCGGCCGGGCCGCAACGTGATCGTCGTCAACGCGCACGACGTCTACGCCAATGGCGGCATGCCCGGGCCGGCGGAGATCATGAAGCTGACGCTCGCGGACGGGACGATCCTGCCGCTCGGTGCCGGCTGGTCCTACGCGATCGAGCGGCGCACCCCGCCGGGCCAGCCGCGCGTGCCGTGGGACGACGTTGCCGGCGCGGGCGTCATCTACAATGCGATGATCGCGCCATTGGGCGGTCTCGGGCTGAAGGGCGTCGCCTGGTACCAGGGGGAATCGGATACCGACAGTCCGGGCTACGAAGCGCGGCTCGGCGCGATGATGGCGGACTGGCGGCGCCAGCTCGGCCAGCCGACCCTGCCTTTCGCCATCGTCCAGCTCGCCAATTACGGAACGCCGGCCACCAGGCCCGGGCCGAGCGGCTGGGCCGAGGTGCGCGAGGCGCAGAGGCTGGCGGCGGCGCGAGACGGCCATGCCGCCATCGCGACGATCATCGACCTCGGCGATCCGCTCGACATCCATCCGGGCGAGAAGCACGAAGTCGGCCGCCGCCTCGCCCGCGTCATGGATTCGCTCGCTTATGGCGATCCCGCACCGCCCTCGGGCCCGCAGATCGCCTCGGCCCGCCGCCTCCCCGACGGCGGCATCGCGCTGACCTTCACTGGCGTGACCGGCGCCCTCCACACCCGCAGCAGCAACCGCGCGATCGGCTTTGAATTATGCGGCGAGGCGGAGGGGAGCTGCCGATATGCGAGCGGGCGGGTGGAGGGGGATCGGGTAGTGCTTCCCGGCGACGGCGGGCAGGTAACGCGCGTACGCTATGCCTGGGCAGACAACCCGACGGTCAACCTGTTCGACGAGGCGCCGCTGCCGGCGGGCCCGTTTGAGGTAGGGGTGCGATAGAGGTTGCTTGCGGCCGATAACGGCTCAGCGGGCATCAATTAGGTATTGTGTCCCCGGAATTCGTGTCCGTCGCCGGATGGACTGCACCCCATCGGCGAGACACGGCAATTAGGGACACTATTACGGGGACACAATACCTATTTCCGGTGGCGCCCGGGCCAGCGGCGCCTGGGCGGCGTTCGGCGGTCTTGCGTGGTGCGTCCCGCTCCCGGAATTGGCCCTTTTCCATAATAGGTTGGCAAGCGGAGCCGGGACGCGCACTATCGCCAGCGCGAATCGCACATGGGGCGGAGATGAGTTTCTTGGGTAGCAGGCGTTTGGGCGCAGCGTTCGCGGCGTTGGCGGCAATGGTTCAGGGCTCGGCGGCCTGGGCGCAGGACAGCCTGTCCGATCCGGCGGGATCGGGCGTCATCGTCTCGGCGGTGCGCTGGCTCGAGGGCACTCTGCTCGGCACGATCGCGACCGTGGTCGCGGTAATCGCGGTCGCTTCGGTCGGCTTCCTGATGCTCACCGGCCGCATCAACTGGCGCTACGGCGCCACCGTCATCCTCGGCTGCTTCATCCTGTTCGGCGCCGCCTCGATCGTCGCCGGTATCCAGTCGACGGCGCAGCTTGGACAGTGATGGAATATGAACGGGCTCGAACGTGATACCTTGTTCGTTGCCCTGACGCGGCCGCAAATGTTCGCGGGAGTCACTTATTCCTGGTTCGTCGCCAACGCCGTGCTCTCGACCGAATTGTTCCTGATCTTCCGCTCCGCCTGGGCGTTGCTCGCGGCCCTGATCGTCCATGTCGTGGGCGTGCTGCTGGCGGTGCGCGAGCCGCGCTTCTTCGACCTGTGGATGACCAGGGTCTCGCGCACGCCGCGGGTGCGCAATTACCGGATCTGGGGATGCAACTCCTACCGCGCCTGAGCGGCGACCCCAAAGCCCCAGCGCGCGAGCAGCCGGCCGGCAAGCATCTGCCTTACGCCCGGCATGTGGACGATCATACGCTGGAGACTCGCGACGGCCTGCTCATGCAGGTCATCCATATGCGCGGCCTGCTGTTCGAGACGGCCGATACCGAGGAGATCAACTACAGGAAGCGCCTGCGCGACGCGATGCTGCAGGCGATCGGCTCCTCGCGCTTCGCCCTCTATCATCATGTCGTCCGCCGCCGGATCGAGGCGGGACTTTCCTCGGGCCATCCCGATCCCTTCTCGCGCCAGCTCGACGCCGCCTGGCGCGAGCGGCTCGCCGGCAAGCGCCTCTACGTCAACGATCTGTTCCTGACCCTGATCCGCCGTCCGCTCCAGGGCCGGGTCGGGACGATCGACCGGATCCGGGAAAAGCTCGGCCGGGCAACGAGCAGCGACGCCGATCTCCAGCCGGTCTTCGAGCGTCACGCGCTCGACCAGGCGCGCGATGCCTTGATGGCGGCGCTCGGCAGCTACGAGCCGCGGCTGCTCGGCGTCTACCAGACGCCGCAAGGGCCCTGCTCGGAGCCGCTCGAATTTCTCTCCGCTCTCTACAATGGCGAGATGCGCCCGGTCCTGCTGCCGCTCCAGGATCTCGGCGATTATCTCCCCTATCGCCGCGTCAGCTTCGGGCAGGAGACGGCGGAGCTCGGGCCGGCGGGCGCGACGCCGCGCGCCTTCCTCGGCCTGGTCTCGATCAAGGATTATCCCGGCCAGACCGTGCCCGGAATGCTCGACGAATTGCTGCGCCTGCCGTTCGAGCTGACCGTCTCCCAGTCGTTCGGCTTCGTCGAGCGCCAGCAGGCGCTCTCGCGGATGAACCTGGCGCTGCGGCGGATGCGCTCGGCCGAGGACGAAGCGGTGAGCCTTCGCGCCGACCTCTCCAACGCCAAGGACGACGTCGCCGCCGGCCGCGCCGGCTTCGGCGAGCATCATATGTCGATCGCGGTGCGCGGCGACGATCCGGGCGCGGTCGACGACGGAATCGCCGAGGTGCAGGCGGCGCTCGCCGATCTCGGCATCCTCTCGGTGCGCGAGGAGATCGCGCTGGAGCCCGCTTTCTGGGCGCAATTCCCCGGCAATTTCAAATATATCGCGCGGCGCGGCCTGATCTCGACCGCCAATTTTTCCGGCCTCGCCAGCAGCCACAATTTCCCGCTCGGCCGGGCGCTTGGAAACCATTGGGGCGAAGCCGTCACCCTGTTCGAGACCACCGCCGCCGGGCCTTATTATTTCAACTTCCACCAGGGCGATCTCGGGAATTTCACCGTGATCGGGCCGTCGGGCTCGGGCAAGACGGTGGTCTTGAACTTCCTCCTCGCCCAGGCGCGCAAATACCGGCCGCGGATCATCTTCTTCGACAAGGATCGTGGCGCGGAACTGTTCATCCGCGCGATCGGCGGCCGCTACGATTTGCTGCGGCCGGGCACGCCCTCGGGCCTCAACCCGCTCCAGCTCCCCGACGATCCGGTCAACCGCCAGTTCCTGATCGACTGGCTGGCCTTGCTCGCCGGCGGCGCCGATATCGACGACGTCGCGAAGATCAAGGATGCGATCGACGCCAATTTCGAGCAGCCGCCCGAGCATCGGCGCCTGCGCCACCTCGTCGAATTGTTCCGCGGCGGCCATCGCCCGCACGCCGCCGACCTCTGGTCGCGCCTCCGGCCCTGGTGGGGCGAGGGCGAGCGCGCCTGGCTGTTCGACAACGAGATCGACAGGACCGACCTCGCCGCCGAGGCGGTCGGCTTCGACATGACCCAGATCCTCGACGATCCGGCCCTCAGAAGCCCGGCGATGATGTATCTCTTCCACCGCGTCGAGGAGCGGCTGGACGGAAGCCCGGCGATCATCGTCGTCGACGAAGGCTGGAAGGCGCTCGACGACGACGTCTTCGTCCGCCGGATCAAGGATTGGGAGAAGACGATCCGCAAGCGCAACGGAATCGTCGGCTTCGCCACCCAAAGCGCGCAGGACGCGCTCGAAAGCCGGATCGCAAGCGCGATCATCGAGCAGGCGGCGACCCAGATCTTCATGGCCAATCCCAAGGCGCGCGCGGCCGATTATATCGACGGCTTCGGCCTTACCCCGCACGAATATGAGCTGGTGCGGACTTTGCCCGACAACGCCCATTGCTTCCTGATCAAGCATGGCGCGGACAGCGTCGTCGCCCGATTGAACCTCACCGGCGAGCAGGATCTGCTGACCATCCTTTCCGGCCGCGAGCGGACCGTGCGCCTGCTCGACGAGATTCGCGCCGAGACCGGCGACGATCCCGCCGAGTGGATTCCGCGCCTGCTGGAGGTCGCCTAGATGCCGGCCATCTGCCCGCTCGTCTCGCCCGATACCGGCTTCGTCCGCGCGGCGATGGCGTTCGTCGACTGCCAGGCCCAGTCGATCGGCGCGCAAGGCTATCTCGCCTTGCTGCAGCCGGGATCGACGCTGGCGCTCCTTCTCACCGGCTTCCTCACCCTGTTCGTCGCCCTGTTCGGCTACCGGCTGCTCATGGGCCATGTGCCGGACGTGCGCGAAGGCGTGTTCATGCTCGTCAAGATCGGATTCGTCGTCGCGCTTGCGACGAGCTGGCCGGCCTATCGCGCCCTCGTCTACGACGTCGCGCTCAGGGGGCCGGCGGAGATCACCGCCGAGATCGGGGTGCCGAGCGGCCTTCCCGGCACCGGCGGCGGGATGATCGGGCGGCTCGACACGGTCGACCAGGCGCTTGCGGCGCTCGCCATCCTCGGCGCCGGCGAGGCGCCCATCGTCGTCGGCCCGCCCAACCAGAATGAGGTCAATCCGGCGGCGCAGACGCCGCCGCCGCCATTCGCCGGCTTCAACGCCTTCGCGCTCGGCGGCGCTCGGCTCATCTTCCTGCTCGGCGCGGTCGGATCGCTCGCCATCGTTCGTCTGGTCGCCGGGCTGATGCTCGCGCTCGGCCCCTTCTTCATCGCCTTCCTCCTGTTCGAGCAGACGCGCGGCCTGTTCGAAGGCTGGATCAGGGTGCTGGCCGGCGCGGCTCTGGGGGCGATCGGCACGGCGATCGCGCTCAGCCTCGAGCTTGCTTTGGCCGAGCCGTGGCTCGCCGACGTCCTCACCCGCCGCACCGCCGGAGAGGCGATGCCGAACCTGCCGGCGGAGCTGCTGCTCGTCTGCCTGGTCTTCCTGCTGATCATCTTCGCCTTGCTCTACGCCTCGGCGCGGGTCGCCTTCGCCTTCCGCCTCGCCCCGAGCTGGCGGACAGCGGCGACCCGGATCGCCTCCGCCCTGCGCAGCGAGCCGATGGCGGTCGCGGCCGTCGCGACCGCCGGAGCGGCGCCGGCAGCGCCCGCGCCCGCCGCCGAAGGGCGGACTCGCGCGGCGACCGTCGTCGATGCGATCAGCAGCGCCCAAAGGCGCGAAGCCGCGGCCGGCGGCCCGGTCGCGGTCTTCACCTCTCCCTACCGATCGGAGCGCGCCACGTCCGCGCCGCCGGCCGCGCGCGATTTGCCTGACCGCAGCGCGCCGACGCCGCTCGGGCAAAGCTTTCGCCGCAGCACGCGCACGCGGGTCTCCGCCAGCGCCCGTCGCCGGGACCGCACGACATGAACGACCAGAATCGCGAAGCGCTCGACGCTTATTACAGGGAGGCCGCGACCTGGAATCGCGACCGGCTGGACGACCTCGCCCGCTCGCGCCGCACCGCCTGGTGGGTGGCGGGAAGCGCGGCCGCGGTCGCGATCCTGCTCGCCTTGACCCTGATCCTGCTGATGCCGCTGAAGACGGTGGTGCCCTATACGTTGCTGGTCGACAAGACGACCGGCTACGTCCAGGCGCTGAAGCCGCTCAATCCCGACAAGGTGTCGCCGGACAGCGCGCTCACCCAGTCCTTCCTCGTCCAATATGTGATCGCGCGCGAGGGATATGACGTCGACACGGTCCGCGAAAATTACCGGAAGGTGGCTTTGTGGTCGGCCCAGACGGCACGCACCGACTATGTGAACCTGATGCAGGGATCGAACCCGGCAAGCCCGCTCAATGCCTATCCGCGCACCACGATCGTCGAGACCGAGGTGAAGAGCGTCTCCCCGATCGACCGCAATGCGGCGCTCGTCCGGTTCGACACGATCCGCCGCGACGCGAACGGAATCGCCCAGCCGGCCCGTTCGTGGGTGGCGGTGATCCACTATCGCTATTCGGGCGAGCCGATGAAGCTCGAGGACCGGTTCATCAACCCGCTCGGCTTCCAGGTGCTTCGCTACCGCAAGGATCCGGAGACGGCGCCGCCGCCGGCCGCGACTCCGGCGCTCGGCGCGGCCCCGATCGTCGCGGTTCCGGGCACGACCACCAACGTCACCGTCGTCACGCCCGGCGCGGCGCCCGAGACGGTCGCGCCGAACAGCGGCGCCTTCGCGCCGCCGACCTCCCCCGCCTCACCGCTCGCCCCGGCCGCGCGTGCCGCCGCGCAGCGGGCGCAGCAGCGCCGCGCCGCCGAACCGCCGCTGTGAGACTCCTTCCCTGCCTGTGCGCGGCCGCGTTGGCGGCTGCCGCGCCGCTGGCGGCGCAGGTCCGGCCGCAGCCGGGCCCCGGCGATCCGCGCATCCAGTCGATCGAGTACAAGCCCGACCAGGTGTTCCAGCTCCAGGGCTCGCCCGGCTATGCGCTCACCGTCGAGCTCGCGCCCGACGAGCAGATCGAGAATGTCGCGGTCGGCGACAGCAGCGCATGGCAGGTGACCGCCAACCATCGCGGCGACCTCCTCTTCGTCAAGGCGCTGCAGCCGGTTCCGACCAACATGACGGTCGTCACCAACGTCCGCTTCTACAATTTCGAGCTCGTCCCCGGCTCGCCGGGCGAGATCGCCTATACGGTCCGCTTCCATTACCCGTCGCCGACCGACGGCGCGGCGGCATCGGCCGAGGATGCGCCCTCGGCCAATGGCGAGGGCCGCTACAAATTGGGCGGCGACCGCGCGCTGCGGCCGAGCGCGATCAGCGACGACGGCCGCCACACCTATATCAGCTGGCCGCGCGACCGCTCGATCCCCGCCGTCTACGCGCTGAACGAGGCGGGCAAGGAGACTTTGGTCAACGGCATGATGCGCGACGACGTCTTCGTCATCGACAGCGTCGCGCAGAAGCTCGTCTTCCGGATGGACAACAAGATCGCCCGGGCGGAGCGGATGAAGCCGCGGAGGAACGACAATGGCCGTCGCTGAATCCGGCGGCGATCCGCGCGTCGGCGCGACTCCGCCCGAGCCGGAGCGGGAGGCCGGAATCCGTCCGGTCGTCGCACTGCCGCGCGGCGGCCCTTCCGGCCTCGCCTTCGGGATCGGAGCGATCGTCGCCGGCGCGATCCTGTTCAGCGTGCTCAACGCGCGGCGGACGGCGCTGACCGGGCCGTCGGTGCGCCAGCGCGCCGCCGATGCCGCGGCCGGCGGAACCGCGCCGCCGCCGCCGCTCACCATCCCGCCGCCGCCGGCACCGCCGCCCGTCCAGGTCGCCGAGACGCCGCCGCCGCCCCCGCCTCCTCCGCCGCCACCCCCTGCCCCGCCGCCGCCGCCGCAGATCGTCTACGTTCCGCAGCCCCAGCCGGTCGTGCAGCAGCAGCCGCCGCCACCGCCGCCGCGCAATGCCGGCGGGCCCACCCTCGTCGTCGACACCACGACTCCGCAGACGCCGGTCGCTGGATCGCAGGCGGCGGGCCCGGCGAATGGCGCCAACGGCCTGCTCGGCACCGTCTCGTCCGGCGGGCGGGTGCGCGCCGGAGTCTTCGCCAACCGAAGCGCGACCGTTCCCGAAGGCACGTTGATCCCGGCGGTGCTGGAGACGGCGTTCGATTCCACCCGTCCCGGTCTCGCCCGCGCCATCGTCTCGCGCGACATACGCGGGTTCGACGGAACCAGGATCCTGATTCCGCGCGGAAGCCGGCTGATCGGCGAATATCGCTCCGACGTTGCCAACGGCCAGAAACGGGCATTGATCACCTGGACCCGGATGATCCGCCCCGACGGCACCACGATCGCGATCGACTCGCCCGCCGCCGACACGCTCGGCCGCGGCGGCATCAGCGGCCATTATAACAGCCATTTCCTCGAGCGTTTCGCCGGGGCCCTGCTTCAGACCGCGCTCGACATCGGCGCGAATATCGGGACCCGGGCCGTCTCCGGCAACAATGTCATCGTCGCTCTGCCCGGCAGCACGGCGAACGCCGCCTCGCCTTTGATCCAGCCAGGCCGGATCGTCCCGACCCTTACCGTCCCGGCCGGGACCAGCATCAGCATCTTCGTCGCCCACGATCTCGATTTCACCGGCAGCGAGGCGCACAAATGAGCCCGGCCTCGGCCGCGCCGGCGAGCGCCGAGCCGGGCATCTACCTTCGCGCCTATCTCGCGCCGCTGACCGGGATGCTGGCCCGACCCGAGGTCACCGACATCTATGTGAACCGCCCCGGCGAGATCTGGGCCGAGACGACGGGCGGCCAGATCGAGCGGCACGAGGCGCCGCAGCTCGACGCGGCGACCCTGGCGCGGCTGGCGCGGCAGATCGCGGCCTTGTCGCACCAGGGGATCAGCCGCGAGCATCCCCTGCTGTCGGCGACGCTGCCCGACGGCGCCCGGGTGCAGGTGGTGGCGCCGCCGGCGACGCGCGGGCCGCTGGCGCTTGCCATCCGCAAGCATGTCGCGCCGCATCTCTCGCTCGACGATTATGTCGCCTCCGGAGCCTTCGCGGCGACGAAAAGGCGCACCGGCTTCGCCGCCTCCGAGACCGACCGCGCGCTCGCCGCCCTGCTCGAGGCGGGAGACATCACCGGAATGCTCGCCGCGGCGGTGAAGGCGCGGCGCAACATCCTCGTCTCCGGCGGAACCTCGACCGGCAAGACCACCTTCCTCAACGCCCTCATCCGCGAGATTCCGGCCGAGGAAAGGCTGATCCTGATCGAGGACACGCCGGAGCTTTCCGTCCGCCACGAGAATATGGTCGGCCTGCTCGCGGCGCGAAGCGACCTCGGCGAGGCGCAGGTCACCGCCAACGACCTCGTCGCCGCCTCGCTCCGGATGCGGCCCGACCGGATCATCCTCGGCGAGCTTCGCGGCCCCGAAGCCTATGCCTTCCTGCGCGCGGTCAATACCGGCCATCCCGGATCGATGACCACCGTCCATGCCGACAGCGCCGAGCGGGCGATCGAGCAGATCGTCCTCCTCGTCCTCCAGGCCGGGACCCAGCTCACCCGCGACGACGTCCATCATTATGTGAGCCGCACGATCGACGTCTTCGTCCAGCTCGGCCGCACCGCCGGCAAGCGGCAGGTCGAGGAAGTGGTGCTGCGGCGCTAGGAAACCCGCAGCGACGGTCGATGACCAGCCATCACGACGTCCTGATCGTCGGCAGCGGCCATGGCGGCGCCCAGGCGGCGATCGCGCTCCGCCAGAGCGGCTTTGCCGGCTCGGTCGCGATCGCCGGCGCCGAGCGCGAACCGCCCTATGAGCGCCCGCCCCTCTCCAAGGATTATCTCGCCGGCGAGAAGCCGTTCGAGCGCATGCTGATCCGTCCCGCCGCTTTCTGGGTCGAGCGGGATGTCGCCTTGCTGCAGGGCCGGCGGATCGTCTCGGTCGATGCCGCGGCGAAGCGGGTGACGGCGGCCGATGGCGAGACGCTCGGCTACGGCCATCTCATCTGGGCGGCGGGCGGGACGCCGGGCCGCCTGGCCTGTGACGGCGGCGACCTCGCGGGCGTGCACAGGATCCGAAGCCGTGCCGACGTCGATGCCTTGGTCGCCGAGCTTCCCGCGGTGCGGCAAGCGATTGTGATCGGCGGTGGATATATCGGCCTCGAAGCCGCGGCGGTGCTGCGCAGGCTCGGCAAGACGGTCTGCATCGTCGAGGCGCAGGACCGCGTCCTCGCGCGAGTCGCCGGCGCGCCGCTGTCGCGTTTCTACGAAGCGGAGCATCGCGCGCAGGGCGTCGATATCCGCCTCGACGCCGCCGTGACCTCCATCGAAGGCCGCGACGGCCGCGTTGCGGCCGTGCGGCTCGCCGACGGGAGCCGGATCGAGGCCGAGCTTGCGGTGGTCGGGATCGGCATCGTGCCGGAGGTCGCGGCTTTGCTCGCGGCCGGCGCTGCGGGCGGCGACGGAGTCGCGGTCGATGCGCAATGCCGAACGTCGCTGCACGGCATATATGCGGTCGGCGATTGCGCGCTCCACGCCAACATCTTCGCGGCCGGCGCCCGGGTGCGGATCGAATCGGTGCAGAATGCGGTCGACCAGGCCAATGTCGCCGCCAAGGCGATCCTCGGCCAACCCGTCGCCTACGAGGCTCTCCCCTGGTTCTGGTCGAACCAATATGATCTGCGCCTGCAGACGGTCGGCCTGTCGGTCGGCCATGACGACCTGCTGATCCGCGGCGATCCGGCCTCGCGCAGCTTCGCGATCGTCTATCTGAAACGGGACCGGGTGATCGCGCTCGACTGCGTCAACGCAACCAGGGACTATGCGCAGGGGCGCAAGCTGGTGCTCGAACGCGCGGCGCCCGACCGGCGCCTGCTCGCCGATCCGGAAATCCCGCTGAAGAGCCTCTAGAGCGGGCTGTGATTGGATTGAATCACAGCCCGCTCCAGAACCCTTTGTTGTCGCGTTGCTTATTGCGAAAAGCCGGTACCCACCTTTTCGCGCAACGCTCTAGCGGCTCAGGACAGGACGAGAGGCCGCGCGACTTCGTCGCAGCAAAGCTCGGCTTTCTGCTCGAAGGCCAAAGCGAGCGCCCGGCGCCGGGCGCGCGCTTCCGGGGTTATTGCGCGTTCGGCCGCGCGATGCTCCTCGACGGCGCGACGCGCCCAGTAACGCTGATTCGATTCCATAGGACCCGCTCCCCGATTCGCGGGCGTAACACATTTTCGCCTTATTCGTGAATCGCTCCGGCGGCGGCCGGTTTCGTTCCGCCGCAGGCAGGGCTGGACGAGGGAAGCGCGCGGGCCGAGGGAGCGGCCATGCTCCCGCGCATCCGCGCTTCCGACCTGCTCATCGCACTGCCGGCCTTGCTCTGGCTTGCGATGCTGATTCTGGGCGGCCCGGGTTCGCGCGCCGACGGCGAATTGCTGCATTTGTTCCATTGGCCGGGCGTTGTGCCGGCGGCACTCGGCCTGACTCGCCTCGGCAATGTCTTCATCCTGCTGCCGCTCTCGCTCGCGGCCGCCGCGGCGGTCTGGCGCGGGCTCGGCAGGAAACAGGCGCTCCTCTACCTCCTCCTCATCCTGTCGGGCCGGCTGCTCGAAGAGCTGCAGAAGGATGCGATCGGACGGGCGCGCCCCGATCCGGCCGGACGGCTCGACCGGGTCGCCTCCTTTTCCTTCCCAAGCGCGCATGCCGCCAATTCGACGATCGCCTGGCTCGGTCTCGCCTTGATCGCGGCGCCCCCGCGATACCGTTCCTTTTCAGTCGCCGCCGCATTGCTGCTCGCTCTGCTCGTCGGCCTCACGCGCCTCGTCCTCGCCGTTCACTGGCCGAGCGACGTGATCGGCGGCTGGGCGTTCGGCGCCGCCTGGACCCTGCTCCTGCTGCGCGTCGCCGACGGCATGTCTCCGCAGCGTCGCCCTTCGCAATGAAAGCGAGAGGCGCCGGAAACAGATCGTCAGATTGTTGGCCGGCATCTCGGCCACGCGTTCGAGGGTGAAGCCGCGCGCCTCGGCTTGCGCGGCTACATCCTCCAGCCGGCGCAGGCCCCATTCGGGATTGCGGTCGCGGAGCGACCGGTCGAACGCCTCGTTGCTCGGCGCGGTCGGCGCGCCTGATCGCCGATAGGCGCCGTAGAGGATGAGCGGCGCGCCGGGTCCGAGCAGCCGCGCCGCGCCGTCGAGCAGCCCCAAGGTCGCCGCCCAGGGGCTGATATGGACCATGTTGATGCAGAGGATCGCCTCGGCGGCATCGGCGGGCCAGTCGCCCGACCGCGCGTCGAGCATGAGGGGCGGACGCAGATTGGGGAGGCCGGCCGAAGCGCGCCACGCCTCGATCGAATGCAGGGCGGCGGGATCGGGGTCGCTCGGCTGCCAGATCAGGGCCGGAAAGGCGCGGGCGAAATGAAGGACATGCTCCCCGGTGCCGCTCGCAACCTCCAGAACCAGCCCCCGTTCCGGAAGCGCATCCCGCAGAACCTGCGCGATCGGCTCGGCATTGCGCGCGACGTGCGGCGCGGTCCGGCGCGGATCGCCGCCGTCCGGTGCGATGACGAAGGGCTCGGGGCCGGTCACGCCGGACGGTGGCGGCGCGCCTCCGCGAGCAGGCGGCGCGCCCGCAGGAACATCTCCAGCCGCTGCACCGCCAGAAGGCCGAGCGCGAAGGCGACGAGGATGTCGGTGAGCGTCGCCGGGGACATGTGGAAGAGGCCGCCGGCGCCGGTCTGCGCCATCGAGCGCATGCCCGATCGGATCGCGATCAGGATGACGATGAAGAACAGAGCGGCCGGCGACTGGATCGTCGTCACTTCATGCGATTGCGGATCCACGTCGATCCGCATCAGCCGCCCGCGCTGCCACCCCAAAGCCGCGCCGAGCCCCAAAGCGATGAGCGAGGCGAGCCAGCCGGCGCCGTTCGGCGGCGTCGTCGCGAAAGCGACCACCGCCAGCACGAGATAGACGATCGGAATGATCCAGAGCCGCTCGACCTTGAGCGGCCGCGCCTGGTTCACCCGCCGGACGCGGACGATCAGGACGATCGCCAGCACTACCGCCATGATGACGTAGCCGATCAGCGGATTGGGCTGGCCCGCGGCTCCCTGCATTGTCCTCTCCCTCTATTCCGCGGCCTCGGCCTGCTCGGGCGGCTTGTAGACCAGAACCGGCTTGCGCGCCGCCTGGGTTTCGTCGAGCCGGCGGCGCGGCGCGTAGACGGGGGCGGCCTTGAGGCTCGCGTCACCCGCTTTGGCGCGCTCGGCGACCGAACGCAGCGCGCCGATGAACTGGTCGAGCGTCGCCTTCGATTCGGTCTCGGTCGGCTCGACCAGCATCGATCCGTGGACGACCAAGGGGAAATACATGGTCATCGGATGGAAGCCCTCGTCGATCAGGGCCTTGGCGAGATCGAGCGTGCTCAGCCCCTCGGCAAAGCCTTTGTCGCTGAACAGGGCCTCGTGCATGCAGGGGCCGCTCGCCCCGAATGGCGCATCGAGAACCCCGTCGAGCCGGCGCAGGATATAATTGGCGTTGAGCACCGCATCGCCCGACACCTGCCGAAGCCCGTCCGCGCCGTGGCTGAGGATGTAGGACAAAGCGCGGCTGAACATGCCCATCTGGCCGTGAAAGGCGACCATGCGGCCGAAGCTCTGGGCATGGTGCTCGCCCGCTGTCTCCTCTTCGACCAGGACGTAATGATCGCCCTGCTTCTCGACGAACGGAAGCGGCGCGAACGGAGTCAAAGCCTTCGAAAAGACCACTGGCCCAGAGCCCGGCCCGCCGCCGCCATGGGGCGTCGAGAAGGTCTTGTGGAGGTTGATGTGCATCGCGTCGATGCCGAGGTCGCCCGGCCGCACCCGGCCGACGATCGCGTTGAAATTGGCGCCGTCGCAATAAACGAGGCCGCCGGCCGCGTGGACCGCCTCGGAAATGGCGATCATGTCCGGCTCGAACAGGCCGCACGTATTGGGGTTGGTGATCATCACCGCCGCAACGTCCGGCCCGAGCCGTGCCCTGAGCGCGGCGAGATCGACCCGGCCGCGCTCGTTGGCGGGGATATTCTCGACCCGATAGCCGGCGAAGGCGGCGGTGGCGGGATTGGTGCCGTGCGCGCTTTCGGGAACGAGGATCACCGCGCGCGCATCGCCCCGCGCCTCCAGCGCGGAGCGGATGGCGAGCAGGCCGCACAATTCGCCATGG
Source organism: Allosphingosinicella sp. (assembly GCA_036273615.1). Classification (GTDB taxonomy): domain Bacteria; phylum Pseudomonadota; class Alphaproteobacteria; order Sphingomonadales; family Sphingomonadaceae; genus Allosphingosinicella. The sequence continues at coordinate 16,727 of DASUHH010000075.1, read as the reverse complement.
GCGCCGGCCTTGGGGCTCATCGCGACGCTGTGCATGCCGGTGAGCTCGACCAGCCATTCGCCCAGTTTCGCGACCACCTCCAGCGCGCCCTGCACGGTGTCGACCGGCTGGAGCGGGTGGATGTCGGCGAAGCCGGGCAGCCGCGCCATCTTCTCGTTGAGCCGCGGATTGTGCTTCATCGTGCACGAGCCGAGCGGGAAGAGGCCGAGGTCGATCGCGTAATTCTGGCGGCTGAGCCGGGTATAATGGCGCACCGCCTGTGGCTCGGAGAGGCCGGGAAGGCCGATCGGGCGGTTGCGCTCGAGGCCGGCGAGCCTGTCCTCCCCGGTACCGGGAGGGGGACCATGCGAAGCATGGTGGAGGGGGGGCTGTGCCAGGTGCCGACCCCCCTCCACCGCGCTATGCGCGGTCCCCCTCCCCGTCCCGGGGAGGAATTCCACGTCGAAGTCTACGCCGCACCCATCCTCCTCATCCATCTCGAAGATGAGCGGCTCTTCGAGCATCAAAGCCTTGTTGCCCGTCCACGTTTCGGTCTCGCCGCCCTGCCCCGCTTCCGGCCGGGTCGGGCGCCCTTCGCGGTTCATGCTCATGCCAGCGCCTCCTCAAGGGCGTTGGCAAACGCCTCGACATCCTCATCGCCGCTCGTCTCGGTGACCGCGACGACCAGCCCGTTTTCGAGGCTTTCGACGCCGGGATAGAGACGGCCGAGCGAGACTCCGCCGAGCACGCCTTTCTCCGCCAGCGCCCGCACCACCGGCCGCGCCTCACGCGGCAGGCGCAGGGTGAATTCGTTGAAGAAATTGCCGTTCACCAATTCGACCCCCGGCACCTGTCCAAGCCGGCCGGCGGCGGCGGCGGCACCGGCATGATTGACGCTTGCCAGCCGGCGCAGCCCGGCCTCGCCGAGCAGGGTCATGTGGATGGTGAAGGCGAGCGCGCAGAGGCCGCTGTTCGTGCAGATGTTCGACGTCGCTTTCTCGCGGCGGATATGCTGCTCGCGCGTCGACAAGGTGAGGACGAAGCCGCGCTTGCCTTCGGCGTCGACCGTCTCGCCGGCGAGCCGGCCCGGCATCTGGCGGACATATTTGTCGCGGGTGGCGAACAGGCCGACATAGGGGCCGCCGAAATTGAGGCCGACGCCGATCGACTGGCCTTCGCCGACGACGATGTCCGCGCCCATCTCGCCCGGCGCGCGGATCAGGCCGAGCGCCACCGGCTCGGTCACCACCGCGACCAGCAAGGCGCCGGCCGCATGGCAGCGCTCGGCAAGCTCGGAAAGATCGCCGATGCGGCCGAGAATGTCGGGATATTGGACGACGACGCAGCTCGTCTCGCCGTCGATCTGTTCAAGAAGGGAAGCCGTGTCGGGCTTCGGCGTCAGCGTCGGCGGCGCCGTCACCAGCGCGTCGCCGGTGAAGCGGGCCATCGTCCTGGCGACCGAGACGTAATGGGGGTGCAGGCCCGAGGAGAGGATCGCCTTGCTCCGCCGAGTGATCCGCCGCGCCATGCCGATCGCCTCCCAGCAGGCGGTCGAGCCGTCATACATGGAGGCGTTGGCGACCTCGCAGCCGTAGAGGCGCGCGACCTGGGTCTGGAATTCGAACAGGGCCTGCAAGGTGCCCTGGGCGATCTCCGGCTGGTAGGGCGTGTAGCTGGTCAGGAACTCGCCGCGCTGGATGAGATGATCGACGCTGGCCGGGATATGGTGCCGATAGGCGCCGCAGCCGAGGAAGAAGGGCACGTCGCCGGCGACGAGGTTGCGGCGCGCCATGGCGGAGAGCCGGCGCTCGACCGCCATTTCGCTGGCATGGTCGGGCAGGCCACGGATCGCGCCGCTCAGCCTCGCCGCTTCCGGCACGTCGACGAACAGATCCTCGACCGAGGCGGCGCTGATCGCCCGCAGCATCTCCTGCCGGTCGGCATCGGCAAGGGGTAGGTAACGCATCAAAGCTCCCTGGCAATCAGATGGGTCATGCTTCCGGCTTCCGCATCTTGAAGCGGAGACGGACATAATCGGCGATCCAGCTCCCATCCTCCTGCCGGAGGCGCGGCTGGAGCCGGCGCTCGATCGCTGCGGCGACCTCGTCGCGCGCCTCGACCGGAACCTGGGCGACGTCGAGCCAGCCGGCGCGGAAGGTCTTCACCCAGCCGGCGATTCCGGCGGGCAAAGGCGTCGGCCGCGGAATCAGTTGCGCGTCGATCTCGGCGAAGCCGGCGCAGGCATAGAGGCGGACGAACTCCTCGACACTCGGATACCATTGCGGATCCTCGTCCGGGACCGGATAGCCCCTTTGCTTGAGCTCGTCGCGTATCGCCCCGCGCAGGGCCGCGATATTGCCGACCCCGCCCATCTCGCCGACGAAGCGGCCGCCGGGTTTCAGCACGTCGCGCACGCCGGAGGCGACGGCGTCGGGGTCGAGCATCCAGTGCAGCGCCGCGTTGGAGAAAGCGGCGTCGAAATGGCCGAAGCGGGTCGCCTGGCTTTCGAGGTCGAGCGCCTGGGCGTCGGCGACGAAGGCGTCGACGCCGCGCGCCCGCGCCGCCTCGACCATCTCCGGCGAGGCATCGAGCCCGATCACCCGCGCGCCCGACGCCATGATCTTCTGGGTCAGCATTCCGTCGCCGCAACCGATATCGAGGATCAATTCGCCGGGCTGCGGCGCCAGCAGCTCCAGCGCCGCGCCGCCGAGCGCCGGCACGAAGGCGGCGTTGGCGGCATAATCGGTCGGCGACCATAAGGAGGAGGAATTGACGGTCACTTTTTCACTCCGATTCCGCTCATCCTGAAGAGCGGCTGAGCGAAGTCGAAGCCGCGTCGCGAAGGACGGTCCTTCGACAATGGGCAGGCCCGCTTTGTGCCCCGCACAAAGCTATGGATTGCCGGGGAGCAATCCATACCTGCCCGTCCTCGCCAGGCTCGGTCTCTACTCAGGATGAGCGGCATGCTCCTCACTGGCCGTCGCAGAAGCTCTTGTAAGCCGCTTCGTCCATCAGGCCGTCGAGCTCGGCCGGGTTGGCGAGGGTGAGGCGGAAGAACCAGCCCTGCCCTTCCGGATCGGTGTTGGCGAGCGAGGGGTCGTCGACCAGCGCCTGGTTGCCCTCGGTCACCGTGCCGCTGACCGGCGAATAGACGTCGGACGCGGCCTTGACCGATTCGACCACGGCCGCATCGCCGCCCTTGCTCACCTGCCTGCCGGCTTCCGGAAGCTCGACGAAGACGACGTCGCCGAGCTGGCCCTGGGCGAAATCGGTGATCCCGACCGTCCCCCGGCCGCCCTCGACCGCGATCCACTCATGCTCCTGCGTATAATAAAGCGTCATCAGGCGCCTCCCTTGCGATGGTAGCGATGGGGAACGAAGGGCATCTTCACCACCTTCGCCCGGAACAATCTGCCGCGCTGGGAGAGAATGACCTCGCTCCCCTCCGCGGCGCTCGCCGCCGGCACATAGGCCATTGCGATCGGCGCTTCGAGACAGGGCGAGAAGCCGCCGCTCGTCACCTTGCCGACCTCGCGCCCTTCGCCGTCGACCAATGCCGCGCCCTCGCGGACCGGCTGGCGGCCTTCGACGGCAAGGCCGACGCGGCGGCGAAGCGGCCCGCGCTGAAGCTCGATCTCGATCCGGTTCCAGCCGGCAAAGCCGCCCTCGGCGCGGCGGCGCTTCGATATGGCGAAGCCGAGATCGGCCTCGACCGGGGTCGTGCCGCGGTCGAGATCGTGGCCGTAAAGCGGCAGGCCGGCCTCGAGCCGCAGCGAATCGCGCGCGCCGAGCCCGATCGGCTTGACCTCCGGCTGGGCCGCGATCAGGTCCGCGACCTCGGCGGCGCGCGCGCCGGGCAGCGAGATTTCGAACCCGTCCTCGCCCGTATAGCCCGAGCGGCTGATCCAGATCGTGCCGTCGCCGAGCCGGAAGGCGCCGCCGGTCATGAAGCCCAATTCCTCGACCCCCGGCACCAGCCGCGACAAGGACTCGACCGCCTTCGGCCCCTGCAGGGCGAGCAGGGCCTGCTCCTTCATATGATCGATGACGATTCCGCGCGGCAGCCGGTTCGTCATGTCGGCGATGTCGCCCTCCTTGGTCGCGCCGTTGACGACGACGTAGAAATGGCCGCCACGACGGGTCACCATCAGGTCGTCGATGATTCCGCCATCCTCGGCGAGGAGGAGCGAATAGCGCAGCCGCCCCTCCCTGAGGATGGAGAGATCGGCGGGAAGCAAAGTCTCGAGGCCCGCTTCGGCCTCGGCGCCGGTGACGATGAGCTGGCCCATATGGCTGACGTCGAACAGGCCGGCCGAATCCCGAGTCCAGCGATGCTCGGCCATGATCCCTTCATATTGGATCGGCATCGAATAACCGGCGAAGGAGACCATCCGCGCGCCGCGCGCGACATGCCAGGCGTTCAGGGGAAGCAGGCGGTCGGGGGCGTCGCTCATTCCAGTCTCCGGAGGCCGCGACGGCAGCCGGACCGGAATCCGCCTGCCGTCCTGAATCCCCCTCTGTCGGCTGGACCTGAGAGCTTTCCCCGCCATGGCTCCGAATTCGGAGCGAAAGCGGGTTACCCCTTCGGTGGCCCGCCGTCGCTCCGGACGCGGGAGCTATGGCGGACTCTTTCCAGAGTGTCTGTGCGCGCGCGGTCCTTCTGCCTGAGAGATTCCGGGGCGGTTGCTCCTTCGGCGGCGGCGGGCCGAAACCCTCCGCTCTCTCCCGCGCGCGCACCGGGTTTCAAACCGGCGACGACGGCCGCTCTGAAGCCTCGCCGCGCCCGAGTCAACGAGTCGCGTTGTAGGCGAGCTGATCGTGGGTGAGCTCGAAGCCGATCAGCACCTCGAAGGTCGCCGCCCGCACCGCGTCGCGAACCCGCGGATCCGCCATCGGATCGACCGCGGCGTCGGCGTCTCCCGGCTTGCGCTCGCGGGTCACCTGGCGGCGTATGTCCTCGGGGAGCGTCACCGCCGCCCGCTGCACCTGGCTGGTCGCCGAGCCGGAGGTCTGGGCGCGGATCTGCCCGTCGGCGAAATGGAGGCCGACCCGGCCGATGCTCTTCGAGACGACGTTGGTGCCCCCCTGAACGTCGGCCGCGAAATAGGGCAGGACGACGTCGCGCGCGCCGCGCGGGTCGTGCCGCTGGGCGAGGACGTCGAAGGTGACGTTGGTCGCAATCACATTGCCGGTCTCGTCGCAGGTCGAGCGGACGTTGGTGATCGTCGCGACCACGTCGATCGCATTCTCGTCGCGGCTGGTCTCGGGGTTGAACAAAGTGACGTCCCCGGTCGAGGCCGGGATCGCCACGGCGGGACAGGCGGAGCGGGTGGTGATCACGCCCATCGAGGTGACCCGCCCCTCGGTGCTGCAGCCGGCGACGACGATCGGAATCAGCGCGGCGAGCGCCACCTTGAACCTGGACACGAAAACAGCACCTCATGCTCATGAAGGGAAAGCGGACGGATCATAGGAACCGGGCCAAGCCGAGGCAAGCGAGGAACCCGCCTTCGGTGGACGCCCCAGGTCCGTTCGAAGCGCCGCGTCCTGTGGACGCGACAGGGCGATCATCGTAGGAGCCGCGCCGTGGCGACATCCCTGCCCCCTCTCGATCTGCTGATCGCGGCGCCGCGCGGCTTCTGCGCGGGGGTCGACCGGGCGATCCGCATCGTCGAGCTGGCGCTGCAGCGCTACGGCGCGCCGGTCTATGTCCGTCACGAGATCGTCCACAATCGCTTCGTCGTCGACAGCCTGAGGGCCAAGGGCGCGATCTTCGTCGCCGAGCTCGACGAGGTTCCGGACGGGCGGCCGGTCGTCTTCTCCGCCCATGGCGTCCCCAGGATCGTGCCGGCGCGCGCCGAGGAGCGCGGCCTCGACTATCTCGACGCCACCTGCCCGCTCGTCTCCAAGGTCCACCGTCAGGCCGAAAGGCTGGTCGAGCGCGGCTGCCATATCCTCTTCGTCGGCCATCACGGCCATCCCGAGGTGATCGGCACGTTCGGCCAGGTGCCCGAGGGACGGATGACCCTGATCGAGACCGCGGAGCAGGCCGAGACGGTCGCGCCGCCGGAGAAAACCGAGCTCGCCTACCTGACCCAGACCACCCTGTCGGTCGACGACACCGCCGACATCCTGCGCATCCTCGAACGGCGCTTTCCAGGCATAAGGGGGCCGCGCGGCGAGGATATCTGCTACGCGACCTCGAACCGGCAGGCGGCGGCGAAGGAGATCGCCCGGGCGAGCGACTTCGTGCTGGTGATCGGATCGCCCAACAGCTCCAACTCGCTTCGCCTCGTCGAGGTCGCGGAACGCGAGGGGATCAAGGCCCGCCTGATCGGCCGCGCCTCGGACATCGACCTTTCCTGGCTGGAGGGCGTCCGCACGCTCGGGATCACGGCGGGCGCGTCGGCGCCGGAAATACTGGTCCGCGAACTGGTCGATTTCCTGTCGCTCCATTTCGACGTGACCGAGCGCGAGAGCGACGGAATCGTCGAACGGATGGTCTTCAAGCTCCCGCGCGGGCTGGAAGCGGCCTGAGCCCTCCTTTGGCCGACGTCGAGATCTTCACCGACGGCGCCTGCAAGGGCAATCCGGGGCCGGGCGGCTGGGGGGCGATCATCCGATCGGGAAACCGCGAGAAGGAGCTGTCGGGCGGCGAGACGCTCACCACCAACAACCGGATGGAATTGCTCGCCGCGATCCGTGCGCTTCAGGCGCTGAAGCGGCCCTGCACCGTCGCGTTGCACACCGACAGCATCTATGTTCGCGACGGAATCACCAAATGGATCCACGGCTGGCAGCGCAACGGCTGGAGGACGGCCGACCGCAAGCCGGTCAAGAATGCCGAATTGTGGCAGGAATTGATCGCTGCGGCGGCGCCGCACCGAATCGCCTGGGAATGGGTGAAAGGCCATGCCGGCCATCCCGAGAATGAGCGCGCCGACCGGCTCGCCTGCGACGCGGCGGCTCAGTTCGCGAAACGGACGGGGGCATAGGGCGCCGGATCGATTCCGGCGATGCTTTCGTCCGGTCCCGCCTCCAGCAACAGGGCGGCGGCGAGCTTCGCGGCGGCCGGGGCGGTCTGGATTCCGAAGCCGCCCTGCCCCGCGAACCAGAAGAAATCGCGCCGGCCGGGCGCGAAGCCGTAGACCGGCAGCCGGTCGGGCGCGAAGGTGCGAAGGCCCGCCCAGCGCCGCTCGACCCGCTCGACCCGCCAGTCGACCACGTCTTCCAGCCGCGCGACCGCCAGGGCCACGTCCATCTCCTCGGGCGCGCAGTCGCAGGGATCGGAGGGGGTCTCGTCGTGCGGGCTCAGCCACAGCCGGCCGCCGGCCTCGGGCTTGAAGTAGAAACGGCCGAGCGCGTCGATGACGAGAGGAAGGTCCGGCGCGGCGGGCGGGGCGACCCGGAGCTGGGCGAGCGTCCGGCGATAGGGCTGGATCCCGATCGGCGCGAGGCCGGCAAGCGCCGCCACCTCGTCGGCCCAGGCGCCGGCGGCATCGACGAGAATCGCGGCCTCGAACGCGCCGGCCGACGTGGCCAGCGACCAGCCGCCCGCGCTTCGCTCGGCGGCGACGAGCCGCGCATCGGCGACCAGCCGCGCGCCCTGCCGGCGGGCGGCGGCAAGGTAGAAGCCATGGAGCGAAGCGACGTCGATATCGGTGCAGGTCGGCTCGAACAGGCCGTGGCTCCAGCCGGTGCGGAGGCCGGGAAGGCGCGCCGCCATCGCCGCGCGGCCGAGCCGCTCCACCGGCACCGCGCCCTCGAACGCGCGCGCCATCCGGTCGAGCGCGGCCGCGCCCTCGGCGTCTGCGGCGATGTGGAGGCCGCCCCGCGGCTTCAGATATCCGCCATCGCGGAGGAAGGGCCCGGAGGCGGTAGTGAGCGGCTGCACCAGGGGACCGCCATAGGTTTCGGACCAGAAAGCGGCCGAGCGGCCGGTCGCATGATAGCCCGGCCGATCCTCCGCCTCGAGGATCAGGACCGAAGCCGCGCCGGCAAGCTCGGCGGCGAGGCTCGCGCCGGCCATTCCCGCGCCGACGATCGCGACGTCCGCCTTTCCGCTCATCGCGCGTGCGCGTCGAAGAAGGCGTCGATCCGCTCCAGGGCGCGAAGCCGCACCGGATCCGCCTCGCGCAAAAGTTCGTGCGCGGCGTCGGGAAACATCAGCGACTCGGCTCGCGGAATCTCCGCCGCCGCTTCGCGAATCGCCTCCGGGCTGACGAGCCGGTCGCGGTCCGTGCCGAGCAGAAGCACCGGCAGGTCGATCTCCCGCAGCCGCTCCGGCGTCAGCAGGGCCGAGGAGGCGTAGGCGGCGCGAAGCCAGCCCCAGGTCGGCGCGCCGAGGTTGAAGCCCGGCTGCTGCTTCCACCACCACAGCTCGTCCTCGAAGCGCGGCCGCGACGCGGTGAGGATCTCCTGGCGGAACGAGCCGACGCGCGGCGGCGCCTTGGGCACGTGCCAGGCGGGCATTTGGGCGAAGCCGAGCGCGCCCATCGCCTGGACCGTCCACGTCGCCGCCCAATCGGGGAGCGCGCCGCTGTTGATTCGGATCATCGGCGCGACCAGCACCGCCGCGTCGAGCGCCGGCTTGCGCTCCGCGAGCGCGCGCAGGAGGAGGTGGCCGCCCATCGAATGGCCGATCGCGACATGCGGCCCCGGCGCGCGGCCGCGCCAGTCGGCGATCAGTGCGTCGAGATCCTCGACCAGCCGGTCGAAGCTGTCGGGAGGATCGGCGCCCTCACCGCCGCGCGAGCCGCCCTGCCCCCGCCAATCGAACGCCGTGACGTCCCAGCCCAGGCCGTGCCAATGAGAATAAGCCTCCAGATATTTCTCGACGAAATCGCCCCTGCCGTTGGCGAAGAGCAGGCTGCCGCGGTCGGCCCCTCCCGTCGCCGGCGGCCAGTGGAGCAGCCGGTAGGGCCATCCGTCCGGCGCATGCCAGGTCGAAAGGGCCACGCCCGCGGGAATCGCGCGGCGGTCGAAGGGCGGCGTTCGCATCGCCGCCGGTTACGGTTTTGAAAGTAACTAAGTCTAGGGGGTGGAAACCATGAATGGGGGGATCGCCACCTTTCTTGTCGTCTTGCTCGCCTGCGGCCTGGTCGCAGCGGCGGCCTGCGACTGGCGCAGCCGGACCATTCCCAACGGGCTCAACGCGGCCTTCGCGCTCGGCGCGATCCCTTTCTGGTGGGCGAGCGGCCTGCCGCTCTGGCCTGGCGTCGCGCTCCATGTCGGAATCGCGCTCGTCATCTTCGCGATCTTCGCCCTGGCCTTCGCGCTGGGCATGATGGGCGGCGGCGACGTCAAGATGCTCGCGGCGCTCGCTCTGTGGCTGCCGCCGGGCGCGGTGCTTCAGCTTCTGGTGATCATGTCCGTCGCTGGCGGGCTGCTCACCGTCGCGATGCTGATCCCCCACAAGGTGCGAAAGATCGCGGGCCAGCCCGAGATCCCGTACGGAATCGCAATCGCGTTCGCCGGCATGTGGCTGATTAGCGAACGGTTTCTTAACCAATTTGGATGATGTGTGAAGCTGCTTTTCGAAGAGCGGCCTAGGAGGCGACTGGCGTCATGGATGTGAAGAAGCTCATGCTGCTGATCGGCGCGCTCGTCGTCGCGGCGATCACCGCCGTGATGGCGAAGAACATGTTCAGCGGCGCCAGCGCGCCCACCGCGCGGGCAACCCCGGTGCTGCAGCAGCAGGCGAACGGGCCGGAAGTGCTCGTCGCGACCCGGGCCCTCCCGGTCGGCACGATCATCGATGCCGAGGCCCTGCACTACCAGCAATGGCCGGACAAGCTCACCCAGCCCGCTTATTACATCAAGGGCCAGACGGTCGGCGGCCCGGCCGACCTGATCGGCACCGTCGTTCGCAACGAGATCGCGGCCGGCGCGCCGATCACCCAGGGCTCGCTGATCAAGCCGGGCGAACGGGGCTTCCTCGCCGCCGCGCTCGGGCCGGGCATGCGCGCCATCACCGTTCCGGTCTCCGTGACCAGCGGCGTCGCCGGCTTCGTCTTCCCGGGCGACCGCGTCGACATGGTGCTCACGCAGGAAGTCGGCGGCGGCGACGGCCCGCCGCTCAAGGCCTCGGAGACGATCATCCGCAACATCCGCGTGCTCGCCACCGACCAGCGCATGAGCGCCCAGGGCGACGACGGCAAGCCGCAGGTCCGCAACTTCTCGAACGTCACGCTCGAGGCGACTCCGAAGATCGCCGAGAAGATCGCGGTCGCGCAGACGATCGGCCAGCTCTCGCTGGCGCTCCGGTCGATCGCGGACAACAATGTCGAGCTGCAGAGGGCGATCGCCTCCGGCGACGTCAAGGTCCCGGCCGGCACCGATCCGAAGACCGCGCGGCAGATGCTGATCGACGTCGCGAGCCAGCCGATCGACACCACCCCGACCTACACCGTCGGCGCCGAGGTCTCGCGCTTCCAGCGCGCGACCGTGCCGACCAAAGCTCCGACCCCCGGGTCCGGCCCCGCCTCCGCCCCCTCCGGCGGCGCGCCGAGCGAAGCCCCGAAGGGTCCGGTCGTCCGCGTCGCACGCGGCAATGTCATCACGATTGTTCCGATGGGAGCCAAGTAAGATGATCAGGTCCATCCTCAACCGCGCGACGCTCGGCACCGCCACCGCGGCGCTGCTCGCGGCGAGCCTGGCCACCGCGCCGGCTCCACTGATGGCCGCGCCTTATGCGGCGCCGGTGCGCCCCGCGACCGACCTCACCCTCTCGGTGGGCACGGGCGAGATGGTGCGGCTCCCGCTCCCGATCAGCGACCTCTTCGTCGCCGACGACAAGGTGGCCGACGTCCAGGTCCGCTCGCCGAACCAGATCTATGTGTTCGGCAAGGGCCCCGGCGTGACCACGGTCTTCGCCACCGACAAGGCCGGGCGGACCGTCTACTCGGCCAACGTCCATGTCGGATCGAACATGGCGGACGTCGGCAGCGTGATCCGCGCCGCGATGCCGGAATCGCAGATCCAGGTGCAGACCTTCAACGGCATCGTCGTGCTGAGCGGCACGGTGGCGAGCCCGGCCGACGTCGAGCAGGCGACCGATATCGTCCAGGGCGTCGTCGGCAAGGAGGTGCAGGTGATCAGCCGGCTGAAGACGGCGACGCCGCTCCAGGTCATGCTCCAGGTCAAGGTCGCCGAGGTCAGCCGCTCGCTGGTCAAGTCGATCGGCCTCAACCTCCTGAGCCGCGATCATAGCGGCGGCTTCCTGTTCGGCGTCGGCCAGGGCAATGCCGGTACGATCTCGACGATCACCGGCACCACGGTCGACCCGACGACCGGCGCGCCTCCGGGCGGCACCGCCTACACGTTCAACAATGCGGCGGGCTCGACCACGCTCGGCTTTGCCGGCCATGTGCTCGGCCTCGACCTCCTGTCGACGCTCGACCTCGCCGAGAATGACGGCCGCGCGCACACGCTCGCGGAGCCGACGCTGACCGCTCTGTCGGGCGAGACCGCGAGCTTCCTCGCCGGCGGCGAGTTCCCGATCGCGACGACCAACGGCCTCAGCGGAACGTCGATCGAATATAAGCAATATGGCGTCAGCCTGGCCTTCACGCCGACGGTGCTCGAAGGCGGCCGAATCTCGATGCGCGTCCGTCCGGAAGTGTCGCAGCTCAGCGACCAGGGCGCGATCGTGCTCAACGGCTTCAAGATCCCGGCGCTGACGACGCGGCGGACCGAAACCACGGTCGAGCTTGGCTCCGGCCAGAGCTTCATGATCGCCGGCCTGCTCAGCAATTCGAGCGCCAACACGACCAACAAGGCGCCGTTCCTCGGAAGCCTTCCGATCATCGGCGCCCTGTTCAAGTCGAACAATTTCCAGCGCAACGAGACCGAGCTGGTGATCGTCGTCACCCCCTATCTCGTCCGTCCGGCCAATGCGAACGACATCGCGCTGCCGACCGACGGCTATCGCGCGCCGGGCACGCTGGAGCGGGTGTTCACCAACACCGCCGAGCATCGCACCGGCGAGCAAAGGCCGAAGCCGAGCGTCGTCCCGTCGCAGCAGGCCGCGCCGGCGGTCGGAACGATCGGGTCGGTCGACCCGGTGACCCCGGCGCCGACCCCGCTCCGCAAGCCCGAGCAGCAGGCGGCGATCAAGCCGCAGCCGCCGCAGCAAGTGGCTTCCGCCGCTCCGGGCTTCAGCTTCTGACGCCGTGACCGCTCGAAAGGATCTTCCCACCATGGCACGCAAGACCCTCTTCGCCCTGATCGTGATCGGAGCCGCTTTGTCGGCTTCGGCGGCCGACGCGCGTCACCGCGACACGCCGAAGGACAATTGGAGCCTCTATTCCTTCAACCAGCCGGTCGTTCAGAGCGCCGACTATGTCCTCGAGCTCGCCAATCCCGGTCCGGGCCTGCCGGTGGCCGAGCGCGCCCGGCTTCGCGCCTGGTTCACCTCGCTCGGCCTCGGCTATGGCGACCGGGTCGCGGTCGAATCCGTCTACGGCAACGAGCCGGCGCGCGCCGACGTCGCCCGCGTCGCCGCCGAATATGGCCTCCTGCTCAGCGAGACGACGCCGGTCGTCCCAGGCCGGCCCGAGCCTGGCGCGATCCGGGTGATCGTCAGCCGCAGCTTCGCCCATGTGCCGGGCTGCCCCTTCCCCGACAGCCATCAGGGCCCGTCGGCGACCTCGCTCAATTACGGCTGCGCGGTCAATTCGAACCTCGCCGCGATGATCGCGGATCCGAACGATCTCGTGCTCGGCCAGGCCGGAAGCGCGGCCGGGGATCCGAACACCGCCGCCAAGGCGATCAAGACCTATCGCGACGCCAAGCCGACCGGCGCCAACGGTCTGACGGCTGCAAGCACCAGGAGCTCCAACTGATGAACGCCCCGCTCAACAACCGGGCCGCGGCCCTGCGCGATCCTTTCGCGGCCTTCGTCGCCGACGAAGCGACGGCCGAGATCCTGCGGCCGGTCGTGGTCGAGCATGGCTGGGCGCCGGAGAAGGTCAACAAGGGCGGCCTGCGCAACGCGGTGCAGACCCTGTCGGTCTCGGCCAGCCCGTCGATCCTGTTCGTCGACCTTTCGGAATCGGCCGACCCGCTGAGCGACATCAACGCGCTCGCCGAGGTCTGCGAGCCGGGCACGGTGGTGATCGCCGCCGGCCAGGTCAACGACGTCCGCCTCTATCGCGACCTGCTTGCCTCGGGCATCCAGGATTATCTGCTGAAGCCGTTCACTCCGGACCAGGTTCGCGATTCCTTCGCCCATGCCCAGCTCACCATCTCCGGCCCGCGAATCGCCGAATCCGGATCGGAGCGGCCGCATGTGACGGTCGGCGTGGTCGGCGTGCGCGGCGGCGTCGGCGCATCGACGGTGGCGACCTCGCTCGCCTGGCTGCTCGGCGACAAGGGCAACCGCTCGACCGCTTTGCTCGACCTCGACATCCATTTCGGAACGACCGCGCTGACGCTCGACCTCGAGCCCGGCCGCGGCCTTACCGACGCGATCGAGAATCCGAGCCGTATCGACGGCCTGTTCATCGAGCGCGCGATGGTGCGTGCCAACGAGAAGCTCTGCGTCCTCTCGGCCGAAGCGCCGATGAACCAGGCCTTCCTCACCGACGGATCGGCTTATTATCAGCTCCAGGAAGAGATGCGCAACGCGTTCGAGAGCACCGTTCTCGACCTGCCGCGGCCGATGCTGGTCCAGCACCCGCACCTCGTCCAGGATCTCCACGTCGCCGTGATCGTGGTCGAACTGACCCTTGCCGCGACCCGCGACGCGATCCGGATCCTGTCCTGGTTCAAGGCCAATGCGCCGCAGGCCAAGATCGTGGTCGTCGCCAATCGCGTGCCGGCGGCCAATCACGAGATCAGCCGCAAGGATTTCGAGGCCTCGATCGAGCGCAAGGTCGACCTCGTCATCCCGTCGGATCAGAAGATCGCCTCGCAGGCGGCCAAGCTCGGCCAGCCCTTCGCCAAGGTGGCGACCGGCGCCAAGCTCGCCCAGCCCTTCAACCAGCTCGTCGCCCTGGTGACGGCGACGGTCGAGCAGGCGGAGGGCGCGGACGGCGCCGCGGAATCCAGCTCGGCCTCCCTGCTCAAGAAGCTCAACATCAAGGGGCTTTTGAACAAGGCGCCGGCCAAGGCCTGACCGAAATGCGCGCCGCTGTCCCGGCGGCGCGAAACGAACGGGAGCGGACGTGTCCATCTTTCCGATCTTGATCTTCGCGGGCCTCCTCGTCACCCTCGCGCTCGGCTATTTCGCGTTCAACGGCCCTTCGACCTCGAAGGCGTCGCTGCGGCGCCTGGAAAGCGTGCGCGAGCGGCACAGCAAGTCGAGCGAGGTCGCGGCGCAGGCGCAATTGAAGCGCATCCTCCAGACCCGCACCGAAACAAGGATGGACAGCTTCGCGCAGCGTTTCATGCCGAAGCCGGCCCTGCTCCGCAAAAGGCTGCTGCAGACCGGGCGGAGCTGGACGCTCGGCCAATATTTCTCGGTCTCGCTGGGCATCATCGCACTCGTCTCTCTGCTTCTGATCCTGCGTGGAATGCCCTTCCCGCTCGCCATCTTCGTCGGCCTGTTCGCGGGCATCGGCCTGCCCCATTATATCGTCGGCAAGCTCATCCTGCGGCGCATCGCCAAGTTCAATTCGCGCTTTCCCGACGCGCTCGAGCTGATGGTCCGCGGCCTTCGCTCCGGCCTTCCGATCACCGAGACGATGGGCGTCGTCGCCGACGAATTGCCGGGTCCGATCTCCGAGGAGTTCCGCTCGGTCACCGACAAGATGAAGATTGGCCGGACGATGGAAGCGTCGCTCCAGGAGGCGGCCGACCGGCTCGGAACGCCGGAGATCCAGTTCTTCGTCATCACTTTGGCGATCCAGCGCGAGACCGGCGGCAACCTCGCCGAGACGCTCGCCAACCTCGCCGACGTGCTTCGCAAGCGCGCGCAGATGAAGCTCAAGATCAAGGCGATGTCGTCGGAATCCAAGGCCTCGGCCTGGATCGTCGGCTCGCTGCCCTTCATCGTCTTCCTGATGGTGTGGTGGATCAGCCCCGATTACATGAACCATTTCTTCTCCGACCAGAGGCTGATCATCGCCGGCCTGGGCGGGGTCGTGTGGATGGGAATCGGCGTGTTCATCATGGCCAAGATGGTCAATTTCGAGATCTAGGACCGCAGATTTTATGGCACCGGCCCCGCATCCTACCCTGCTCGGCGTCGACGTTCTCTACGTCGCGACCCTGCTCGCCGCCGTGGCGACGTTCGCGGTGCTCGTCGCCATCTATGCGGCGACGACGGTGCGCGACCCGATGGCGAAGCGCGTCAAGGCGCTGAACGAGCGGCGCGAGCAGTTGAAGGCCGGAATCGTCGCCTCGACCTCGAAGCGCCGGCGCAACATCACCAATCGCAACGAGGCCGCGGACAAGGTCCGCAACCTGCTCGGCTCGCTGAAGATGCTGCAGGACGAGCAGGTCACGAAGGCGCAGCAGAAACTGATGCAGGCGGGCATCCGCTCGAAGGACCTTGCCTTCGTCGTCATCTTCGGCCGGCTGGTGCTTCCGATCGTGTTCGGAACGATCATCATCGTCGGAGTCTATCTGCTCAACTGGTTCCCGGAATGGGGGTCGCTGAAGCGCTACGGCCTGGTCGCGGGCACCCTGATCCTCGCCTACAAGGCGCCGGACATCTGGCTGAAGAACAAGATCGGCAAGCGCACGACGGCGATCCGCAAGGGCCTTCCCGACTCGCTCGACCTGCTCGTCATCTGCGCCGAGGCCGGCCTCACCGTCGACGCCGCCTTCAACCGCGTCGCCCGCGAGCTCGGCAAGGGCTATCCCGAGCTTGGCGACGAGTTCGCGCTCTGCTCGATCGAGCTTGGCTTCCTGACCGACCGCCGCCAGGCGTTCGAGAATCTCGCCACCCGCATCAACCTCGAATCGATCCGCGGCGTGGTGACGACGATGATCCAGACCGAGAAATACGGCACCCCGCTCGCTTCGGCGCTGCGCGTGCTCTCGGCCGAGTTCCGCAACGAGCGGATGATGCGGGCGGAGGAGAAAGCGGCGCGGCTGCCGGCGATCATGACCGTGCCGCTGATCCTGTTCATCCTGCCGACCCTGTTCATCGTCATCCTCGGTCCCGCGGCCTGCGCGATCAAGGACAATTTCATCAATCATTGATCCGGTCCGGGGGCGGAACAATCCGCCCCCTCCCCCGGTTCTTGGAGGCATCCCTAACGGAGGAGAATGCTTCCGTGATCGCCTTCACGACCAATCAATGGCTGTTCGTCGGCCTCGTCTTCCTGCTCGGGATCGTCGTCGGCGCGATCCTGCGCGGCAGCGGCAAATGGAAGGCCGCTTATTATGAGGAAGTCCGCAAGCGCGAGGCGCTCGAGGTGGAGAATCGCCGCCTCGCCAAGGACGGCGCCGAGATGGATTCGCTGAGGCACGCCGCCGCCAAGGACGAGGCGCGCCGCAGGGCAGCGGAAGAGGATCCGGCGATCTGACGCCGGTCATCCCCTTGCCTGCGGGGCGATGTGCGGCGCGCGTGAACGGCCAGGGTCCGGACGGACCCTGGAGCCTTTGTCGTCGCGTTGTTTTTCGCGAAAAGCCGGTACCCACCTTTTCGCACGACGCTCTAGGAACTGTGGACTCTTAGGGATTCCCATTTTCCCCGAAGCGTGATTCAAGACTGCTATTTGGGGAGGCGGAGATGGGGGTCATGGATCGGCTGGTTCTGAGCGACGCGGCGTGGGAGCGGATAGCGCCGCTCATCA
>DASUHH010000074.1:0-3670 GCA_036273615.1 Allosphingosinicella sp. | reverse complement strand
CCTGGCCCCCCTTTTTAGCGGTGCTCCGGCCGCTTGTGCCTGAGCCCGAATGACGGTGGCGTCGATGGCGATCCACTCCATGTCGGGATCGGCGGAGACGGCCTCGAATATCCGGTCGAACACACCTTGCTCGATCCAGCGATAATAGCGCCGCTTCACCGTCTGGTAGGGGCCGAACCGCTCAGGCAAATCGCGCCAGCGTGCGCCCGAGCGCGCCAGCCACAAGATCGCATCGAAAAACCGGCGACCATCGCTCCGGGGACCGCGCTTCCCCTTGCGTCCCCCCGGCACAAACGAACGCAATATCTCCCATTGATCGTCCCGCAGAACCTCGCCTTCCACACCAGCCTCCAAAAGCCAGCGTTGAATCAGAACTCAACCCATATGGAAATCCCCTAATTTGTCACCGCAGCCTAGAGCGGCCTGCGATTAACTTGAATCGCAGGCCGCTCTATAAGTCCTTGTTGTCGCGTTGCTTTTTGCGAAAAGCCGGTACCCGCCTTTTCGCGCAACGCTCTAACGTCACCCCGGCCCTTCGACACCGCCTGCGGCGTCGCTCGGGGCCGGGGTGACGGCTAATGGCTCAATTCCACCCGCTCGCCCGTCTCGAAATCGCGCCGCAGCAGGGCGACGATCGCCTCGCCCACCGCGCCCGGCGGCTTGAGCGTGGCCTGATCCTCGCCCGGAAAGGCGCGCTGGCGCATCCTGGTGGCGGTCGCGCCGGGGTCGACGACCGCCACGCGCACCGGACCGAGGTTCCGCACCTCTTCGGCATAGGACAGGACCAGGGTCTCCAAAGCCGCCTTGGAGGCGCCATAGGCGCCCCAATAAGCGCGGGGATGGCGGCCGACGCTGGAGGTGATGGCGACCAGCCGCCCGGCCTCGCTCTTGCGCAGCAAGGGATCGAAGCCGGCGATCAGGGCCTGGCTCGCCAGCAGGTTGAGGGTGAGGACCTCGCCGAATTCCTTGCCGTCGACCGCGGCGACCGGGCTCAGCGAGCCGAGCCTTGCCGCGTTCAGCACCAGCAGGTCGAGCTTGTCCCAGCGTTCCGCCACCGCCGCGGCGAGGCGGCCGATGCCGTCGCTCTGGGTCAGGTCCATCGGCGCGATGGTGGCGCTGCCGCCGGCCTGGTGGATTCCTTCCTCCACCGCCTCCAGATCGCCAGCGGTCCGTGCGGTCAGGATGACATGGGCGCCGGCCTTCGCCAGCGCCTCGGCCGTCGCCGCACCGATGCCGCGGCTCGCGCCGGTCACAAGGGCGAGACGCCCTTCCAGGAATTTGTCAGATGTCACGATCCCGTCCTTCGGCCCGCGCCTAGGGCAGAGAAAGCGTCCGGTCTAGGCGTAGCGCTCGCGCAGCAAGGCGAGCTGGTCGGGCGATTCCAGATCCTCCTGGTCGGTGAGCCGGGTCGGATAGGCGCCGGTGAAGCAGGCGTCGCAATGCTGGGGCTCGGCATCGTCGCGCTCCTGCTCGCCGAGCGCGCGATAGAGGCCGTCGATCGAGACGAAGGCGAGGCTGTCCGCCTTGATATAATCGTTCATCTCGGCGACGTTCATCTGCGCGGCGAGCAGCTTCGCCCGCTCCGGCGTGTCGACGCCGTAGAAGCAGGAGTGGCGCGTCGGCGGGCTCGCGATCCGCATATGGACCTCGCGCGCGCCGGCATCGCGCAGCATCTGGACGATCTTCAGGCTGGTCGTGCCGCGAACGATCGAATCGTCGATGAGGACGAGGCGCTTGCCCTGGATCAGGGCGCTGTTGGCATTGTGCTTCAGCTTGACGCCGAGATGGCGGACCGAATCGCCCGGCTGGATGAAGGTGCGGCCGACATAATGGGAGCGGATGATGCCGAGCTCGAACGGGATGCCGCTTTCCTGCGCATAGCCGATCGCCGCCGGCACGCCCGAATCGGGCACCGGGACGACGAAATCGGCCTCGACCGGATTCTCGCGCGCCAGCTCGGCGCCGATCGCCTTGCGCACCGAATAGACCGAGGCGCCGTCGAGGATCGAATCGGGCCGCGAGAAATAGATATGCTCGAAGATGCAGGGCCGCGGCCGGTGGGGCGCGAACGGCCGGTGCGAGCGCAGGCCCTGGGCCGAGACGATGATCAGCTCGCCCGGCTCGACCGAGCGGATATAGGTGGCGCCGACCATGTCGAGCGCCACCGTCTCCGACGCGAAGATGTAGGAATCGCCGAGCCGGCCCATGACGAGTGGCCGGATGCCGAGCGGGTCGCGGCAGGCGATCATGCCCTCGCCGGTCAGGCAGAGCAGCGAATAGGCGCCCTCCACCTGCTTCAGCGCGTCGATGAAGCGGTCGAGCAGGGTCCGGTAGGTGGAGGTGGCGACGAGGTGGATGATCACCTCGGTGTCGCTGGTCGACTGGAAGATCGAGCCGCGCCGGTTGAGGTCGCGGCGCAGGCGCATGGCGTTGGAGATGTTGCCGTTATGCGCGACCGCGAAGCCGCCCGAGGTCAGTTCGGCGAAGAGCGGCTGGACGTTGCGCATCGCCGTCTCGCCGGTGGTCGAATAGCGCACATGGCCGATCGCGGCGCTTCCGGCGAGCTGGCGGATGACGTCGTCCCGGTCGAAATTGCCGGCGACATGGCCCATCGCCCGGTGCGAGTGGAAGACCCGGTCGTCCCAGGAGGTGATGCCGGCCGCTTCCTGGCCGCGATGCTGGAGCGCGTGCAGGCCCAATGCGACCACGGCCGAGGCGGTCTCGGCGCCCCAGATTCCGAAGACGCCGCACTCCTCGTGCAACTTGTCGTCGTCATAGGGATTGGTGGTCAGCATGTCCCGTCCGCCCCGCCGAAAGCGCCTGCGCGCGCCGTCACCGCTCGCGCCACCATATAGGAAGCAAGCGCCGCCTTGTCGCCCCGCTGCCGTTAATTTGGTGTGGATTATCGCTCATTTCGTCGCTTATCCGTCATGAAACGGTCACTGATCGTCCTTGTCCTGGTGGCCGGCTGCGGCGCTTCCGGCCAGCCGCGGGGCGGTGGGAGCGGGAACGGAAATGACGGAGCCGGCGGCCCGCTCATCGGTCTCTACCAGGCCGGCGGCGGCACGCGGCCGAGCCAGATGTGCATCCTCGATCGGGCGGGAAGGGCGCAGTTCGGGATCACCCTCTGGTCGCCTGGCCTGCGCGCCTGCTCGGGCGCCGGCACGGCCACCCTCTCGGGCGACCGGCTGACGCTTGCCATGGCCGGGGATTCCCCCTGCACGATCGAGGCGAGGCTGAAGGACGGAGTCGTGACCTTCCCCGGATCGCTGCCGCCGACCTGCGCTTATTATTGCGGCAGCGGCGCCGGCTTCGCCGGCGCGGTCCTGACGCGGCGCGGCGCCACCCGCGCCGACGCCCTCAAGGCGAAGGACCCCGCCGGCGAGCCGCTCTGCGGTCAATAAAGAGGAGGCCGTTCGGCCCCGGACCTGATCCGGGGCCGTCGAAGCCAAGCTCAGCCCGAACGGCGCAGGGACAAAGGCTGGAGGGGGCTGTGACTGGATTGAATCACAGCCCGCTCCAGAACCCTTTGTTGTCGCGTTGCTTATTGCGAAAAGCCGGTATCCACCTTTTCGCGCAACGCTCTAGCAGGCTGTTGAAGAAGTGGTGGCGCACTTAGGGGTTTCGTGATTCACTCTCTTGTCTGGCGGGGAGGGTGTGATGCGCGGGT
>DASUHH010000073.1:0-6709 GCA_036273615.1 Allosphingosinicella sp. | reverse complement strand
CGGCTATCAGCGCGCGGAGATCGACTTCGTCGCCGACAATCCCGGCCGGACGCTGTTCCACTGCCACCAGCAATCGCACATGGATTTCGGCTTCATGGGCCTGTTCGACTATGCGTGACTCGGCGCCGTCCTGCATCGCGCCCTGCTCATTCCACCTGACTGGAAACCGCTCCAGGGACGCTGCAATAGTCAGACAAAATAGCGGCGCGAAATTCTGCGGCTGGATATGAAATAAATTCTCATTCTCGCAATGCGCGACAAAGGTGCAACGACGGAAACCTATTTCTCCGCGGCATATATTTTCCACGACAGCTCGGCTACGATCCGCCTGGAGTCCGCGGCCGTGATTCGCGACACGGCCGTTCCGCTCGAAAGAATTCGCAGGATTCGATGGGGGTTTCGTGGCCGGAACGACTGTAACGCTTCCTCTCAAGGTGGCGGAAGACCTTGTGAAGATCATCAACGATCTGGTTCAGACGCAGCTCTTGAGCACGATGGAGCGTGAGTCGCTCGATGTCGCCGAACGCGAGCTGGCCCAGGCGCGCAGGCGGGCGGAGCTGGATTAGCCCGGGCGGACGTTGCGCGCGGACCGGCTTGGGGATTGGTTCACGCGGAGAAGCAGGGAGTCCGCGCCCCCGGCCATCGGGCGCGGCCCTCATGACAAGGCCGTGAAACCGGATGGCCGCTCGTCCGGCCGAGCCGTTGGACCGCGCTCCGACTCTCTGGGTCTCTGCGCGAACCCTGAAACCGGTCTCGCAATCTAGCGCTGCGCCACAATGATCGCCCCAGTCGGCCAATGGCCGCGAAGGAAGGCGTCGAGGGCGGAGAAGAAGATGCCGGGCTGCTCGACATGGGAGAGATGGCCGGCACGCGGAATGACCAGCAGCCGCGCGTTCGGATAGCCGGCCGCCCAGGCCTCGGCGGCGGCGCGGGGCACGGGATCGGCCTCGCCGTAGAGGATCAGGACCGGGGCCGTCACCCGGCCGAGCAAGGGCCTGATGTCGTAATTGGGCAGGCTCGCCCAGATCCGCCGGTTGACGAGGAGCTGGCGCCGCACCGCCTCCGGCCCATCGGCGCAGGGATCGGCGTGCGACGCGCCCGGCGATTCCGGATCGTAGGCGTAGAGGCGGAAGAGGGTGGTCATGAAGGTCCGGCACGGGACGAGCGGATCGGGGGCGCGGAACCAGGCCAGGGGATTGGCGGCGGCGAGATAGGCGCGCCGCTCCGGGTCGGGCAGGAGCTTGGCGCGGCGGCCGATCTCGTCGCTCATCGCCTCGAGCCAGGCGCGGGCGGGCGGTCCCGGATCGTGCAGCACCAGCCGCCCGACCCGGTCGGGATGGGCGACGGCATAATAAGAAGCGAGCAGCCCGCCCCAGCTATTGCCGAGCAGGTTCATCTTCCGCAGGCCGAAATGGACTCGGATCGCCTCCAGGTCGGCGACCTGCCGGCCGATGGCGAGCCGCCCCGGATCCATGTCCAGGCTCGACCCGCCATTGCCGCGCTGGTCGTAATAGATGATCCGCCGCCCGACCGCGGCGGGGCCGAAATCGGGCCGGATCGATTCCATCGAATTGCCCGGCCCGCCATGGACGACGACCAGGGTCTCCGGCCCCTCCCCCTCGATCCGGTAATGGAGGCGGGCGCCGTCGTCGGTGGGCACATAGCCCTCGCGGTCCGCGGCGGCGGGCGCGGACGAGGCCGCAAGCAGCATGGAGAGGAGAAGGAATGCCCGCACGGCCCCTTCTACCGCGCGGGCGGGGAGAAGGAAATGGCGCCGGCTCTTGCCAAAAGGGCGAATTCGATGGAAGAGAAGGAACCGTAACGGTTATCGCTCAAAGGGGGAAAGAAGGATGATCACCCGCATCCGCGAAGTCCGCCGCGCCCGCAAGCTGTCGCTGCAGGAGGTTGCCGAGCGCTGCGATCCGCCGACGACGCCGCAGACGATCGGGCGGCTGGAGACGGGCACGCGCACCGTCTCGGTCGGCTGGCTGAACCGGATCGCGCTGGCGATGGGGGTGGAGGCCGCCGACCTCGTCCGCCTGCCCGACCGGGAAGAGGTGCCGGTGGCGGCGGTCCTGGAGCATGACGGCGCGGTCGCGCCGCGCCGCGCGCGGGTGACCGCGGCCCCGCAGGCCGGGCCCGGCGCGCTTGCCGTGGCGGTGGCGGCTGGGATGGGCGACTATCGCAGCGGCGACGAGATCTGGTGCCGCCGGCTCGAGCCCGAGGATTTTGGCGAGGCGATGAACCGCGACGTCCTCGTCCCCCGCCCCGCCGACCGCTTCCTGTTCGGCCGCCTGATCGGGCGCGAGGAGGACAAGATCCATTTGCTCGCTTTGGGCGGGCGCGGGCGCCAGATCGTCGTCGCGACGCCCCCCTGGCTTGCGGTGGCGACGCGGCTGATCCGGAGCCTCTGAAGCCGGGGCCGTGTTGGGGCCGCATGTTCCTGTTCTTCTCGAACCGGCTAGTTGTACGAGATCGCTGCTGCTGGCCGCCGTCGGCTCGCTGGTCCTGCTGTGGCTGTTCGGCCGGCTTCGATAGGATCGGGCTTCCGCCTTCGCCAGGGTCCGGACCCTGGAAGCTTCGGCGGACAAGTCCGCCTTCGCAAAATCGCCCTGCAGGCGCTATGCAAAACCGGCGCATCTGATAGACCGGGCTTCTCTTTTGGGGGAATCGTGGACGATGGCCTTTTCAATCACGCATGTGGCGGTCCTGCTGCTGCCGATCATCCTGATCGTGGTCCTCATCCTTGTGATGAACCGGCGCCGCCCCGGGGATTCCTGAGCGCCTCGCGGCCATGAACGTCGATTGCGTGGTGCGGCCGACCGAATCGCGATCGCCTATCGCCTTTGCGCGCCGGCGCGTCTAAGCCCGATCCATGGCGGAAGCGGACAGGGCCGAGGCGCGAAGAGCGGGCAAGCGGATAGCGTTGTGGCTGTTGGTGCTTGTCGCACCGGCCATGGACGTCCTGATCCTGTCCGGTCCGCGACCTTTCAGCATCTGGCATTGTATCGAAGTCGGCTTCTATCTCCTGCTGGCGCTGCACGCGGCCCGGCGGCTCGCCACGGATCGGCCGCCGCGCGCCGAACAGCCAGGCGGGGTGAAGCGCCTGTCCCTCTGAGGGCTGCCGGATCGCGGCGGCGAGCCTGCCATGGCCTTATGCGTCGTTGGGCGCCTCGCCCCGCGCCCGGTAGGCGCGGAGCGCCTGCCGCAGCCTCATCTGGACCTCCACCAGATAGTCGCCGCAGGCCAGGCCGGCCACGTCGAGCAGATGGCCGTCGATCGTTCCGTGCCATTCCAGCGTGCCGGCGACGATATCGGCCAGGGCACCGGAATAGGTTCCTTCCACGATCATGTTGAGGGCGACCGGTTCGCCATCGGCGCCGAGGAGGGCGTCGCCCGGAACGAGCAGGCGCGCCTCCTTGACCTTGCCCGAGGCGAGCAGGAACGGCTGGTCGAACGTCGCGACCAGCTCCCCGTCGGCGCCGTAGCGGAGGACGACCATCTGCCGCTCGCCGCCGGGGATGTCGGCGGCAAGCACCACCGCCTCCGACGACCAGATGGGCTTCCCGCCGTCCAGCGACGCCGCAAGCACGCTGTCGTCCTTTCTGAGTTCCCCGATCGGGCGCATCCCGCCTGGCGTGTTGACCCGCGTGTCGGCAGCGAAGCTCATGCGTCAGGCCCTCCCCGCGGCGCGATTGCGCCCGGCGCCAGCGACTGCACATCGCCCGCCGATTCGCAATGGCGGAGGCGTGGATCGCGCCGGCGAAGCCGCGCGGATTGGAGCAGGCGTGGCCTCAGCGGGTGGGTGCCGCCGCTTCGGGCGCCGTGCAGACCTTCAGCGCGGCTTCGGCCTGGTCGCCATATTTGCCCGGCCCATCCCATTCGAGCAATTTGGCGATGAGCAGGTCGGCGAGCGCGGCCGGGTCGCTCGGCAGCGGGCGCTGGAGCTTGGCCGGGCGTTTCGGCACGGCGACCGGGCACGGCCGCGGTACCTCCTTCTCGACCGGCTGGTAGACGACATGCTCGCCGATGCTCCGCGGATGCGCGCCGCAGGCGGCGAGCAGGCCAAGGGAGCAAGACGCCGCCGCGAAGACGGCCGGGCTGGGTCTTTGCCGCATCACAATTTCTCCAATGCCTGTTTCGCTTCGTCGGAGACGGTGCAGGGCGCGCGGTTCGGGTCGGCCGCCCTGGCCCTCAGGGCCGCGATCCGGGCATCGGTCGCCTGCGCCCGCTTCGCGTTGCGGGTCTGGTCGGCCGCCGCCTGGGCCTGGGCGCGGGCGAGCGCGTCATGGGCGGCGTCGATGCGGCGATTATTGTCGGCGATCGCGCCGTCCGCCCGCTGCAGCGAGGCTTTCGTCACCGCATGGGCCGCCTGCTCGCCGCGATAGAGGCTCTCATAATTGGCCGCCTGCTTCTTCGCGTGGCGCGCCTCGCCGAGCTCGATCAGCCCGAACAGGGCGCAGCCGATCGCGACCAGCCAGGCCGGGTGGAGGAACAGCCAGGCCGCCGCCTGCTTCAGCCGCCCGGCCAGCCCGCCGAGCGCGAGCTTCAGGCCGACCCCCGTGACGAGCCCGCTCATATCAGGCTGTCCGGCCTGGTGCGGACCCACAGGAAGATGCCCAAGGCCAGGGCCGCGAGGCCGAGGGCGGCAAGGATCGCCCCGATCATATCGCCGTCCCGCCGGCCGGCAGCCGGGCGGCCTCGCGCGCATGTTTCGCGAAGGCGAGCGCGCCCATCAAATAGATGGCGCAGACCGTGCCGACGAGCTGCCTCTGCTTCTCGTCCATGGCCCGCGTCGCCTGGTCGACCGTCGCCTTCGCATCGCCGCCGTCCATCGCGGCGACCAGGGCCTTGTCGCAGATCGGAAGGATGGGATCGGGCGCCGCGCCGGGCTGGGCGGCGGCGGGGACGGCAAGGATCGTGGCGGCCGCGAGGGCCGCGACAAGTCGGTGCATTTGAGTTCTCCTGAGTTTAGCTCCTCCCCGGGACGGGGAGGGTGTTGGAGCTTTGGGCTGCCCCCGGCAGTCCAAGATCGTGTCCGGGGGACACGATCTCGCTCCAACACATGCGAAGGATGGTGGAGGGGGTTCGTCATCCGGCGAAGCGGCGGATTGGAAGGCCCGGCGTGGGTCTCCGCCCCCCTCCACCAGCCCAGGGGCTGGTCCCCCCCCGTTCCGGGGAGGATCTGGAAGGCCTATCGCTCGTCCCCCGACGTCGGGACGATCGCGGCGATGGTGCCGGCGGCGATGGCGAGCCAGCTATAGGGGGATGCAAGCGCGGCGCCGCCGCCGATCGCGGCGGCGATCCCGGCCCAGGTCGAGCGCTCGTCGAGCCGGGCCTTGATGTAGGACAGCACCCTCATGACGCCGCCGCCGCATCGTAGCGGTAGAGGTCGGCGCCGCGCATGATCGCGTGGAGCAGGCTCCCATAATGGGGATCGGTCGCATAGATTCCGGTCAGCGCGTCGGCGAAGGCGTCGGGCGCCTTCTCGAACGCACGGGCGCGGGCATAAGCCGGCGCGGTCGCGAGCAATTCGCCATGGCGGTCGAACGCCTCGGAGAGGCTCGCGAACTTGCGGAACGGCGCCTCGACGATCGTCGGCCGGCCGTGGATCACCTCGCGCGTCGGCGCGGTGATTGAGGGCTCGCCGGGCCGCGCCTTGATCCCGAACGGATTGTTGGATCCGGGCGGCATATGCTTGCCCCAGCCGCTCTCCAGCGCCCATTGCGCGATCGAGATCGCGGCGGGGATGCCCCATTTGCGCTCGGCGGCGCGGGCGGCGGCGATGACGTCGTCGGGCGGAATCATATCCATGTCTCCTTTTTTGGGTGCGGATCAGCGCCGCGCGCCGGCCTCGTCGAGCAGCCGGTCGAGCGCGACCCGCTCGGCGGGCGTCAGGCAGCGCCCGTCGCGAAGGCGGGCGAAGAACCGGTAGATCGGCACGCGGCGATTCTCGTTCATGCACGCGCCTCCCGGAATCATGTCCTCCCCGGGACGGGGAGGGGGACCGCGTGCAACGCGGTGGAGGGGGTTCGTCACCCGGCGAAGCGCCGCCCCAGCTCCTCCCCGGGACGGGGAGGGGGACCATGCGCAGCGTGGTGGAGGGGTCGGGCACAAGGCAAAGAGAAGGATCGGAAGATCAGCGTGGGTCTCAGGGCCCCCTCCACCACCCTGCGGGCGGTCCCCCTCCCCGTTCCGGGGAGGATCAGCCTCGGCGCCCCCTCCCCTTCGCCTCCCCCTCCCGATCCAGCCTGTCCAGCAACGCCCGCATCTCCGCCGGGATCGCCGGATCCACCGGAAAGTCCCGCCGCAGCCGCCGCCGCGCGACCTCCAGGCCGTTCATATCCCGAAATGCCGCATGATCGCGGCGAGCAGGGCGGCGAGGAGGCCGCTGCCGCCGGCGACCGCCCACAGGGCCCTGGCGCTGGCCCGCACCGCCGCCCGCTCGCCCTCGGTGACATGGTTGCGCGCCTCCAGGACCTGGAGCCGGCTGCCGTGGGTATGGAAGCGCTCGTCGACCCGGCGCGAGAAATCGGCATGAACCTGCTCGATCTTGCGCACGTCCTCCTTCATCGTCTCGTGGCGCTCGTTGACGAGATCGAGCTTGCCCTCGATGCGCGTCAGCTGAACGCGTGAATCGGCATCCATAGATTCCTCCACCGCCGGCCCTTTCCAAAGACGAAGGCGGTCGCGAACGACCGCCCGAAAA
>DASUHH010000072.1:0-19152 GCA_036273615.1 Allosphingosinicella sp. | reverse complement strand
GGTAATCGAGAGCGGAGTGCAGCCGCTGGCGGTTGTAGACCGTCTCGATGAAGACCCCGATCTTCGCCCGCGCTTCGGCGGCATCGCGATAGGCGCTGCCGTCGACCTCCTCCTCCTTGAGAGTGCGCATGAACCGCTCGGAATTACGGTGACACGTGCAACAATCCCGAATTGACCTACTTCGGCACTCTATAACACGGCTGAACCGCCCTGCCCTTCCGGAGGCAATTCATTTAGTCCGACGGCGGATCCGCGATCATCGCCGTGAAATTAGCCTCGGCGGCGAGCTGGCCGTCGATCAGCACCCGGCCCGCGAACTTGCAGACCTTGCCGCGATCCTGGACGAGATCGACCTCGATCCGCAGCAGCACCCCAGGCTCGACCGGCCTGCGGAACTTCGCCCCGTCGATCGCCATGAAATAGACGAGCTTGCCCGAGCCGGCGAGGCCGAGCGATTCGACCGCGAGCACGCCCGAAGCCTGGGCCATCGCCTCGACGAGCAGGACGCCAGGCATGATCGGGCGCCCCGGGAAATGACCCTGGAAGAAGGGCTCGTTGATCGTCACCGCCTTGATGCAGACGATCCGCTTGCGCGGGATCAGCGCCTCGACCCGATCGACGAGCAGCATCGGGTAGCGATGCGGCAGCGCCGCCATCACCCGCCTTATATCCAGCGGGCCGATGGCGGCGCCTTCGTCTTCGGAGCTCACCGGCCCTGCGGCTGCGTTCCCGGGGGCGGCGCCGGCAGCGGAGTCACGCTGACGCTCGGCACGGCCGCATTGAGCGCGGTCAGCACCTCGTTGGTGACGTCGAGCGCGGGCGCATGGGCGAGCGTTGCGCCGACATCGACCAGCAGGTTCGCGCCATGGGCGTTCATCACCTGCGTGTAGATCGGAGCCAGCCGCTCGTTGAGCTGGCGCGAGACGTTGGCGCGGACCGACTGGATGTTCTGGTCCAGCGCGTTGAGCTCCTGATTCGCCTGGTTCTGGCGGGCCTGGAGCGCCTGGACGCGCTGGTTGATCGAATTCTCGGCCGCGGTTCGCGCCGCGCCCTGCGGCTGGGCGCGAGCCGCGGTCGCGGCCGCCTCGATCGACGAGGCTTCCGTCCGGATCGGCGTGCTGAGCTGCTGGGCGCGCTGCTGCCCCTGGCTGATCAGCGACTGAAGCTGGGCGCTCGCGGCGCGGCAGGCGTTGCATTCGCCGAACAGGCGCTCGGTGTCGACGACGACGATCGTCGCCCCCTGTGCCCGCTGCGCCGACGCGGCGCCGGGGATGGCGAGGAGAAGCGCGGCGGTGGCCGCGCCAAGAGTGTATTTGATCATCAGAATGCGGTCCCTACGTTGAATGTGACGAGTTTCTTATCATCCCCAGGCGCAGCGATAAGCGCCTTGGCTATATCGATCCTGAACGGACCGAAAGGTGAGTTCCAGTTCACGCCGAAGCCGATCGACACGCGCGGGCGCGGCGTGTCGCCGAAGAATTTCTCGCTGAACGGCGTCACCGCGGCGACGAGCGACGTGCCCGTCGGGCAGCTGCCGTCGCTCGCCGTGTTGCTGGTATGGCCGCCCGTATCGATGCAATGGTTGATGGCGAGAATGTTGTTCGGATCGATCGTCTGGGTGCTCGGATGGCGGACTCCGAACACGGCGCCGACATCGACGAAGACCGACGGCCTCAGGCCCAGCTCGTGGAACTGGTTGCCCATCGGGATTTCGACCTCGGCACGGCCGAGATAATAAGCCCGGCCGCCGATCGCGTCGTCGACCACGTCCTGCCGCTTCGTATCCAGGATGAAATTGCCGGCGGAATCCTTGGCGAAGGTGCCGTCGGCATTCTTCTTGAAGAAGTAGCGGACGACGCGCGGGCCGACGCCGCGAATATCGAAGCCGCGAATGTCGGGCTCGCCGAGGAACCAGCGGTCGGTGAGCCGGACCGGATCCTCGTCCGGCGCCGGCGCCGATTCGAAGCTGTGAATGTATCCGGCCTCACCGGTGAGCGAGAAGATGAAATTGCCGGGAAGCCGCCAATATTTGGAGCCGGTCACGCGGGTCTTCAGGTAGCGCACGCTTCCGCCGAGACCCGCCAGATCCTGGTTGAAGATGAGGCGCTGGCCCTTTGTCGGCCGCAAATGGTTGTTGGTGCTGTCGAAATAGAGCGAATAGCCGACCGCCGAGGTCGTTCGATTGCCCAGGGCCTCGCAGAGATAGCGGCCGGCGAGCAGGGGGTCGCAGACCGCCGGCAACGGGCCGGGTCCGTCGGGGTCGGTGAAGAAGGTCGCCTGGTCGAGCGCGACCTTGTCGACGCTCAACGTGTAGCGCAAGGCCAGCGACCAATATTCGGTCAGCGAGAGGCCGAAGCGGATCTGGCCGCCGGTCGAGACCTGGTCATAGGTCGTGTTCCGATTCGTGCCGATGAAGTCGAAGCTGTTGTAATCGCGACGGAAAAGATCGAAGCTCATCGCGATGTTGCGGTCGAATATATAGGGCTGGGTGAAGCCGAGATCGACCGACTTGGTGTAGGCCGAATATTCGACCGAAGCGCGGACCTCGTCGCCCTTGCCCATGAAGTTGCGCTGGGTGATGGCGACGTTGACGAGCCAGCTTTCGAGGCTCGAATAGCCGGCCGAGATTTCGAGCTGGCCGGTCGGCTTCTCCTCGAGATTGGTGGTGAGGATGACCCGGTCCGGGGTCGAGCCCTGGCTCTGCTCGATCTCGAGATTGTCCTGGAAGAAGCCGAGCGACTGGATGCGGTCGCGCGAGCGCTTGACCATCGCGCTGTTGAACGGATCGCCCTCGGCGATTCGGAACTCGCGCCGGACGACCTTGTCGCGGGTCAGCGTGTTGCCGTTGATGTTGATCCGCTCGACATAGACTCGCGGCGTCTCGTTGACCCGGAAGGTCACCGACATGGTCCGGCTGTCCTTGTCGTGCTTGAAGTCGGGCTCGGCGTCGGCGAAGGCATAGCCGAACAGGCCGGCGCTCTCGTTCAGGGCGGTGACCGTGTCCTCGACCTGCTTGGCGTTATACCATTCGCCCTTCTTCATCGGCAGCAAATGGGCGAGCGATTCGGCCTTGAGGTCGCGGATTCCGCTCTCGACCTTGACGTCGCCGAACTTGTAGCGCGGCCCTTCCTCGACGACGTAGGTGATGACGAAGTCGCGCTTGTCGGGCGTCAGCTCGGCGACGGCGGAGACGACGCGGAAATCGGCATAGCCCTGGGTCAGGTAGAATTGCCGCAATTTCTGCTGGTCGTAGGCGAGCCGGTCGGGATCGTAGACGTCGCCCGAGCCGAGGAAGCTGAGCGGCCCAGTCCGCTTCGTCGCCATTTGCGAGCGCAGGGTGCCCGCGCCGAAATGCTCGTTGCCGATGATGTTGATCGCGCGGACCTTGGAGCGCGGCCCCTCGTTGATCTCGAAGACGAGGTCGACGCGATTCTGTTCGAGCTGGACGATCTTCGGGTCGACGCTTGCCGCGAAGCGGCCCTGGCGGCGATAGAGCTCGATGATCCTGGCGACGTCGGCGCGCGCCTTGGAGCGGGTGAAGATCTGCCGGGGCGCCAGCTTGATCTCCGGCATGATCTTGTCTTCCTTGATCCGCTTGTTCCCTTCCAGGATGATCCGGTTGATCACCGGATTTTCGCGGACTCGGATGACGATATTGCCGGTATCGGCGCCGGCGATCTGGACGTCCGCGAACAATTCGGTCGCGTAGAGGTCCTTGATCGCCTGGTCGAGCTTCTCGCGGTCATAGGGCTGGCCGACCCGAAGCGCCGTGTAGGAGAGGACGGTCTCCGGCTCGAGCCGCTGATTGCCGCTGACGGCGATCGAATGGATCGTGCCGGTGCCGGGGAGCGGCGTCGGCGCGGGCGTTTCGGGCGCCTGCGCGGGCGCGGCCCCCGCGGGCTCCGGAGCCGGGGCGGAGGCAGGCGCCGAAACCGGAGGGGGCGCGGCCGGCACCGGAGCGGGAGCTGGAGTGGTCTGGGGCGCCGGCTGGTTCTGGGCGTCGGCCGGCACGGCGAGGCCGCCGAGCATGGTCCCGACCATGAGGGCGGCACTCAGCCGCCGGCCGCTGGAGAATGAACTGTTCGCTGTCACGCGTCCCCGCCCTGATTCTGTGCCGGCATCGCGGCCGGAGGGTGTCCCTGTCCGTACATGCCCTGCCTCATCCTATTCCACCGATCAAGCCGCCAAGCTTCGACCACAGTCCAAAAGACGCCAAGTCGTTGAGAGTGACGAAGATCATCAGGGCGAGAAGAGCGGCGAGGCCGGTCCTGAACGCCCATTCCTGCGCCTGCGGCTGGAGCGGCCGGCGCCGCACGGCTTCGATGACGTAGAAGAGCAGATGGCCTCCGTCCAGCATTGGAATTGGAAGGAGGTTGATGAATCCGAGATTAATCGAGACCACGACGAGGAACCAGAGATAGGAAAGCGGGCCGAGGCTGGTCTGCTCTCCCGAGAAGCGCGCGGTCTTGAGCGGGCCGCTCAGATCCTTGATCGACCGTTCGCCGACGACGATCTGCTTCATGCCCTGGGCGCTCACGCTGACGATGCGCCAGGTCTGCTGAAAGCCTGTTCCGATCGCGGCGAACGGCGAAACCGTCACGATCCGGGTCTTGACCGGCCACACGCCGAGCACGCTTCGGGTCGTCTCGTTGCGGAACTGGTCGCGCTCGACCTCCGTCGTCAGGTGGGCGACGACGCTCATCGTCCGGCCGCCGCGGACGAAGTCCACGTGGATCGGCACCGGCCGTTTCAACATCAGATCCGTCTGCAGATCCTCGAAATCGGCGATGGGATGGCCGTCTATGGCGGTGATCCGGTCGAGCGGGCGCAGCCCGGCCTTCGCCGCGGCCGACCCGGCCTGGATCTTGGCGATGACGGGCGGCGTGACCGGCTTGCCGATCGCCATGACGAAGCCGGCGATGATGAGGATCGCGATCAGGAAATTGGTGAATGGCCCCGCCGCGACGATCAGGAAACGCTGCCAGACCGGCTTGGCCTGGAAGGTCCGCGCCCGTTCCTCGGCGGGAAGCATCAGCCATTCGCGCGACGGCTGGCCGGCGGCGTTCATGTCGCCGGCGAACTTCACATAGCCGCCGAGCGGCAGCAGGCAGACCTTCCAGCGCGTGCCCTTGCCGTCGGTCCAGCCGAACAATTCGCGGCCGAAGCCGATCGAGAAGACTTCCGCCTTCACCCCGCAGGCGCGGCCGACCAGATAATGGCCGAGCTCGTGGACGAAGATCAAAGGGCCGATCACCAGCACGAAGCTGAGGATGGTGAAGAAGAAGCCGGGCTGGGCGCTGGTCAACGCAAATACCTTCTCTTCGCCTCGCCGGCGCGCGCCCGCGCTTCGGCGTCGATGGCGAGGACGTCGGCGATCGCGCCGGGCGCCTCGGGCGCGTAGCATTGCAGGGTCTCGGCCGCGATGGAAGCAATATCGAGAAAACCGATCTCGCCGGCGAGGAAGGCAGCGACCGCGACCTCATTGGCTGCGTTGAGCACCGCCGGCGCGCCGCCGCCGGCGCGAAGCGAATCCCGGGCGAGGCCGAGCGCCGGAAAACGCGCGAAGTCCGGCGCCTCGAAGCGAAGCATGCCGAAGCGCACCAGATCGAGCCGCTCGCACGGCGTCGCCATCCGTTCCGGCCAGGCGAGGGTGTAGGCGATCGGCACCCGCATGTCGGGCGCGCCCAATTGGGCGAGGACCGAGCCGTCGACATATTCGACGAGGCTGTGGACGACAGATTCCGGGTGGATCACCACCTCGAACCGTTCGGCATCGAGCGGGAAGAGGTGGAAGGCCTCGATCAACTCCAGCCCCTTGTTCATCAGGGTCGCGCTGTCGACCGAGATCTTGGCGCCCATCGACCAGTTCGGATGCGCGACCGCCTCGGCCGGGGTGACCTCGCGCATCTCCTCGACGCTTCGGGTGCGGAACGGGCCGCCGCTGGCGGTGAGGATGATCCGGCTGACCGCGCCCGCGCGCGCCGCGTCGAAGCATTGGAAGATCGCATTATGCTCCGAATCGACCGGCAGCAGGGTCGCCCCGCCGCGCCGCGCCGCCTCGGTCATCAAGGCTCCGGCCGAGACCAGGGCCTCCTTGTTGGCGAGCGCGACCGTGCCGCCGCCGGCGAGCGCCGCCATGGTCGGGGCGAGTCCGGCCGAGCCGACGATCGCGGCCATCGTCCAGTCGGCGCCGCTCCCGGCGGCCTCCAGCACCGCCTCGCGGCCCGCCGCCGTTTCGACGCCGCTGCCCGCGAGCGCCGCTTCGAACCGGGCGCGACAGGTCTCGTCGGCGATGACCGCGCGGCGGGCGCCGACGCGCCGCGCCGCTTCCGCCAGCCCGGCGACGTCGCGATTCGCGGTGAGCGCGACCACCTCGAACCGATCCGGATTGCGCGCGATCAGGTCGAGCGTCGAACGCCCGACCGAACCCGTGGCACCGAGAATCGCGACCGTCCGGCGGCTCACTTAAACCCCACCAGGGCGACCATGACGAGCAGGGTCGCGACGATCACCGGCAGCAGCCCGTCGAGCCGGTCGAGCACGCCGCCATGGCCTGGAATGAGGCTGGAGCTGTCCTTCGCGCCAGCGCGCCTTTTCACCCAGCTCTCGTAAAGGTCGCCGAGCTGGGCGAGGACCGCCATCAACGCGCCGAGATAGAGGAAGGGCATTTCGAGGTCGACGGCCCAGGCGAACAGGCCGCCGACGATCAGTGCGCCGGCCATGCCGCCGATCAGCCCGGCCCAGGTCTTGTTCGGGCTGATGCTCGGCGCGAGCTTCGGGCCGCCGATCCCCCGCCCCGCGAAATAGGCGCAGATGTCGGTCGCCCAGGTGACGAGCATCAGCCAGTAGACGATGTCGTAGCGCGCCCATTCGACGACGATCAGGGCGAAGGTCGGGATTCCGATATAGATGAACCCCGTCGCCATCGCGAGCCGGCGGCTGGCCGCCCCGAGCAGCACGCCGATGCCGGCGATGATCCCGAAGCCGATCCAGACCGGCTGCAGCGATTCGGAAATGATCGAATCGCCGATCCCTTCGACATAATCGACCGTATCCGGCGGAAAGAGCTGCGCCGACAGGATGAGCAGTGCCGCGGCGAGCAGGACGATTCCGGCGATCCACCAGATCCGGCCGACCTTGTGGAGACCCGCCCATTCGTAGAGCATCAAGCCGGCGACGATCGCGACGAGCAGCCGGAACAGGCCGCCGCCGATATAGATTGCCGAGACGGCGATCGCGACCAGAACGATCGCGGTCGCGAAGCGGGTGGTGAGGTCCGAAGGCCCTTTCGGGTCCGGGCGCGCTTCCTCGCTCATCGGCCGCCGAACCGCCGGTCGCGGCCAGCATAATCGGCGAGCGCGGCACGCAGCGCATCGCCGTCGAAATCGGGCCAGAACGTGTCGACGAACAGCAATTCGGCATAGGCCGCCTGCCACAGCAGGAAATTGGAGAGGCGCCGTTCGCCCGAGGTGCGGATGAGGAGGTCGAGCGGCGGCAGATCGGCGGTGTCGAGCGCCGCGTCGACCGCCGCCTCGTCGATCGCCTCGGGCGCGATCGCGCCCGAAGCGGCCTCACCCGCGAGCCGCCGCACCGCGCCCGCAATCTCGGCGCGGGCGCCGTAATTGAGGGCGATGGCGAGCGTCATCCGCGTGTTGCCCGCGGTCCTGGCGATCGCCTGGTCGATCATTCGGGCGACGTCGGGCTGAAAGGCTTGGTGATCGCCGATCACCTTGATCCGGACGCCCTCGCGGTGGAGGTTGTTGAGCTCCGCGCCGATATAGAAGCGCAGCAGCCCCATCAGATCGTTGATCTCCTCCTCCGGCCGCCGCCAATTCTCCGAGGAGAAAGCGTAGAGAGTGAGGCATTCGACCCCGGCCTCCCCCGCCGCCCGAAGCACCGCGCGCGCCGCTTCCGCGCCCTGGCGATGGCCGGCGACCCGCGGCAGGCCGCGCGCCTTTGCCCAGCGGCCGTTGCCGTCCATGATGATGGCCAGGTGGCGAGGCACGGCGTGGCTCGACGCGTGGCCATCGGCGTGACGGGGGACATTGGCGCCGCCCTTCGTCTCGGGCCGCGACGCGCCTTTGGCGGAGCCGAAGATCACTGCTGGAGGATTTCCTTCTCCTTGGCGTGGGCGGCCGCGTCGATCTCCTTGATCGTCTCGTCGGTCATCTTCTGCACCTCGGTGCCGAGCCTCTTATGCTCGTCCTCGCTGATCTCGTGCTTCTTCTCGTCGGTCTTGAGCGCCTCCATGCCGTCGCGGCGGACGTTGCGGACCGCGATCCGCGCCTTCTCCGCATATTGGCCGGCGAGCCTGGCCAGCTCCTTGCGGCGCTCCTCGGTCAGGTCCGGGATCGGCAGGCGGATATTCTGGCCGTCGGTGATCGGGTTCAAGCCGAGGCCGGCGGAACGGATCGCCTTCTCGACCGGGCCGACATTGGACCGGTCCCACACCTGGACGGAGAGCATTCGCGGCTCGGGCGCGGAGACCGTCCCGACCTGGTTGATCGGCATGTGCGCGCCATAGACCTCGACCGTCACCGGATCGAGCAGGCTGATCGAGGCACGGCCGGTGCGCAGGCCTCCGAGATCGTGCTTCAGCGCTTCGACGGCGCCATGCATGCGCCGCTGCAGATCGGCCTTGTCATAAGCGGGCATCGTCTCACTCCTCGTTGCTGACGATCGTCGCGACTCCGTCTCCGTTCAGCACCCGCGCGAGATTGCCCTGCTCGCGGATGTTGAAGACGACGATCGGGATGTCGTTGTCGCGGCAGAGCGCGACGGCGCTTGCGTCCATCACCTTCAGATCGTCGGCGAGAACGCGGTGGAAGGAGAGGCCGTCATAGCGCTTGGCGCCCTTCAC
The DNA here is from genome assembly GCA_036273615.1 of Allosphingosinicella sp. Classification (GTDB taxonomy): domain Bacteria; phylum Pseudomonadota; class Alphaproteobacteria; order Sphingomonadales; family Sphingomonadaceae; genus Allosphingosinicella. The sequence goes on along the minus strand of DASUHH010000072.1, from coordinate 10,292 downwards.
CTTCTTCGGGTCGGCATCGTAGACGCCGTCGACGCTCGTCCCCTTGAACAGGGCGTCGCAATCCATCTCGGCGGCGCGCAAGGCGGCGGCGGTGTCGGTGGTGAAATAGGGATTGCCGGTGCCGGCGGCGAAGATCACCACCCGCCCCTTCTCGATATGGCGGAGCGCGCGGCGGCGGATATAGGGTTCGGAGACGGTCGCCATCGGGATCGCCGAGAGGACTCGGGTGTCGACTCCGATCTTCTCCAGCGCATTCTGCAAAGCGAGCGCGTTCATCACCGTCGCGAGCATGCCCATATAATCGGCCTGCGCCCGGTCGAAGCCCTTGGCCGCCGCCGCGAAGCCGCGGAAGATGTTGCCGCCGCCGACCACGAGGCAGAGCGCGTGCCCCGCTTCCTTGGCCTCGCGAATCTCCCGCGCCAGGCGCGAGGTGGTCTCGGGATCGATTCCGAACTGCCCCTCGCCCATCAGGGCCTCGCCCGAAAGCTTCAGGAGGATGCGGTTGAAGCGCGGGCGCGGCATAAGATCGTCGGGTCCGTTCGGCGTCTGCGGGAAAGGTGGCGCACCTTAAAGGCGGCGCGCCGATGAGAAAAGCCCCTCCCCCGAAGGGGAGGGGTTGGGGGTGGGGAGACGGAAGAGGTTAGCCTCAGGGGCCGATCTTCCGCGAACCCTGCCCCACCCCAACCCCTCCCCTAAAGAGGAGGGGCTAAGGAGCGTTACGCCGCCTTGTTCACCCCCGAAGCAGCCGCGACTTCGGCGGCGAAGTCGCTTTCCTTCTTCTCGATGCCCTCGCCGAGCTGGAAACGGACGAAGCCCGCGACGGCGATCGGCGCGCCGGCCTTCTTCGCCTCGGCCATGACGACGTCCTCGACCTTGGTCTTGTTGTCCATGACGAAGAGCTGGGAGAGGAAAGCCATCTCCTTGCGGAACTTGGCGATCGCGCCTTCGACCATCTTCTCGACGATATTGTCGGGCTTGCCCGTTTCCTTCGCCTTCTCGGACGCGATCGACCGCTCGCGCTCGATCAGGGCCGGATCGAGATCCTCGCTGCGAAGCGCGAGCGGGTTGGCCGCGGCGATGTGCATTGCGAGCTGCTTGCCGAGCGCTTCGAGCGCACCCTTGTCGCCGGTGGATTCGAGCGCGACCAGCACGCCGATCCTGCCGAGGCCGGGCGCCGCCGCATTGTGGACGTAGGAGACGATGACTCCGTCGCCGACCTCGAGCAAGGCGGCGCGGCGCAGCGACTGGTTCTCGCCGATCGTCGCGATATTGCCGGTCAATTTCTCCTCGACCGTGCCGCCGGCCGGCCAGGCGGCCGCCTTCAGCGTCTCGACGTCGCTCCCAGTCTCGAGCGCGAGGCCGGCGACGGTGCGGACGAACTCCTGGAACTGGGGGTTCTTGGCGACGAAGTCGGTCTCGCTATTGACCTCGACGACCGCGCCCTTGGTGCCGGCGACGGCGACTCCGACCAGCCCTTCGGCGGCGGTGCGGCCGGCCTTCTTGGCGGCGGCGGCGAGGCCCTTGGTGCGCAGCCAGTCGATCGCGGCTTCCATGTCGCCGCTCGTCTCGCCGAGCGCCTTCTTGCAGTCCATCATGCCGGCGCCGGTGCGCTCGCGCAGTTCCTTCACAATCGCGGCTGTGATCTCCGCCATGTCTCTGTTCCTCTTAGCGAATGTTGCTCCCCTCCCGCGCGCGGGAGGGACCGGGGGAGGGAATGTTGCTGGCGACAACCCCTCCCCGGTTCGGCTCAGCGCAGCCCGTCCGGGGGACAGGCTGACGCCGAACCCCCCTCCCGCGAGCGGGAGGGGAAATGGGTTCAGGCTTCCGCCAAAGCCTCTTCGGCCGGCGGCTCGGCCATCGCGCCGAGATCCTCGCCGCGCGAGGCGGCGCCGCCCGAACGGCCGGCGAGCACCGCGTCGGCGACCGCGTCGCAATAGAGGCGGATGGCGCGGCTGGCATCGTCATTGCCGGGAACCGGAAAGGCGATGCCCTGCGGGCTGACGTTCGAATCGAGGATCGCGACGACCGGGATGCCGAGCACATTGGCTTCCTTGATCGCCAGCTCTTCCTTGTTGGCGTCGATCACGAAGATGATGTCGGGAAGGCCGCCCATGTCGCGAATGCCGCCGAGCGAGAGCTCGAGCTTGTCGCGCTCGCGGGTGAGCTGCAGGACTTCCTTCTTGGTGAGGCCGGTCGTGTCGCCCGAAAGCTGCTCCTCGAGGCTCTTGAAGCGCTTGATCGAGCCGGAGATCGTCTTCCAGTTGGTCAGCATGCCGCCGAGCCAGCGATGGTTGACATAATGCTGGTTGCTGCGGCGCGCCGCCTCGGCGATCGGATCCTGCGCCTGGCGCTTGGTGCCGACGAACAGGACCTTGCCGCCGGCGGCGACGGTCTGGCGGACGAAGTCGAGCGCGCGCGCGAAGAGCGGCACGGTCTGCGACAGGTCGATGATGTGGACGCCGTTGCGATCGCCGAAAATATACGGCTTCATCTTCGGGTTCCAGCGGTGGGTCTGGTGGCCGAAATGCGCTCCGGCCTCGAGCAATTGCTGCATGGTGACGTCGGGCGACGCCATGTTCTTTCTCCTCCGGTTAGACCTCTGCGGGGCCGAGAGACTGGGGCTTACAAGAAGCTGGCCAGCCACCGGTATGATGGCCCCGCATGTGGGATGGCGCGCATCTAGGGGCGGCGGCCCGGGAAATCAAGCCGGCCGGCGGCGGCTCAGCCGGAAGAGGATCGGTTCGTTACGGCGTCCGCCTCACGTTTGTGCTTCGCCGCTTCATTGCGTGCCGACGGCGGTGCTGCGTGGAACGACCGGCAGCAGCACGGCGCTCGCGTCCCTCCCCTCATGCTCGACCGTCATCGTCGCGGGCCGATAATCCTCGGGCTTCGCGAAGAAGATGTTGGGCACATAGGTTTGCGGGTTGCGGTCGTAGAGCGGGAAGAGGGTCGACTGGATCTGGACCATCAGCCGATGCCCCGGCTTCAGCACGTAATTCACCGTCGGCAGCCGGAATTTATATTCCTCCACCTTGCCCGCCGGGATCGGCTCCGGATGCTCGAACGAATGGCGGTAACGGCCGCGGAAGATGTCGAGGCTGATCGGAAGCTCGTATCCGCCCATCTCCGGCTGCTCGGCATAGCTGGCCGGATAGACGTCGATGATCTTCACGACGAAATCCGCGTCCGTGCCGGTCGTCCGCACGAACAGGTCCGCGATCGGCGCGCCCTCCAGCCGGACCGGGCGGTCGAGCACCGGCGTCTCGTAGCTGAGCACGTCCGGACGGGTCCCGGCGAAGCGCTGGTCCTGGACCAGCCAGGTCGTCCAGGTGGCACGATCGCCCATGAGGCCCGGCTTCGGCTCGAACGGCACCGGCTTGGCCGGATCCGACACATAGGAATCCCCGCCCCCGGACGGCCGCGCGGTCGAAAGGCCGCCTTCCGGCTGGAGATAGAAAGGCGTGAGCGCGTCCGCCGCGACGCCGGGCCAGTCGGCGAAGCGGTCCCAATGGTTCTCGGACGGATTGTAGATCAGGACCGGCGGCGTCGGCTCGGCGGGCGCGCGGTCCTTCAGATAGCGGTCGAAGAAGGGCACCAGCACGTCGCCCCGGAAATCGGCGGCGGTGTCGCCGCGCCATTTGAGCGGCCCCAGGGCCTCGGCGCTGCGGTTGACCTGGCTGTGATACCAGGGGCCCATCACCAGATGGTTGTTCGCGCCGAGCCCCTTCGCCCGCAGCGCCTCCCAGCTATGGATGGCGCCGTACATATCCTCCTGGTCCCACAGGCCCTGGAGCCACATGGTCGGAACGCTCGACGGCCTGGCGACGACGAGCCTGTCGAGCGCCTGGTCCTGCCAGAAGGAATCGTAGACCGGATGCTCCGAAAGGCGGTTCCACCAGGGAAGCTGGCGGAAGCCGTGCTCGACGGCATAGGCGCCGGCCGATCCGGCATCGAGGAAGGTCCGGTAATCGTCGGCGCCCGGCCGCGGGACCGGCTCGCCTTTCGCCCTCTTGCTGGTCTGGCCGGTGAAATAGTCGAGATTGACCTGGCGGAAGGCGCCGTAATGGAACCAGTCGTCGCCCATCCAGCCGTCGACCATCGGGCTTTCGGGCGCCGCGACCTTCAGCGCCGGGTGCGGCCCGAGCAAAGCCATCACCACCGTCCAGCCGTCATAGGAGGAGCCGATCATGCCGACGCGCCCGTTCGACTGCGGCACGTTCTTCACCAGCCAGTCGATCGTGTCATAGGCGTCGGTCGTATCGTCGGTCTTGCTGCCGTTGAGCGGGCCGATCGGCGGCCGGGTCATGACATAGGGGCCTTCAGAGCCGTATTTCCCTCTTATGTCCTGATAGACGAGGATGTAGCCGTCGTCGGCGAACTCGCGGTTCGCGGGCCGCACCGCGTCGCGCAGATGCGGCTCATCCTGGTTGACGAAGCTGTCCGCATTATAGGGCGTCCGCTCGAGGAGCATGGGCAGGCCGTGGGCATTCCGCGGCGTCACGATCACCGTGTGCAGCCGCACGCCGTCGCGCATCGGGATCATCACCTCCCGCTGGTCGTAGTCGTAACCGACGCGCGGCTTCTGCCATGTCGCTGGAATATCGCTCGGGGGTTCCGCTGGCTGTGCGCCGGCCGTTCCAGAGAGGATGAAGCAAGAAGCGAGCGTCGCCAGCATTCGGCCTGATTTCATGACCATCCCTTCCCGGTCGTGCGGTGCCGATTTCATTTCGGCATCGAATTTCCGCTTTTCACGCGAAGAGCCGCTTGACAATAGAACAAAACAGGAACAGTGTTGGGATTCCGACGCTTAAGGATCAAAAACCGCAGCCGGATCGTTCGGGAGGTTGTGGATAATCAAGGGGATAAGCTGTGATTCATCTGGCCGCCTCGCTCGTTTTCATCGTCGCGTTGCTCGCGGCGGCGGTGACCATCCACATGACGGTTCTGGCTTGTTGGGCCGAGATCCTGCTCGCGCTGAAGGGCGAATGGAACGGCGCCGGCGCGATCAGGCCGGCGGCGCGGCCGCGGCGTCCGGCTTTGGCTGCGCGGACATGGCACGCTGCCTTTTGACCCTGGCGTAGCTCGCCGCGCTGAACGGAATCGACAAGGCATAGAGCAGGATCACGACGCTGAGCGTCTCCCACGGCGCGACCAGAAGGGCGCCGCCGACGATCGCGACCGCGACCAATACCCAGAGCCGGACATGGCTCCTGAGACGGAAGGACGTCCAGGAGAAGGTGGCGACGGTCGAGACCATCAGGAAGGCGACGAGCGCCGCCCAGGGCGCGGCGACGACGCGATCGCGAAGCAAGTCCCATTGGCCGCCGCTCGCCAGCCACAGGAAGATGGGGAGGAGCAGCATCCCAGCCCCAGCCGGCGCCGGAACGCCCGTGAGGAAGCCCGCCGATTTGTGCGGCTGGTCGACCGTGTCGAGGCTCGCGTTGAAGCGGGCGAGGCGAAGCGCCGTGCAGACCGCATAAGCAAGCGCGAACAGCCAGCCGAAGCGCGGCCAGTAGCGAAGCGCCCAGAGGTGGAGGACGATCGCCGGCGAGACCCCGAAGGCGACCACGTCCGACAGCGAATCGAGCTCCGCGCCGAAGCGGCTGGCGCCGTTCAGCATCCGGGCGATGCGGCCATCCATGCCGTCGAGCACGGCCGCAACCATGATCGCGGCCAGCGCCGCGCCCCATTGGCCGGCGATTGCGAAGCGGATCGCGGTGAGGCCCGAGCAGAGCGCCAGGGCCGTCACCGCATTGGGAACCACGGCGCGCAGCGGAATGCCGCGGCGGTCCCGGCGCGGCGGTCTCACCCGCCTGCCTTCACTGAGCCACTCCCTCCAAAGCGTCCGATTCGCCGATCTTCGCGATCAACGTCTCGCCGGCGATGGTGCGCTGGCCGAGCAGGACGCGCGACGAGGTGCCGGCGGGAAGATAGACGTCGACCCGGCTTCCGAACCGGATCAGCCCGACCCTCTGGCCGGCGGTGACATGGTCCCCAGCCTTCACCCAGGGCACGATCCGCCGCGCGACCAGCCCGGCAATCTGGGTGAAGCCGAGCCGGACTCCGTCCGGGCTCTCGACCAGGAAATGCTGGCGCTCATTGTCCTCGCTCGCCTTGTCGAGATCGGCGTTGAGGAACTTCCCGGCGATATAGACGACCTTCTTGATCTCCCCGGCGATCGGCGCGCGGTTGATGTGGACGTCGAACACCGACATGAAGATCGAGATGCGGGTGAGCGGCGCCTCGCCGAGCCCGTCCTCGCCCGCCAGGTCGCCAGGCGGCGGCACCGAGGCGATCATCGTCACCAGGCCGTCGGCTGGGGCGATGACCAGCCCCTCCCCTTTCGGCGTCGTCCGGATCGGGTCGCGGAAGAAGGCGGCGGTCCAGAGAGTCAGGCCGACGAGAATCCAGCCGAGCCAGCTCCAATGGAGCACGAACAGGACGAGCAGCGCCAGGGCGGCGGCGGCGACGACGAACTTGCGTCCTTCCGGGTGGACGCTCGGCATTCGGTAGCCGACATTCGTGGTGACGAGGTCCGGCTTGTCGAGCGAAGTCATTCCAGGCCTCTAGCTGTGTTGCACTTGTAACTCAATCGCTGGAGCCGAGCTTGGTTCAAAGGACCGAGGGAAAAAGATGGGCGACGAACGCCGCGCCGCGCTGGCCGGGAACGGCGCCGCCCAGGATTGATCCCCGAAGCGCCACCTTCTAGAGCCCGCGCCACATTCCACGAACGAGCAGAAAGCCGAGCCCCCATGGCCAAGATCAAGGTGAAGAACCCCGTCGTCGAGCTGGACGGGGACGAGATGACGCGCATCATCTGGCAATGGATCCGCGAGCGGCTGATCCTCCCCTATCTCGACGTCGACCTGCTTTATTACGATCTCGGAATCGAGAAGCGCGACGAGACCGAGGACCGGATCACCGTCGAGGCCGCCGAGGCGATCCGGAAGCACGGCGTCGGCGTCAAATGCGCGACGATCACGCCGGACGAGGCGCGTGTCGCCGAATTCGGCCTCAAGAAGATGTGGAAATCGCCCAACGGAACGATCCGCAACATCCTCGGCGGCACCATCTTCCGCGAGCCGATCGTGATCGACAACGTCCCGCGCCTCATTCCCGGCTGGACCGACCCGATCGTCGTCGGCCGTCACGCTTATGGCGACCAGTATCGCGCCACCGATTTCCTCGTGCCGGGCAGGGGCAAGCTGACGATCAAGTGGGAGGGCACGGACGGCCAGGTGATCGAGCATGACGTGTTCGATTTCCCGGGCGGCGGCGTCGCCATGGCGATGTACAATCTCGACGAGTCGATCCGCGACTTCGCCCGCGCCTCATTGAACTACGGCTTGAACCGCCGGTGGCCGGTCTATCTCTCCACGAAGAACACGATCCTGAAAGCCTATGACGGTCGATTCAAGGATCTCTTCCAGGAGATTTATGACAGTGAATTCAAGGATAAGTTCGAAGACATTGGGATCGAATATCAGCATCGGCTGATCGACGACATGGTCGCATCCGCGCTCAAATGGAGCGGCAGGTTCGTCTGGGCCTGCAAGAATTACGACGGCGACGTCCAGTCGGACCAGGTCGCGCAGGGCTTCGGCTCGCTCGGCCTCATGACGTCAATCCTGATGAGCCCGGACGGAAAAACCGTTGAGGCCGAGGCGGCGCATGGCACCGTCACCCGCCACTACCGGATGCACCAGCAGGGCAAGGCGACCTCGACCAACCCGATCGCCTCGATCTTCGCCTGGACCGGCGGCCTCAAGTTCCGCGGCAAGTTCGACGACACGCCCGAGGTCACGAAATTCGCCGAGACGCTGGAGAAGGTCTGCGTCCGCACGGTCGAGCAGGGCCAGATGACCAAGGACCTCGCCATCCTCATCGGCCCCGACCAGGGCTGGATGACCACCGAGCAATTCTTCGAGGCGATCCGGACGAATCTCGAAACGGAGATGGCGCTAGGCTGAAACTCCTCCCCACTTGTGGGGAGGGGGACCAGCCGTAGCCGCAGGCGGAGGCTGGTGGAGGGGGGTTGGAGACCGCGCGGTCCCGGTGGCCGCCCCTTACCGCCTCTTACCCCCCTCCACCGGCCTGCGGCCGGTCCCCCTCCCCGTTCCGGGGAGGATTTGCCGGCGACCTTACATGCTCGGCCTTCAGGCCGAATCCGAGGAAGGCGGCGGGGATCCGGCGGAGCAAGGGATAGCGATCGAGCATCCGCAGCGGCCAGGGCGCCTCCACCGGACCTTCCGCCTGGAGCAATCTGCTGATCACCGCTTTCTGCGCGAAATTCTGGGCGGCCTGGGTGGCGCGCACGGCGAGGCGGCGGCGCTTCTCCACTTTCGCGAGCAATTGATCGACATTCTCGCCCGCGGCGAGCGGTCCGGCGAGGATGTTCGCCGCGGCGACCGCATCCTGGATGGCGACGTTCACGCCGACGCCGCCGATCGGCGACATGGCGTGGGCGGCGTCGCCGATCAGCAGCAGGCCCGGCGCGTTCCAGCAATCGAGCCGGTCGAGCGCGACGGTCAGCAGCTTGACGTCGTCCCAGCTCGCCACCGCGCCGACGTCGAGGCCGGCGAAATCGGCCGTCTTGGCAACGTCGGCGCGAAAGGCGTCGAGGCCGCGGGCGCGGATCGCCTCCGCCTCGCCCTTGGCGAAGACATAGGCGCATTGCCAATAATCGCGGCGGTCGATCAGGACCATGATCCGCCCGCCGGTGAAGATACCGGTCGTCTGGTTCCCGGCCTTGCTCGCCTTCGGGATCCGGAACCAGAAGACGTCCATCGGCGCGCCGATCTCCCTGAGCGGCAGATGCGACGCGTCGCGCAGGATCGAATGACGCCCGTCGGCGGCGATGACGAGCCGGCCCGACATCCGCCTTTCCTCGCCCGCCCGGCGATAAAGGATGCCGGCGACGCGGCCGCCGGCGCGGACGAGGCCGGTCGCCTCCGCCTTCATCAGCAATTCGAAATTGGGATATTTGCGGGTTTCCTCGGCGACGAAATCGAGGAAATCCCATTGCGGCATCAAGGCGGTGAAGTTCCAGCGCGGATCGAAATGGCTGAAATCCGCCACTTCGAGCCGCCGGCCCCCGATCCAGGCGGAGATATCCGGCACCTCGTCATGGCGGCGCTGGAGCAGCCGCTCGCGCAGGCCGAGCTCCTCGAAGATGCGCAGGGTCGAGGGATGGACGGTATCGCCGCGGAAATCGCGGAAGAAATCCTCATGCTTCTCGAGCACCGTGACGCGGCAGCCGGCGCGGGCGAAGAGCAAGCCAGCGACCATCCCGGCCGGCCCGCCACCGACGATGACGAGATCGCGTTCCGTCTCCCTGGGCGCATCCATCGGACCGGAATGGCTGGGGAACGATCGAGTGACAATCCCCCGGGAGCGGCAGTTGCCTGTTCATCTCCGCCATTTGCGGCATAAGAGGGACATGGCGACCCCGTTCCAGAGCGCCGCGCTCAGCGACGCCTTGGTGATCCTCGGCGCGGCGGGGATCGTCATCCCGGCCTTCGCGCGGGTGCGGGTGAGCCCGGTGATCGGCTTCATCCTGGTCGGGATGCTTGCGGGGCCGGCCGGCCTCGGGGCGCTGGCTTCGAGTCATCCCTGGCTCGGCTATGTCACCATCTCCAATCCGGAAGCGATCCGGCCCTTCGCCGAGTTCGGGATCATCCTCCTGCTCTTCGCGATCGGGCTGGAGCTGTCCTTCCGCCGTCTCTGGGCGATGCGCCGGGCCGTCTTCGGCCTCGGCGCCGCGGAATTGTTCCTCTGCGCCGCGATCCTCGGCGGCGGGCTTTACCTGATGGGCCTCGGCCTTGCCGGCGCGGTCGCGGTCGGCCTTGCCCTCGCTCTGTCCTCGACCGCGCTCGTCCTTCCCCTGGTCGGGGCGACGAGCCCGGTCGGCCGCTCCGCCTTCGCCATGCTGCTGTTCGAGGATCTGGCTTTGGTGCCGATCGTCTTCCTCCTCGGCGCGCTCGGCCCGGCGCGCGGCGCCGATCTCGCCGGCCTCGGCCGCATCCTGCTGCTCGGGATCCTCGTCGTCGGCGCGATGCTTCTGCTCGGCCGGCTGCTCCTTCCCCGCCTCTTCGCCCAGGCGGCGCGGACCAAGAGCCCGGAGCTGTTCCTGTCGGCGAGCCTGCTCGTCGTCATCGTCGCCGCGCTCGCCACCACCGCGATCGGCCTGTCGCCGATCGTCGGCGCGATCGTCGCCGGCATCCTCATCGCCGAGACCGATTATTCGAGCGAGGTGGAGGTGATCACCGCCCCGTTCCGCGGCCTCGCGCTCG
>DASUHH010000071.1:0-25498 GCA_036273615.1 Allosphingosinicella sp. | reverse complement strand
TGCGGCCGCAGGCTCGTCCCCCGGACGAGCCCAAAGGGCGGCCGCACTCCCACAAGGGGGAGAAGGAGCAACGTGCCACGCCTTCCTAGGCCAGCCGCGCCATCGCGCTGGCATGGGCGCGGATCACCGCCTTGGTGCTCTCGTCGACGTCGAACACGCTGTACCAGCCTTGCGGCTCGTGCGGCGGGTCGCCGACGAAATGGTTCGCGCCCAACCCGAAGCGGTGGTCCGGCGTCGCCGAGCGGCCCTCGCCGCCCCAGGCCCAGAAGTTCGAGCCGGCGACCGGCCCCGCCCCCGCATTCTGCTGCACCATGTCGTAGATGAGGCCGTAGAAACGGTCCTTGAAGGTCGTCGGGCTGCCGGGATCGTAGAGCCCCTCGTCGCGCGGGAAGCCGAATTCCTCGATCACCAGAGGCTTTCCGATCCGGCTGGCGAAGCCGACATGCCGGGCGAAATAATCGCGCACCTTGGCCGAGCCCGAATCCCAGGTGCCGGGCAGGTCCTTCGAATCCACCCAGTCCCAGTTCAATGGCCAGATATGGGCGGTGAGATAGTCGATCTCCGGTATCTCATGCTCGGTGACGACACAGGCCGAATCCTCGATGCAGCCTTTCAGCCCCTCGCTTCCGGTCGAGACCATATGATGGGGGTCGATCGACTTGATCAGCCGCGCCGTGTCGCGGACCCAGCGATAGAAGATCGGAAGGTTCGGCCGCCCGATCTTGTCGCTGCCGCCCGGCCGCGGCTCGTTGGCGAGCTGCCATGACATGATGGCCGGATCCTCGGCATAGGGCCTGCCGGTGATCCTGTTGGTGCGGCCGACCACCGCCCGCACATAGTCCCACGCCAATTTCACGGCGGGAGCGCTGCCGTAGAAGCGGGCGACGAAATCGGGGAATTCGGGCCAGGGATGGGCCGGGTCGCCATTGTCGATGTAATGGCCGCCATTGGTCCAGTAGAGGTAGGTCATCATCCCCCCGGACCATTCCCAGAAATTGTTGAGGTAGATGACCGCGCGCATGTCGCGCTTGCCCATTTCGGCGAGCGCATAATCGAGCCCGCGCAGCAGCGTCTCGTCATAATGCCGGCCTTGCGCGCGGAAGGCGGGCGAGACCGAATGGCGCAGGGGCGACTGCTCGGACGAGCCGAGGATCCGCACATTGGTGATTCCGAGCGCGACCAGCCGGTCGAGCTCTCGCTTCAGCCGGTCGCGGCTTCCGAACGGCGCTTCGGCGCCGAGATAGGCCGCGTACCACATGTTCGATCCGGCATAATGATAGCGCCTGCCGCCCGCGACGAAGCGGGTGCCGACGCGGTGCACGAAGCGGCCGGGACGATGCCGCATCGGCGGCGCGGCGGCGGTCGCGAGCAGGGCCGATCCGGAGAGCAGGAGATTGCGGCGGGTGAGCATGCGGGCGCCTTTCGATCTGCGGCATGTGGCGCTAGGTTAGCGCTAACTTTTGGGTTTCACGAGGGGGCTGTTTCTTGCGCGTTCCGACCTTGCTGGCGGCGCTTTGCGCCTTCGTCCCCTGCGCGGCGGCATCGGCCCAGACGCCAGTATCGCCGGGGCCGCCGCGCGCCGGCGAGGCGCCCAACGGTCTCGCGCCGACGCCGCCAATGGGCTGGAACAGCTGGAATCGGTTCGGCTGCAACGTCAACGAGGCGACGGTGCGCGCGACCGCCGACGCGATGGTCTCCTCCGGGATGCGCGACGCCGGCTATCAATATGTCGTCATCGACGATTGCTGGCACGGGCCGCGCGACAAGGACGGCTTCATTACCGCCGACAAGGAGAAATTCCCGTCGGGCATCCGGGCGCTCGCCGATTACGTCCATTCGAAAGGCCTGAAGTTCGGCATCTATTCGGACGCCGGCCGCCACACGTGCGGCGGCCGCCCGGGCAGCCAGGGCCACGAATATCAGGATGCGATCGCCTATGCCCGCTGGGGCGTCGACTATCTCAAATATGATTGGTGCGACACCGGCACGCGCAACGCCGAGGAAGCCTATAAATTGATGGCGGACGCTCTTCGCGCGACCGGCCGCCCGATCGTCTTCTCGATGTGCGAATGGGGCACGAGCAAGCCGTGGCTGTGGGCGTCGAAGGTCGGAAACCTGTGGCGGACGACCGGCGACGTGATCGACCATTGGGAAGGCAGATATGACTATAGCTGGGGCGTCGCGACCATCGCCGACATGAACGAGCCGCTCTATTCCTACGCCGGCCCCGGCCATTGGAACGATCCCGACATGCTCGAGATCGGCAATGGCGGCCTCAGCGACGCCGAAGCCCGCGCCCATTTCTCGCTCTGGGCGATGATGGCGGCGCCGCTCATCGCCGGCAACGACGTCGCGAACATGAGCGAGGCGACCAAGAAGATCCTGCTCAACCGCGAGGTGATCGCGGTCGATCAGGATCCGCTGGGCGTCCAGGGCCATCGAATCTGGAAGCAGGGGACGAGCGAAGTCTGGCTGAAGCCGCTGACCGGCGGGCGCCAGGCCCTGCTCCTGTTCAACCGCGCGACCGCATCCGCGACGATCACGGCCACCTGGGCCATGCTCGGCCGGACCCCCGATCAAAAATTGCGCGTGCGCGATCTCTGGGCGCATCGCGACCTGTCGAGGGCGCGCGGGAGCTACTCGGCCCTGGTGCCGCCGCACGGCGCGCAGATGGTGGTCGTGCAGCCCTAAAGTGGTTTTCAGTCGGGTGGAATCACCTGACGACCGAAAAGAACGGCAAAACAATGGACTAGGAGCGACAGAGGAATGCGCGGCGGCGCTTAGTGACGCTCCCTCTCCCCGGCGGGGAGAGGATGTCGCGCCGTTAAGGACCGCTGCGGGGCAGCGGTCCAGGCACGACATGGTGAGGGGCTCGGCGGCCAAGAATTCTCTCCGACGCCGTACGCCCCCACCCAAACCCTCCCCCGCACGGGGGAGGGCTTTTGAAGTCAGCACGTGCCCGCGCGGGAGCAGGCGATCGCGGTGCCGGCCGAGCGCAAGGCCAAGGCCTTGCGGACGGCGGCCTCGGCGATCGGCGCCATCACCTTATAGCCGGCCTTGTTCGGATGGACTCCGTCGAGCGCGAGATTGGCGCGAAAGGCATCGCCGTCATGGGTCGCCGACCAGTAATCCGCGTAAACCGAGCCGGTCCTGGCCGCATAGGTCTTCAGCCAGGCATTGAGCCGCACGATGCGCGGGCCGGGGTTCAGCCCCTTGCGCCACGGGAAATCCGCCGCCGGCGGGATCGACGCGAGGACAACCCTGATGCCGTGCGCCTGGGCAAGCTCGACCATCGAGCGGATGTCGTTCTGGATGTCGGTATCCGTCTCCGTCCCGGTATTGCCGGCGACGTCGTTGGTGCCGGCCATGATGTGGACGACGCGCGGCTTCAAATCGATCACGTCCTGGCGGAAGCGGACGAGCATCTGCAGCGTCGTCTGGCCGCTGATGCCGCGGCCGACGCGCCCGTGCTCGAAGAAATCCGGCGCGAGATTGTGCCAATTCTCGGTGATCGAATCGCCCATGAAGACGATACGGGGAACGCCCGGCGTCGGCGCGAGCGTCGCATTGTCGGCGCGATAATGGCCGAGCCCGGCCGGATCCATGCGCGCCCGTTCCTCCGCGCTCTGCGCGGCGAGCGCCGCCGGCGCGATCAGCAGCAAGGCGAAAGCGGCTTTCATCGGGATGCGCATGCGGGGCTCCTCTCGTCCGGGCACAGTCTAGGCGGCGGTAGGCACGGCTTCAAGTTAGCGCTACCAATGCGGTTCGTCCGCGCGGAGACCGATGATGCCTCTTGCCCGCCTCGCACTCGTCGCCGCCTTGATTGCCGGCCCCGCTTTCGCCGCGGGCAACGTCCAGAAGATCGCGACCGGCATCGTCGTGACGCCGGACCATGGGCCGGAGAAAGCCGTCCGGCTCGAAGTCTATGGCGATGCGGCGATCCGGGTCACCGAAACGCCGACGCGGAGCATCGACGTGCCGGCGAGCCTGATGGTGATCGCGCGGCCCGGCGGCGCCTTCACCGTGACGCGGCAGGCGGGCCATGTGCTGCTCAAGACCCGGCGGCTCATCGCCGACGTCGATCTCGGCGACGGAAGGGTGGCGATAAGCGACGCGAGCGGACGCCCGCTGGTGGCGGAAAGCGGCCCGGGAAGCTTCGCCCCGGCCGAAGCGGAGGGGCGGACATTCCTCGCCATCCGCCAGCAATTCAACCGCGGCACGGACGAGGGCTTTTACGGCCTCGGCCAGCACCAGAACGGCCAGATGAACTATCGCGGCGAGGATGTGGAGCTCGCCCAGCACAATATGGACGTGGCCGTCCCCTTCGTCGTCTCCACGCGCAATTACGGTTTGCTGTGGGACAATGATTCGATCACCCGCTTCGGCAATCCCAAACCCTATGCGCTCGTCGGGACGGACGATCTCAAGGTGACCGGCGAAGGCGGCGCGCCCGGCTTCACCGCGCATTACTGGGTCGGCGGCAAGCCGGTGCTGACGCGGCAGGAAGCAGTGATCGACTATCAATATATAGGCGACCAGGCGAAATGGCCGGCCGAGGCCAGGCCGCCGACGGGCGCGCAGGGCGCGGCGGCGCAGCAAAGGGTCGTCTGGACCGGCACGATCCATCCGAGCGTGACCGGCCCGCACAGGTTCGAGCTCTACGCTTCCAGCTATTTCAGATTGTTCGTCGACGGGAAGCCGGTGCTCGACCGCTGGCGGCAGAATTGGAACGCCTGGTACCACAATGTCGAATTGAACCTGACCGCCGGCAAGGCCGCCGAGATCAGGATCGAGTGGGAGCCGCACGGCGGCTATATGGCCTTCTTCCACAACGCTCCGCAGGCGCCGGCCGACCGCAATTCGCTCTCCTTCGCCTCCGAGCTGGCGCACGCGATCGATTATTATGTCGTCGCCGGCGACGACATGGACAATGTCGTCGCGGGCTATCGCGCGCTCACCGGCAAGGCGGTTTTGCTGCCGCGCTGGGCCTATGGCTTCTGGCAGAGCCGCCAGCGCTACGAGACGCAGGCGCAATTGCTCGACGTGGTCCGCCAGTACCGGCGGCGCGGCCTGCCGCTCGACAATATCGTGCAGGACTGGTTCTACTGGCCGGAGGATCAGTGGGGCAGCCATCTCTTCGACCGCGCACGCTACCCCGATCCCCAGGGGATGGTCGACCAGGTCCACGCCCTGCACGCACAATTGATGATCTCGGTCTGGCCGAAATTCTATCCCAACACCGACAATTACAAGGAGCTCGCCGCCCGCGGCCACGTCTATCCCGGCGCGCTCAAGGCCGGCTATCGCGACTGGGTCGGCCCCGGTTATCTCAACACCGATTACGATCCCTATTCCGCCGAGGCGCGCGCAATCTACTGGCGGCAGATCAGGGAGAGGCTGGCGGTGCTCGGCATCGACGCCTGGTGGATGGACGCGCCCGAGCCGGACATCCAGTCCAACCTCTCGATCGAGGAGCGCGAGGCGATCATGACGCCGACCGCGCTCGGACCGGGCGCCGCCTTCTTCAACTCATACCCGCTCGTCCATGCCGAAGGGGTGTTCGAGGGCTGGCGCGCCTTCAAGCCGGACGTTCGCTCCTTCATCCTCACCCGCTCGGCCTTCGGCGGCCTGCAGCGGGCGGGGGCGGCGGTCTGGTCGGGCGACGTCGCCGCGCGCTGGGACGATCTGCGCAACCAGATTTCAGCCGGGGTCAATTTCTCGATGTCCGGAATTCCCAACTGGACGCACGACATCGGCGGCTTCTCGGTCGAGGATCGCTATTCGAAGCAGGATCCCGCCGCGCTCGACGAATGGCGCGAGCTGAACCTGCGCTGGTTCCAGTTCGGCGCCTTCTCGCCGCTCTTCCGCAGCCATGGCGAATTCCCGCACCGCGAAATCTATGAAATCGCGCCCGCCGGCTCGGCGATGGAGCGGTCGATGGTCTATTATGATCGGCTTCGCTACCGGCTGCTGCCCTACATCTACACGCTCGCCGCAGACACCTGGTTCGCCGACGGCACGATCATGCGCGGGCTGGTCATGGACTTCCCCGCCGACCGGGCATTGTGGGGCATCAACGACGAATATCTGTTCGGCCACGACTTGCTGGTCGCCCCGGTGACCGTCTTCAAGGCGCGGACGCGGCCGGTCACCCTGCCGGCCGGAGCGAGCTGGTACGATTTCTACAGCGGCCATTTCTTCACGGGCGGCCAGCGGATCGACGCCGACGCGCCCTACGAGCATATCCCTTTGTTCGTGCGCGCGGGCTCGATCCTGCCGATCGGTCCCGAGCTTCAATATGCCGCCGAGAAGCCCGAGGACCCGATCACGCTCAACGTCTATACCGGCGCAGACGGACATTTCTCGCTCTACGAGGATGACGGCACCAGCCTCGGCTATCAAAGAGGCGCCTTCGCCCGCATCCCGATGCGCTGGAACGAACGCACCCGCACGCTCACCATCGGCGCGCGGCAGGGCGCCTTCCCGGCCATGCTCCAGACCCGCACTTTCCGCATCCGCTGGATCACGCCAGGTCGCCCGTTGGACCTCGATGCGGCCGACATCGAGGTGCGTTACGACGGCGCGGCGCAGGAGGTGAAGGCGCCCCGCTGAGCGAGGCTATCCTCCCCGGAACGGGGAGGGGGACCGGCCGTAGCCGCAGGCGGAGGCTGGTGGAGGGGGTTCAGCACCTGGCCCGACCCCCTCCCCGCTCGCGCGGAGGACAAGGCTCAGTGAATCGTCGCCGCCGGCTCCAGACGGTCCGCCCGCACCGGCGCCTTCGCGGCGGCGAGCGAGAAGAGGCAGAGCAGAACGTAGCAGGCCGCGGGCACGATCAGGGCCGTCGCATAGCCGACCTGGCCGGAGACGGCGCCGACCAAAGGCGGGATCAAGGCCCCGCCGATGATCGCGGTGCAGAGGAAGCCCGAGGTCGCCTCCTCGCTCGCGCTCGACCGTTCCAGCGTCAGGGTGAAGATCACCGGGAACATGATCGAGTTGAACAGGCCGATGCAGAGCGCGACCACGCCCGCGCTGACGCCCTGGACGATGACGACGTAGAGGCACATCGCCGCCGCGATGGCGGTGAACAAAGCCAGCAGCCGCGCGGCGGGAATGCGCGCCAGCAGCCCGGAGCCGATCAGGCGGCCGACCATCGCGCCGCCCCAATAGAGCGCCACCGCCTTGCCCGCCTCCTGCGCCGAGACTCCGAACCCGCTGACATGCCCCATGATGTGGCCGACGAGCGGGATGCCGAACGGAAGGTCGGTCTTCCCCCAGATCGAGTCCGAATGGAGGAAGAAGGCCATCTGCGTGCCGATCGCCACTTCGGCGCCGACATAGAGGAAGATGGCGGCGCCGCCGAGCAGGGCCCAGCGCGAGGACAAGGCATCCGAAAGCATCGCGCCGATGCCGGGGCGGACGGCCTCCTCAGACGGATGGGGGGCTGCTTCGGTCACCACGCGGCGAAATAAGATGAAGAAAAGGCCGAGCGCCGCGATCAGGCCGCCGATCCAGAAATAGGCAGTATCGATGCCGGCGAGCGACCCAAGCCGGGCAGCGTGGCTGGTACCAGCGCATTCCTTCGTCTCGATGCCCTTTAGGAACAGCACTGCGCCGAGATAGGGGCCGATGAACGTACCGAATGAGTTGAGGGCTTGGCTGAAGGTCAGGCGGAAGTGGCTGAACCGCGGGTTACCAAGCGCAGCGGCGAGTGGATTGGCAGCGACCTGAAGGACCGTGATGCCGCTGGCCAATACGAAAAGGCTCACAAGGACAAACGTGAACGAACTCATGTTGGTGGCGACGACCATGAGCAGACAGCCGACGATCATGACACCCAGTCCGATCAGGATCGCGGGAATCGAGCGGAGCCGCGACAGCAGGACGGCGGCGGGGAAGCTCATCACGCCGTAAGCGGCAAAGAAGGCTAGAGCGGGCAATTGTGCGCTGAAGTCGGTGAGGCAGAAGATGCCTTTCACCGCGGGAACCACAGAATCGTTCAGCGAGGTAATGAAGCCCCAGGCGAAGAAGAGCGTCGTCACCACCAGGAACGCGGCAAGCGTGCCGCGCCTCTTTGCCTGCTCCATCCGATTTCCTCCCCCTCGCCTCTCGTCTGATAACGCTAACCTAGTTTAGGGGTGGGCGATGGAGCAAGCGAGGATCGAGTCGATGGCGAAATGGCTTGGGCTATTGTTCTGCGGGCTCGCCTTGGCGGCCGCGTCGCCGGCGCCGCCGGTGGTGCAGGTGACGGGCGGGTCGGTGAGGGGAACGGCCTCGCAGGACGGCGCCACCTTGCTCTTCACCGGCATCCCCTTCGCCGCGCCGCCCGTCGAAAATCTGCGCTGGAAGCCGCCGCAGCCGGTCGTCCCCTGGTCCGGAATCCGCGACGTGAGCGGCCCGACGCCGGCCTGCATCCAGAACGACCAGGGCTGGAACCATGCCGACTTCCTCGGCGGAAGCGAGGATTGCCTGACGCTCGACGTCGGCACCCAATCCTTGAGCGGCAAGAGGCCGGTGCTGGTCTGGATCCATGGCGGCAGCAACCGCGCCGGCTCGCCCGGCGGGATGATCACCTCGCCCGTCGTTCGCGATGGAATCGTGCTGGTCGGCATCCGCTATCGGCTCGGCATTTTCGGCTTCCTCTCCCACCCGGCGCTGAGCCGCGAAGGCGGCGGCGCCTCGGGCAATTATGCCCTGATGGACCAGATCGCGGCCCTGCGCTGGGTCCATGCGAACATCGCCAAATTCGGCGGCGATCCGGACGACGTGACCATCGCCGGGGAATCGGCGGGATCGCAGGACGTCAGCCTGCTCCTCGCGGCCCCCGCGGCGCGCGGCCTGTTCAGGCAGGCGATCATGGAGAGCGGAACCCCCGGCTTCGGGATGCCCTTCCGCAGCCTCGGGGAGGCCGAGCGGATCGGCGAGGAGGCGGACGACCTGCTCGGCGCGCACGGCGATCTCGACACGCTCCGGCATATGTCGGTGCCGGCCCTGCTCGCAGTCGATCTCAAGCTCCACGATGCGGCGCTCAGGGACGATGGCGAATTGTGGCTGCGCACGACGGTGGACGGCGCGGTCTTCCCGAAATCGCCGCGCGACCTCATCGCAGAGGGGCCGGCGCGGCCGGTGCTCCTCGGCACCAACCGGACCGAGGAGGACATGCCCGGCGGCCGCGCCCATCGCGACGCGGTGCTCGCCCAGGGCTTCGGCCCGCGCGAGGCGGAGGCGCGCGCTTTCTACCGCGAGGTGAAGGACGATCCGCGGCTCGGCACGCTCGACCAGCAGATCGCGACCGACATCACCTTCCGCTGCCCGACCAACGCGATGGCGGCCCTGCTCGCGGCGAAGGGCGCGCCGGTCTGGCGCTACGAATTCGATCTCGCGCCGGGCGGCGGCCAGACCCATCACGCAACCGAGATCGGCTATGTCTTCGGCGAGAACCGCTCGGCCGCGGGCCTGTCGCTGCGGCCTTATTGGGTGAATTTCATCAAGACGGGCGACCCGAACGGCGCCGGTCTGGCGCAATGGCCCCGCTTCACGACGCAAAGCCATGCCCACATCGCCTTCGAGGAGCAGAGCTTCCACGCCGCCGGGCCGCTGCGCCCGCGGCCCTGCGACCTGACGGACCGGCTCTGATGAAGCTCATCCGCCACAAGGTCGAGAAACCCTGGGGCCGGACCGACCTGCCGGATGGCGGCGGCCGGAGGATCGGCGAGATCTGGTTCGAGGCGCCGGACGGCCGCGCTTTGCCCCTCCTCGTCAAGCATATCTTCACGAGCGAGAAGCTCTCGATCCAGGTCCATCCGAACGACGCGCAGGCGCGGGCGCGCGGGCTGCCCAACGGCAAGAGCGAATGCTGGTACATATTGCAGGCGGAGCCCGACGCGGTGCTCGGCCTCGGCTTCAAGGAAGAGATCGGCAAGGCGGAAATGCGGCAGGCGGCGCTCGACGGCTCGATCGAAAGCCTGATGGACTGGAAGCCCGTCCGCGCCGGCGATTTCTTCACCGTCCCCGCCGGCACCGTCCACGCGATCGGCGCCGGCCTGTCGCTGATCGAGGTCCAGCAGCAGAGCGACACCACCTACCGCCTCTACGATTACGGCCGCCCGAGGGAGCTGCATCTCGAGGACGGCGTCGATGTGGCGGAGGGCGGCGTTTACCCCGACGGATGCGCCAGCCACGTCGACGGCAGTGAGCAGCGGGTCTTGGTGAAGGGGCCGCATTTCACCCTGCTCTATGTCGGCGACGAGAGCGCTGATGCGTTGGTCGACCAGCAGAGATGGGTGATCCCGCTTTTCGGAACAGTTACGTGCGGTGATGAGGAGGGCCAACCCGGAGATTGTCTTTTCATCGAACCCGACCGGGAAATCGCCGGAGACGGCGCATTTCTGCTTGCATCCAGCAGCCGGTCAGAACCGGCGCCATGATGAAGCGTCGATTGTTCATCCTTCCGATCGCCGTGTCACTCGCCGGTTGTGGCGATCGGCAAGCGACGGCCTTTTCCTGCGTTCAGAGAGGTTTTTTCACGTACGACAAAACTGGTGCGCGGCCTCCCCTCCCGAAATATGCGACCTTCGTCATTGACAACCGCAGGCACGCTCTGTTCGAAATGGCGCCGACTGATCCGAGCGTGGACCAGCCGCCCGGGTTCATTCCAATCTGCTCGTGGTGTGAAGACTTCCGCATTACGAGTGCAAGTATAAAGGGAAGAGGTCTCGGCACCCGCTTTGTGTTGGATCGGACACGTGGAACCGGCATGTTCCACTTCGAAGGATTCGAGGAGGCAACCTACTCCGGCTGTCATTCGACCACGGTCCCGGAAAGCTATTGGACGGACCCAAATGTTTTATCAAACACTCAGTTCAAATGATCGAGCGTGGCGGCAGCCAGGGCGATGGGTCCCAACGGACCAGCTCGATCGCCTAACCCCGGCGCGGTGACATAAGGCCCGCCGCCCGGGAGCAGCACATAGCCGGCGAGGCTTTCGACCAGCATGCGCTCGATGCGCGGGAGCAGATGCGGGTGGCCGGAGACGACGCCGCCGCCGATCACGATCCGGCGCGGCGCGGCGGCGCAGACGATGACGTGGCAGAGCTGGGCCAGCGCGTGCGCCACCGTCTCCCAGACCGGATGGTCCGGGGGCACACCCGCCCCGCTGCCGCCGAGCCGTTTCGCGATCGATCCGCCCGCCGCCAGCCCCTCGACGCAGGCGCCATGATAGGGGCAGGCGCCGGGCCAGTCGTCGCCCGGCAGCCGCGCCACGCGGATATGGCCGAGCTCGCTATGGCCGAAGCCGCGCGTGGGCGCGCCATTGACGATCAGGCCGACGCCGATGCCGGTGCCGACGGTGATATAGGCGAAATCCGCCATCCCCTGCCCAGCGCCCCATTTCATCTCGGCGAGCGCGGCGCCGTTGACGTCGGTGTCGAAAGCGAGCGGAACGTCGAGTCCCCGCCCGAGCCGCCGCGCCACGTCCGTCTGCGCCCAGCCGGGCTTGGGCGTGGTGGTGATGAAGCCCCAGCGCGGCGATCCGGGGTCGAGATCGACCGGGCCGAAGCTGGCGATGCCGAGCGAAGCGAAGCCATGCTCCACCGTCCAGCGGGCAAGCACGGCCTCGATCCGGCCGAGCGTCTCGTCCGGGCCGGTGGTCGGCACCATCTCCTGCGCGACGATCGCGCCGTCGGGCGAAGCCAGCGAGCAGATGCATTTGGTGCCGCCAAGCTCGACGCCGGCGAGCAGGGACCCTTCGCTCACACCAGGCCTCGGCCGTGGATGCGAAGCACCGGCACGAAGGCGCCGTCCGTGGGCCGGGGCAGACTCACGTCCATCGCCCGTTGGTCGCGCAGCCATTCGACCGGGCCATGGCCGAGCAACTCGACCCGCTCGACCCGCGCCTCGGGCATCGCGCCGGTGCCGAGCGAGGTGAGGATCGCCTTGCCCTCCGGCCAGTCCATCAGGGCCGCGTGCAGCATCCCGCTCTTCGTGGTGAAGCGGACGTCGGCGCTGGTGAAGGGCCCGACCGAGCCTTCGTTCAGCATGCCCGCTTTCGGCCGCGTCGGCCCCTCGCCATAGATCCGCCAGGGCCGCGTTCCGTAGATCGCCTCGCCATTGGTCCCGAACCAGCGGGTGATGTCGGCAACGATCTTCTCCTCGTCTGGATCGATCGTGCCGTTGCCGCGCACCGGGATGGAGAGGAGGAGGTTGCCGTTCTTCGAGACGACGTCGCAGAGCCGCTGCACCACCTGCTTCGCGCCCATATAGCCGTGCCGCTCGTAGATCGCGCGGTCGTAATGCCAATTGCCGATGCAGGTGTCGGTCTGCCACGGCTCCGGCCGGATCGCGTCGAGATAGCCGCGCTCGACATCCTCGACGATTCCGCCCCGCTGCGCCGGCGAGAGCATCTTGCCCGTCAGCACCCCTTCCAACTGGCCGTGCCGGGCGATGCTCTGGCTGTAATAATGGGCTGCCGCCTCGAGCCCGATCGGGCCGAAGGGCAGGCCGGTATCGTCGAAATAGACGAGGTCGGGCCGGTATTTCTCGACCAGATCCTTCTGCCGGAGCAGCCAGTTGCGGGCGACGCCGGGATTCTGCGCGGGCAATTCCTCGTGCCACTGCCCGTCGCGCGAAGCGTGCCAGGCGTCCATCGCCTTGATGCTGTCGATCCCGTCCGGCGGCACGAAGGCCGGGCCGGTATAAAGGTCCTGCGGATCGAGCCCCGTCCAATATTTGCCATGCCCGTCGCGGCGGCGAAGCCAGAAGGCGTCGTAGCGGGCGCCGCGCAACGGCCCTTCGGCGTCATAGCCGTAGGCGGTCTGCCACCAATGCCATGCATGCGAGCTGTGGTTCGAGACTCCGAAGCGCAGCCCCGCCCGCCGCGCCGCCTTCGCCCAGCCGCCGATCAGGTCGCGCTTCGGCCCGACCCGTACCGCGTTCCAGCCATGATGGGCGCTGGCGAAATTGTCGAAATTGTCGTGATGGTTGGCCAGCGCCACGAAATAGCGGGCGCCGGCCTTGCGATAGAGGTCGAGCAGCCGCTCCGGCTGCCACGCCTCCGCCTTCCAGCGTCCGATGATGTCGATGAAGCCGGTGCGGCTCGGATGGCCGTAATGGCGCAGGTGATGCTCGTAGAGCCGGTGGCCCTGGACGTACATCAGCCGCCCGTACCAATCCCCCGCCTCCGGCTGGCATTGCGGCCCCCAATGGGCCCAGATGCCGAACTTGGCGTCGCGGAACCATTCGGGCACTCGGAAGGCGCTTGTCAGCGAATTCCATGTCGGCCGCACCGGCCCGGCCGGCCCCGCGAGCACGCGCGGCGCGACCGCGGCGGCGGCGACGGCGCCGATCGCCCCCCGGCGCGTGAAGCCGCTAATCGGACACCACCTTTTGGCGCTGCACGCCAAGACCTTCGATGCTGAGCTTCACTTCGTCCCCCTCCTTCAGGAAGACCGGCGGCTTCTGGCCCATGCCGACGCCCGGCGGCGTTCCGGTCGCGATGACGTCGCCGGGATGAAGGGTCATGAACCGGCTGAGATAGGAGACGAGGAAGGCCGGCTTGTAGACCATCGTCGCGGTCGTGCCGTCCTGGTAGCGGCGGCCGTTCACCTCGAGCCACAGCGAAAGATTGGCCGGGTCCGGAACCTCGTCGCGAGTCACCAGCCATGGGCCGACCGGGCCGAACGTGTCGCAGCCCTTGCCTTTGTCCCAGGTGCCGTGCCGCTCCAACTGGAAGGCGCGCTCGGAGACGTCGTTGATCACGCACCAGCCGGCGATATGCCCTGCCGCCTCATCCTCGCTCACATATTTGGCGCGGGCGCCGACGACGATGCCGAGCTCGACCTCCCAATCCATCTTCTCCGAGCCGCGCGGCTTGCGGATGTCGTCATTGGGGCCGTTGATCGCGCTGGTCGGCTTCATGAACAGGACCGGCTCGGGCGGCACGGTCGCGCCGGTCTCCGCCGCATGGTCGGCATAATTGAGGCCGATGCAGAGGAACTTGCCGATCCCGCCGACGCAGGGGCCGAGGCGCGGCGAACCCTCGACGACCGGCAGCGAACCCACGTCGATCCCGGCCAAGGCGGCGAGCCCGGTCGGCGAAAGCACCTCGCCCGATATGTCGGCGACGCGATGCGAAAGGTCGCGGATGCGGCCCTCGCCGTCGAGCAGGCCCGGCCGCTCGGCCCCCGCCTCGCCATAACGCAGCAGCTTCATCAGGCCACCTCCCCGGGAGTCACGCTCGACGATTGCTTCCAGATGTCAATGCCGCTGTCCTGCGCATAAGCGTCGATCTGCGCCAGCTCCCCGTCGCTGAAATCGAGCCGCTTCAGCGCCGCGAGCGAATCCTCGAGCTGCGCGACATTGCGCGCGCCGACCAGCGCCGAGGTGACGCGCGGATCGCGCAGCACCCAGGCGATCGCCATCTGCGCCAGGCTCTGCCCACGCGCCTCGGCGATGCCGTTCAGGGCCCGCACCCGCTCCAGATTCTCCTTGCTGAGCAATCCCTCGCGGAGGGAGCCATGCTTCGCCGCGCGCGCATCCTCGGGAACGCCGCCGAGATATTTCTTCGTCAGCATCCCCTGGGCGAGCGGCGAGAAAGCGATGCAGCCGGTGCCGAGATCGTCGAGCGTGTCGAGCAGGCCGCGCTCGATCCAGCGGTTCAGCATCGAATAGCTCGGCTGGTGGATGAGCAAGGGCACGCCCTCGGCGCGAAGCAGATCGTGCGCGATCCGGGTCAGCTCGGCCGAGTAGGAGGAGATGCCGACATAGAGCGCCTTGCCCTGGCGATGCGCCTGGACGAGCGCGCCCATCGTCTCCTCCAGCGGGGTCGAGGGATCGACCCGATGCGAATAGAAGATGTCGACATATTCGAGCCCCATCCGCTTGAGGCTCTGGTCGAGGCTGGCGAGCAGATATTTGCGCGAGCCGCCGATCCCGTAAGGCCCCGGCCACATGTCGTAGCCGGCCTTGGTCGAGACGATCAATTCGTCGCGATGGGCGCGGAAATCGGCGGCGAGGATGCGGCCGAAATTCTCCTCGGCCGAGCCGTAGGGCGGCCCGTAATTGTTGGCGAGATCGAAATGGGTGATTCCGAGATCGAAGGCGCGGCGAAGGATCGCGCGGCCGGTCTCGAAGACGTCGGCGCCACCGAAATTCTGCCACAGGCCGAGCGAAATGGCGGGAAGGTCGAGCCCGCTCCGCCCGCAGCGGCGATAAATCATGCGGCCGTCATAGCGGTCCGGATCGGGCTTGTGCTGTTCGTTCATTTTCTGCCTGTCGTCGAGAAACGGTAGATGGTCGTCGCGCGGAAGACCTGGCCCGGCTTCAGCAAGGTGGACGGGAATGAAGGCCGGTTGGGGCTGTCGGAAAGATGCTGGGCTTCCAGCGCGATGCCGTCATGGGGGCGGTAGATCGCGCCCTGCGCGCCAGCGTCGCGGCCGCTGAAATAATTGCCGGTGTAAACGGTGAGCGAAGGCTGGGTGGTGAGCACCTCCAGCTGCCGCCCCGAGCCGGGATCGGCGAGCCGCGCCGCCAGATGCAGCCGCCCGTCCGACGGCAGCACCCAGCTATGGTTGAAGCCGCGCCGTCCCTCCATCTGGGGGTGCGGGCGGTCGATCATGCTCTCGATCGTCCTGGGCTGGCGGAAGTCGAACGGCGTCCCCGCGACCGGCAGGAAGCGGCCGTCGGGAATCCCGCTTTGGTCCGATTCCATCAGCCGGTCGGAGAGGATCTGGAGCCGATGGTGCAGCACCGTCCCCGATCCCGCGCCGGCGAGGTTGAAATAGGAATGGTTGGTGAGGTTGAGGACGGTCGTCCTGTCGGTCCGCGCCTCGTAGTCGATGCGAAGCGCATTGTCGGGCTCGAGGCTGTAGGTGACCTTGAGATCGAGCCGTCCCGGAAAGTCCTGCTCGCCGTCCGGGCTGACATAATGAAGCACTGCCCCCACCACCCGCCCGTGCCTGAACGGCTTCATCGTCCAGACCTTGGTGAACAGCCCGTTCGGGCCGCCATGGAGCGCGTTCGGCCCGTCATTGGCGACCAGCCTGATCTCACGCCCGCCGAGCCTGAAACGGGCATTGGCGATGCGGCCGGCATAGCGGCCCATGATCGCGCCGAAGGCATAATCGCCGTTCTTCGCCTCGTAATCGGCCAGGCTGCCGAAGCCGAGCGCGACATTGGCCTTGTGCCCGCGCGCGTCCGGCACGACGATGTCGGTGACGTCCGCGCCGTTGGAGATGATCTTCACGACCATGCCGTTATCGTTGGTCAAAGTCGCCTGCTCGACCTTCTGCCCGCTCTTCGCCACGCCGTAAGGCGCGATCGTGACGGTCGCGCCCAGAGCGGGCGCGGCGGCAAAAGCCAGCGGAAGCAAGGCGGCGGCGAACCTCATCGGACGCTCGTCCGATAGAGCGGATCGGCGGCGAGGGCGAGGCACGTCGTCATCCGTCCGATGGCCACGTGGCCGCACCGCGCTCGCCTTCATCCCCCTGCCCCCGTCATTTCTGTGCTGTTAGCGCTATCACAAGCCGATGCGGCGCGTCTCGCTTTCAGTGCGTCAGCGCGAAACCGGCGTGAACGTCCCCAGGCGGCAGCGCGCGGTGGCGCCATTGCCCCTGACTTCGACCGGATCATAGACGCTGATATGGTCGTTCGCGCAGAGATTGCCGCTGTCCGGCTGGATCTGGACGATGCTTGCGGGCGTGGCGCGCGCGGCGCCGGGGCAGGACCCGATCAGATCGTTGCGATAGGTGATTCCGCCGGCCATTTCGAACACCACCGCATCGGGCCGCTCGGCATGGCGGGCGATGATCTGGTGCGGATCGATGCAGCGCACCGCCCCGGGCGCGGCGCCGCGATCGCCGTGCGGACCGCTCGAAGCAGCCGCGGTCAACAGGAGCGGGGCGGACAGAAGCAGGATCGCTGGACGCATGGCAGGTCTCCTCTTTCGGCGCGCAATATCATGTCGGCGCTGCCTTCGACAACGCACCGGTCAGCGTCTGCGGCTCTCCGGTGGGCCCAAATAAGAGGCGGGTAATGGCCCGCGGGTGACAACCAGCCGCTGGAAGACGACGTTCGGATCGACCAGCCAGAGCCTGACGACGTGCCGGCCCGCCGGTACGGCCGCGACCCGGCTGTGGCCGATGCGGATCTCATCCGCGACCGCGCGGGCCCATTTCGCCTCATTGTCGCCGGCGAGCAGGTTGACGATCCGCGGCGCGCCCCCGTCGATCGAGACGGCGTAACGCTGCCGGCCATGGCCGCTGATGTCGAGCCCCGGCGAGGCGTAGACGAAGATGTCCAGCGGCCCCGCATCGTCGAGCCGGATCTCGTAGCCGAGATGGGGGCTGCTTCCGCCGGGATGCTCGACCGGCGCGAACGTGTCGGACGTCGCCGTCACGCCGGAGAGCGTCCTGCCCAGATAAGGGATTGTCATCCAGCCGACGCCGTTGCCCCCGACCGCCTCGGCATGATGCTCGGCCTCGATCGCGACGATGCCGTCCCGCTCGACGAAGGCGCCGGTCTGACGGCGCGGCCGTTCATCGTTCGCCATCACCTCGATGCCCTCGTCCGCCTTGGGAATGTCGATCCTCTGCACGGGCGGCATCATGTCCCGGTCCGGCTGCTGCCAACCGGTATAGCCGATATGGGTCTGCGCCATCATCTGCGTCCATTTGCCGCCGGCCGTCTCGACCTCGTAGCGGTGGCGGATTTCCGCATCGCGGGCGAAAGCTTCCTCGGCCCGGTCGGCCCAAGAGTTGGTGGTCGGGTCCTTCTCGGGCGCATAGCGGCGATTCTTCGCCACCGCCCGATAGAGAAGATGGAGATTTTCCGCCGCCAGCACGCGATGCAGGACGAGCTCGAAATAAGCGTCGCGCTGCGCGGCCGGGAGCTGCGCCTCGACGGCCTCGGCCCAGTCGCCAAGGCCCAACCACTCGCCCGCGACCAGGTCCCATTCGAAGCCGTCGAGCGAATAGGTGTTGGCATCGAGCAGCTCCGGCTTCCGGCGGGCGATGAGCTGGCCGTAACGCTGGAGGATGTCGCCGATCGCGGCGGCATGATCGGGCCCGAACTGCTCGGCCGCCCAGTCGCGCGGATAGGCCTCCATCCGCGCCAGATTCATCGCTTTCGGGTTCCAGGCCATGTCGAGAAAGAAATTGGTCGGATATTCCATCGGCTTGATGTCGCCGACATTGACGATCCACAGCCGGTCCGCATCATATTCGTCGGCGAGGCGCATCTGCTGCCAGACCCGCTCGATCTGGTTGGTGTCGATCCATTTGTAGTTTCGAGGGCCCCCGACATAATCGAAATGATAATAGATGCCCGAGCCGCCGGCCCGATGCGTGCCGAGCGGCAGCAGGCGGCGCAAGTTTCCCCAATTGTCGTCGGAGAAGAGCAGGGTGACGTCGTCCGGCACCCGCATGCCGGCGTCGTAATAATCCTGCACCTCCTTGTAGAGCGCCCAGATTTGCGGCGTCTCGGCGGCGGGGCGGTGGGTCACGTCGGCGATGATCTTGCGCTGGTCGGCGACGATCCGTTCGAGCAGGGGGACGGCCGTGCCCTGGGTCATCGGCTTGTCGCCGTCGCCGCGCATGCCGATGGTGACGATCCGGTCGTCGCCTTGCGTGCGCTCCACCCCCTCGCGCCAGAAGGCGCGGAGGCGCTCGGCATTCTTTGTGTAATCCCACGGCCCCTGGCCGTGATGCTCCCAATCGACATGGGCGCGCATCAGGGGCTCGTGATGCGAGGTGCCGATCACCACGCCCATCTCCTCGGCGAGGCGGGCGTTCTCGGGATCGTCCTCGTAGAAGCTCTTGCCCCACATGGCCGGCCAGAGGAGGTTGCCGCGAAGCCGCAGCAGCAGCTCGAAGACGTGCGCGTACATGAGATGGTTGAAGCCGCCGAACTTCGCCTTCGCCCAGCCGAGCAGGGCCGGATCCTCGTCGTTGATGAAGAAGCCGCGATATTTGACGACGGGCGCGTCGGTGCGTCGGCCGGGGAGAACGTAAAGGTCGCGATGCCGGAGCGGCGGCACGTCGGCCCACCAGTTCCAGGGCGAGACCCCGATCCGCCGCGAGAGATCGTAAATGCCGAAGATCGTGCCGCGCCGGTCCGCGCCGGCGATCACCAAAGCGCGCGCGATGCCGGGCGCCGGATGCTCGACGATCTGGCGGACCGACGCCTCCCAGCGGCCGGCGACATTGCGCACGTCCAGCCGATGCTCGCGGATCAAAGCGTCGATCATGGCGTCGCGGCCGATCGTTCCGACGATGATCGCGTCCGCTCCCGCGCGCGGCTCCGCACTGCCCGCGACACGTCCAAGATCGGCACGGAGATTTGCCGCGGCGTCCAGCACGCCGGGATCGTCATGCGCGTCCGTGACAATGCGGACCGGCCGCCCCGCTTCGATCAGCGCGAGCGCATTCGGCGCCTTCTCGTTGCAGATCGCCGCCGGCCCGACGCAGGCCAAAGCGGGCGCCGCCCAGAGGATGAGCAGCAGAAGGAGAAGAGGTTTCATCACGATCGGATGCTCGTCGCCTGGAAGGCATCGGCGATCGAATTGTAGAGCGCTTTGGGCTGATCGCTCGAATCGTACGGATCGGGCCGCTTGGCGGCGCCGTCGCCGCGCGGGCTGAAGGTCTGCAGCCAGGAATAGGTGTCGACCATTCCCCAGCAGAGCATGTCGCGCAGCTGCGGGTAGGAGAACATCAGGTCGAGATAGGCGCGGCCGTAGGCGGCGACGCCGGCGTCGCGCGTCGGAATATCGGCGGGAAGCCCGGCATCGTCGACGTCGAATTCGGTGATGACGAGACCGTAGCCCATCGCCACGACCTGGTCGAGGAACTGGCGCCAATCCGTCTCCTCGCGCGGCGCGGCGGTGGATATGACCTTGATGTGCGACTGCACGCCGAGCGCGTCGACCGGGATGTTGCGCGCGCGAAAGCCCGCCAGCAGGTTCAGCACGCCGGCGCGATGGGCGGTGTTGCCGCTCTCCCAGCTCATATAGTCGTTATAGACGAGCTGCGCCGTCGGCAGCACCTGCCGCGCGGTCTTGAAGACGAGATCGAGCACTGCC
The DNA here is from genome assembly GCA_036273615.1 of Allosphingosinicella sp. Lineage (GTDB taxonomy): Bacteria > Pseudomonadota > Alphaproteobacteria > Sphingomonadales > Sphingomonadaceae > Allosphingosinicella. The sequence goes on along the minus strand of DASUHH010000071.1, from coordinate 5,430 downwards.
TCGACGCTCCCCATCTTCTGCGAGAAGATCGTCTGCTGCAGGCCGCCGGTCGACGGATCGACCGCTTCGTTGACCGCGTCCCACGAGCTTATGTGGCCGGCGTAGCGCCGGCAGACGGTGGTCACATGATCGGTGATCAGCCGCGCCGCCTCGGCCGCGGGATCGGGGCCGTAATCGTAGCTCTGGGTCCAGGCCGGCAGCCATTGCTGATTCTGCCACATGAGATTGTGGCCGCGCATCTCGAGGCCGTTCGCCTCGGCGAAGGCAAGCAGCGTGTCCGCCCCGGTGAAGTCGTAGGTCGTTGGGCTCGGCCGGATGGCCTGCCATTTCAGCTCATTCTCGGGAACGATCAGCCCGCAGTCGCGCGCCAGGATCGCACGGTAATTTGGGTCGGAATAGGAGCTTGCCTGCGTGCCGGGCGCGCCGGCGCCGACCGCCGAGCCGAAACGCATGTTGCGCGTCTTCGCCACCGCATTGAGCGACGTCGTCGTTGACGGAGGCGGAGGCGGCGGGGGCGGCGGCGGCGGCGGAGGCGGAGGCGGGACCGAACCTCCGCTGCCGCCATCTCCGCCGCCGCAGCCGGCCACCAGCCCGCCCAGTGCCAGAGCGAGACTTTGGCGGCGGGTGAGGAGGCCAGCCATTCAGCCGTGCCGCGCAGCCCCGCGGAACGAAGCCGCCATCGCCGCACGGAGCGGCTTCGGCCTGAAGTCGGATTCGTAGGGCGTGCATCTCTTGGGCAGGCCGTCGGCGCGCGGCGGCCGCTGCTGAAGCCAGCTATATGTGTCGACCATGCCCCAGGCGAGGACGTCGCCGAGCTGCCTGTAGCTCAGCATCAGGTCGAGATAGGCGCGCGCATAGGCCGCCACCTCGCGGTCGCGCGCCGCGATGTCGCCATTGATGCCGCGATCATTGACGTCGAATTCGGTGATCAGCAGCTGATAGCCCATGCCGGTCGCCTCATCGAGGAAGCGGCGCCAGGCGCGCTCGTCATGCGGCCCGAAGACAGGCGCATCGCCCGGATTGTTGCCGCTGCCGATATGCGACTGGACGCCGAGCGCGTCGACAGGCGTCCCGTTCCTGCGGAAGCGCTCGAGCAGGCGGAGCACGCCGGCGCGATGGGCCTCGTTGCCCGGCTCCCAGCTCATATAATCGTTATAGACGAGCTGGGCGTGCGGCGCCGCCTCGCGCGCGGTGCGGAAAGCGAGATCGAGCACCGCGTCGGCGCTGCCCATCGCCTTGGAAAAGACGGTCTCGCGCATCTCCCCGGTCCCGGCATCGACCGCTTCGTTGACGACGTCCCAGCTCGCGATCGTCGGATAATGGCGGCAGACCGTGTCGATATGCTCGCGCAGCATCCGCGCCGCCTCGGCGGCGGGATGGGGGCCGAAATCATAATGGGTGACCCAGTCCGGCCACCATTTGGGATGGTGCCAGACGAGATTGTGGCCGCGCATCGCAAGGCCCTGCGCATTCGCCCAGGCGAGCAGCCGGTCGCCGCCGCGGAAATCGAAGCTCTTGGGATCGTGCCTTATCCACTGCCATTTGAGCTCGTTCTCCGGCACGATCAGCCCGCATTCGGACGAGACGATTCCGAGATAGCGCGGATCGGCGAACCCGCGTCCCGTCTGACCCGGCCAGCCCACCCCGACCGCGGAGCCGAAGCGGCGGCCGCCTTTCCGCGCCGCATGGTTCAGCGACTCGCCGACGCCGGGAATGCTCGGAACGGCAGCCTCGGCCGCGCCCGCCGCCGCCAGCGACGCGCCGAGGACGAGGGTATCACGCCGGCTCAGGTCCATCTCGCTTCCTCTTCTTCTGTTACCGCTAACAGGCTAAGGGAGCCGTCACAATGGCCAAGACATTGCTCGCTTTTCTCGTCCTGCTGCTGCTCGCGCCGACGGCCGCGCGCGCCGAGGACGGCTATCGGCTGTGGCTGCGCTACGACCCCGTCGAGGCGCCGCGGCGCGCGGCTTATGCCGCGAACGCGACCGAGATCGTCGCGCCGGGCACGGGCCCGATCGCGCGTTCGGCGCGGGACGAGCTGCAGCGCGGCCTGACCGGACTGCTGGCGCGCCCGATCGCCATCGGCGCCGCGGCGGACCGCGATGGCGCGATCCTGCTCGCGACCCCGCACGATTCCGCCGCCATCGCTGCGCTGCACCTGCCGCTCCGGTCGCTCGGCGAGGAAGGCTATCTGATCCGCAGCCTCCGCATCGGCGGGCATCGCGCGACATTGATCGCCGCCAATGACGATCGCGGCCTGCTCTACGGCGCCTTCGCCTTCCTTCGCCTGATCCAGACCCGCCGCCCGATCGGCACGCTCGACATCGCGGACGCGCCCAAAGTGAAGCTGCGCATGCTCGACCATTGGGACAATCCGGACCGCTGGGTCGAGCGCGGCTATGCCGGCCAATCGCTCTGGGACTGGCAGAAGCTGCCGGGCTGGAAGAGCCCGCGCTACAGCGACTATGCCCGCGCCGACGCCTCGATCGGAATCAACGGCGCCGTGCTCAACAACGTCAACGCCGAGGCCGATGCGCTGAGCCCACTTTGGCTGGAGAAAGCGGCGGCGCTGGCCGACGCGTTCCGGCCGTGGGGCGTGCGCGTCTATCTCTCGGCGCGCTTCTCCGCGCCGATCGAGATCGGCGGGCTCGACACGGCCGATCCGCTCGATCCGCGGGTGCGCGCCTGGTGGAAGGCGAAGGCCGACGAAATCTACCGGCTGATCCCCGATTTCGGCGGCTTCCTGGTCAAGGCCAATTCGGAAGGGCAGCCGGGACCGCAGGATTACAAACGCAGCCATGCCGACGGCGCCAACATGTTCGCCGAGGCGCTGGCGCCGCATGGGGGAATCGTGATCTGGCGGGCCTTCGTCTATTCGGCGGACAACAAGGAAGACCGGGTCAAGCAGGCCTATGACGAGTTCAAGCCGCTCGACGGCAGGTTCGCGCCCAACGTCGTCCTGCAGGTGAAGAACGGACCGCTCGACTTCCAGCCGCGCGAACCTTTCCATCCTTTGTTCGGCGCGATGCCGGAGACGCCGCTCGGGCTCGAAGTGCAGATCACCAAGGAATATCTCGGCTTCGCCACCCACCTCGCCTATCTCGGGACGATGTGGGAGGAGGTGCTGTCCTCCGACACCCATGCGCGCGGGCCGGGCTCGACCGTGGCGAAGGTGGTCGACGGGACGCTCGACGGCCATGGCCTCACCCTCATGGCCGGGGTCGCCAATACCGGCACCGACCGCAACTGGAGCGGATCGCAATTCGACCAGGCGAACTGGTACGCCTTCGGCCGCCTCGCCTGGAATCCCGGGATGAAGGCGCGCGATATCGCCGAGGAATGGACTCGGATGACCTGGGGCAACGACCCGCGGCTCGTGAAGGCGATCGTGCCGATGATGATGGGATCGCGCCAGGCGGTGGTCGATTACATGACCCCGCTCGGCCTCGCCCATCTGATGGGATCGGACCATCATTACGGCCCGGCGCCCTGGGTGGACAATATGAAGCGGCCGGACTGGAACCCGGTCTATTTCCATCGCGCCGACGCGAAGGGCATCGGCTTCGACCGCACCGCGACCGGCAGCAACGCCGTCGCCCAATATGCGCCCGAAGTGGCGCGGCGCTTCGCCGATCTGCGCACCGTCGGCGACGATTACCTGCTCTGGTTCCACCATGTGCCGTGGGACACTCGGCTCGACACCGGCCGCACCCTCTGGGACGAATTGGTCCTGCGCTACACCGGCGGCGTCGAAAAGGTGCGGCGGATGCGACGGACCTGGGCAGGGCTGGAGCCGCTCGTCGACCAAGCGCGATTTGCGGAGGTCTCCGCCTTCCTCACCATCCAGGAGCAGGAGGCCCAGTGGTGGCGTGACGCCTGCATCGCTTACTTCCAGAGCATCTCGCACCGCCCTTTGCCCCCGGGCGTCGCGCCGCCGGCCCATCCGCTGAGCTATTATGAGGCGCTGCGCTTCCCGCACGCGCCGGGGCAATCCGACAAAAATCAATAGCGCCCAAGCGCGCGCATCAGGAACTGGCGGATGCGCTGGCGCAGCTGCGGCGTCGATTCGGCGAGGATGCCGCGCTGTGCCGGCGGCAGATGCGCGGCGGGATCGCCGCCGTCCGGCCGGAAGACATAATTCTCGAACATCGCGCGCCAGGCGGCGCGCTGGTAGGCGGGCAGGGTCCCGATCGCCATGATGCCGTGCACCATCGCCTCGAAGGCGGAGCCGTTGTCCGGCGGCAGATCCTGCCACCAATAATTGACGAGGATGTTGAACGGGTCGAGCGCCTCGACATTGTGCCACCACATGGTGGGGATGTAGACGGCGTCGCCCGGCTCGAGCTCGGCCACGCGCGCCGCCGCGAGCGCCTCGCGGAAGCGCGGATGGGTCTCGAAATCGGGATCGCCGACCTTCACCATGCTCGCCGGCTGCCCCGCCATGGTGAAATCGAGCGGCCCGACATAGAGATTGCCGACCTGGTCCGGCGGAAACAAAGTGAAACGCCGCCGCCCGGCGACGACGCAGGCGATATTGTCCGATTCGTCGAAATGGGCGCTGACCACCGTCGCATTCCCGATCCAGATGCGCGGAACGGCCGGGATTCCGTCGAGCAGAGGCAGCCTGTTCTCCTCGGCGAAGCCGGGCAGGATTTCGGGAATGGGCGCGGAACCGACATAGACCGAACGGGTGGTTTCCTCCCCGACTGAGATCAGCAGGAAACGCAGCAAGTCGCCGATCTTCGTACGCTGCCGTTCGAAGTTGAAGCTGGCGAGATCGGACCCGTAGAAGAAGCGCCCCCCAATCTCCGGTGGCCCCACGAATGCCTCGATGGGCGCCCCATGGTCGAAGCCACGGACATAATCGGCAACGTCGGCCGCCGAGCGGCGCGCCGCCTGCACCGCCGGCCAATCCGACACGAGCCCGCGCAGCACGACCGGCTCGTAGCGTCCGACGATCTCGGCGCGAAAGCGCGAGGGATCGAGCCCGTTCACTTCTTCCATCTTGCGCAGGTGCTGGATCAGAATATTTCTCCGACGGCTCTCGGCTTAGGCGGCCGCGATCCTAAGCTCCCCTGTCCGGCGAGGCGAGCCTCCTCAGCGCAAAAGAATACTCTCCCCGCGCACATTATCTCCGTCCTTGAAAAGTCGGCTCTCGCCGGCTTCCCCGCTGCGTCACATGATACGGTATGCCGAGGAGAACCAGGCGCAGCGGGCGGGACATGGCAACGGGCTATGGCGGATGCCGAAACCGGTCAATTAGGGGTTCTTGCACGTGTAGTGCCCCCTTGGAATGAGACAGGAAAAAGGGTGACAGTTCTCCTGTATGGAGGACGAGATGACGAAGGAAGCGGATCAGAGGCGTTTCAGCCGGGATTTCAAGCTTGGGGTGCTGTCGCGGATGGCGGCGGGCGAGAATGTGAGCGCGCT
>DASUHH010000070.1:0-96622 GCA_036273615.1 Allosphingosinicella sp. | reverse complement strand
CAACATGATCGAGCGCAGCATCGGCAAGCTCAAGCAACTCAGGCGCATCGCCACCCGCTACGACCGACGACCCGAAAACTACCTCGCCAGCCTACACGTCGCCTCGATCGCCTTCTGGTGCTGAATGTCGATTCAGCCTAGCCTTCCTGCCCTTGCGGTTCGTGGCCGGGCGCCTCGGCCGGCGCGATCTCGTCCTCACCCGCATCGGGCGCAAGCACGCGGCCGTCGGGGCCGGCGGTGAGGCCGACCTGGCTCGGATAAGCGAGCTGGATGCCGGCGCGATTGAAGGCGTCGATGATCTCGATGCAGATGTCGCTCTTGGTCCGGTAGACGAACTCGTAATCGGTCGAGTGGACGTCGAACTGCAGCTCGAAATTGAGCGACGAATCGCCGAAGCCGATCATTCCGGAGCGGACGATCTTGGTCTTGTCGTGCCGCTCGACGATCTCCTTCAGCATCGCCGGAAGCGCGCGGCACGTGTCCGGCGGCGTCTGGCGGATGAGGCCGAGCTTCAGCACCACCCGCCGGAAGCGCAGATAGGCGAAATTGTGGATCTGCTGCTCGAGCAACTTGCCGTTGGCGACGATCACCTGCTCGCCGGTGATCGAGCGGATTCGGGTGGTCTTGAGGCCGATCTGCTCGACCGAGCCGGAGACGTCGCCGAAGCTGATCCCGTCGCCGCGGCGGAAGGGCTTGTCGAACAGGATCGAGAGCGCGGCGAACAGGTCCGAGAAGATGCCCTGGGCGGCGAGGCCGATGGCGATGCCGCCGATGCCGAGCCCGGCGACGAGGCCGGTGACGTTGACGCCGAGATTGTCGAGGACGAGGATCAGGGCGACCGCGAACAGGGCGACCGTCGCCAGCAGGCGGATGATCCCCACCGCCGAGCCAAGGGTCGAGCTGCCGGCATCGGGGCCGACGCGATGCTCGATATAGCCGAGCACCAGCTCGCGCGCCCAGACCGCCGCCTGGATCGCGAAGGCGATGACGAACAAGGCGTGGATCAGGCCCATCACCGCCGGCGGCGTGTCGGCGTGGCGGGCGACCAATTCGGCCGAGAGCAGGATGATGAAATAGGCTTTGGTCTTGGCGAGCACGCGCGCGAAGATCACCGGCCAGTGCGGATCGGTGCCGAGCTTCGCGATCAGCCTGCAGCCGAGCGATCGGATCCCGATCATCGCCAGCGCAAGCCCGGTTCCGATCGCTGCGGCGATGATGATTCCGAGGATGTTGCCGCTCACCCACTGGTAGAAAGCGGCGGCGAGCGCGGTGATCCGGTCCGAGAGCTCCGCGCCGATATGCTCCGGCGCCGGAGGGCCGGCGGGCGCGGGCGAATGCTGGACGATCGACCTCAACCCCGCCATCAGGCTTCCCGCTCCGCCTCGGCCGCCATCCTCGCCTCCGCCCGTTTCGTCCCGGTCTTTGCCCGAACAACCGCCTTCCCGTCCACCCGCGTCGCCGCTTTCGGCGGCGCGTCGAGGAAGCCGATCAGCCCGCGCTCGGCGGCGGAGAGATATTTGGTGGCGCGCGGCAGCCTGTATTCGCCGGCCGCATCCGAATTCCGGGCCGCCTCGATCAGCGCCGGGTGGACATAGGATTTGCGGCTGATCGCGGGCGTGTTGCCGAGCGCCTCGGCGACCGGCTCGATCACGTTCTTCAGCTTCACCTTCCCTTTCTCCTCGATCGTCTCGATCATCGTCTCGAAGGCGATGACGCTCGCGCCCCAGGTGCGGAAATCCTTGGCCGTGAATTCGTCGCCCATCGCCTCCTTGAGATAGAGATTGACGTCGGACGAGCCGACCGGCCGGACCTCGCCTTCATCGTCGACATATTCGAACAGATGCTGGCCGGGCAGGTCCTGGGTCCGCCGCGCGATGCGGACGAGGTTGCGATCGGCGATCGTGCAGCTGCGCCTGATGCCGTGCTTGCCGGTATAGGCGATCTTCAGCCGGCCGCGCTCGATCCTGGCGTGACGGTTGCGCAGGGTCGTCGCGCCGAAGCTCTTATTCTCCTTCGCATATTCCTCGCTGCCGACCCGCATCCAGGTCTCGTCGATCAGCCGGAGGACGCCGGCCAGCACCGTCTCGTAAGCGGTCGGCTTGCCCTTGATATCCTCCTCGATTCTCTTGCGCAGCTTCGGCAGCGCCCGGCCGAAGGCGGCCATCTTCTCATATTTGCGGCTTTCCTGCCGCGCCCGGAAATCGGGATGGTAGCGATATTGCTTGCGCCCGCGCGAATCGTAGCCGGTCGCCTGGATGTGGCCGTTCGGCTTCGGGCAGAACCAGCAGCGCACATAGGCCGGCGGCATGCCGATCGCGTTCAGCCGGTCGATCTCCTCGCGGTCGGCGACGCGGCTGCCGTCGGGATGGAAATACATCCAGTAGCGGCCCTTGCGTTTGCGGGTGATGCCGGGGAGCGACCGGTCGTCGACATAAAGGAGCATTGCGGCCCTAAATCGCCGGTGCCGCGGCTTCGTTCCGGAACGGCGGCGGCGGGCGCCCGTTGGACGAACGAGAGTCCCGCAAAAAGGAGCGCATCATGCCGGAGATTTCGGACGCCAGGATCCTGATGATCGCAACCGACGGCTTCGAGGATTCGGAGCTGCTCGAAACCCGGCGCCTGCTCGAGGAGAAAGGCGCCGACGTGACCCTCGCCTCGCTCAAGGAGGGCGAGATCAGGGGCGACAAGGGCCGGACCGCAAGGGTCGACGTGACGATCGGCGATGTCGATGCCGACGATTTCGACGCGCTCGTCCTGCCCGGCGGAGTCGCCAATCCCGACAAGCTCAGGATGGACGCCACGGTGGTCGAGACGGTCCGCGACTTCGCCCGATCCGGCCGGCCGGTCGGCGCCATCTGCCACGGGCCGTGGCTGCTCGCCGAGGCCGACCTGCTCGACGGCCGCACGGTGACGAGCTGGCCCTCGATCCGAACCGACCTCCGCAACGCCGGCGCCGAAGTGGTCGACCGGGAAGCGGTGACCGACGGCAATCTCGTCACCAGCCGCAAGCCCGACGACATCCCGGCCTTCGTCGAAGCGGTGGTGGGCGTGATCGAGAAAGCCGAGGCGCCGGCAGCGGCCTGAAGCCCCCATCTCCTCCCCGGGACGGGGAGGGGGACCGCCGGAACGGCGGTGGAGGGGGGTCAGCACCTGGCACGACCCCCCTAAATCTTCCCCGGGAGGGTGATCTCGCTCCAGCACGCGCATGGTGGTGAGAGGGTTCAGCACCCGGCCCGACCCCCCCCCTCCACCAGCCTTCGCCTGCGGCTACGGCCGGTCCCCTCCCCGCGAGCGGGGAGGAGATTCGGGCCTACCCCGCCGCCTGCGGCACGGGCGGCCGGCGCCAGCCCTTGCGCGATTCCTCGCGGCTCCCGCGCCCGACCAATGTATCGAAGCCGATCTGCACCCCGACCAGGCCGAGGACGAAGGGCTGGAAGGCGATGCCGACGAAGAAGGACCCGACCAGATAGACGATCTGCGCCGATTGCAGCGCGGTCGCCAGCGGGGCGATCCATTTTTCCTGCGCGTCCTCGGTCCTGCGGTAGCGCCGCCTTATCACCTCCATCCGCACCAGGCCGGTCAAGTGGAGGATGAGGAACATGAACAGGCCCGGGAAGCCCTGCTCGCCGAGCATCTCGAAATAGGAGCTGTGATAGGCGCGGCCTTCGTCGATCATCACCTGCTGGCTGGTGTCCTGCGCGTCGCCGACGCCCATGTCGCTGGTGATCGTCACCTGGAGCCGGTTGCCGCGGAAGGCGTCGAAGCCGCCGCCCATCGGATGATGCTGGGCATAGTCCCAGGTCCAGGCCCAGACGGCGAGGCGCGAGGCGGCCGAGCTGTCCGCCTGGTAGCCACCGATGGTCTCCATCCGCGACGAGAAGCTGTGCGGCAGGAACGGCACGGCGCAGAGCCCGGCGACGGCGATCAGCGGCGCGTAGAGGAAACGACGCTTCATGTCGCGAAGCAGCAGGAAGGCGACGACGGCGATGCAGATGAGCCCCGTCCGCGCCTCGGTTCCGACCGGGATGAGCAAGCAGGCGAAGATCAGCCCGCCGGCGAACACCCGCACGCGCCAGTCCCTCGGGAAGATGGTGCCGTGGCGCGCCAGCCAGAGGATGATCGGGATGATCGCGATGGCGATGGTCGAGATCGTGCTGCCCTCGTAGAGGCCGCTATTGCTGTCGACCATCAGGTTGAGCTCGCCATAGCCGCCGCCCGAGACGATCGTCTTGATCCCGCCGACGATGACGATCGCCGCCGCCGACAGGGTCATGAACAGGAGGTAGGATTCGACCCGGAGCCGCGTCCGCAAGGCGAGCGGGAGGAAGATCGCCCAGATCATCGCCTTCCACACCCAGGACCATTTGGCCGCTGCCTCCATCGGAAAATCGGCGTGGAGCGTGGTGACCGCCGCATAAGCGAGCAGGGCCAGCATCAGCACCTGGCGCGGCGCGACCTTGAGGCCCTTCTTGTCGTCCGAGATCAGCCAGCCCGCGACCGCGAGACCGGCGATGATCAGCGACAGCGGGATCCGGTTCAGCAGGAAATAGGAAAGCTGCTGCGGCGAGACGATGTCGACATAGGCATAAGCAAGCACGAACAGGAACGGCCGGCGGAAGCCGAGCGCGAGCAGTCCGACCAGGTAGAAGACGAAGAAGAGGTCACGCACCCGGCGCGGCCTTGCGGAATTGGAAACGGGTGCCGGCGCGCGCCTTCGCAGGCGCCGGCTCGGGCGGAAGCAGCGCCGGATCGTCGAGGTCCGGCCGCGACAGGAGCCGCCACGCCGCGAGCAGCATCAGCCCGTGGCTCAGCAACAAGGCGAAATCGTCGATCATGCCGGCTCCTCGTGGGAAGCGTCTAGCCGCCCCCGGTTGACGGGCCGTTAAGCCAATTGTGGCACAGCCTGCCGCATGCGCATCCTCCATGTGCTCGACCACAGCCTGCCGCTCCACAGCGGCTATACGTTCCGCACGCGCGCGATCGTGACCGCGCAGAAGGCGAGGGGGCTGGAGGTCGCCTGCCTGACCGGCGCGCGGCAGGGGGGCTTCGCCGCCGATCCCGAATTGGTCGACAACATCATTTTCCATCGCACCGAGCCGCCCGCTTCCGCTCCGACGCCGCTGCGCGAATGGCGCGAGATCAAGGCGCTGGAGGAACGGCTCGACCGGCTGACGGAGGAATGGAAGCCGGACCGGCTCCACGTCCATTCGCCGGTCTTGAACGCGCTCGCCGCTCTGCCGGTGGCGCGGCGGCGGGGGATTCCCCTGATCTACGAGATCCGCGCCTTCTGGGAGGATGCGGCGGTCGGCAACGGCACCGGCACCGAAGGGTCGCTCCGCTACCGCCTGACCCGCAGCCTCGAAACCTATGCGGCGCGCCGCGCCGATGCGGTGGCGGTGATCTGCGAGGGGCTGCGGCGCGACCTCGTCGCCCGCGGCATCGACCCGGCCAAGATCATCGTCGCCCCCAACGGCGTCGACATGAACCTGTTCGGCGACCCGCCATTGCCCGACCTTGATCTTGCCCGGCGCCTCGGCCTCCGGGGGGCGGACGTGATCGGCTTCGTCGGCTCATTCTACGATTATGAGGGGCTGGACGACCTGATCGCGGCGATGCCGCTCCTCCTCGCAAAAAGGCCCAGGGCGCATCTGCTGCTGGTCGGCGGCGGTCCGATGGAGGAATCGCTCAAGGCGCAGGCCGAGGCCTCGCCGGCCAGCGACCGCATCCACTTCATCGGCCGGGTCCCGCATCACGAGGTCGAGCTTTATTACGGCCTGATCGACATCCTCGCTTATCCGCGCAAGAAGATGCGGCTGACCGAATTGGTGACCCCGCTCAAGCCGCTCGAAGCGATGGCCCAGCGCAAGCTCGTCGTCGCCTCCAATGTCGGCGGCCATCGCGAACTGATCGAGGACGGGGTGACTGGGACGCTCTTCCCCGCCGGCGATCCGGAGGCGCTTGCCGGGGCGCTCGACACGCTCTTCGCCAACCGCCCGCTCTGGGACCAGCGCCGCGACCGCGCCCGCGCCTTCGTCGAGCGGGATCGTAACTGGTCGTCAAATATTTCCAGTTACATGCCCGCTTACCAACAGCTGATCGGCAAGGCGCGATAATGGCGAAAGCGAACCTACTTTCCGGCAAGGGCGGCCTGCTCGACAATGGCGTCGCTGCGCTCGCCGCTCTGTCGGCGGCCTTCGCTTTCTACGCGATGCCGGAAGCGCTTTTCGCGCGGCTGATCCTCGCGAGCCATATCCCGGACCTGGTCGCGGCGGCGCATCCGCCGCTCGGCGCGAAGGCGCGGCTTGCCGTCGTCCTCGTCGTCGCCGGCCTTGCTTATGCCTTCGTCTGGACCCTGATGCGCGCGCTCGACAGCCTCGGCGCGCCCAAGGCCGCCCCGGCCCCCGCGGACGAGGAAGCCGCGCCGCGCCTGCGCCGCGCCGACGCCCATCCCGACGCGCCGTCGCGCCGCCCGCTCTTCGCCGGCCGCGATCTCGGCGATCCCTATGACGACGAGCCGTTCGAGCTCGCGCCGGAGGCGGCGCTCGCGCCGGACGATGCGCTGGAGCCGAAGCCGGAGACGGTCCGCGCGCCCCAGCCGGTCGCCGACTGGGAGCCGGTCCCCGAGCATGAGCAGGCATCGGCCTGGGCGCCCGTTCCGGAGCCCGATCACGCGCGCGCCTGGCAGCCACTGCCGGAGCCCGAGCAGGCCGACGCGCCGGCCTGGGAGCCGGAGCCCCGGCCCGAACCGGCGTTCGAGCCCGAGCCGGTGCGGGCACGCGCGCCCGATCCGCTGCCGCCCTTCCTGGTTCCCCAGCCCGATTGCGAGAGCGTGGAAATGCCCGCCCCGTCGCACCCAGCCCATCCGTCGTTCGACGAGGGCGAGGAAGAGTATGACGAGGATGCCGCCGAGGAGGATGGCCATGGCGCGGAGACGGACGACCAGTCGCTCGCCCGCCTGATGCGCCGTTTCGAGAGCGGCCTCGGCCGCAAGCAGCAGGCTCTCGAGCCTCCGCACCCCGGGGTGCCGGCGCCCCAGCCGCAGCCGCTGTCGTCGGACCGCGGCCACCGCCTGCGCGGCGCCATCACCGACCTCGGCAAGATCTCCGCGCCCGGCCGCTGAGCGACTCGGAAATCGCGGCAAACAATGAGGACCACCGCTTCCGGCCGGGCGGTCAGTCCTTCCGCCGGTCGTTCAGCCAGATCAGGATCGCGAGCAGCACGCCGGCCCCAGCGCCGACCAGGAAGCCGATGCTCGACTGGCCGACCATCGTTCCAGCCACCGTTCCGGCGATGATCGCGATCGCCAGGATCGCGCCGCCCGCCTGCCTGTACCTGCCCGCATTCTTCATGGCCGCCGCCATGGCAAATCCATGCCCGCCCCGCCAGTGGCGATGGTGAATTTCCGCTTCACCCTGTCGCCTCGCACTCTTGCAACCTTGCGCTGCTACGAAAGGCGGCAGGAAAAAGGGGAGCCAATTGCGCCACGACGTCCACCTCGCCGACCGCGCCGCTCTGGCGGAAGCGGCGAGCCTCATCGAGAGATTCGGGGATTATGCGGAATCCGAGGCCTCGCGCCTGGCGGGCGCCAGCCGCGACCTCGGCAACCTCGTCCATTTCTGCCGCTGGCGGCAGATCGAGCGGATGATCATGATGCTCCGCGACGAGACGATCAGCGGCGCGCTTCACTAGAAATACCCCTCTCCCAGGAGGGGGGAGGAGGGATGCCGGCCGAATCAGGCTGGCGGCCGGGGGGCGCCGCTTGTAGGTTCCGGGCGATGTATCCAGTCGTTGCGGGGCGGCTTCCCTGGGCTGCGCTTCCGGCCGCCGCTCTGCTCTGCTGTTCGTCCGCCGCAATGGCTCAGCCGGCGACCCAACCCGCTTCGCAGCCGTCCGAGCCGGTGCCCGATCCGTCGGCGCCGCTCGCGCCCTTGCCCGATCTCGGCGTGCCCTGGCCCGACCTCCAGCAGCCCGAGGCCGCCAGTCCGATCGCGCCGGCGCCGGCGCCGACGCCCGTGCCGGCGCCGCCGTCCACGCCATCGGCGCCGTCGCCGCCCGCTCCGGCGGGCGGCGTCTCCGACGCGGCGACCGAGCTTCATTACAGCGTCGGGATAAGCGGGCTCGACGCCGCGACCGAGTCCGCGATCCGGCCGCAATTCGACCAGCTCTCGACCCTGGAGGCGCGGCGCAAGGAAGCGGCCAATGCCGCCCAGATCGACCGCCGCGCGCGCGAGGATTCCGGCCTGCTCGTCGATCTGCTGCGCAGCCGCGGCTATTACGATGCCGAGGTCGAGACCAATGTGACCGCCGCCCCTGCCGCCGGCGGCACGATCAAGGTGACGCTCGCCGCCGATCCTGGCGCGCTCTACCGTTTCGGCACCGTCGACCTGCCGGGCCTCGACCAGGCCGGGCCGGAGGCGGAGGCGCTCCGCGCCGCCTTCGCCGTCCATCCGAACGATCCGGTCGATGCCGAGAAGGTCAACCAGGCCGAGCAGGCGCTCGACGTGGCGCTCGGCCGCCGCGGCTTCGCCTTCGCCGATCTCGGCAAGCTCGACATCGCTGTCGATCATGCGACCCACATGGCAAGCCTCACCTTGCCGGTGAAGCCGAACGGGGCGCGGCGCTTCGGCCGGATCCTCGTCGAGGGCAAGCCGGTCTTCACCGCCCGCCACATCCAGGCGATCGCACGCTTCCATCCCGGCGACGCCTATCGCGCCGACCTGGTCGAGGATCTGCGCCGCGCTTTGGTCGCGACCGGAATCGTCTCGCGGGTGAGCGTCAGGACGGTCGAGGGCCAGGCGCCAAAGACGGTCGACATCGCCGTCTCGCTCGGCCGGGCGCCGGTCCACACGATCGCCGGCGAGGCCGGCTATGGCACAGGCGAGGGCGCGCGGCTGCAATTGAGCTGGCAGCACCGCAACCTGATCGAGCCCGAAGGCGCGGTCACCTTCCAGGGCGTGCTCGGCACCCAGGAGCAGTCGCTCTCGGCGATCCTCCGCATGAACGACTTCCTGCGCCGCGACCAGGTGCTGAACGCGCAGGTGGCGGCGAGCCATGTCGACCGGCCGGCCTACGCCGCCAGGACCTTCCAGATGGCGGCGAGCCTCGAGCGCCAGACCAACATCATCTGGCAGAAGAAATGGACCTGGTCATTGGGCGGCGAGCTGATCGCCACCGACGAACGCGACGTCGACCTCACCACCCTCACGACGCGCGACCGCACCTTCTTCATCATGGCCGCGCCGGCGGCGCTTTCCTATGACGGGTCGAACGACCTGCTCGATCCGACCCGCGGCTATCGCCTCTCGGTCCATTTCTCGCCCGAGCTGTCGCTCCACAATGTCGTCTTCGGCTATTCGCGGCTGCAGCTCGACGGCAGCTTCTACCAGCCTTTGACCGATCATGTCGTCCTTGCCGGCCGGGCCCGGCTCGGCACCATCTTCGGCGCCTCGCGCGACATGATCGCGCCGTCGCGGCGTTTCTATGCCGGCGGCGGCGGATCGGTGCGCGGCTTCGGCTATCAGGAGCTTGGGCCCAAGGACCCGGTCTTCCACGATCCGATCGGCGGCCGCGGTCTCGCCGAATTCTCGATCGAGGCGCGCGTGCGGTTCGGCAATTGGGGGATCGTGCCCTTCCTCGATGCCGGCAACATCTCGACGACGCCGCTGCCGCGGGTGGACCAGCTCCGCTTCGGCACCGGGCTTGGGGTGCGTTACTATACGCGCTTCGGCCCGATCCGCGTCGACGTCGGGACGCCGATCGACCGCCAGACCGGCGAGAGCCGGATCGCCGTCTACGTCTCATTGGGCCAGGCCTTCTGATGGACGAGGACGAAGCCACCGAAGCGCCTCCGCTCAAGCGCCGCCGCCGGCGCTGGCTGTCGCGCCTCGCCCGGTTCGTCGTCGGGCTCGCTCTTGCCCTGGCCTTCCTGGTCGTCGCTGGCGCGGCCCTGCTCGACACCGGTCCCGGCCACCGCTTCCTCGCCGACCGGATCGCGGCCTTGGCGCCGCGTTCGGGGCTCAGGATCCGGATCGGCCGGATCGAAGGCTCGATCTGGGGCCGGACCGCGCTTCGCGACGTGCGGCTCTACGACACGAAAGGCCTGTTCGCGGAATCGCCTTTGGTCCGGCTCGACTGGCAGCCGCTCGGCTGGATCACCAACCGGCTGATCGTCAACGATGCCGATGCCGAGACCGCGATCCTTGGCCGCCTGCCGGTGCTTCGGCCGAGCGAGAGGCCCGGCCCGATCCTCCCCGGCTTCGACATCCATATCGGCAGGCTGCACGTCGCCCAATTGGTGATCGGCAAGGCGGTCGCCGGCGAGCGGCGCATCGCCTCGTTCGCCGGCGAGGCCGAGGTCCGCAGGGGGCGGGCCCTGGTCCGCGCCCAGGCGGCGGTGAAGGGCGGCGGCGACCGGCTCTCGCTCGACCTCGACGCCGAGCCGGACCGCGACCGGTTCGACCTCGGCATGCATGTCGAGGCGCCGGCGCGAAGCACGATCGGCGCCCTGATCGGCACCGACCGGCCGATCCGGCTCGACGTCGGCGGAAAGGGGAGCTGGAGCGCCTGGGACGGCCAGGCCGGCCTCGACATCTCCGGCCGCCGCGCCGCACGGCTGGCGCTGCACGCGCGGTCGGGGCGGTTCGGCCTTGGCGGCTGGGCGGCGCCGTCCCTGTTCTGGACCGGCAAGAAGCAGAGGCTGAGCGCGCCGATCGTCCGAATCCGCGGCCTCGCCACCTTGGCCGACCGCCGGCTCGACGCCCGCCTCTCGCTCCGCTCCGCCGCGCTCAAGGTCGAGAGCGCCGGCACGCTCGACCTCGCCCACGGCAGCTTCCGCATGCTTCGGATCGGCGTCGACCTCCTCCAGCCGACCGCCTTGTTCCCGAACATGAAGGGCGAGAAGGTGCGGCTTGCGGCGGTGCTCGACGGCCCGTTCGCCCGCGCCACCTTCGCCTATCGGCTGAGCGCGCCGCATATCGCCTTCGACGAGACCGGCTTCGAGGACGTGGTCGCGGAGGGAAGGGGGCAGCTCTCGAACGCGCCGGTGGCGGTCCCGATCCGGCTCTCGGCGCGGCGGGTGACCGGGGTCGGCGACGTCGCCGGCGGCATCCTCGCCAATCTTCGCATCGAGGGCCTGCTCAAGGTCACCGACAAGGTGCTGACCGGCGCCGGGCTCGACCTCGTATCGGATAAATTGAAGAGCAGGCTCAGCCTGTTCGTCGACCTCGTTACCGGCGATTATCATGTCGTCCTGTCGGGCGGCCTCACCCGCTACCTGATTCCCGGCCTCGGCATCGTCGACGTGACGACCGAGCTCAGGGTGGTGCCCGGCCCCGGCGGCCACGGCTCGGTCGTGACCGGCAAGGGCCATGCCTGGATGCGCCGCTTCGACAACAGATTCCTCGCCGGGCTTGCCGGCGGCCTGCCCGAGATCGAGACCGACCTCGTCCGCGGCACCGATCTCGTCCTCCACTTCGCCAACATGCGGCTGAAGGCGCCGGGGATCGTCCTGACGGGACGCGGGTATCGCCGCCGCGACGGCACCTTCCTGATCGACGCTTCGGGGCGCCAGGCAAGCTACGGCCCGTTCAATATGCATCTCGACGGCGCGATCGACCATCCGAAGCTCGCCATCCGCCTCGCCCGGCCGAACGATGCGATGGGCCTCGCCGACGTCCAGCTCGACCTCGATCCGACGGCGTCGGGCTTCGCCTGGCGCGCCGCGGGCGGGTCGACGCTCGGGCCGTTCACCGGCAACGGCGCGATCCTGCTGCCGGGCGGCCAGCCGGCAATCATCCAGGTCGCGGCCCTGAACGTCGCCGGCGCCCATGCCGGCGGCAGCCTCCGCTCCGATCCGGGCGGCTTCACCGGCCGGCTCGACCTCGCCGGCGGCGGCCTATCGGGCCGGCTGACTTTCGATCCGGTCGGCAACGTCCAGCGCATCGCGGCCGACATCCAGGCCGACAACGCCCATTTCGCCGGCCCGCCCGCCTTCGCGGTGCGCGGCGGCCGGCTGCAGGGCGTGATCCTGCTCGATCCGGCCGGCACGAATCTCCGCGGGACGCTCAGCGCGCGCGGCCTCAGCCAAGGCCCGCTCTTCCTCGCCAGCCTCGACGCCTCGGGCGAATTGAAGGGCGGCAGCGGCCGGATCGACGCCCATCTGACCGGCACGCGCGGCCGCGCCTTCGCCTTCGACACGTCGGTCGGCGTCAGCCCCGGCCGCTACCGGATCGAAGGCCATGGCACGCTGGACCGGCGGGCGATCGCGCTCACCCAGCCGGCCATCCTCGTTCGCGAGGGCGCGGCGTGGCGGCTGCAGTCGGCGGGGATTTCCTTCGCCGGCGGCCAGGCCCGGCTTTCGGGCCTGTTCGGCGGCCCGACCAGCGAATTGGACGCGCGCCTGGACAAGATGCCGCTGTCGGTGCTCGACATCTTCTGGCCCGATCTCGGCCTTGGCGGCACCGCTTCGGGATCGCTCGCCTACCGTTTCCCGAGCAATGGCGGCGCGCCCGGCGGATCGGCGGACCTCAGGATCGGCGGCCTCACCCGCTCCGGCCTCGTCCTCTCCTCGAAGCCGGTCGACATCGCAGTCGCGGCGCGGCTCCAGGACGGCATTGCCGGCATCCGCGCGGTCGCCGCGAGCGAGGGCAAGATCGTCGGCCGGGCGCAGGCGCGGCTGGCGCCGGTCGCGGGCGGCGGCCCGATCTTCGAGCGGCTGGCGCGGGCGCCGATGTTCGCGCAGCTTCGCTATGACGGCCCCGCCGACACGCTGTGGCGGCTGACCGGGATCGAATTGCTCGACGTCAGCGGCCCGGTTGCGGTCGGCGCCGACGCGACCGGGACGCTGAACGATCCGCGGATTCGCGGCTCGCTCCAGGCCGACAAGGCGCGGATCGAGAGCGCGGTGACCGGAACCGTGATCGACAACGTCCAGGCGCGCGGCACGTTCGGCGGCTCGAGCCTCGTCATCGACCGCTTCTCCGGAACGACGAAAGGCAAAGGGACCGTCACCGGCCATGGCCGCTTCGATCTTGGCGCCGCCGGCGGCTTCGGAATGGACCTCGCGCTCGACGCCGACGCCGCGCAGATGCTCGACCGCGACGACATCAAGGCACAGGTGACCGGGCCGATCGCGATCCGCGCCGCCCATGGCACCGGCACGATCTCGGGCAATGTCCGGCTGGTGGGCGGAACCTTCCGGCTCGGCGCCGCCGCCGCCTCGGCCCAGGTGGCGCGGCTCGACGTGCGCGACCTCAACCTTCCGTCGGGCGAGCGGCCCGAGGCCAGGCCGCTCGCCCCCTGGACGCTCGATCTTGCCGTCCAGACCCGCAACGGCCTCAAGGTCACCGGGCTCGGCATCAACAGCGAATGGGGCGCCAATCTCCATATCCGCGGCACCGTCACCGATCCCGGGATCAGCGGCCGCGCCGACCTGTTCCGCGGCACCTACGATTTCGCCGGGCGCCGCTTCGACCTGCAAAGGGGAGAGATACGCTTCCTCGGCGAGAGCCCGATCAACCCGGTGCTCGACATCACCGCCGCCGGCGGCGTGCAGGGGGTGGACGCGACGATCCGGGTGACCGGGCGCGGCGACAAGCCCGAGATCGCCTTCACCAGCACCCCGGCTTTGCCCGAGGACGAACTGCTGGCCCGTTTGCTGTTCGGAACCTCGATCACCAACCTCTCGGCGCCCGAGGCGCTGCAGCTCGCCGCCGCGGTCGCCTCGCTCAACGCCAGCGGCGGCGGGCTCGATCCGATCAACCGCGTGCGCGCCGCGACCGGGCTCGACCGCATCCGCATCGTCCCCGCCGACCTGACCACCGGCCAGGGCACCGCGCTCGCCGCCGGCAAATATATCGGCCGCCGCGTCTATGTGGAGCTGGTGACCGACGCGCGCGGCTATTCGGCGACGACGGTCGAATTCCAGATCACCCGCTGGCTCGCCCTCTTGTCGAGCGTCTCGACGATCGGCCGGCAGAGCGTCAACGTCCGCGTGTCCAAGGATTATTGAGCGCCGCTCCGCCGGCAGCATTTCCTTAAGCAGGCTCGGCTATCTGTGTTCGACCGCGATGCGAACGGGTGGCGCATGGGATCGAGGGCCGACACGATCGGGGATGTGGAGCGCCGGGCCGAAAGGCTGGCGGTCGACGAGGTCACGCGTCTCAGCCCCAACAATTGGAGCAGCATCGAGATTCGGATGATCGACCTGTCCGCGCTCGGCTTCCGCGCCGATTGCGAGGCCCATCTGCGGGTCGGGAGCGGCGTGATGATCGACATAGAAGGGATCGGCCCGGTCCAGGCGCAGGTCGAATGGCAGCACGGCAATCAGTTCGGCGGCAGCTTCCTGATGCCGATCGATCTTGGGCGCTGCGCGTGGGGGCGGGAGCCGCGGGAAGGGGGCTGACTGTACGCGGCTTCGGCCGCCCGATCCTGCGCGGCGATGGGCCCCCTCCACCATGCTTCGCATGGTCCCCCTCCCGTTCCGGGGAGGAGCAAGAAGGGGCGCCGGCTTGCCGACGCCCCTTCTCCATGGTCGCCGATCGGGCGATCAGGACGAATAATAGAGATCGTATTCGACCGGGCTCGGCGTCGTCTCCCAGCGGAGCTGCTCTTCCCATTTGAGCTCCATATAGGCGTCGATCTGGTCGTCGCTGAACACGTCGCCCTTGGTCAGGAAGGCGCGGTCGTGGTCGAGGGCGATCAGGGCCTCGCGCAGGCTGCCGCAGACGGTGGGAACGTCGACCAGCTCCTGCGGCGGCAGGTCGTAGAGGTTCTTGTCCATCGGCTCGCCCGGGTGGAGGCGGTTCTGGATTCCGTCGAGGCCCGCCATCAGCAAAGCCGAATAAGCGAGATAGGGGTTGGCGAGCGCGTCCGGGAAGCGGAACTCGACGCGCTTCGCTTTCTCGCCGGCGCCGTAGGGGATGCGGCAGGAGGCGGAGCGGTTGCGGCTCGAATAAGCGAGCAGGACCGGCGCCTCGAAGCCCGGGACGAGGCGCTTGTAGCTGTTCGTCGTCGGGTTGGTGAAGGCATTCAATGCCTTGGCATGCCTGATCACGCCGCCGATGAAGTAGAGCGCCGTCTCCGACAGGCCCGCATAGCCGTTGCCGGCGAAGAGCGGCTTGCCGCCGTTCCAGATCGAGAGGTGGGTGTGCATGCCCGACCCATTGTCCCTGGCGATCGGCTTGGGCATGAAGGTCGCGGTCTTGCCGTAAGCCTGGGCGACCATGTGGACGACATATTTGTAGATCTGCATCCGGTCCGCGGTCTGGACGAGCGTGCCGTAGGTGAGGCCGAGCTCGTGCTGGGCGGCGGCGACCTCATGATGGTGCTTGTCCATCGGCAGGCCCATCTCGATCATCGTCGAGACCATCTCGCCGCGGATATCCATGGCGCTGTCGACCGGGGCGACCGGGAAATAGCCGCCCTTGGCGCGCGGCCGGTGGGCGAGGTTGCCGCCTTCATAGTCGCGGCCGGTGTTGGTCGGCAGCTCGATATCGTCGATGCGGAAGTAGGAGGCGTTGTAGCTGTCCTCGAAGCGGACGTCGTCGAACATGAAGAATTCGGCTTCGGGGCCGACATAGACGGTGTCGCCGACGCCGGTCTGCTGGAGATAGGCCTCGGCGCGCTTGGCGGTCGAGCGCGGGTCGCGGGCGTAGAGCTCGTGCGTGCCCGGATCGACGATGTCGCAGAAGATCACCATCATCGGAGTCGCGCTGAACGGATCGACATAGACGGCGTCGAGGTCCGGCTTCAGGATCATGTCGCTCTCGTTGATCGCCTTCCAGCCGGCGATCGACGAGCCGTCGAACATGAAGCCGTCGGTCAGCTGGTCCTCGTCGACGATGCCCGAGACCATCGAGAGATGCTGCCATTTGCCCCTTGGATCGGTGAAGCGGAGGTCGACCCATTCGATCTCCTCGTCCTTGATCCGCGATAATATCTTGCCCGCGTCGCTCGCCATGATGCTGTCCTCGTTTCGGTTTCGCTTCGCCTCGACAGGAATCGGTGCGATTCCAGGAAGCGCTGCAACAAGCCTTTGCCGCACCTGCGAAGAGCGTCCAGCCCGGAGCGCCGGCAGGTGAATATTTCACGTGGGAAAGTGCGGAACTTTTGGCGGGTGGGTCGATATCCGCCCCCACAATTCCCTCTCCCCGGCGGAGA
The DNA here is from genome assembly GCA_036273615.1 of Allosphingosinicella sp. Taxonomy (GTDB): domain Bacteria; phylum Pseudomonadota; class Alphaproteobacteria; order Sphingomonadales; family Sphingomonadaceae; genus Allosphingosinicella. Next base: position 80,464 of record DASUHH010000070.1, on the reverse strand, counting down.
GAGGGCAGGGTGAGGGGGTCGGGTGTCGGGAATTGTTTTCTGACGCCGAACCCCCTCATCTCCTCGGGAAAGGGAGTTCCTCTAATATTGCCGCCGCTGGGCGCGGATCAGCATCCTCAGCAGCATGCAGACCGGGCGGGGGACTCCGACCTTGCCTTCGACCCAGAGGCTGACCGCCGAGCGGCTGACCCCGATCGCGGCGGCGAGATCGGCCTGGGTGCGGTAGCCGAGCGTCCGCATCGCGGCGCGCAATTCCTCGGGCGGCATGGTCGCGCGCAGCCTGTGGTCGTCGAGGGGAGGGTCCGGTTCGGTCACGTCAGTGCGGTCCATAGCGGCGGACTGCGAACGAGTCGCTAGGGTCCGGACCCCAGCCCGTTCAGATCGCGTCCGAGCCCCGCTCGCCGGTGCGGATTCGCAAGGCCTCCTCGACCGGGATGACGAAGATCTTGCCGTCGCCGATCCGCCCGGTCCGCGCCGCCTGGGCGATGGCGTCGACGACGCGGTCGGCAAGCCCGTCCTCGACCACCACCTCCAGTTTCACCTTGGGCAGGAAGTCGACGACATATTCGGCGCCGCGATAAAGCTCGGTATGGCCCTTCTGCCGGCCGAAGCCCTTTGCCTCGGTGACGGTGATGCCCGAGACGCCGACATCGTGCAGCGCCTCCTTCACCTCGTCGAGCTTGAACGGCTTGATGATCGCCTCGATCTTCTTCACCGGCCGGTCCTTCTGCTGCTGCGCCGCAACATAGCGGGCGGGGCGAGACCGGCGCAAGCGCGTCAGTAAGGCGGCTTGTCCAGGCCTGCCGGGCTCCCGGTGAAGATCTCGCACCCATCCTCGGTGATTCCGATGCTATGCTCGAACTGGGCGGAGAGGGTGCGGTCGCGGGTGACGGCGGTCCAGCCGTCGTCGAGCACCTTCACGCCGGGCTTGCCGATATTGATCATCGGCTCGATCGTGAAGAACATTCCGGGCTTCAGCTCGGGTCCGGTGCCGCGGATTCCGGCATGGACGACCTCCGGCGCGTCGTGGAAGACGCGGCCCAAACCGTGGCCGCAGAAATCGCGGACGACGCCGTAGCGGCTGCGCTCGGCATGGGCCTGGATGGCGGCGCCGATGTCGCCGAGATGGTTGCCGGGCCTGGCCTGCTGGATGCCGAGCATCATGCATTCATAGGTGACGTCGACCAGGCGCTTCGCCTTCACCGGGACGTCGCCGACCAGGTACATGCGGCTGGTGTCGCCGTGCCAGAAGTCGAGCAGGATGGTGACGTCGATATTGACGATGTCGCCGTCCTTGAGGATGCGGTCGCCGGGAATACCGTGGCAGACGACATGGTTGATCGAGGTGCAGCAGCTCCCGGTGAAGCCGCGATAGCCCAATGTCGCGGGAACGCCGCCGCGGGCGCGCATCTCGCGATAGACGATGTCGTCGATCGCCTGGGTGGTGATTCCGGGGACGACGTGCGGAACGAGCGCGTCGAGCACCTCGGCGGCGGCGCGGCCGGCGCGGCGCATGCCTTCGAAGCCTTCGGGGCCGTGGAGCTTGATCGCGCCGGAGCGGGCAATGGGCTCGGCGCCGGTGATCGCCTGATATTCGGTCATGGCCGCGATATAGGCTTTGCCCGGCTGCTTGGCGACCCCTTCGCGGCCCGCTAAGGCCGGGTCATGGCCGAGGAACGGATCTGGACGGCAGCCCTGCTGGTGATCGGCGACGAGATCCTCTCCGGCCGCACCCAGGACCGCAACATCGCCCAGATCGGCGCCTGGCTGAACCTCCAGGGCATCCGCCTCAACGAGGTGCGGGTGGTGCCGGACGTGATCCCGCGCATCGCCGAGGCGGTGAATGCGCTGAGGGCGGAGAACGACTATCTGTTCACCACCGGCGGCATCGGGCCGACCCATGACGACATGACGGTCGACGCGATCGCCGCGGCGCTCGGCGTTCCGGTCGTCGTCCATCCCAGGGCGCGCGCGATCCTGGAGGCCTATTATGCGACCCGCGGCGGCGCCACCGAGACGCGGCTTCGGATGGCGCGGGTGCCCGAAGGCGCGACTCTGATCGAGAACAATATGTCCGGCGCGCCCGGCATTCGCATCGCCAACATCTTCATCCTCGCCGGCGTGCCGCACATCGCGACGATCATGCTGGAATCGCTGTCGGGAACGCTCGAAGGCGGCAGGCCGCTCATCTCGCGGACGATCGGCTGCTGGACCCCGGAAAGCGAGGTCGCCGACATCCTCCGCGCGGTCGAGGCGCGCCACGAGCAATGCCAGATCGGCTCCTATCCCTTCTTCCGCGAAGGCAGGGTCGGCGCCGATTTCGTCGTCCGTTCGACCGACGAAGCCGCCCTCGACGCCTGCGTCGAGGACCTCGTCGCAAGCTGCGAGGCGGCGGGCCGGGAGGTGGTGCGCGGCGGCACGAATTAAGTATAGTGTCCCCGCATTTAAATACGGGGACACTATACCTATTTCTCGGGGACTGGGGCTTGCCCGTCTTCGCCGGCGCCGAGGCAGTCCCGCACCAGCGTTCTGAGCCATAAGAGGCCGGCGTCGCCGGCGAGGCGGCTGTGCCAGAGCATCGCCATGTCGAGGCCGCTTTCGGCGCTGCTTTCGACGATCGCGATCCGCTCCGGCGCGGCGCTTTTCGGGACCAGGCGGCGCGGGACCAAGGCGACGAGATCGGTCGCGGCGACGGTGGCGATGGCGGTGGGGACGTCGTAGAGCGTCATCTGGCCTTCCTCGCCGCCCGCCCCGTCGGCCGCGGCGGCGACGGCGACCACGCGCCGCTCCAGCCCGCCTTCCCAGCTATAGGAGCCGTGGCCGCGGAACGGGCGGCCGGCGGCGATGTCGAGCCGCCGCTCGGGCGGCAGGTCCTGCAGCAGGGAGGGTTTCGCGACGATCGGGCTTCCGGCCCGCGCCGCCCAGACCAATTCCTCGCGGAACAGAAATTCGCTGACCAGCCGCGGCGGCGCCTTGCCGAAGGCGCCGAGCGCGAGATCGATCGTGCCTTCGTCGAGCTGGCTCGGCAGGTCCGGCCCCGGCGCGACGATGCTGAACGAGATGCCGGGCGCCCGCCCCCGCGCCCGCGCCGCGAGATCCGGCACCAGCAAGGCGCAGAAATAGGAGCCGGCGCTGATCCGGAAGCGGCGCACCGCGGTCGCCGGATCGAAGGGGGAGGGGGAGAGGGCGCCGCGAAGCTGGGTCAGCCCCTGGCGGATTCCGGGCGCGATCTCCAGCGCCCGCGCCGTCGGCTGCAAGCCCCCCGGCCGCCGCACGAACAAAGGATCGTCGACCGCGAGTCGAAGCCGCCCGAGCGCGTGGCTGATCGCGGACTGGGTGAGGCCGAGCCGGTCCGCCGCCCGCGTGACGCTGCGCAGCTCGATCAGGGCGTCGAAGACCCGGAGCAGGTTGAGGTCGATCTCGCGCATGAATGGCGCTCATAAAGCATCTGACCAACATTCATTAGATTATTTGCTGCGGCGCACTAAATAGGCGCTTGCCGCGCGCCGTCCGCGCCGCCGCTCCCGTTCGCCAAGCAAGGAATTTCACGCCGTGGCCGACATGTCGCAGGAAGTGCGCCCCGAGGGCCAGGCCAAGGGCCACGGCGCGATCGGAGACGAGCTTATCGAGGAGGAAACCCCCGAGCGCAAATCGCGCCTGCGCACGCCTCTGCTGCTCGCGGCGCCGGTCGTCGCGCTCATCGCCGCCTTGTTCTTCTATCTGAACGGCGGCCGCTACGCCTCGACCGACAATGCCTATCTCCAATCGGGCATGGTCCAGATAACGTCCAACGTCAGCGGCCATGTCGTGACCGTCGCGGTGCACGAGAACCAGTTCGTCCACGCCGGCGACGTCCTGTTCACGCTCGATCCGACGCCGTTCAAGACCGCGGTCGCCGAGGCCGAGGCCGATCTCGCCAATGCAAGGACGCAGGTCGGCTCGCTCCAGGCCAATTACCAGGCGGCGCAGGCGCAGACCCAGGCGGCGAAGGCGCAGCTCGATTATGCGGTGCGCGAGGCGGCGCGGCAGAAGGAATTGCTCGCCGAGGGTATCTCCTCGCAGAACCAGTATGACCAGGCCGTGCTCGCGGTTCGGACCGCCCGCGAGAACATCCGGAATGCCAGCGGGCAGGCGAAGAGCGTCGCCGCCTCGCTCTCCGGCAATGTCGGCGCGCCGGCCGCCGCCCAGCCCGCCGTGCAGCGCGCCGAGGCCGCGCTCGAGCATGCCCGGCTCGAGCTCGGCTACACGATCATTCGCGCGCCGCAGGACGGAATCGTCACCAAGGTGAGCCAGCTCCAGGTCGGCGATTACGTCACCGCGTCGAAGCCGGTCTTCACCCTGGTCGGCCGCCACATCTGGGTCGAGGCCAATTTCAAGGAGAACCAGCTCCATTACATGCGGATCGGCCAGCCGGCCGAGGTGAAGATCGACGCCTTCCCCGACCAGAAGCTTCGCGCCCATGTCGCCAGCTTCAGCCCCGGCACCGGCAATGCCTTCTCCTTGCTGCCGCCGGAAAATGCGACCGGAAACTGGGTCAAGGTCGTCCAGCGCCTGCCGGTCGAGCTGGAGATCGAGAATCTGCCCGCCGGCATTCCGGCCCATGCCGGGCTCAGCACCGAGGTGACGGTCGATACCGGTCACCAGCGCCATCTGTTCGGCCCCGACACGCCGCCGATCGCTCCGAAGGCGCGCCCCGCGCGCTAGGGCGATGACGCAGGCCTATCCCGATCCGACGACCCGCCGGTTCATCACCGCATCGGTGATGGCGGCGACGGTGATGAACTCGCTGGACAGCACGATCGCCAACGTCGCGCTTCCGCACATGGAAGGCAGCGTCTCCGCCTCGCAGGAGGAGATCACCTGGGTCCTCACTTCCTATATCGTCGCGGCGGCGATCGTGACTCCGCTCACCGGCTGGCTCGCCGGCCGGATCGGCCGCAAGCGGCTGATGCTCTGGTCGATCGTCGGCTTCACCATCGCCTCGGGCCTGTGCGGAATCGCCACCAGCCTCGAGGAGCTGGTCGGCTTCCGCCTGCTCCAGGGCGTGTTCGGCGCGGCCCTGGTGCCGATGAGCCAGGCGATCCTGCTCGACATCAACCCGCCCGAACGGCACGGCCCGGCCATGGCGGTCTGGGGGATGGGCGCGATCCTCGGCCCGATCATCGGCCCGGCCCTTGGCGGCTGGCTGACCGACAGCTTCTCGTGGCGCTGGGTCTTCTACATCAACCTGCCGGTCGGCGCGGTCGCCTTCATGGGCTTCTCCGCCTTCCTGACCGAGACCAGGCATGCCGAGAAGGTGCGGCTCGATTTCTTCGGCTTCGCGGTGCTCGCGCTCGCCATCGGATCGCTGCAGATGATGCTCGACCGCGGGCAGGAGAAGGACTGGTTCAGCTCGCTCGAAATCTGCATCGAGGGCGCCTCGGCCTTGTTCTTCGCCTATCTGTTCGTCGTCCACATGGCGACGGCGAAAAAGCCGTTCATCGATCTCGGCCTGTTCAGCGACCGCAATTTCCTGTTCGGATCGGTGTTCGGATTCTTCCTCGGCGTGATCATCTTCGCGGTGCTCGCCCTGCTGCCGCCGATGCTGGAGACCCTGATGGGCTATCCGGTGGTGCTGACCGGCCTCGTCACCGCGCCGCGCGGCGTCGGGACGATGATCTCGATGATCGCGGTCGGCCAGCTCATCAAGCGCGTCGACGCGCGGGTGCTGATCATCTCGGGCCTCGGCCTGTGCGCTTACTCGATGTACCGGATGGCCGATTTCTCGCTCGGAATGGACGAGAGCCTGGTGATCAGCTCGGGCTTCATCCAGGGCCTGGGCACCGGGCTCATCTTCGTGCCGCTCTCGACCATCGCCTTCGCGACCCTGCCGGCGCGCTACCGCAACGAAGGCGCTGCGATGTTCACCCTCATCCGCAACATCGGCGCGGCGATCGGAATCTCGGTGCTGCAGGCGATGACGATCCGCAACGCGGACACCGTCCATTCGCGGCTGGTGGAGGCGGTGCGGCCGGACAATCCGGTCATGGCCTGGCGCCTCCCCAATTTCGATTTCCTCGATCCGGCGATGGTGGCGCGGATCAACGGCGAGATCAGCCGCCAGGCGGCGATGGTCTCCTATGTCGATGCTTTCTGGGGCCTGTTCCTCGTCACCATGATCATCGCGCCGATGGTCCTGTTCATGCGCACCGCCCGCGCCAAGCCGTCGAGCGAAGAGCTCGCTTTGCATCTGGATTGACCATGAAGCCGCGCATCCTCCTTCTCGCCGGAATCGCAACGCTCGCCGGCTGCACCGTCGGCCCGGACTTCAAGCGCCCGGCCGCCCCGTCGGCGACGGCCTATACCGGCCCGTCCGACCCGCTGAGGCCCGTGCCCGGCGCGCCGCAGGCCGTGCCGGGCGAAGGCCCGCAGCTGCGCTGGTGGGAGGCGTTCGGATCGCCCGCGCTCAACGATCTCGTCGATCGCGCGATCGCCGACAATTACAGCCTCGCCGCGAGCAACGCGACCCTGGAGCAGGCGCGCGAGCAGATCGCCGCCGCGGCCGGCCGGCGGCTGCCGCAGGTGGATGCGAGCGCGCGCGTCGAGCATGAGGAGGTCAACCTCGCCGCCTTCGGCTTCAACCCGGCCGCGCTCGGCATCGGCGCCGGCAACCCGGTGTTCAACCTCTATACGGTCGGCGGCGGCATCTCCTACGATCTCGACCTGTTCGGCGGCAAAAGGCGCGCGGTCGAGCAGGCCGCCGCCCAGGCCGAGGCGCAACTCCGCCAGGCCCAGGCGGCGCACCTCACCATCGCCGGCCGGGTGGTCAACCAGGTGCTGACCATCGCCGCGATCCGCGCCCGCATCGCCGCCGCCAACGCCCTGCTCGCCGAAGACCAGGCCAATGTCGACATGACCGAGAAACGCCGCCGCGCCGGCGAGGGCACTTTGGTCGAGGTGCTCAACGCCCAGACCCAGCTCGCCGACGACCGCGGCGACCTGCCCCAGCTCGGCCAGGAGCTTGAGGAGGCGCGGCACATGCTCGCGACCCTGGTCGGGATCGCCCCGGCCGATCTCGGCCCGACCGATTTCGAGCTTGCGCAATTCACCTTGCCGGCAAGCATTCCGGTGACCCTGCCGTCGGCGCTCGTCCACAAGCGCCCCGACATCCTCCAGGCCGAGGCCGACCTCCACGCCGCCACCGCGGCGATCGGAGTCGCGACCGCGCGCCTCTATCCCGACATCAATCTCGGCGCGACATTGACCCAGGCGGCGCCCCATGTCGGCGACGTGCTGAATCCGGGCTTTCGCGCTTTCGACATCTTCGGCGGGCTGACCGCGCCGATCTTTCACGGCGGCACGCTCAAGGCGGAGAAGCGCGCCGCAGTCGACCAGGCGCGCGCGGCCGCCGCGACCTATCGGCAGACGGTGCTGGACGCCTTCCGCCAGGTCGCGGACCTGCTCGATGCGATCCGGAGCGACAGTGGCTCGGTCGCCAACCAGCAGCAGGCGACCGATCTCGCCGCGCGCTCGCTCCAGCTCTCGCGGCGCAGCTTCCAGGTCGGCAATTCGGGGCTCCTCCAGGTGCTCGAATCCGAGCGCCTCTACCAGCGCGCGCGCCTCGCCCTCGTCGACGCCCGGCAGCGCCAATATCTCAACGTCGCCCGCCTCTACGTCGCCACCGCCGGCGGCTGGACCGGCCCGGCCGAGACCGCAACGAAGCCCTAACCCCCAAATCCTCCCCTGCCTTCAGGATATTCGGGTCGCCATGCTCCCAGCACGGCTACGGATTGCCGGGGGCAATCCGTACCTGAGCATGGGGACCGCCGGAACGGCGGTGGAGGGGCCTTCCTGGAACCGGGAGCAGGAGCCTCACCCGTACCCACATCGCCAAGCTAATATTGACTGACGAGTAAGTCAGTATTGACTCGCGCCATTTGGCGCGCGAATGTCCCCCGTTCGCGGAACAGCGTCGTCCAGGCGCGGCAGCGACGAGGAGGGGACATGAAAGCATTCGCCTACACGTCATCGATGATCGCGCTCGCGGCCGCGGCCGTTCCCGCGGCAGCGCAGACCGGTTCCGCCGCCAACCCCGCTGTCCCCTCCGCCCAGGCGGCCCCCGCCGATCAGGCGGCGGCCAATGAATCCGACCCCAACACGATCGTGATCACCGCCACCCGCCGCAGCGAACGGCTCCAGGACGTGCCGATGAGCGTCACCGCCTTTACCCAGGCCGAATTGACCCGGAAGGGAATCGTCGGCTTCGAGGGGATCGCCCGCGAGACGCCCGGCGTCGTGCTCGATTCGCGAAGCAGCAACAATCTCAGCGTCACCACCCGCGGAATCTCGACCAACGGCTATCAGGCGGGGCTGCAAAGCTCGACCATCGTCTATCTCGACGAGCTTCCCTTGACCACGATCGGCAATTCGGTGACGCTCGATCCCAATCTCTACGATATCGAGCGGGTCGAGTTCCTGCGCGGCCCGCAAGGCACATTGTTCGGTTCGGGTTCCTTGTCGGGCGCGCTTCGCATCCTGACCAAGAGCCCGGAGCTCGGCCGCTACGACGCCTCCGCCCTCGTCGATCTCGGCATCACGCCCGACGGCGGCGGCATCCGCCAGCGCTACGACGGCATGGTCAACGTCCCGCTCGCCGGCGACACGCTCGCCTTGCGCGTCGTCGGCTTCTACCGGCACGAGGACGGCTACATCGACAATCTCGGCACCGGCATCAGGAATTCGAACACGCTCAAGGATTGGGGCGGACGTGCCATCCTGCTCTGGAAGCCGACCTCGCGGCTCAGCATCCGCCTGATGGGCCTTTACGAGGACAGCCATCCCGAGGATGCGTCCCTGGTCACGCCGTCATTGGGCACCCGCAAGCGCTTCAGCACCATCCCCGATCTCTACACGTCGAAGACCCAGCTCTATAACGGAACGATCGACTACAGCTTCGACTTCGCCCACCTGACCAGCTCGACCAGCTACGGCTATCAGGACGGCCTGTTCGACGTCGATCTCGCCGGCACCTTCGCCGCCTTCGCGCCGACGATCGGCCAGGCGGTGCCTTTCTATCTCTACGACCACGGCATCTGGAAAACCTTCGTCCAGGAGACGCGCCTGGTCTCCAACCCCGGCGGCCCGTTCGAATGGACGATCGGCGGCTTCTATCTGCACCGCAACCTGTTCCTCGACGGGCGCGAAGCGTCGAGCCCCGCCTTCCTCGCCGCGCGCGGGATCACCGGGCTTCCGGCCGACGGCACCTTCACCACCTTCCCGAGCGACACACGCGAATATGAGCTCGCCGGCTATGGCGAGCTCACCTACCATATCACCCATCGGCTCTCGATCACCGGCGGCCTTCGCTACGGCCGCTACGGGGCGACGGTCGATACTTTCGCCGGCTTCAACAGCTCTTATTTCACCAATGCCCTGTTCTTCATTCCGGGGCAGGTGACGATCGTCCCGACGCCGGCGGCGCGATTCAACTATCCCTCGGCCGGCAAGGCCTCGTGGAAGGCAAGCATCACCTACAAGCCGTCGGCCAACCTCACCGCCTACGCGACCGTCGCGACCGGCTACCGGACGCCGGTCTACAATGCGCGGGCCGGCAGCGTCAGCACGGTCAACCCGAACGACATCGTCATCCCCTCGGGCGCCGGCTCCGACAATCTCACCAATTACGAGGCGGGTCTCAAGGGCCGCTGGCTCGACGGCAAGCTGACCGCGAACCTCGCCGCTTATTATATCGACTGGCGCAACATCCAGGTGCAGGCCAATCGCGAATCGGATTCGGTCCAGTTCGCGACCAATATCGGCCGGGCGGCGAGCAAGGGCCTCGAGGCCGAGATCACCGTCGCGCCGGCCCACGGCCTGGTCTTCGGCCTGAACGGCTCGCTGAACGACGCCAAGATCACCCGGATCACGCCCGAGCAGGCGATCATCTCGGGCGCGGTCAAGGGCGCGCGCCTCGCCTCGCCCCATCTTCAGGGCGCCTTCTTCGGAAGCTATAATTACAAGCTCGGCGGCGGAGTCGCCGGCTTCAGCAGCTTCCAGATCGAGCATGTCGGGTCGTTCCCCAACGGCTTCCCGAACGTGCCCGGGACGCCCGGGACGCCCAACCCGCTGACCGGCCTCACCGACGCCTACACCTATGTGAACCTGCAGACCGGCATCAACATCGGCAAATTCTCGGCCACCCTCTATGTCGAGAATCTCGGCAACAGCCATGCCGTGGTCTACATCCATCCCGAGGCGTTCGTGTACAGCCGCTACGCCATATTGCGGCCGCGCACCTTCGGCGTGCGGCTCGGCTACAGCTTCTGAGGTGACGCGGCCGTGGCAGCAGCGACGAGGACAGGACGTTGACGCGTGGTTCCGGGGGCGGCACCGTCCGCGCGATGAGCAGGATCGACCAGGCGGCGCCCACCAAGCCGGCAGCGGCGGCGAAACGCGCGCGCCGCGAGAATCACAAGGCGCGGGTCCGCGAGGAATCGATCGAGCGCATCCTCGACGCCGCCGAGCGCCTGTTCGCCGAGTTCGGCTATCATGGCGTCACGCTGAAGGACGTCGCGGCGCGGGTCGGAGTCAGCTCGACGCTCATCCATTATCATTTCAGCGGCAAGGAGAGCCTGTTCGAGGCGGTGTGGGCGCGGCGCGCGCCGGTCTCCGCGCGCAACCGGATCGAGGCGATGCGTCGCTACGCCGAGGAGGTTGGCGATGCGATCACGGTCGAGGGCGCCCTCCACGCCTGGATCGACACCGACCTCAACGTCCAGATCGAGGATGCCGAGCATTGGATCGCCTTCGGCAAGATCAGCGCCCAGGCGAACAGCGCCGCCGGCTGGGGCGCCGAGAAGATGACCAAATATTTCAATCCGGTCGTGCTCGCCCTGATCGACCTGCTCAAGAAGGCGATGCCCGATTGCGACGAGGAGACGATCTTCTGGGGCTATCATTTCGTCTCGGGCGCGATGACCCACAATATGGCGCGGACCGGCCGGCTCGACGAATTGTCGCACGGCCTCTGCTCGTCGGAGGATTTCGTCTCGATCCGGCGGCACATGGCGAAGTTCATGGCCGCCGGCTTCGAGGCGATCTGCCGGGAATCGAGGAAGCGGACATAGCCGCAAACGGAGCGGCGCGATGACCGGCGCTTCGCCGCACGGCGCGATGCAGGCTTACAAGCTGACGCTCGACCGCTTCCTCGACCATGCCGCCAAATGGCACGGCCGGACCGAATTGGTCACCGCCGGTCAGGACGGCGCCACGACCCGGATCGATTATGCGGGCCTTCGCGAGCGCGCAGGCCGGCTGTCGGGCGCCTTCCTGGCGCTCGGCCTCGCGCCTGGCGACCATCTCGCCATGCTCGCCTGGAACAGCCAGGCGCAGATGGAATGCTGGTACGGCGCGATGGGGGTCGGCATCGTCTGCCATACGCTCAATCCGCGGCTGGCGCCGGCGCAGCTCGCCGCGATGATCGACGCCGCCGCCGACCGCGTGCTTGCGATCAGCCCCGATCTGGCGCCGCTCGCCGGGACCCTGGTCGCTCTCTGCCCGACGATCGCGCATGTGATCGTGCTCGACGAGCCCGGCGCCGACGGCGCCTTGCCCGATCTCGGCCGCGTCGGCGTCTGGGGTTATGAGGCATTGCTCGCGGAACGCGGCCGGGCGACCGCCTGGGGCGGGTTCGACGAGAATGCGCCGGCGGGGCTCTGCTTCACCTCGGGCACGACCGGCGCGCCCAAGGGCGTGACCTACACCCACCGTTCCAATTATCTCCACACGCTCCACCAGCTCCAGGCCGATGCGAGCGGGCTGTCGATGAGCGACGTCCTGCTGGTCGCGGTGCCGATGTTCCACGCCAATGGCTGGGGCTTTCCTTTCTCCGCGCCGGCTGCGGGGACCAAGCTGGTCTTCCCCGGCCGGCACCAGGACGGGGCGAGCCTCGCCCGGCTGATCGAAGCGGAGGGGGTGACGGTCGCGGCCGGGGTTCCGACCGTCTGGCTCGGCCTCGTCGACCATCTCGACCGGGCCGGCGGCGAGCTGCCGTCGCTGCGGCGGATCATGCTCGGCGGCTCGCCGGTGCCGCAGGCGCTGATGGACCGGCTCGAGGAGAGGCTCGGGATCGTCGTCCAGACGAGCTGGGGGATGACCGAATTGTCGCCGCTCGGCACCACCACGCCGGCGAACGCGCCGGTTCGCGGCGCCGCCCGGTCGGGCCGGCCGGCCATGGGCGTCGACCTCCTCCTGACCGACGCCGAGGGCGTGCCGCTCCCCGAGCAACGCGGGCGGGAAGGGCGGCTGCGCGTGCGCGGCGCGAGCGTGGTCGAGCGCTATTTCGGCCATGACGAACCCGCCGTCGACGCGGACGGATGGTTCGACACGGGCGACCTCGCGACGATCGACGCGGACGGCCATGTCGGGATCACCGGGCGGGCCAAGGATCTGATCAAGTCGGGCGGCGAATGGATCAACCCCGGCGAGATCGAGGCGATCGTCGGCGCGCTGCCGCAGGTGGCGCAGGTCGCCGTCGTCGGCCGCGCCGATCCCAAATGGGGCGAGCGCCCGATCCTGATCGTCGAGCCGCGCAAGGGCGCCGAAATCTCCGATGAGAGCCTGATCGACGCGCTTCGGACACGGGTCCCGAGCTGGTGGCTTCCCGACGCGATCGTCCGCGTCGCCGCAATGCCGCTGGCAATGACCGGCAAGATCGACAAGCAAAGGCTGAGGGCCGAACATGGGTGAGGACAGGATGGCGACGACGCGACGCGAATTGCTGGCGGGTCTTGCGGCGGCGAGCGCGATCGGCGCCGCGGCGGGGCAGGGGGCTTCCGCGCAGCCGGCCCCGCGCCGGACGATGCCCAGGGGCTTCCTGTGGGGCGCCGCGATCTCGGCCCACCAGAGCGAGGGCAACGACGTCAATTCCGACAGCTGGCTGCTCGAGAATATCCCCGAGACCGTCTATGCCGAGCCGTCGGGCGACGCCTGCGATTCCTATCATCGCTACGAGCAGGATTTCGCGATCGCGCGGGCGCTCGGGCTCAATTGCTACCGCTTCGGAATCGAATGGGCGCGGATCGAGCCCGAGCCCGGCCGTTTCTCCCAGGCCGAGCTCGACCATTATGTGCGAATGCTCGCCGCCTGCCGCGCGGCAGGCCTGCTGCCGATCGTCACCTACAATCATTTCACCGTGCCGCTCTGGTTCGCGATGCGCGGCGGCTGGGAGGCGGCGGACAGCGCCGACCTGTTCGCCCGCTTCTGCGACCGTGCGACCCGCGCGCTCGGCGACCAGATCGGCATGGCCTCGCCGTTCAACGAGGCCAACATCCATCTGCTGATCAAGCTGCTGAGGCCGATCTTCACCGCCGAGGATCGCGCCAGGAGGAGGGCGATGATCGCCGCCGCCGCGCGCGCGACCGATGCGCCTTCTTTCTCCTCCCTGCTGTTCGCCGATCCGGACCGGGTCGATCCGAACCTGCTCGACGCCCATGCCAAGGCCTATCAGGCGATCAAGGCCGGCCCGGGCGACTTCCCGGTCGGAGTCACGCTGACCACCCAGCCGATCGAGCCGGTCGGCGCGGGCAGTCTCGCGGCGGCGATGGAGGCGACGCTCTACGGCCATTGGTGGGACGCGGTGAATGCGAGCGACTTCGTCGGCGTGCAGCCTTATTTCCGCATCCGCGCGGACTCGAAAGGCTTCGTCCAGCCTCCGCCCGGAACCGAGATGACCGGCGCCGGCTATGAATATTATCCGCCGGCGCTCGGCGGCGCGATCCGCCTCGCCGCGCGCAAGACGAAGAAGCCGATCTACGTCACGGAAAGCGGGATCGGGACCGACGACGATGCCCGCCGGATCGCCTGGATCGACGCCTGCGTCGCCGAGGTCGACGCGTGCCTTGCCGAGGGGATCGCGGTGCGCAGCTATATCTATTGGTCGCTGCTCGACAATTTCGAGTGGACCAAGGGCTATCGCCAGCATTTCGGGCTGGTTGCGGTCGACCGCACCAGCTTCGCGCGCACGCTTAAGCCGAGCGCGCGTCATTTCGCGCAGCTCATCGCGTCGCGGAGGGGGGCATGAACGAGCAACGACCTGGGGTTCTGGCCGGCCTGTTCGACCTTTCGGGCCGGACGGCGATCGTCACCGGCGGATCGCGCGGGCTCGGCCTCCAGATCGCCCGCGCGCTCGGCGAATATGGCGCGTCGCTCGCGCTCGTGGCGCGCAAGCAGGCGGAGCTCGATGCCGCCGTCGCCGCGCTTGAGGCGGCGGGCTGCGTCGCGGACGGATTCGCGGCGGATCTCGGCGCGAAGGACTCCGCCTCGGCGCTGACGCAGCGGGTGCTCGACCGGTTCGGGCGGATCGACATCCTCGTCAACAATGCCGGCGCGACCTGGGGCGCGCCCGCCGAGGATTATCCGATTGACGGCTGGAACAAGGTGATCGACCTCAACGTCACCGGACTGTTCCTGCTGACCCGGGAGGTGGCGCGCGCCGCCTTCCTGAAGCAGGGCAAGGGCGCGGTCGTCAATGTCGCTTCGGTCGAGGGGCTGCAGGGCCATCATCCCGACCGGATCGGCACCATCGCCTACAATGCCGCCAAGGGCGCGGTGATCAACATGACCCGCGCGCTCGCCGCCGAATGGGGGCCGCGGGGCATCCGGGTCAACGCGCTCGCGCCCGGCTTCTTCCCCTCGAAGATGACTCGGGCGATCCTCGAGCGGCACGGCGTGGACCTGCTTCGCGAGACGCCGCTCGGCAAGTTCGGCGGCGACGCCGACCTGATGGGCGCGGCCCTGCTCCTCGCTTCGGATGCCGGCGGCCATATCACCGGCCAGACGATCGTCGTCGACGGCGGCGCGACCGTCATCTGAGACGCCGCAACCCGCCCTGATGGCCGCGCGCGAGATAGGCGCGTCCCTCCGCCCGCACGATATCGACCAGGTTTCCGATCGTGAGGTTGAGGTCGATGATGTGGAGGCCCCAGTCCGGCAGGATTCGGCCGTTCACCACCACGTCGCCGATGATCGCCCCGGTGCGCCGGCCGCCGGGCGACGGATGGATGGCGATGGCGAGATAATCGTGCGTGCCGTCGTCGCGGCATTCGGCGCTGAGCAGGCCCGGTACCTCGACGAACGGAGTCGCGATCGGCCTTGGCGGATTCGTCCAGGGGCCGGGCGGAACGCTGTCCACGACCACGCCGCGCGCGTCCGAGGCAAGGTAGGCGTGGAGCGGGCCCGATCCGCCCCCCAGAGCCGCCGGATTGACGCAGGCAGCCTCCAGCCCGGGGCCCGCCGATGCCGCGAAGATCTTCGCATCGGCCGGGGGCGGGTTGGTGGCGCGGAACGAGGCGAAGGTGATGACGCAGCCGATCTGGCCCGGCGCGCGGCAGAGCGGGATCGACTTGAAGTCGCCGCCCACATCCTTGCCCACCGGCACCTGCAGCCGATAGCCGGCGAGGATGATCGAGAGGATCCGGCGCTGGACCGGTCTGCCGTCTATCTCCTTCTTCACCAGCTCGGCCAGCACCAGCGAGCCTTGCGAATGGCCGATCAGCACCACCCCGCGGCCGCGATTATAATGGGCGAGATAATAATCCCAGGCGGCCTTCACGTCCTGATAAGGCAGGTCGCGGTCGATCGCGACCGGATGGCCGGCGAGCCCGACGCGAAGCGCGGTGAGCGTCACCTGCCGGTAGAGCGGCGCGAACGTCCGGCACACCGATCCGAAGCGCGCGAATTGCTGGCCGGCGACGGCGATTTCCTGGTGCGTCGCCTTGATCCCGGCATTGCCGCCGGGATCGAGCGACCCGGTCGGATAGACGTAGAAGCAGTCGATCGGCGCCCTTGGATCGGCATGGAAACGTTCGATCCGGGTCGCGCCGTCGGCCTGAACCACGGTCGCGTCCTGGTCGGAGCGTCTGCAGGCGTCCATCGCCTTGTCCGGGCGGCACAGCCATGCGGCCGGATCGGCATAATCGGCAGGCGGAGGAGGGCCGGGCTGCGCGGCGGCCGGCGCCCGTGCGAGCAAAAGGCCGGCCAAGGAAGCAAAGACGAGTCGCGCCGACAGCATGATCCCTCCATCGCTCGCTGGGCGCGCGCCTTGCGCCGATGCCCAGTCTCCGCAGGATTTCACATCCGGGACCGGCGCGCAATATTCGCTGACGTGATAATCAATTTTGAGCGCGACCGGTCGCTTGCGGCGGCGTGGACGGAGCTCCGGCAAGCGTCCGGCGAAGCGCCTTTCGTGCCGCTCGTGCAATCATTCACTATAACGAGAATTAGTATTGTATCTTGGGTGAATCGGGTGCAGCAATGCGTCCGGCGCCGGCAAGAGCGCGAAGAGGATCTTGGAGGCTGATATGAAGGCTTGGGGATTGTTCCTTGGCGCATCCGCTCTGGCATGCGCATGGCAGATGCCGGCGGCGGCGCAGGCGGCGCAGCCCGCGGCCCCGCAATCCACGGACGCGAGCGGCACCGCCAATACGAGCACGCAGCAGTCGACCGAGCCGGAGATCGTCGTCACCGCGCAGCGCCGCTCCGAGAATCTGATGACGACCCCGATCTCGGCCTCGGTGCTGTCCGGCCAGGACCTCGCCGCCAAGGGCGTCGTCAACGTCGACGCGCTCCAGTTCGCGATGCCGAGCGTGGTCGTCGACAATTTCGGCCAGGGCCTCGAATTCAACGTGCGCGGCATCGGCAAGGCCGAGCACAATACCCAGACCACGACCGGCGTGATCACCTATCGCGACGGAGTGCCGACCTTCCCGGGCTAT
The DNA here is from genome assembly GCA_036273615.1 of Allosphingosinicella sp. GTDB lineage: Bacteria > Pseudomonadota > Alphaproteobacteria > Sphingomonadales > Sphingomonadaceae > Allosphingosinicella. The sequence continues at coordinate 63,713 of DASUHH010000070.1, read as the reverse complement.
TTCCAGGAAGAGCCTTATTACGACATCGCCAACGTCCAGGTGCTGCGCGGGCCGCAGGGCACGATCGTCGGCCAGAACGCCACCGGCGGCGCCGTCTTCGTCAACACCAACGACCCGGTCATCGGCGGCGGCAATCGCGGCTATCTCGCCGCCAATTACGGCAATTATAACGACGCCGGCGTGCAGGGCGCGGTCAACCTTCCGGTCAGCGACACGTTCGCGGCGCGGGTCGCCTTTTACGGCGAGCGGCGCGATTCCTTCTACCATATCACCGGCCCCGGCGGCGGGCCCTACACCGGCAACAAGGGCGCGCTTCGCGAGGCGGCGGGGCGGATCAGCCTGCTGTGGAAGCCGACCGACCGGCTCTCCTTCCTCCTGAAGACCGATCTCGATTATCTCGATCTCGGCGCTTACCCGGCCGACCCGTTCACCGACCGCTTCCGGACCTTCCCGGGCACCGCGATCGCCAATCCCGATTATCGCGACCTGTTCGACATCAGCGCCAATTCGCCGCAGAAAGCGCGCGACAAGTTCGTCCGCTCGATCCTGCGGATCGACTATCGCTTCGGCGACGGGATCAAGTTCCGTTCGGTCACCGGCTTCCAGACCGGCAACACCGCCTACACCGCCGACCTCGACGGAACCGCTGCGACCGCCAACACCGCGACGACGAAGAACTCGACCTTCTTCGACAGCGCGACCGAGACCCAATTCTCGCAGGAATTCAACCTCATCTCGCCGGACGACCAGCGCTTCACCTGGCTGATCGGCGCCTTCGGCCTGTGGAACACCTATTTCTTCCTGAAGCCCTATCAGTTCGTGATCGACACGCCGGCCATCGGCCAGCCGCTGGGCACCGTCGCCGGCCAATACAAGCTCCAGGGCAACAATCCGGAGCGATCGCTCGCCGCCTTCGGCCAGATCGGCTTCAAGATCACGCCGAACCTGACGCTCGACCTTGGCGGCCGCTACACGGCGAGCCGCACCACCAACCATGTCGACATCATCCAGTTCGGCCTGTTCCTGCCCGACGCGCAGACCGCCAGGTCCGACGATTTCTCCTACAAGGCGTCGCTCGGCTGGACGGTCGACCGCAACAATTATCTCTACGCCTTCGTCGCCACCGGCTTCCGTCCGGGCGGGCTCAACGTGCCGGTCGGCCTCGGCATCCCGGCCCCGTTCGGGCCGGAAAAGGTCCGATCCTACGAGGCCGGCTGGAAATCCACCTTCGCCGGCGGCCACGTCCGCACGACGATCGACGGCTTCTACAACGATTACCGCAATTTCCAGGTCATCATCGGCTTCCCGGCGATCCCGGTGTTCGGGATCGAGGTCAACGTCCCCAACACGACCCGCATCTATGGCGGCGAGGGCGATATCGACATCAAGTTCGGCGGCTTCTCGCTCGATGCCGGAATCAACGTGCTGCACACGTCGCTCGGCCAGTTCTTCGCGACCGATCCGCGCGTCATCAGCCTGCTTCCCTGCGACCCCAGGACCGGGCCGGCAAGCATCTCCTGCATCAACCTGAAGGGCCGCAAGCAGACCTATGCGCCCAACTTCACCTTCAATGCCGGGGTCCAGTATGAGATCGCGCTCGGCGGCGGCGACACGCTCACCCCGCGGGTCAATTTCGGCCATATCGCGCCGCAATGGGCGACCCTGTTCGAGGATCCGGCGCAGGGCGACCGATTGGGCGAGCGCAACATCCTCGCCGCCCAGCTCGCCTGGACCCATAGGAGCTGGACGGTGACGGCCTATGCCACCAACCTCACCAACCAGCATTATGTCGGCGCGCTCAACAGCGGCCTCGATTTCGCCGGGCCGCCCCGGCAATATGGGGTCAAGGTGCTGAAGACCTTCTGAGCCGCCGCGCCGCCGTCCGCCGCCGCGCCGCCGCGGACGGCGGGCGGGCCCGCTTCCTCCCTCGACGAAGTCCTTCATGCAGACCTACGCGCTGACGGTAGACAAATTCCTCGACCACGCGGCCAAATGGCATCCGGCGGCGGAGATCGTCGAGGCGGAGGCCGGGCGCGTCGCCGCGCGCCTCGGCTATGCCGCCGTGCGGGCGCGAAGCAACCGCCTGTCGGGGGCGCTCGGCGCGCTCGGTCTCGGCCATGGCGACCGGGTCGGGACGCTCGCCTGGAACACGCGCCATCATTTCGAGCTCTATTATGCGGCGATGGGCGCGGGGATGGTCTGCCACACGCTCAACCCGCGCCTCACCGTCGAGCATCTCGCGGCGATCGTCAACGAGGCGGGGGACCGCATTCTCGCCGTCAGCGTCAGCCTGCTCCACGTGCTGAAGGTGCTGGCGCCGGTCTGCCCGACGCTCGAGCATGTCATCCTCATCGACGCCGACGCGGACGCGGCGGTCGCGATCGGCGGTCGCGCGCGGGTCTGGGCCTATGAGGATTTGCTCGCCGCGCTTGGCGCCGAGGCTCCGTGGGGCGGTTTCGACGAGGAGAGCCCGGCCGGCCTCTGCTACACGTCGGGCACGACCGGGATGCCGAAGGGCGTCCTCTACACCCACCGCTCCAACTATCTGCACACGCTTCGCGCGCTCCAGGCCGATGCGATGGCGCTGACCGCTGAGGATGTCGTCCTGGTCGCGGTCCCGATGTTCCATGCCAATGGCTGGGGCATGCCGTTCGCGGGGCCGGCGGTCGGCGCGACATTGGTGCTTCCCGGCCGCCATACCGACGGCGAGAGCCTCGCCCGGCTGATGCGCGACGAACGAGTCACGCTCGCGGTCGGAATCCAGACGGTCTGGATGGGCGTGGCCGATCATCTGGAGGCGACCGGCGGTACCCTGCCCGACCTTAAGCGAATCCTCATCGGCGGCTCCAATTGCCCCGACGCGCTGATCCGGCGCATGGAGGAGGGGCTTGGCGCCCATGTCCAGACGAGCTGGGGAATGACCGAGCTGTCGCCGCTCGGAACGATCGCGCCGCCTCATGCCGCCGGCGAGGCGGCGCGGACGTCGGGCCGCGCGCCCCTGGGTCTCGACCTCAGGCTCAAGACGGCCGAGGGCGAGACCCTGGCGGAGCAGCGCGACACAATCGGCCACCTCTGGGTCAGGGGCGCGAGCGTCGTCGACACCTATTTCAGGGCCGGGAGCGATGCGCTCGACGAAGACGGCTGGTTCGACACCGGCGATCTCGCCCGCATCGACAAAGACGGCAATCTCACCATCTGCGGACGCGTCAAGGATCTGATCAAGTCCGGCGGCGAATGGATCAACCCGGCCGAGATCGAGGCGATCGTCGGCCGCGATCCCGCGGTCGACCTCGTCGCGGTGATCGGACGTCCCGACGAGAAATGGGGCGAGCGGCCCTTGCTCGTCGTCCAGCCGCAGGCCGGCCAGGATCCCGATCCGCGGGCGCTGATCCGCGCCCTCAGCGGCAAGGTCGCCGACTGGTGGATCCCCGATCGCATCGCGCGCGTCCCCGTCATGCCGCTCGCCGCCTCCGGCAAGATTGACAAGAACCGCCTGCGTGCCGATTACGACGCCGGCAGGATCAAGACCGAAAGGGTCAATCGGTAAATCGTTTCAGGGGTTTGAGCGTGGCCGATCGCCCAGAAGCCAGGGATGTGGCGAGGGACATGGGAAGGAATGTCGCGCGCCGCCCCCGCACCAAGGCCGAGCAGCGTGCGGAAAGTCTCGAGCAGATCATCGACGCGGCCGAATATCTCTTCTCGCGCCACGGTTTCTACGGCGTCACCCTGCGCGACGTCGCCCAGCGCGTCGGCATCCACACGACGCTCGTCCATTATTATTTCAGGGACAAGCAGGCCTTGTTCGAAGCCGTGTTCGAACGGCGCGCCGGCGAGACGAGCGGCCGCCGGATCGCGGCGCTCGAACGCTACGAAGCCGAGGCCGGCGACTCGGTCACGGTCGAGGGCGCGCTCCACGTCTTCCTCGACACCGACCTCGACCTCTATCGCCTGGGCGGCGAGGCGTGGATGAATTACGGCGCCTTCTGCGCGCGGCTCAGCAACACGCCCGAAGGCGCGGTGATGATGGACCGTCATTTCGACCCGGTCGTGCTGAAGCTCGTGAGCATCCTCAAGCGCGCGCTTCCGGAGCTTCCGGAAGAGGATATCTTCTGGGGCTATCATTTCGTGACCGGCGCGCTGATGAACACCCTCGCGCGCACCGGCCGCATCGACCGCCTTTCCGGGGGCCTGTGCCGGTCCGAGGATTTCCTGGCGGTCAAGCAGCGCATGGCCAGATTCATGGCCGCCGGCTTCCACGCTTTGGAGGGGTGACAAGCACCCCCTCTCCCCAGGGGAGAGGGAGTTGGGCCTAGAGCGGCCTGCGATTAACCTGAATCGCAGGCCGCTCTATAAGTCCTTGTTGTCGCGTTGCTTTTTGCGAAAAGCCGGTACCCGTCTTTTCGCACAGCGCTCTAGCGGCGCGCCTCGGCGGTGCAGGCCGGCGTCGCCGGCGGCAGCTTCGGCGAGACCAGGCCGACATTCCAGTGCCACGGCAGGTCGCCGGCGGCGCGGCGGCGGCAGACCACTTCCTCGTTCAGCGCGTACATTCCGGGCATGAGGTTTCTCGCCGGCTCGGGCGTGTCGGCGAAATGCATATAGGCGCCGCCGTCGGCATAAGCGGGCCAGGCCGGCGCGTGCGCCGCGACGGGCCGGCCGGTGCGGGCGAAGCTGCTCCAATAATCGAGCATGGCGTCCGACAGGGCGGTCTCGCGCGGCGTCGCCGGAATCTTCGGCCAGAGCGGCGGCGTTCCGTTCAGCGTCCCGAACACATAGGGCAGCTCGCTGGCGTGGAAGCCGTGCAGGCCGGCCTCGTCGGCGGCCGGATAGCCATGGTCGAACAGATAGAGATAGGAGGGGATTCCAAGCGCCGCCTGCTTGCGCGCCACCCGCTCGGCCGTCCAGCCGTAAAGGGCATCGCGCGTCGTCGCATAGATGCTCTCCTTCATTCCGGCGGCCGGATAGAGGCGCAGGAATGCGTCGGCGAGGTCGCCATAGGCGGCACGAATCGCTTTCTCGTAATCGGCCGGGCTCGCCGGCGTCGGCGGGGCGAGGATGGTCAGCGATCTGATCTCGCCGCTGTTGAATCCGGCGAGCACCGGCACGTGCGCCTGCTCGCCTTTGTCGAAGACGGTGACGAGCTGGTCGGGGAGGATATGTCCGTCGACCGCGCCGAACGGCGCGAAGCCGGCCGCGGCCGCCGCATTGGTGAGCTTTTCCGGATCCATCGCCCTTAGCGCGGCGAGATCGGGCGCGTGCAGCGCCGCCGCGAGCGCGACCCCGCTCTCCTCGGCCGAGGGCGTGCCGTGGTTTCCGGCCTTCAACTCCTGGGTCGAGACCATGTAGGCGCTTTCCGCGATCGCCTTCGCGAACAGGCCGCGCGCCGGCGGCGAGGCGAGCAGATAGAGGACGCTGAGCCCGCCGGCGGATTCGCCGGCGATGGTGACGTTGGCGGGATCGCCGCCGAACGCGGCGATATTGTCCTTCACCCAATGCAAGGCCGCGATCTGGTCGAGCAGGCCGTAATTGCCCGAAATATGCCGCGGGGATTCGGCGCTGAGCGCGGGATGGGCGAGCCAGCCGAGCGGCCCGAGCCGATAGTTGATCGAGACGACGACGAGGCCGCGTTCGGCGAGCTTCCTGCCGTCATACATCGGGTCGCGGCTCGCCCCGCCCCAGAGCGCGCCGCCATAGATCCAGAAGAAGACCGGCGCGTGGCGGGCATTGGCCGGCGCCCAGATGTTGAGCGTCAGGCAATCCTCGCTCATCGGCGGCGGCGCGGCGGACGCGTAGATGTTGTTGAGCTTGGATTCCGGCTGGAAGCAGGCCGGGCCGAAGGCGGTCGCCTCCCTGACGCCGTCCCAATGCGGCAAGGGCCGCGGCGCGCGCCAGCGAAGCGGCCCGACCGGCGGCTTCGCGAAGGGAATGCCCTTGAAGACGAGGAGGCCGCCTTCGCGGCTGCCCTTCAGCGTTCCGGCGGGGGCTTTGACGATCGGGGAGGGCATGGGTTGGCTCCGCTGGGCCGGCGCCGGGGCGGCAAGAAAGAGGGAGGCGGCCGCTGCGGCGGCGGCGAGCGGGCGGGGGAACCGGATCATGCGAGTCTCCCTTCGGCGGCCTGCTGCTGGCGGCGAAGCAGGCGCGCCAGCCACAGGAAGATGAGGATTGCGATCAGGTAGAAAGGCGTCAGCGTGTAGAGCGCGATCTGAAGCGCATGGGCATGGTGACGGGCCGCGAACCAGTCGCTCGCGGCGCCGACATAGGTCGGTCCGAGGCCGAGGCCGATGAAGTTCATCACCAGCAGCAGCAGGGCGCCCGCCATCACCCTCTGGTCGGGCCGCACCTCCTCCTGGACCAGGGCGACCGAGGAGGAGAGGTAGAAATAGTTGAGCATCATCGCGCCGAGCAGGAAGAGGAGCGACAAAGGCCAGGAGGGCGCCCAGAGGAAGCCGAGATAGAAAGGCAGAGCGAGAACGAGCGACGCGGCGGGCACCAGGGCATAAGCCGCCTTCGACCGGCGCGTGGCGCGGTCGATCACCCGGCCCGAGATCAGCATCCCGGCGCTCATTCCGATGCCGGCGGCGAGCGCATACCAGATGGCGAGCTGGTGCAGCGTCATCCCTTTCTCGCGCATCAGGAACAGGGTCGTGAAATTGCCGGCGCCGTAGGTGATGAACTGGGTCGCGCCGCTGCCGAGCCCGGCAAGGACGAGCGTCGGCCGGGAGAAGAAGGCGCCCATCGATTCGAGGAAGCCCGATCCGGGGCCTTGCGCGCCGGCGTGGCTGGCGTCGAGGGCGCCGCGCCGCGGCTCTCGGACGATCAGCCGCACCGCGATCGCGGCGGCCAGCCCGACGATGCCGATCGCGATGAAGGCGTCGCGCCAGTTGAAGGCGGCGGCGATCGAGGCGCCGAAGGCGATTCCGAGCGCGACCCCGATCGGCGGCCCGACATTGTAGATGCCCAGCGCCGTGGCGCGGCGGCCCGGCGGGAAGCTGTCGGTGATGATCGCGTAGGAAGGCGGGACTCCGCCCGCCTCGCCGAAGCCGACCGTCATTCGCGCCGCGACCAATTGCCCGTAATTGGCCGCGAACCCGCAGGCCATGGTCGCTGCGCTCCAGATGCCGCAGGCGACCGCGAGGATCGAGACTCGGTTGGTGCGGTCGGCCAGCCAGGCGATCGGGATCGCGATGAAGCAATAGAAGAAAGCGAAATAGAGGCCGCTGAGCCGCCCGAGCTGGCCGTCGCTGATGTGGAGGCTGTCCTCGATCGGCTTGGCGAGGATGGCGAGGAGCTGCCGGTCGATGAAGTTGAGGACGTAGACCGCGCACAGGGTCCAGAGGACGATCCAGCTCCGGAGGCCGACCCTGGGCGGCGCCGGCGGGACCGCTTGCGCGATCGGGGCGGGGTCGGCGGTCGCCATCGGCTCAGGCGCCGCGGAAGGACGGCCGCGGCCGCCGGCGGCAGGAAAGGGTCGCGCCCCTCTCGGCCGCCATCCCGGCCGCGTGCGCGTCGGTCCGATCCTTCACGGCACCTCTCTCTCGTCTCTTGTCGCGGCACCATGGGGCCGCTCCGCGGCGGCTGTCAATGGACGTTAACTGACACGTGAATATTCTTCCAAATGTGAACGCGATTCCCGGGTTCGGGCGCCCGGCGTCTTGACGCTCGCCGCCGCACGATCAAAGAGCGCTGCCGTGACCCAAGCCGCCGTCAGGAAGCGCCGCCCGTCGAAGAAAGCGGAGCAGCGCGCCGAAACGATGGAGCAGATCCTCGACGTCGCCGAGGATCTGTTCTCGAAGCACGGGCTTCACGGCGTGACGCTGAAGGACGTCGCCAAGAGGGTCGGCGTCCACCACACGTTGCTCAATTATTATTTCACCGACAAGAAGGCTTTGTTCGACGCCGTCTTCGCCCGACGCGCGGCGGTGACCAGCGGGCGGCGGATGAAGGCGCTCGACGATTATGATAGGGCGACCGGGGGCAGGCCGACCGTCGAGGGCGCCCTTCGCGCCTTCCTCGACACCGATCTCGATCTCTACATAGAGGGCGGCGAGGGCTGGAAGAATTATGCGCGGCTGAGCGCCCAGGTCGCCAACACGCCGGTCTGGGGCGCCGCCCTGATGGACGAGCATTTCGATCCGGTCGTGCTTCGCCTGATCGGCCTGCTCGAAAAGGCGCTCCCCGATTGCGCGCGCGAAGACGTCTTCTGGGGCTATCATTTCGTCTCGGGCGCGCTGATGCTGACGCTGGCGCGGACCGGGCGGATCGACAAATTGTCCGGGGGCCTCTGCAAGTCCGAGGATTTCGCGGCGGTCAAGGAGCATATGGCCTCGTTCATGGCCGCCGGCTTCCTCTCCATCTGCGGCGAGCGGGCGAAGCAGCGCCGGGGCTGAGACGGCGGGGCGGGCGCCGAATGCCGCGCAGCCTCAGACATTCACTATCTTGTGAGATAATATCCTGGCCGCTATGCCTCCTCGCCGAAGGAGAGGCTGATGCAGCTCGAGGATCGGATTGCCATCGTGACCGGGTCGGGCGGCGGGCTCGGCCGCGCGCACGCGCTTTACCTGGCGGGGCAGGGGGCGAAGATCGTCGTCAACGACCTTGCCCGGGACGCCGCGGACAGGGTCGCAGCCGAGATCGCGGCCGCGGGCGGCGAGGCTCTCGCCTTCGCGGCGTCGGTGACCGACGAGGAAGAGGTGGCGGCGATGGTCGCCGAGACGCTCCGCCGCTGGGGGCGCGTGGACATCCTCGTCAACAATGCGGGCATCCTTCGCGACAGGAGCTTCGCCAGGATGACGATCGACGATTTCCGCCTGGTCGTCGACGTCCATCTGATCGGCGCCGCGATCTGCACCGGGGCCGTCTGGGAGACGATGCGCGCCCAGGCTTATGGCCGGATCGTGATGACGACCTCCTCGTCGGGCCTCTACGGCAATTTCGGCCAGGCCAATTACGGCGCCGCCAAGATGGCCCTGGTCGGGCTGATGCAGACGCTCGCGATCGAGGGGCGGAAATACGACATCCGGGTCAATTGCCTCGCCCCGACCGCGGCGACGCAGATGACGAATGGGGTCCTGTCCGAGGAAAGCCTGGCCCAGCTCGACCCCGCCAGGGTCAGCCCCGGCCTGCTCGCGCTCGTCCGCGACGACGCGCCGACCCGCGCCATCCTGTGCGCCGGCGCCGGGCATTTCGCCTGCGCCAACGTCACCCTCACCGAAGGCCTCCAGATCGGCGCCGGTCCTGACGCCGGCCAGGCGGTGATCGCCGCGTGGGACCGGATCTCCGACCGGGTTGGGGAGATCGTCCCCGATTACGGCTTCGTCCAGGCCGAACGCGAGGTCGCGAGCGCCGAAGCGGCGGCAGGCGCATCGGGGACGACGTGAGACGATAAGGTGCCGGCCGGCCCGATCGACACGCTTTCCCGTTTGATAACCTTTTTCGCGCATGAGGGGCGCGTCATGGACGAGGTGGGGACCGAATGGCAGGGCTCGACCGGTCCTTCGGCGACCGGGCGGACGCGCTTGCGCATGCTGCTCTGGGCCTTGGCGATCGGCCTCCTGGTCGGTTTCGCGGGCCTGGGGGCGCCGCTCGACGGCTTCATGCGAAGCACGCGCAACGCATTGGCCAGGCATTCGGCCAGCGGCCGGATCGTCGTCGTCGCGATCGACGACAAGAGCGTGCAGCAGCTTGCCGAGTGGCCATTGCCGCGCGGCATCTATGCCGACGTGGCGGACCGGCTCGACCGGCTGGGCGCGCGCAAGATCCTGTTCGACATCGACTTCTCCTCCCGGTCCGCGCCGGATGAGGATAAGGCGCTTGAGAAGGTGTTCACGCGCCTCGGCCGCAAGGTCACCCTGCCGGTCCAGATCGTGTCGGATCCGGTCACCAAGGTCAGGACGGACGTCCTGCCGCTGGCGCAGCTTTCCAGCCATGTCGATCTCGCCGACATCAACGTCTGGTACAATTTCGCCGGCGAGGTCTGGAAGATTCCCTATTCCTTCGACGTCGCCGGCCGTTCCTACCCGACCTTCGCGGCCAAGATGGGGGCGCGCCGGGCGGCGGGCGACGATTTCTACGTCGATTATTCGATCGACCCGAATTCGATCCCCAGCGTCAGCCTGCTCGACCTGCTTCGCGGCAGGGTTCCGCGCGCGGCGATCGCCGGCAAGACCGCCATCGTCGGCGCGACGTCGCGCCAGCTCGGCGATACCTATGTGGTTCCGGGCCACGGCATCATGTCGGGAGTCTTCCTCCACGTCCTCGGCGCCGAGACGCTCAGGGAGGGGGTTCCGGTCGATCTCGGATGGATGCCGCCCTTCCTGCTCGCGGCTTTGCTGTGCGCGGGGGCCTTGCTGACAAGGCGCTACAAGGCCAGCCTCGCCTGCCTGCTGCTCGGCGTCGCGGCCTTCCTCGCAATCCCCTTGTGGCTTGAGCGGAGGCTGCTGTTCGTCGAGATCGTGCCCTCGCTGACGCTCATCCTGATCGTCGCCGGGCGGCTTTCATGGACGGTGTTCCGGTCCTCCTATCGGATGCGCGGGATCACCAATGCGGAGACCGGCCTCGCCAATCTCGCCGCGCTGCGGCAGGAGACGGTCGATCGCTCCCGGCGGATGGTCGCGGCGCGGGTGCGCAATTATGCCGAGGTGGCGGCGACCCTGACGCTCGGCGACGAGCGCCTCATGATCGAGCAGATCGCAAGGCGGCTGACCCTCGGCGCGCCCGGGATGAAGCTCTATCAGGGCGACGAAGGCGTTTTCGCCTGGTTCGCCGGCGAAGGATCGATCGCCGAGCTTGGCGAGCATCTGGAGGCTCTGTTCGAGCTGTTCAGGAGCCCGGTCCGGGTCCGCGACCGGCAGCTCGATCTGACCATGACCTTCGGCGTCGACGGCGATCCCTCCCGCTCGCTTCCCAATCGGCTCGGAAGCGCGCTGGTGGCGGCCGACGAGGCGTTTCGCGACGGGTGGCGCTGGAAGGAATATGATGCCGCCAGGCTCCAGGATGCGGAGTGGAGGCTGTCGCTGCTGAGCCAGCTCGACGAGGCGATCGATGCCGGGGACCTCTGGATCGCCTACCAGCCGAAGCTCGACCTCGCGTCGCGCAGGATCATCGGCGTCGAAGCGCTGGCCCGCTGGACGCACCGCGAGAAGGGGCCGATCAGCCCCGCCGATTTCGTGCTCGCGGCCGAGCAGGGCGGGCGGATCAAGCGGCTGACGACCAGCGTCCTCGAGCGCGCCGTGCAGGCCGCCGCCGAGCTTCACCGCCTCCGCCCGGGCTTCAATGTCGCGGTCAACCTGTCGGCGCGGCTGATCGACGACCTCACCCTCACCGAAACGATCGGCGACCTTCTCGCCCGGCACCGGCTGCCGGCCGAATGCCTGACGCTCGAGATCACCGAGACGGCCGCCCTGAGCGGCAGCGCGAGCAGCCTCGACACGCTGCACGAGCTGCGCCGGATGGGCGTGCAGCTTTCGATCGACGATTATGGGACGGGCCTCTCGACCCTCAGCTACCTCAAGCGCATTCCGGCCAACGAGATCAAGATCGACAAGAGCTTCGTCCAGGGCATCGCGACCAGCTCGAGCGACAAGCTCATGGTGCATTCAACGATCCAGCTTGCCCATTCGCTCGGCCGCAAGGTCGTCGCCGAGGGCGTGGAGCAGCGCAAGATCCTCGACCTCCTCGGGGCGATGGACTGCGACATCGTCCAGGGCTTCCTGGTCGGGGTCCCGATGCCGTTCGACGAATTGGTTAAGCTTCTTCCGGCCATGGAGCCTCGGCGCGCCCGCCGCGCTTAACCAATTGCTAACCATCCCATTTAACGCTAACCAGCCTTCCCGCATGCGGCGATTCGCGCCGCACTGCGTGCTGGAAGGAACTCGGGATGAAGAAGCAGCAACCGGTTCGCGGTTTCTGGGATTGGCTGTTCGGCAGCGGCGGCCTCGGCAGCGCCGGCTCCAAGGGCTGAACCCAAGTGACCCCAGCTTCGGCTGGGGTTTTTTTTGGTCCGCTCCGCCGGGAGCGATCCACCGATTCGGGTTGCGCCCTCCGTCAGCCCGACGGCGAGCAAAGACTGCGCGCTTCAACGTTCGCGGGAGTCCCTTTTCAGGACGAGGCCAGACGAGGGTCGAAGGTCGAGTTGGACAATCGGAACCCTGGAGCGGGTGAAGGGAATCGAACCCTCGTCGTAAGCTTGGGAAGCTTCTGCTCTGCCATTGAGCTACACCCGCCTGGGCCGCTCTCCCTCTAGGAAAGCGGCCTTGCCTTGTCGAGACGGGAAAGCAGCCGGCGCAGCCGGCTCAGCCGCTCGCGGCGACCATGTCGTCCTCCGCCTTCCAGGAGCCGTCCGCCTGCTTCTTGTAGGTGGTGATGTAGGTGCCGGTCTCCGTCATCGGCTGCTTGGTCTTCGGGTCGGTCATGTGCAGCGTATAGGTGCCGCGCGAGTAGGCGATGTCGCCCGAGGCCGCGACCTCGACCTTGTCGGCCGCGAAATCGAGCTGGAAATTGGGATCGCCGACCAGCCCCTTGAGCCCGGCCTCGATCGCCTTGGAACCGGTCATCGGCTTCATGCCCGACGGCATCAGATGCGCGTCCGGCGCGTAGTGGGCGAGCGCCTTGCCGACGTCATGGGCGGCATAATCCTTCACCCATTGCGCTTCGCCCTGGCGGATCCGGTCGGCGATCGCCTTGGTGTCGGCGGCCGGCGCGGCGGGCTGCTGCTGCTGGCAGCCGCACAAAGCTGCCGACGCCAATATCATGCAAAGAAAAGCCTTTTTCATTGATTTCCCCTCCCAATTCAACCGGCGCATCAACCCCGCGGCGGCCTGTTTCGCGATGCACGCGCGTCAAGATACGGACGCGGAACGGATCAGGATGCAGCGGGGCGGACGCGGCCGGACCGGTCGCCACGCATGAACCCCGTAAAGGCGTCAGCCGGTCCGCGCGCCGCGGGACCGGCTCCGGAGGCCTATTGCTTCATCGACGTATAGCTCATGCGGGTCCCCTGGACCTTGTCCTCGTTGACGACATGCATCGTCCGGCCGTTCGGGCTCAGCGTCATCGTCGTCACGCCGACCTGCTTGCCGCCGCGCGTCTCGATCTCCTGCAAGGTCGCCGGTCCAAGCCGTCGCACCGCCATCATCGTCGCGGCGGGATTGCCGTGGATCGGCACGGCAGGGCCGCCGATCCGGGCCTGATAGCTCTCGCCGGTCGGAGCGTTCATCTGCAGCATGTCGCCGGCCAGCCTGAAGCTGATCGTCAGGCCGGCATCCGACACATTGTCATATTTGTCGGCGCGCCAGGATCCCGAGAAAGCATGCGATCCGGCGGGCGCGGGGCCGACGCGGCGCTCGGTGCCCCTGCCGGTGACGGCCTTGCCGTTCGCGCCGCTCGTGTCGGTGAAGGTGAAGGTCAACGTCCGGCCGTCCGCGGAAACCGTGTCGGTGGCGTGGCCCATCGCCTTGCCCTTGAGCCGGTCGGAGATGGTCACGGTGTGGGCGTCGACCACCTTCACCGCTTCCTCGTCATAATAAGGATGGCCGGCCACATGGTGGAAGGCGCCGTCGGCCTTGATCGAATAACCTGGCGCGCAGGAAGAGCAGGTATAGACCCCGCTTTTGATCATGAAGACGTCGGGCTTCTGCGACAGATGCGCCGAATGAAGATCGGCTTTCCAGGTGCCGCTGAAGCCGGCCTGGGCGAAGGCCGGCGCCGCGGCGAGCGCGGAGACGAGCAGGATCGCGGTGAGTCTTTTCATGGCATCCCTCCTGTTGCTGAGACGCAAAAGGAGACGGCACTGGCGCGGCGGGCACTATGTCCCCCTGATCCCGCCTGCGCCGCGGAATAGGCGCGCGGGCGCGAATGAAGTCAAGGGAGGCGGAAGAGGGGGAGAATGGATTTGAAATCCGGCCTCGCCGTCCGGTGCAGGCCCGCGTCCAAGCCGAGCGGGCTTACAGGAGGCGCGCCGTCTGATAGAGCTGCGTGAATGGCAGAATCCAACCCGTCGCAGCGGCTTGAAATCGAGAATGTGACGACATCGATCCTCGAGATCATGGTCGAGATCCGCCCGAAGCGATATCTTCTCAATCCAGGTGACAAGATGCTTATCGAGGCCGAGTTGAATGGAGTCCCGTTCTCGGTCGCCGTCTATGAGGGTGGTCTGCAAATTTATGCCGGCAACGACGTCGACCCGCCCGTGAAGATCAATGGGGTGCCCGTCAAACCCGACTGGGACACGAAAATCTGATTTCGAGCTGACTGCTCCCCAAAAGAGATCGAGGCCGCTACGGAGAAGGAAATGATCCCATTCATTGCGCTGATCATGGCCTCTCCGTCTGCAGCGCCGTCCTGCAGCCTCATTCGTCCCGTCGCACCAGACATCGCATCGGCCCGCCGCATCGCAGAGGCTGTCCTGCGGAATGTGCATGCCCGATATCAGCCTTATTATTCGAAGCGGCCGGTCCGCCCATATGTCCTGTCGGTGGCGCCGGCGGAGGACGATCCGGGTGCCTGGGAGGTCATCCAGGAGCTTCCGAGGACGCATCGCCGGCTACGCCCGGGCGAAGTCGAGGTGAGCGCCGGCGGAGGCGGCCTCGGCTTTCGGATCGACCGCTGCACCGGCGCGACCAGCCGGATGTTCTTCGCGCGCTGACGCCGCTCGCGCGGTTTTCGCGTCGCGGCCGCCCTTGCCATGTCTTCCCCTCGCGGCTATGCGCCCCCACATCCCGTTTGCGGGTGACTGAAGCGTCCGAGGGCGCGCGCTGGCCGGCGAGTTTCGCCCGCCGGCGCTTTTGCGTTTGCGGGTGCGGAACGAGGAGTCCTGGATGTTCGACAGCCTGAGCGACCGGCTGGGCAATGTGTTCGACCGCCTTCGCGGCCGCGGCGCGCTCAGCGAGGCCGACGTGCGCGGCGCGATGCGCGAGGTGCGGATCGCCCTGCTCGAGGCGGACGTGGCGCTGCCGGTCGTCCGCGACTTCGTCGACAAGGTGACCGAGCAGGCGGTCGGCCAGCAGGTGCTGAAGTCGGTCACGCCGGGCCAGCAGGTCGTCAAGATCGTCCACGACGCCCTCGTCGAGATGCTCGGCGCCGATTCGTCCGAGCTGGACGTCGAGGTGACGCCGCCGGCGGTGATCCTGATGGTCGGCCTCCAGGGCTCGGGCAAGACGACGACCACCGCCAAGATCGCCAAGCGCCTCGCCGAGAAGAGCCGCAAGAAGGTGATGATGGCCTCGCTCGACGTCGCCCGCCCGGCGGCGCAGGAGCAATTGCGCGTGCTCGGCGAGAAGGCCGCGGTCGCGACCCTGCCGGTCATCGCCGGCCAGCAGCCGGTCGACATCGCCCGCCGCGGCCTGCAGGCGGCGAAGCTCCAGGGCTATGACGTGCTGCTGCTCGACACGGCGGGCCGCCTCCATGTCGACCAGGCCTTGATGGACGAGATGAAGGCCATCGCCTCAATCTCCGATCCCAATGAGATCCTCCTCGTCGTCGATGCGCTGACCGGCCAGGATGCGGTCAACGTCGCGAAGAGCTTTTCCGAGCAGGTGCCGCTGACCGGCGTCGTGCTGACCCGGCTCGACGGCGATGCCCGCGGCGGCGCCGCGCTGTCGATGCGCGCGGTGACCGGCAAGCCGATCAAATATGCCGGCGTCGGCGAGGGGCTGGATGGGCTCGAAGGCTTCCATCCCGATCGCGTCGCCGGCCGCATCCTCGGCATGGGCGACGTCGTCAGCCTGGTCGAGCGGGCGCAGGAGACGATCAAGGCCGACGAGGCCGAGGCGCTCGCCCGCAAGATGGCGAAGGGCCAGTTCGACCTCAACGATTTGAGGAGCCAGCTCGCCCAGATGCAGCGCATGGGCGGAATCACCGGCCTTGCCGGAATGCTCCCCGGGATGAAGAAGGCGCAGGCGGCGATGGCCGCCCAGGGCGTCGACAATCGCGTGCTCGTCCATATGGACGCGATCATCGGCTCGATGACTCCGAAGGAGCGCACCCGGCCCGAGCTGATGAACGCCAAGCGCAAGATCCGCGTCGCCAAGGGCGCGGGCCGGACGGTGCAGGAGGTCAACAAGCTCCTCAAGATGCACCAGGAAATGGCGACCGCGATGAAGAGGCTGAAGAAGATGGGCGGCTTCGCCAAGCTCGCCGGCCTGTTCGGCGGCGGCGGCGGAATGGGCGGCATGGGCGGAATGGGCGATCCAGGCGGGGCGCTTCCCCCCGGCGGCCTGCCAGGGCTGGGCGGCCCGGGCGGAGGCGCGGCGCCGTTCAACCTCCCGCCCGGCTTCGAGAATTTCATCAAGAAGTGACGGCGGAAGCCTCGCAGGCACCCGCCGTCATCCCAGCGAAAGCGGGGATCCAGATCAAGGAAATTGGACTCCCGCTTTCGCGGGAGTGACGAAAAGAGAAAGGATTTAGGAAAATGGCAGTTTCAATCCGGCTTTCGCGCGGCGGCGCCAAGAAGAAGCCTTATTACAAGATCGTCGTCGCGGATTCGCGGACCGGCCGCGACGGCAAGTTCATCGAGCGGATCGGAAGCTACGATCCGATGCTCCCCAAGGACAGCCCGGAGCGGGTGAAGCTCGACGCCGAGCGGGCGCGCCACTGGCTTTCGGTCGGCGCGCAGCCGACCGACCGCGTCGCCCGCTTCCTCGATGTCGCCGGAGTCAGGGAGCGCGAGGCCCGCAACAACCCGAACAAGGGCGCGCCGGGCGAGAAGGCCAAGGAGCGCGCCGAGGAGCGGGCCAGCCGTGAGGCTGCGGCTGCCGAAGCCGAGACCGCGGCTGCCGAGGAGGAGACCGTCGAAGTCGCCGCCGAGGCGATCGAGGAGGCGACTCCGGAGGCGGCCGCCGAGGCTCCTGCCGAGGAAGCGGCCGCGGCCGAGGAAGCCGCTCCGGCTGAAGAGGCTGGGGCTTCCGCTGAGGAAGCCGAGGCCCCTGCTGAGGAAGCTGCGGCTCCGGCGGAGGAGGCGGCTCCGGCTGAAGAGACCGAGGAAGCGGCTGCTCCCGCTGAGGAAGCTGCCGCCGAGGAGGCTCCGGCCGAAGAGGCTGAGGCTCCGGCCGAGGAAGCCGCCGCTCCGGCCGAGGAGGCTCCTGCTGAAGAGGCCGCCGCGGAAGAAGCTCCGGCTGCCGAAGCCGCCGAGGCGACCCCAGCCGACGAGGCGCCGAACGAGGGCGAGTCCGCCGCTGCGCCCGCCGAGGGCAGCGAGGAAGCCGCTCCCGCCGAAGGCGCCGAGAAGGCGGAGTAACCGGCTTGATGCCGCCATCCTTTCACTCCCTCCCCCTCGATGGGGGAGAATGGGGTGGGGGTGGCGTCTCCATGCGCTCCGCGCGGGTCTCGAAACGCACCGCTCCCCAACCCCTCCCCCCCAAACCCCTCCTCATCGAGGGGAGGGGCTTTTCGGGGCGCTGAATGTCCGACCCTGAAATCGCCCTCGCCGCCATTGCCGGAGCGCATGGCATCGGCGGCGAGGTGCGGCTGAAGCTGTTCGCGGAGAATGTGAACAGCCTCAGACGGCACAAAAAGGTGAGGGTGGGGGAACGCGCCCTCACTATCGCCTCGATCCGCGATGCCGCCCAGCCGATCGTCCGCTTCGCCGAGATCAAGGACCGCAACGCCGCCGAGGCGCTGCGCGGCCAGCTCCTCACCGTTTCGCGCGCTGCCCTGCCTCCGCTGGAGGAGGGGGAATATTATCATGCCGACCTGATCGGCCTGGCGTGCGTGGGCACGGGCGGCGAGCCGCTCGGTACGGTCGTCGCGGTCGAAAATTTCGGCGCGGGCGATTTGCTGGAGATCGAGCGGGCGGATGGAAGCCGAACGCTGGTGCCGTTTCGTGAGGGGATCGCCGATCTCGTGGACGGCCGGATTGTCGCCGACTCTGAGTTTTTAGCCTGATTCGCGCCCGTCCCGCTCGTCCCGAGCCCTTCGACGCCGCCTGCGGCGTCGCTCAAGGATAAACTATATCGAGGGGCGTATGCTCTGACTCCTTGCCGGCGCCCCTCGACTTCGCTCGGGACGAGTGAGAAGAGGGCGCCTTGCATAGAGTCAGATTAAGCCGGTTTCTCAATACCTACCGGCTCTTCGCCGCCACCGACCCGCTCAACACCTCGCGGATGATCGGCCGCTCCTTGGCCAGGTCGTTGCGGATCGTCGTCGCCGCGACGCCGCCTTCGCCCATGGCATGGCTGATCTGGTCGAGGCCCAGCACCACGTCCCCCGCCGCATAGAAGCCGGGCACCGACGTCCGCTGGTGGCTGTCGACGACCAGCACCCCGTCCTTCAGCGCGGCGCCGAGCTGGAGGGCCAGCTCGACATGGGTGTCGGAGCCGAGCGCCGGATAGACGCTCTCGAAACCGTACCGCCCCTCCGCCGTGTCGACGAGGATGCACTCATCCTCGACGGCGACGGCGCGGCAGGGGCCGTTCACCGCTTCGATTCCATAGGCCTGGAGAAGATCGCGGTCGGCGGGGGATAGATCGTGCGCCATGTCGGGCGCGATCAGGGTGATGTCCTCGGTATAGCCGCGCAGGAACACGGCCTCGGCGACGCCATGGCCGCCGCTCCCGATCACGCCGATCTTCCGGTCGGTCACCTCATAGCCGTCGCAGATCGGGCAATAGCGGATGAGGCCGCGCGCCAGCGCATCGTCGTGCAATTTCTCGTCCATCTGCGGACGGCGGTTGGTGATGCCGGTCGCGAGCAGCACCTTGTGCGCGATCACCGATCCTTCGCCCCATTCGGCGCGGAAGCCGCCCTCGATCCGGTCGATCCGGGTCACCCGGCCGGTGTCGATCGCGGCGCCGTATTTCTGCGCCTGCGCGGTCATCCGCTCGACCAGTTCCTGCCCCGATATGCCGTCGGGAAAGCCGGCATGGTTGCGGGTGCGGGGGATGAGGCTGGCGCGGCTCTTTCCGGCATCCACGACCTTGAGCGACAGATGATAGCGGGCAAGATAGATGGCGGCGGTCAGCCCCGCCGGGCCGCCACCGATGACCAGGCAATCATAGCATGGCTCGCTCATCGGGCGGACAGCGTTGCTTGGCCCGACAAGTTCCCGCTCTGGCGCCGATGGCGGCCCGGCGCTAGCGTCATGCCGACATGGAGGGGAAGACGATGCGCGCCCTGACGACTGCCGCCCTGCTCCTTGGCGCCGCCGCGCCCTCCGCCGCCGCAGCTCCGGCGGGCGGGCCCATCGCCGCCGCAACACCCTCCATCGACGCCGCCGCGCCGCAGCTCGATGCGATCTTCCGCCGCTACATGGACGAGGCGCACGTCCCGGGCCTCGTCTACGGCGTGGTCATGGACGGCCGGCTCGTCCTCGTCCGCGCGATGGGGGTGCAGGATGTGGAGACGAAGCGGCCGGTCGCGCCCGACACCCTGTTCCGCATCGCCTCCATGTCGAAGGCCTTCACCGCGCTCGCCATCCTGAAGCTGCGCGATGCCGGCGGGCTCTCGCTCGACGCGCCGGCCGAAACCTATGTGCCCGAGATGCGCTTCTGGCACTATCCGACCAGCGATTCCCCGAAAATCACAATCCGCGACCTGCTGAGCCACGCCGCCGGCTTCGTCACCGACGACCCCTGGGGCGACCGCCAGACGCCAATGCCGGAGGCGGACTTCACCCGCCTGCTCCAGACCGGCGTGCCGTTCCAGAGCGCGCCCGGGACGGCATACGAATATTCGAACCTCGGCTTCGCCATCCTCGGCCGCATCGTCACCAATGTCTCCGGCCGCCCGTTCGAGGATTATATCCAGAGCGAGATCATGCGCCCGCTCGGCATGGCCTCGACCGGCTACGACTACACTCAGGCGCCGCCGGAGCGCCGCGCGCTCGGCTATCAATGGGAGGGCAGTGGCTGGCGCCGCGAGCCCGATCTCGCCCGCGGCGCCTTCGGGGCGATGGGCGGAGTCCAGACCAGCGCACGGGATTATGCCCGCTGGATCGCCTTCCTCCTCTCCGCCTGGCCGCCGCGCGACGGACCCGAGCAGGGGCCCGCCCGCCGCGCCAGCGTCCGCGAGCTGTCGCAGGGCCTCGATTTCCCGCAGCTTGTCCCGCGCCGGGGGGCGCCGGCGGGCTGCATGCAGGCGGCGACCTACGGCAAGGGCCTGCGCGTCGCAATCGACTGCACATTGGGGCTGAACCTCAACCATGCCGGCGGATATCCGGGCTACGGTTCCTATATGCTGCTCTTCCCGGACCGCGGAATCGGCCTGTTCGCCTTCGCCAACCGCACCTATGCCGCGCCGGCCGCACCCGTCTGGCAGGCGGCCGACGCGCTTGAGAAAGCGGGTTCGCTGCCGCCGCCGCGCCCGATCCCGGTCTCCGCCGCGCTCGCCTCCGCTTACAGGGCGACGAGCGCGGTGTGGCGGGCGGGGAGCCTCGAGCCGGCACGCGCCACGCTCGCCATGAACGTCCTCATGGATCGGAGCGCCGCCGACTGGGCGCGCGAGCTCGCCCGCCTCAAAGGCGAGGTCGGCGACTGCCGCACCGATGCACCGATCACACCGACCGGCGCGCTCACCGGCACCTTCGCATGGCCTTGCGACCGCGGCCGGATCGAAGGCCAGCTCCTCCTCGCCCCGACCCGCCCGCCGTCCATCCAGGCGCTGCGGCTCAATCCGGTCCATTGATGAGCTGGGCCGCCACCATCCTCACCCTCTATCCGGAGATGTTTCCGGGGCCGCTCGGCATCAGCCTTGCCGGGCGGGCGCTGGCCGAGGGGATCTGGTCGCTGGAGGCCGTGCAGATCCGCGATTTCGCCACGGACAAGCACCGCTCGGTCGATGACACGCCGGCCGGCGGCGGGGCAGGGATGGTGATGCGGGCGGACGTGCTCGCCGCCGCGGTCGACCATGTGCTCGCGACGCGGCCGGACGCGCCCCTGCTGGCGATGACGCCGCGCGGGCGGCTGCTCGACCAGGATCTCGTGCGCGCGCTCGCCGCAGGGCCCGGAGTCTCGATCCTCTGCGGCCGGTTCGAAGGGATGGACGAGCGCCTGTTCGAGGCGCGGCCGGTCGTTCCGGTGTCGATCGGCGACTATGTGCTGTCGGGGGGCGAGCCGGCGGCGCTCACCCTCCTCGATGCTTGCGTTCGGCTGCTCCCCGGGGTAATGGGCGCGGCCTCCAGCGGAGAGGAAGAGAGCTTCGAAACCGGGCTTCTCGAATATCCGCATTATACCCGACCTGTCACATGGGAAGGGCGCACGATCCCCGAGGTGCTGCGGTCGGGGGATCATGCGAAGATCGCCGCGTGGCGCGCCGAGCGCGCCCGGGCGGATACACGGTCATGGCGGCCGGACCTGATCGAGCGTCACGGGGACGCGCGCAGGCCACCGCCCTCTGGCGCGCGGCACGAAGAAGAGAGCGACGAGACATGAATCTGATCCAGCAGCTTGAGGCCGAGCAGATCGAGGCGCTGACCAAGGGCCGTTCCATTCCCGAATTCCGCCCGGGCGACACGTTGCGCGTCGGCGTGAAGGTGGTCGAAGGCGACCGCACCCGCATCCAGAATTTCGAGGGCGTCTGCATCGCCCGCGCCAACAGGGGCCTCGGCTCGTCCTTCACCGTGCGCAAGATCAGCTTCGGCGAGGGCGTCGAGCGCGTCTTCCCGCTTTATTCGCCAAACGTGGAATCGATCGAGGTCGTCCGCCGCGGCGCCGTCCGCCGCGCCAAGCTCTATTATCTGCGCGGCCGCACCGGCAAGGCCGCCCGCATCGCCGAACGCCGCGACCCCCGCCATGCGGCGAGCGCCGCCGCCGAAGCGCCCGCCCCCACGGAGAGCGAGACGGCCGAGGGCTAAGCGGGCACGTCGTCCCAGCTCCGGCTGGGACCCCAGCGAGAGTTCGCGCCGGGGTCTGAACCGCGCCAACCGTCATTCCCGCGAAAGCGGGAATCCAGCTACTTTCTTCCTGGTGTGGGCGCTGTCACTGGATTGCCCTGACGGTCGCCTTCGGCCCACGCTTTCGCGGGAATGACGGAGAGGG
The DNA here is from genome assembly GCA_036273615.1 of Allosphingosinicella sp. Classification (GTDB taxonomy): domain Bacteria; phylum Pseudomonadota; class Alphaproteobacteria; order Sphingomonadales; family Sphingomonadaceae; genus Allosphingosinicella. The sequence goes on along the minus strand of DASUHH010000070.1, from coordinate 41,751 downwards.
GTCGGTGCGAACCCGCGCTGGGGCCCCAGCCTTCGGCCCCGCCGAAGTTCATCCTGAACGACGCCGCGGGCGGCGTCGAAGGGCTGGGGCGACGAGATAGGGCGGAGAAAGCCAGCACTCTCCCCGCCTTTTCTTTTGCGTTCGGGCCACTAGGGTGCGCGGCCATGCGTAAAGCTCTTCTGGCTCTCATGATCCTCACCGCCTCCGCCACCACCCACGCCGCCGCCCGCGACCTGACGCTCGAGCGTCTGTTCGAGAGCCCTTCGCTTTCGGGCCCGTCGCCGCGCCTGCCCAAGCTGTCGCCCGACGGCCGGCTCGTCACCTTGCTTCGCAACCGCGAGGACGAGAAGGACCGCTACGATCTCTGGGCGATCGACGCCGCGACCGGCCAGGCGCACATGCTTGTCGATTCGAAGAAGATCGGCACCGGCGCCGAGGTCTCCGAGGCCGAGAAGATGCGCCGCGAACGGCTGCGCATCGCCGGCACCAAGGGCATCACCGATTATGAATGGGCGCCGGACGGCCGCTCGATCCTCGTCCCGATCGACGGCGACCTCTATCTGGCGACGCTCGACGGCGCTGTCCGCCGCCTCACCGACACGCCCGAGACCGAGATCGACGCCAAGGTCTCCGAGACCGGCCGCTATCTCTCATACCTGCGCAACCAGAATTTCTACGTCATGGACGCGGCGACCGGCCGGGAAAAGGCGCTGACGACCGACGGCGGCGGCACGCTGAGCTGGGGCGCGGCCGAATTCGTCGCGCAGGAGGAGATGGACCGCCACACCGGCTATTGGTGGTCGCCCGACGACCGGTGGATCGCGGTCGCCCGCGTCGACGAGAGCCCCGTCCATATCGTCACCCGCGCGGCGATCGGCGCCGACGAGACGAAATTGGTCGAGCAGCGCTACCCCGCCGCCGGGACGCCCAATGCGATCGTCGATCTCTATCTGATGCGCCCCGACGGCAGCGCCAGGGTGAAAGCAGACCTCGGCACCAATCCCGACGTCTATCTCACCCGCGTCACCTGGGCGAAGGACGGCAAGAGCGTGCTCGTCCAACGGATGAGCCGCGACCAGAAGAATCTCGACATACTTCGGATCGACCCCGCGACCGGCCATTCGACCTTGCTGTTCACCGAGACCTCGCCGACCTGGATCAACCTCACCAACAATCTGAAGCCGCTGTCGGACGGCAGCCTGATCTGGTCGTCGGAGCGCTCCGGCTTCTCGCATCTTTACCGCTGGAAAGCCGGGAAATGGACCCAGCTCACCCATGGCGACTGGGCGGTGGGCGCGGTGGCCGGAATCGACGAGAAGAAGCACCGTCTCTATTTCACCGGCACCGAGGAAACGCCGCTCGAGGAGCAGCTTTACTGGATAAATTACGACAAGCCGTCAAAGCCGGTGCGGGTGACCGAGAGCGGCTGGTGGAACGGCGCGGTGATGGACAAGGCGGCGACCCATGCCCTCATCACCCGCTCCAACCCGATGCAGCCCGCCCAGACCTATCTCGCCGATGCCGACGGCCATCGCTTGGCCTGGATCGAGGAGAACAAGCTCGACGCCTCGCATCCCTATGGGCCCTATCTCGACAGCCATGTCGCGCCGGTCTTCGGAACGATCAAGGGGCCGGACGGCACCGAGCTCCATTACCGGATGATCTCGCCGCCGCACGTGCCCGGGAGACGCTATCCGGTCTTCGTCAACGTCTATGGCGGGCCGCACGGCGCGCTGGTCAACCATGGCTGGTATCGCGACCTGCCGCTGCAGGAATATCTGGTCGACCAGGGCTGGATCGTCTTCAGCCTCGACAATCGCGGCACCAACAGGCGCGGCACGAAGTTCGAGAATGCCATCTACCATGCGATGGGCAATGTCGAGGTCGCGGACCAGCTCGCCGGGATCGACTGGCTGAAGCGCCAGGATTATGTCGATCCCTCGAAGATCGCGGTGATGGGCTGGTCCTATGGCGGCTACATGACGCTGAAATTGCTGGAGAAGGCGCCGCCGCACACATTCGCGGCGGGCGCGGCGGTGGCGCCGGTGACCCGGTGGGAGCTGTACGACACCTTCTACACCGAACGCTATCTCGGCAATCCGAAGACCGACCCGCGACCCTATGAGACCTCGGATGCGCTCGACGATGCCGGCCGCATCTCCGATCCCCTGCTTATCGTCCACGGCATGTCGGACGACAATGTCGTGTTCCAGAACACGACCGCGCTCATCGCCAGGCTCCAGCACGAAAAGCATCCGTTCGAATTGATGGTCTATCCCGGCGCCACCCACGCCATCGCCGGCGAAGGCCCGCAGACCCATGTCTGGCTGACGATCACCAACTTCCTCAACCGGATGGTGCGGGACAGGCCGTAACGCTCCTCCCCGGGACGGGGAGGGTGTTGGAGCTTTGGACTGCCCCCGGCAGTCGTAGATCGTGTCCGGGGGACATGATCTCGCTCCAACACATGCGCAGCATGGTGGAAGGTGGGGTCGTGCCGGGTGCTGGCCCCCCTCCACCACCCTGCGGGCGGTCCCCCTCCCCGCGAGCGGGGAGGAGCTTTCAGATCCGATCCCGGTCCACCAGCCTTGTGTAGAGGTGCCAGGTCGCATAGCCGAGCCAGGGCAGCACCACCGCCAGGCCGACGAAGGCCGGGATCGAGCCGAGGATCAGCAACGCCGTGACGATCAGGCCCCAGCGCACCATCATTGCGAAATTGGCGCCGAAGGCGGCGACCGAGGTGCGCAACGCCATTCCGGCGCGGCCGTCGCGGTCGACCAGCATCGGCAGCGAGACGACGCTGAGCGCGAGCACCGCGACGGCGAAGAGCGCGCCGACCGCATTGCCGATGACGATCAGCTCCCAACCCTCTTTCGTCGTGAACAGGCGGGTGAGGAAGGCGCCGATCGAGGGCGGGGTGTTCGGGCCCCACAAGGCCACGAACAGGCTGCCGGCGACGACCAGCCACAGAGCGAAGAGCCCGATCAGGATCGCGCCGACGCCGAGAACGTCGGCGAAGGCCCGGCGCTTGCGCATGTCGAGGAAATGGCTCCATCCGGAGTCGAGCCCCTGCTCGCGCCGCCGCGCCAGCTCGTAGAAGCCGATCGCGGTCAGCGGACCGAGCAAGGCGATTCCGGCGGCGATCGGGAAGAAGAGCGGGATCAACGGCCCGCCGAGCGCGATCGCCGCGGCGAGCAGGCCGACGAGCGGGTAGATCAACCCCGCGAACAGCAGGTCGCCGCGCATCGACATGAAGTCGCGCCAGCCGGCCTTCAAGGCGAAATTTAGGTCGGCGGGAGCGATCCGCCGGACCGGCAGGCGGCGCTGGGCGAGGGAAGGAGCCGCGGGAGCGGCTTGCGAGATGGCCATGAAAGCTCTCCTCTCGCACGCGGTCATAGCCGATTTCCGGCCGATACGGGAGGGCGTTGCGGCGGATCTACAGCCGGATGCGGTCGACGGCGACGCTGCAGTCTGGGCTAGATTGCGGCTCGGCGGTCGGCGGACGGGCCGCGACGAATGGCGCCGCGGCGGCGGGCAGGCCGAAACGGATGCCGATCACGGTCAGCGGCAGCGGGCCCGGACGGCCGACGCGAAGGTCCATCACGGCGCCGTCGCAGCTTCGTCCGGCGCAGCGAATGAAATAGGGGTCCTTCTTTCCGCCCGCGCCGAAGCGGGCGACGGAGCCGGCGATGCTGGCGCCGACCAGGCCCGAATCCGGCTCGGCGCGAAGCAGTATCTGGTCCGCGCCGCCGCTGGCGAGGCGCAGGCGGATCAGCCGCCCTCCGCCAGGCATGGTCTGCTCGGCGATCTTCTCGATGCGCGGCGGCGCGAGGGGCGAAGCAGGAGCCGGCATGGCTCGCCGCTTTGCCATCGACCAGGGGATTTCGACGCCGCCCTTGAACCCGGCCGCGTCCGGAAAGCCGGCGGGGAGGCGCGCGCCGTCATTGGCGATCAACCATTGGCCTTTGCGTGTCGGCTGGTCCCAACCATATTCGATCCGGAAATTCTGCTTTCGGTCGGCGGAATAAGCCGGCGCCAGCGCGACCGCGATCCAGGCGACCAGCGCCGCCGCGCCGAGCCCGGCCGGAAAGTGCCGGCGCGGGAAGGCGGCGGCGAGCGGCTTCAACTCGATCAGCACCGGCAGTACCAGCAAGGCGGAGAGCAAGGCGAAGACCGGCGCCGCCCCGAAATCGAGCAGCATTTCGAGCAGGGAGAGGAGCGGCGCCCAGAGCAGGAAGAGCAAAAGCCAGGAGAGGATCGCGCCCACTGTCTCGGCGCCGGGTACGCGGCGCTCCAGCAGGGCGCCGATCAGCAGAGGCAAAGGCGGCAGCAAGGCGAAGATCACCCCGCCCGGGGCGGCGAGGACGATCAGCAGGTCGAGCAGCAGGAAGACGAGCCAGAAAGCAGCGCGGAGCCGGTCCCGCGCCAGCGGACGGGCGATCCAGGCCAGCATCCCGACGCAGGCGGCGAGCGCGGCGACGTCCACCGCGACCGCGATGATATTGGGATGCGCGCGCCAGTAGAGGCCGGGGCGGAAGAATCCGACGATCCATTGCGCGGCGAAGACGAGCAGCGCGCTCGTCACGAGTCCGGCCGCAATCGCGCCAATGCCGCGCCCGAGGCCAGCGCGGCGGCGCCAGCCGAGCCAGAGGAAGGCAAGAATGATGGCGCCGAACAGCCACAGCGCCACGATCTTCGGCAGCGCCAGCAAGGTCCGGCCGAGCAGGTCCGCATAGACATATTCGTGCCGGTCGGCCTTTGGCGCGCCGCTCGCGAGCTGCCGGGTCGCCTCCACCGCCTCGCTGCCCATCTGCTGCAGGCTGCGCGGGTCGAGCGCGTCGAGCCGGTCCCCGGCGCTGTGGTAGCGGGTCTCGTTGCCGATGATCGCATAATTGAGGATGGTCCACGGACGGGCGGAAAGAACGCTGACGTCGGTCGCGTTCGGGATGAGCTGGTAGAAATCCGTCGTCATCGAATTGGCGACCGGGTGGGCGGCCGCGCGTCGATAGGCGTCGAGCGCGCTGCCGTTCGGGCGGCTGGTCTCGAACATGATGGCCGGGCCGGTGACGCCGCGCGCCTCCATGTTGATCAGGCTGTCGACCCGCGGCGCGAGCGGATCATGCTCGAGAAAGGCCCTGGCGCCGAGCAACCCCGCTTCCTCGCCCTCGTCGAAGAGGAAATCGACCGGGCGGCGCGGCGGGTGCGCCTTCAGCAAAGACGCGATCTCCAGCATCGATGCGACGCCGATCCCGTCATCGGCCGCGCCGGGGCCGGTCGGCGTCGAATCGTAATGCGAAGCGAGGAGCAGATGGGATCCATTTGCCGGCCCGAGGCTGGCGACGACGTTGCGGACATAGGCGCAGCCGATCCCGCGCGACTTGGGCGCGCCGTTGCAGGCCCAGGCCTCGGTGACGCGCGGCGAGAGGCCGATGCCGCGAAGCTCCGCGACCAGCCGCGCCCGCACCGCATCGTCCGCCTCGGTATCGACAGGATGGGGCCGCTGGTCGCCGAGCAGGTGGGCGAGCCGCTGCAGAGCCTGCGTCGCGTCGAATCCGCCGGGCGCGGCCGGGGTGAGCGGCGGCGTTCCGGTCATCTCCCCCTTCAGCGCCATCGCCGCGATCAGCAGCAAAAGCAGGGCGATCAATTGGGATCCCGTCTTTGCCATCTTGCCCCCTTCGCCCCCGCACGCCATATCGCCTTCCCGCGCCGCTTGCGATAGAGGGAGCGGCGCAGCTCCAGCGGAGGCAAGAAATGGGATACCGGGTGGTCGTGGCCGGCGCGACCGGGAATGTCGGGCGCGAGATGCTGAACATCCTGGCCGAGCGCCAGTTTCCGCTGGACGACATCGCCGTCCTGGCCTCGTCGCGCTCGACCGGCGACGTCGTGGATTTCGGCGAGACCGGCCGCAAGCTGACCGTCAGGAATGTCGAGCATTTCGATCCGCGCGGCTGGGACGTGGCCCTGTTCGCGATCGGCTCCGAAGCGACGAAGATCCACGCGCCCCGCTTCGCCGAGGCGGGCTGCACCGTCATCGACAACAGCTCGCTCTACCGGATGGACCCGGACGTGCCCTTGATCGTGCCCGAGGTGAACCCGCAGGACATCGACCTTTACCGCCGCCGGAACATCATCGCCAATCCGAACTGCTCGACCGCGCAGCTCGTCGTCGCGCTGAAGCCGCTCCACGACGCGGCCAGGATCAGGCGCGTCGTCGTCTCGACCTATCAATCGGTCTCCGGCGCGGGCAAGGCGGGCATGGACGAATTGTTCGAGCAGAGCCGCAACATCTTCGTCGGCGACAGCATCGAGCCGTCCAAATTCCCCAAGCAGATCGCCTTCAACGTCATCCCCCATGCCGGCGATTTCCTGGAAGACGGATCGACGCTGGAGGAATGGAAGCTGGTCGTCGAGACCAAGAAGATCCTCGACCCCAAGATCAGGGTGATCGCGACCTGCGTTCGCGTGCCGGTCTTCGTTGGCCATTCCGAGGCGGTCCATATCGAGTTCGAGGAGGAGATTTCGGCGGGAGAGGCGCAGAAGATCCTGCGCGAGGCGCCGGGCGTGATGCTCGTCGACAAGCGCGAGGCCGGCGGATACGTCACCCCGGTCGAGTGCGTCGGCGAATATGCCACCTATGTCAGCCGCGTTCGCGAGGATCCGACGGTGGACAACGGCCTTGCTTTGTGGGTGGTGTCGGACAATTTGAGGAAGGGCGCCGCATTGAACGCCGTGCAGATCGCGGAATTGTTGGGGCGGAAACACCTCAAGAAGGCGGCCTGACCTTCGAAGGAGACGGCAGCCGAAATTTTTCCGTCATTCCCGCCCTTCGACGCCGCTCAGGATAAACTTCGGCCGAGCCGAAAGCGGGAATCCAGACTGGCTCCGAGCTGCACCGACGCAGGCTGGATTCCCGCTTGCGCGGGAATGACGTAGGGTGGCGTCCGGAGGTGCCCAATGCCCCAGGAAATGACCGGCGGCTGCGCGTGCGGGCGGGTGCGCTACAGCGTGCGGGTCGAGAATGACGACGCCTATCTCTGCCATTGCCGGATGTGCCAGCGCGCGACCGGCGGAGTCTCGATCGCCTTCAAGAATGTGAAGAAGGCCGACGTCGCCTGGGAAAGCGAGCCGGACTGGTATTCCTCCTCGCCGATCGCGCGTCGGCCTTATTGCCGCGAATGCGGGACGCCGCTCGGCTTCGCCTTCTTGGAAGGGGACGCCATGGACCTGACCGTCGGTTCGTTCGACGATCCTTCCCGCCTGACGCCGAAGCACCATTTCGGCGCGGAGAGCATGCACCGCGCCTGGCTCGATACCGAAGGGCTGCCCGAATATCGCACCGACGATTATAAGCCGCTCGTCGACCGCTGGATCGCGGCGGTGGGCAAGGTCCCGGACTGAGAAGGCCGGGGGAGGGGGACGATATGAAATTCCACCATCGCGCGGTGCCGATCGTGCTCGTCGCCTTGCTGATCGACGCGATCGGCTTCGGCATCGTCCTTCCCGTCCTGCCCAATCTGATCGTCCATCTCGCGCATGTCGCCCTGCCGCAGGCGACGCGGATCGCGGGCTATATGCTCGTCGCTTATGCCGGCGCGCAATTCTTCGCCGGGCCGGTGCTCGGCAATCTCGGCGACCGGTTCGGGCGGCGGCCGGTCCTGCTCTTCTCGATGATCGCCTTCTCGCTCGATTACGGGCTGATGGCGGCGGCGCCGACGATCGGCTGGCTGTTCGTCGGCCGCTTCATCGCGGGCATTGCCGGCGCTTCCTATTCGCCCGCCAATGCCGTGCTCGCCGACGTCACCGCGCCGGAGAAAAGGGGCGGGGTGTTCGGCCTGATGGGCGCGGCCTTCGGCTTTGGCTTCATCCTCGGCCCGGCATTGGGCGGGCTGCTCGCCGGGCTTGGCACGCGGGCGCCGTTCATCGCCGCGGCAAGCCTCGCAGCGCTCAACGCGCTCTGGATCCTCTTCGTCCTGCCCGAGACCCTGCCGCCCGAGCGGCGGCGCCCGTTCGACTGGCGGCAGGCCAATGCATTGGGCGCGTTCAAGCCTTTGCTCCGCGCCCACGGCATCGCGCCTCTGCTCGTCGCCGCCCTGCTCTGGCAGCTCGCCCATATGGTCTATCCCGCGACCTGGGCGTTCTGGGCCGAGCTTGCGCTTGGCTGGAATGCGCGGGCGATCGGCTGGTCGCTCGCCGCCGCCGGCCTCGCCATGGCGCTCGCCCAGGCATTGGTCACCGGCCGCGCCATCGCGCGCTTCGGCGAGGAACGGACGGTGGTGATCGGCATGCTGGTCGGCGGCGCGAGCTTCCTCGCCTATGTCTTCGTGCGCCAGCCGGGGATCGTCTATTTCGTCATCTTCGCGAGCGCGCTCCAGGGGCTCACCTGGCCGTCGATCAACGCCTTGCTCTCGCGAATGACCGACGCCTCGCACCAGGGCGCGCTGCAGGGCGGGATGGCGAGCATCGCCAGCATCGCCGCGATCGGCGGGCCGCTGGCGCTGACCCAGGCGCTCGCCTTCGGCGCCGAGCGCGGCCAGCCCGGCGGCGCCTTCCTGCTCGCCGCCCTGCTCGCCTTCACCGCCTTGGTCCTGGTCTGGTTCGGGGTGGTCCGGCGGCTTCAAAGGGTCGCCGTCGCCGCCTGAGCGGGCTGGCAAGCATGGGGCGCCGGCGTTAGGGGCAGGCGATGGCGACCACCCATTTTTTCACCGCTCCGGACGGGGTCCGACTGGCCTGGCACGAAGCCGGCGACGCCGGCGCCCGGCCGATCGTCCTGCTCCACGGCCTGTTCTCGAGCGCGGAGACCAACTGGATCAAGTTCGGTCATGCCCGGCTGCTCGCCGCCCGCGGCTTCCGCGTCGTCATGCCCGACCTGCGTGCCCATGGCGACAGCGGCAAGCCGCACGATCCGGCGGCTTACCCGCCCGACATCCTCGCGAGCGACGGCCTCGCCCTGATCGCCCATCTCGGCCTCACCGATTACGATCTCGGCGGCTATTCGCTCGGCGCGCGGACCTCGGTGCGGATGGCGATCAAGGGCGCGGCGCCGCGGCGGCTGATCGTCAGCGGCATGGGCCTGGCCGGCCTGCTCCACACCGGCGGCCGCGCCGGCCATTTCCGCGACATATTGACCGGGCTCGGCACGCACGAACGCGGCTCGCCCGAATGGTTCGCCGAAGCCTTCCTGAAGACCAACAAGGGCGATCCCGAGGCCCTGCTGCTTCTGCTCGATACGTTCGTGGATTCGACCGAGGCGGAGCTGCGCCGCATCGCCATGCCGACGCTCGTCCTCCAGGGCGCCGAGGATCATGACAACGGCTCCGCCGCGGACCTGGCCCGCCTGCTTCCCGACGCCCGCTATGTCGAGGTGCCCGGCACCCATATGAGCGCGGTCACCAAGCCCGACCTCGGCCGCGCCATGGCGGAGCTGCTGGCGGGCTAGAGCGGTCTGCGATCAGATTGAATCGCAGACCGCTCTATGACTCCTTGTTGGGCCGTGAAGGGCGTGTAGGCTGGAAGTCGGCGCGGGTGCGGGAAAGAGTGGAATGCGGAGCGAGGACGTCCAGAGCCTGTACGATGCGGATTATGCCGCCGCTTATGACGATGCCTTCCTGCTCGGCGCCGCCAACCGGGCCAGCACCGGGTTCGAGCTCGCACTGATCCGGGAGACGCTGGCGGGCGGCGGACGCTGGCTCGATCTTGGATGCGGCACCGGCTACGTCCTCGCCCAATTTCCAGGCGTCGCCCGCGCCGGCCTCGATCTGTCGGGGGCGATGGTGGACCTGGCGCGCGGCCGCAATCCCGACGCCCTGTTCGTCGAGCAGGGCAATTTTCTCGCGGCGCGGCCGGAATGGGCGGGGCGGTGGGACCTCGTCACCTGCATGTGGGGCGCCTATTGCTATCTCGACAGCCTGGCCGAGGTCGCCCGGCTCGTCCGCAACATGGCCGGCTGGACGGCGCCGGGCGGGTCGGTCCTGATCCCGTGCCTCAGCTTTCCGGGCAACCGCATACCCTATGAGCATGAGCCGGACCCCTGGGGCGGCCGCGCCCGGGTCCACGGCCATATCTGGTCGTGGGACCATGGCGACAAACGCCATTCGAACCTGATCCTCCCGCATCCCGGCCAGATCGTCTCATGGCTGGCGCCCTTTTTCGGTCGCATCCGGGTGGTGCTTTATCCGACCGGGCGGACGGCGGTGCTGGCCCAGGCGCGGCACTCGGCCGATGCCCCCGACGAGCCTCCGATCATCGCCTGGGACGCCGGCACGCAGCCTTCGGACGGACCGGCGCTCGAAGAGGCCTCCTTCGGAGCGCTGCTTCGCGCGCTGGTCGCGCGCATCGCCCGGCGCCGCCGTTAGCCGGGCTTGCCAGCGCCGCCGCCGCCGGTCACAGGCGGACCGATGGGACAGGGAAGCGGAAGACCGGCGGAGATCGTCCCGCTCGGCCAGGCACGGGAGGCGGAGTGGCGAATCCTCTGGCAGGCCTATCTCGATTTCTACGAGGCGGCCGTGACGCCGGAGGTGACCGATCGGCTGTGGGCGGCGCTCGTGCCCGGCGACGAGACATGGCGCGGCTTCGGCGCGACGGTCGACGGCGCGCTGGTCGGCTTCGCCATCGTCATCGGCCATCCGGCGACCTGGAGCCTCGCGCCGACCGCCTATCTGGAGGATCTGTTCGTGCGGCCGGATGCCCGCGGGCAGGGTATCGGCCGGTCCCTGATCGAAGCGATCGCCGCGGAGGGGCGGGAGCGGGGCTGGGCGAGCCTCTATTGGCACACCAAGGCCGGCAATCATGCCGCCCGCGCCCTCTACGACCGCTTCACGCCCGCCGACGATTTCGTCCGCTATCGCCTGACTCTCGGCGGCTGACCGGCGCGTAGAGAGCGAGGGTCGCCGCCGCCATTTCGGCGAGGCGCTCGCGAAGAGCCGCCGGCGCGAGCACCTCGACCGGCGGGCTCAAAGGCAGGAGCAATCGCGCCGCCTGCTCGACGCTCTCGATCGGGACGACCGCCTCGCGCGCTCCCTCCGCGTCCGGCTCCGCGGCCTCGACCGCCTCGCGCGTCGCGGCGGGAAAGTCGCCGAAGCGGGAGAGGCTGCCGACGGGAACGCGCAGCCGCGCCTTTTCCCGCTGCAGCGAGGCCTCGAATGTCTCCACCTGCTCCGGCCACCAGCTTGCGAGCGTGAAGCCTTCGGGGCGGACGAAATGCTCGTCCAGCACCTCCATTTCGCGAATCTTGTCGACGCGGAAGATCGCTGGCCCCTTTCCCGCATCGGCGACGAAATACCAGATGCCGCCCTTCAGCACGATTCCAAGCGGCGCGAGCCGGCGGCGGCCTGTCGCCGTCCAGCTTTCATAATCGGCGGCGATGGCGCGATCGTCCCACGCCGCGCGGCAGATCGGCCCGAGCAGGCGCGGCGCTTCATTGCGCCGATACCAGGCCGCGGGGTCGACATGGATGCGCGCGGCGATTCGAGCCGCGCCTTGCGCCGCGTCCGGTGGGAGGGAGGCGAGCATCTTCAGCGCCGCCGCCGCGGCCGGGCCGGCGAGGCCGATGTCCGCCGCCGGCCCGGGAAGGCCGAGCAGGAACAAGGCCTCGGCCTCGACCGGCGACAGGCCGGTGATCCGGGTGCGGTAGCCGTCGAGCAGGGCGAAGCCGCCGCCGGGCCCGCGATCGGCATAGATGGGGATTCCCGCGGCGCTCAGTTCGTCGACGTCGCGATAGATGGTGCGGGTGGAGACTTCGAGCGCGTCGGCGAGCCGCGCCGCCGTCGCCCGGCCGCGGACCTGAAGCGTCATCAGGATGGTGAGAAGACGGCTGGCGCGCACGGCTTTCCGGAAATCATGACATTCCGTGTCATCTATAGCCGGCTAGAAGCGGCGCCGCACCTGGAATCGGAAAGGAGAAGCGGATGGAAACCATCGGCGGAAACGGCGCCGGAACGGCGCGGCCGCCCGACGGCGGGAGCGGCGCGACGGCGTTCGACTTCCTCTTCGGCAACTGGCGCGTCCGTCATCGCAAGCTCCGCCGCCGCCTCGCCGGCTGCACCCAATGGGACGAGTTCGAGGGCGAATCCACCTCGCGGCCGATCCTCGGCGGCCTCGGCAATATCGAGGAGAATGTGCTGGACGATCCCGGTGGCGCCTATCGGGCGCTTGCGCTGCGGCTGTTCGATCCGGCGCGCGGCGCCTGGTCGATCTGGTGGGTGGACGGCCGCCATCTTCGTCTCGAGCCGCCGGTCCACGGCCGCTTCCAGGACGGCGCCGGCCTGTTCATCGGCGAGGATCGGCTCGACGACCGGCCGATCCTCGTGCGCTTCCTCTGGTCCGCGGCCGAGCGAAGCCGCCCGCGCTGGGAGCAGGCCTTCTCGGCCGACGGCGGCGGCACATGGGAGACCAACTGGATCATGCGGTTCGAGCGGCCGGAATGAGCGTCGATCGCCGCGACCTGCTGGTCTCCGCTTTGGCGGCGGGTTCGCTGCCGCTCGCGCGCGCCATTGGCGCCGTCACAACCAACGAGGGAACGATCATGCTTCCGCCCAGCCGAATCGTCGAGCTCCGCCAATATACGCTCCACCCCGGAGCCGTCGCCGAGTTCACCCGCCTGTTCGAGCGCGAGTTCATCGTCTCGCAGGAGGCGCTCGGAATCCGCATCGTCGGCATCTTCCGCGACCTCGACGATCCCGACCGCTTCGTCTGGCTGCGCGGCTTCGAGACCATGGAAGCGCGCGGCAAGGCGCTGCCCGCTTTCTATTCCGGCCCGGTCTGGCACGCGCATGGCAAGGCCGCCAATTCGAAGATGCTCGATTCCGACAATGTCCTGCCGCTCCGGCCGGCGGGGGAGGGGGGCGTCTTCGCGCCCGCCGTCCGGACCGGTGCGCCGGGCGTGATCCTCGCCGCGGTCCATTATCTGAACGATTTTTCGCTCGCGCCCTTCGCCTCCTTCTTCGCCGGGCATATGGCTCCGGACATTGCGAAGGAGGGCGCGCATTTCGTCGGCACCTTCGTCACCGAAACCAGCCCCAACAATTTCCCGAGCCTGCCGGTGCGCGAGGCGGACCGGGTCTTCGTCTGGCTCGCCCGTTTCCCGAATGAAGCGGCGCTCGACCTTTTCATTCGCCGCTTCCACCGCCGGAGCGGCTGGCGCGAGGGCGTCGCCGAAAGCCTGTTGCCGGCCTTCGCCCGCAAGCCCGAGCTGATCCGGCTGGCGCCGAGCCATGCCTCTTCACTTCGCTAGCGGCCGCATCGATCAGCCGGCAGTGGCGAACCGCTCGATTTGGTGACAGGGGGAGAAAAAGACCGCCAGGAGAGACATGTGCCGTTCCGGATATTGAAGCGCGCCGCCCTCGTCATCGCCGCATTCGCCGTTTCGGCCGCCGCTCATGCGGCCTCTCCCTACAATCCGCGCGAGACGTTCGCGCCGTTCGACATGGGCCAGCCGGTCAATGAAATGCGGACGGGAAGCGGTCGGCCCGGCCCGGCTTACTGGCAGAATCGTGCCGATTACGTGATCCGGGCGACGCTCGACCCGGCGAGCAAGGCGATCGCCGGCAGCGTCGAGATACGCTACACCAACAACAGCCCCGGCACGCTGGACGTCCTCTGGCTCCAGCTCGACCAGAATCTCTACCGTGAGAATTCGCGCGGCGCGCTCGCTTCGGGCGGCGTCCCCCTCGGCAATACGGCCGGGATGATCCTCGACTCGGTCGCGATCGGGCCGGCCGGCAAGGGCATCGCGGTGACGCCCTTGATCAGCGACGCGCGCGCCCAGCTCCGCCTGCCGACGCCGCTGCCGCACGGCGCGACGGCGATCGTCCGCATCCGCTACCATTATATTGTCCCGTCCGACGCCTTCGGCGGCCGCACCGGCTGGCTGAAGTCGAAGAACGGGGCGGACATTTTCAGCATCGCCCAATGGTATCCGCGCATGGCGGTCTATGACGATCTGCGCGGCTGGGACCCGCTCCCCTACCTCGCCCAGGAATTCTATCTCGACTACGGCAATTTCGATTATTGGATCACCGTCCCGTCGGACATGATCGTCGCCGGTTCGGGCGCGCTCCTCAATCCGCAGGAGGTGCTGACCGCCGCCGAGCGTGCGCGGCTGGCAAAGGCGCGGCTGAGCGACGCGACGGTGATGATTCGTTCGCCCGCCGAAATCGGCGATCCCGCAAGCCGGCCGAAGCAGGGTGGGACGCTCACCTGGCACTACCGCATCCTCAACAGCCGCGACGCTTCATGGGCCGCGTCGAGCGCCTTCATCTGGGACGCGGCGCGGATCCGGCTGCCCGGGGGCCGCGCTTCGCTCGCAATGTCCTTCTACCCGCCCGAGAGCCAGGGGAACGAGCGCTGGGGCCGCTCGACCGAATATATGAAGGATGCGGTCGAGCGCTATTCCGCCAAATATTATCCTTATCCCTGGCCGGCGGCGGTCAACATCGCAGGCCCCGCGGCCGGCATGGAATATCCGGGCATCGTCTTCGACGGCGTCGGCGACAAGGGGAAGGTCCTGTTCTTCATCTCGGCGCACGAGATCGGCCACAGCTGGTTCCCGATGATCGTCGGCTTCGACGAGCGCCGCAACGCCTGGATGGACGAAGGCTTCAACACCTTCATCGACGTCTATGAATCGGACGAGTTCGAAGGCGGCGTCTATGGGCCCAAGCGCGATTCCGAATATGCGCGGCACGGCGGCAATCCCGTCGACGAGATATTGCCGATCCTCGCCGATCCCGACGCGCCGCCGATCCTGTCGCGCGCCGACACGATCCAGGAGAAATGGCGCCATCCGGTCACCTATTTCAAGTCGGCGCTCGGCCTGGTGCTGCTGCGCGAGCAGATATTGGGGCCGGAACGGTTCGATCCCGCCTTCCGCCATTTCATCGCCGCCTGGGCCTACCGCCATCCCACGCCCGCCGATTTCTTCCGCTTCATGGGCAGCGAGACCGGAGAGGACCTCTCCTGGTGGTGGCGCGGCTGGTATGCGAACAACTGGCAGCTCGACCTCGCCGTCACCGGCATCGAGCCGTACCCAGCCACGGCGCACCAGCAAGGCTCGCTGGTGCACGTCGAGACGCGCGACAAGCTGATCATGCCCGCGACCTTGCGCGTCACCTTCGCCGACGGCACCACCCGCGACATCCGCCTCCCCGCCGAAACCTGGATCCGCCAGGGCGCGACGGCGGTTGCGGTGCCTGGCCCATCGCCGGTGGTGCGGGCCGAGATCGATCCGGACCACAAGATCCCGGACCGGGACCGCACCAACAACGTGGCGGTGGCACGGTAGGGAAAGCGAACGACGGCTGCACTGCCGATCGCTCCGTTGCTACGGTGTGCGTGTGATTCGAATGGCCGCCCTTAGCACAAGATTTCGGGCCGCCTTTCGCGCGTCCTGGCCGCGGCGCCGTTTGCTCCTGGAGGCGCTCTTCGAGATTCTCAGAGCGCGCGCGGCGCTGCTTCTGGTTCCTCTGAAGAATCGCCGACCCGGCCTCTCGCCTCCAGCCGACGCGGACCTGCTCACGCGCCTTCGCCAGGGAAACGAGGCCGATCGGCGCTGCGCTGAAGAAGTCAGCTGGGCGGTGACGAGGGTGGCGCTTCATTTGCCGGTGGGCGCCCTCTGCCTCGCCCAGGCGCTGGCGGCTCGGGCAATGCTTCGCCGGCGACGCATTTCGAGCATCGTCCACATCGGCGTGACGCGGACGCCGACCGGATCTTTCGCCGCGCATGCCTGGCTCGAGGCGGTCGGAATCGAGCTGACCGGTTATCCGGTCGACAACAGGTTCCGTCAGGCGGGCCGAGGCCCGTTAGCGCCCTGTCGTTGAAGAAGTTCAGCGATCCCGGCCGTCAAACGCAGGTCGTCACCATGTTCAGGCAAGCCTGAAGCGTCCAACCGGTCCCCTTCGCGACCTTGACCTGGAGAAAGTGGCCCCAGCATCCGAGGACCACGACGTTCTGGTCTCCGGCGGCGTGCGGATCGACGGGCGCGCTCTTCTCGTCGTGATCGCTGTAGATCTCGCCGCCATTCTGCATTCCGCTGACGCCGATTACCGACCGATGCAGCCATCCGTGGCCGCGAAATATCGGGCGTTCGCCGACGCCTGGATCGATCAGATCGGCCCGGTCGATCTCAAACCAATCTTCGCGCTGGCCGAGAACATGGGCTTCGATCCACGCCTCGCCGGGAGCTCTCAACGTCGCCGCGATCGCGCCAGCGGGGGCAGCGCGAACATGTGTTCCCTGCGGGTCGTTATCCACGATGTCGACGGTGACGTTGCAGCTCCGTGCCGAGCGCACCTGTGCGGACGCCGCTGGACAAGACAGCGCCAAGCTGATGCTCGCAAGGAATAAGACCCAGAATCCGCGAGGCTTCATCGAGGAATCTCCCTCTCACTGGCGCGGCCATTAACGAATCGCCCGATCTCTGGCTACCGCAGCTCCTTGTCCGCGCCGCGCGTAGCGTACCCACACATCGAGCGGCGGCGGCGGCTAAGGTGACGCGACCGGAGCGGAACGAAGCCTCCGATAAAGGAACGGTCGCCGGAAGATGCCGGCGAAATGGTGGGGATTGAAGCCGCGCAGGACGATTTCGTTCGCCCCGGCGCGGAGATGGGCGGAGACGTCGACGTCCCATTCGAAACGATAGTCGGTCGTCCACCAGGGCTCGCGATAATCGCGATGCGCGACCGGGCGGCCGTTCACCCAGAGCCACGCCTCATTGAACAGGCCGGGGAAGATCAGGTGGATCTCGCCGTCGATCCGGCCGGGCGCGAGGTCGATGTCGGTCCTGTACCAATAGGTGCCGAGCGCGCTCACCGGATCGTCCGGGACGATGTTCTGGGCCTGGAGATAGAGGTCGGTGCGCACGGATCGCCAGCCCGCCGGGTCCGCGGACGGGACCGGCATCGTGCGCCAGCCCGGATCCTGCTCCGGGCCGCGATAGGTCCAGCCGGCCGGGACCGGCTCCGCCCGTTTGAAGTCCCAATGCAGCGGCAGCTTCGCGACCAGCCTGCCTTCGGAGCCGTCGGCGAGGCCCGCCAGGCGCCGATATTGCTCGATCTCGCCGAGCAGCCACATCGGCCCGCCTTGCGGCGTTTCCGGCGCGGGGCCGGTGACGCGAACCGTGAAGATCGGGTTCATCCGCGCGAGCTCGAGCCGCGCCTCGACCGCTTGTTCGCCGTGCCGGACGGCGGCGGCATAGTCCGCATCCTCGGCGGCGGCCGTGACCGTCGCGACATAGGCCTCGACGATCTCGAAGCCCAGGCGGGTGAAGCGCATCCGGTCGGCGAGCACCCCGGTCGCGTCGCCCGTCAGTTTTTCGGCATCGGCCAACGCGGCGCGAAGCGTCTCGACCAGCGCCGGCGTATAGATTGCGGGGATCGCCGGATATTCGTGCTCGGTGACGTCGGTCGCCTCCCAGGCGGCGAAGATTGCGCCCCAGTAACGGCGCATCGGGGCGGCGGCCGGGCCGTAGAAATTGCCGTAAAATTCCTCCAGCAAGGCGGCGACGTCCACGTCCGGGTCCCACATCAACTGGCCGCGGAAGAAGAGGTTGAGGAAGGTCGTCGCGAACGCCCCCCGGCTCTCGGTGCCGATGCCGAGGATGCCGAGGTCGCGATAGAATTTCACGTCGCGGGCGAAGACCTGGTGCGAGGGATCGGGCAGGTCGCGCCAGACCAGCATCCCCTGGTCGTAATCGTAGATTGCGAGCCGGCCGTCCGTCACCCGCGCCCAGCGCCGGAGCATCTCGCCATAGGCGCGCCGCGGCGGCGAGCGCGGATCGCCGATGGCGTGGTTGGGATCGATGTCGATCGGCGCGATCCACATGACCAGATCGGGCTCGATCCGCTCGACGATCCGCGGCGGCAGGGTGGCGTTGGCATAAGCGAGGCCGCCGATGCGCGATCGGCTTTCGGGATGGCGCCGGCGCAGGATCGCTGCGACATTGTCGTAGAGGGTCAGCATCGCGTCGGTCACCGACGGACGCAGCATGAAGCGGTCATATTCGGTGATCAGCGCCCGATCGCGCGGATCGTCGTTCGCGTAGAGCCCGTCGGCGATGGCGAGCGAGATGTCCTTCCCGGCCGCATAATCGGCCTCGATCCTGCCCGCGACATGCCCGGCCGTCGCCGGCGCGGCGAAGGGGACGTTGAAATGGGTGCCGCCGGCAGGCGCGATGTCCGCCGTATAGCGGTCGAGCGCCTGTCCGGCACCGGGCACATTGGCCGCCGACATATAGTTGAGGTGGCGGAATTCGTCGGCGCCGACAGTGCTTCCGTTCCAGGAAATCCAATAATGGCGGATCTCGAAGGGCGGGGCATGGACATGATCGAGCTGGCCGACCGACAGCGTGTCGTGGCGCGGCACATGTTCGCCGAACGCGCCCGGCATGTACCAGCGGCAGCCCCAATGCTGGAGCAGCCAGGAAGCGGCGAAATAATGGGATTCGTCATTGCTCCCGGCGACGAGGATCCGGTCCCCGCTGCGCCGGACGGCGATCGCATCCGCCTGGACGAGGGGGCGCGGCTTGCGGACGCGCGCGAGCGCCTCGGCCAGCGACGGATCGGCGGCGAGCGCGGCGCTCCCGACCAGGATCGCGGGAGTGCCCCTGGGTGCTTCGCCGACGATCGCCGGACGGGCGCCGGTCATCGCTTCGATGACGCGGGCGAGATCCTCCCCGGCCCGGCGCTCCCAGCTTCCGGGCGCCGCCGCCGCGACAATCGAGACGGAGGCGATGCCCTGCCGGACGAGGATCAGCGGCGCCGTGTCGGCCGGGCGCGCCGCGCGGGGGGCGGCGAAGGAACGTCTCGGCGCAGCCGCCGCGGCCCACGCCGCCGCCAGTTTCAACAGCGAACGCCGCGTGGTCAGCACGGCGCGGCTTTAGGACGGCCCCGATCGAAGGGAAAGGGCCCGTCCCGAGGCAGCGATCAGTAGAAAGCGCCGTAGACGACGTCGCGAATCCGGCCGGTATAGCGGTTCACGAGCAGCAGGTCCGGCCCGTAGCGGACCCACACATAGCCCGGAGGCGGCGGGCCGAGGCCGAGATCGGCCCAATCGCCGAAATAATAGACGTTGGACAGGAAGAGGCGCGGGAGGATCAGCCCGACCGACCAGCGCCGGTAGCGATAGCCGCGCGGATAATGGAAGGCGGGCCGGCGGATCGGGTGGAAATTCTGCGGGCGCGCTCCGGGCCGGCGCGACACCCGGGCCGGCAGGACCCTGCGAATCTCGACCTGCGGCCGCGCGCGGACCGGCCGGGCCGGCCGGACGCGCTCGGCGGCGATCGCCGGGCGGGCGACGGGCCTCGCCGCCGGCGGGCGGACCTGGGGCCGGACGGCGGCCGGGCGGGCCGGACGGCTGGGCGGCCGCTGCGCATGCTCGCCGCCATGCCGGTGCTCGGGCGGCTGCGCGCTCGCCGCGCCTGAACCGATCAGGGCGATCGCGGCGACGGCACAAAGAAACGGCTTCATCTCCATCCTCCATATTGGAAGCATGAGGACGATCCATGCGTTCGATGGTTCCGCCCGCGCCCGGCCCGCTTGCAATGCGAAGGCCGTGCGGACAGGATATCGAAAGCATTGCCTGTTGGAGGAAATTGCGTGATCCTGAGCTTGTTCCTGGCCCTGGCCGCGGCCGCTCCGGTGCATGGGTCCGCCACGCCCAACCGGGGGAAATCGCCCAAATTCTTCATGGATGGCAGCCGCACGTAATGCAGGGACACAATACCTAATTCAGGAAAGGCAGGAGGCGGCCGTGTCGCCCGAACTAGGGTACGATCCTCTCATAAGCGGGATCGAGCTCGACCGCCCGATCCTCGTCGTGGCGCGCGCGGGCGATGGCGCCCTGGGCGCGCAGGACCAGGCTGCGATTGTAGTAATTGCGCGCCTCGCGCGGTCCGTATCTGACGGCGCGGTCGAGGTCGGCGCGCGCGCGGTCGAGATCGCCGTTGCGGAGATGGGCCAGGCCGCGGTTGAGATAGGCGAATGAGGATTTGGGCGCGGCCGCGATCGCCCGGTCGAAGGCCGCGATCGCCCCGTCCGTGTCGCCCTGCCAGGCGCGGTCGAGGCCCTGGGCCAGATCCGCTCCGCCGGTCCCGAGGGACTTGCGGCAGGCTCCGGGATTCCGGTTCGGATCGTCGATCGTGCAGGCGTTCCAGTCGCCGCGCCGCGGGCTCCGGACTCGGCTGCCGGTGACCACGATCCCGCTTCCGCTCTCCAGGGCCTCGGCGGGAGGCGCCGCGGGCGCCGCTCCGGCGGCCCGATTGGCGGCGACGACCGGCGTCTCGCCGGTGGAAGCCTTGGGCGCCGGGGCGAGCGAGGGGAGAGAGTCTCCAATTTCCGTTGTCGCCGGAGGCGGAGGAGGCGGCGGTGGTGGTGGTGGCGGCGGTGGTGGTGGTGGTGGTGGGGGAGGCGGTGGGGGCGGCGGAAGCTCGTCCGAAGAGACCGTCACCGGCGCAGGCGACCGACCCGTCGTGACGTCGGCGGAGGGAGGCACCGCGGACGGGGGCGGCGGAGCCGCGGGCGGAGCCGCGGCCGGCGCGGCCCCGCGGGCGAGCTGGCCTGCCGGGGCCGACGCCGGACCCGGCGGGGGCGAGGCGGCGTGCGGGCTTCTGCCCGCCAGGGGTGGGCGCCACATCATCTGCCAGGCGATCGGCCCTCCGACCATCACGACCAGCATCGCGCTCAGCAGCGCTCCGGCCAGGCGGCCGCGGGGCGTTCCCCAGAAGGCCGGCCGCGAGGGGCCGGACCGCAGGGCAGGCGCGCCGGGCGCCTCATCATTGCCGTCGAACCGCCGCAGCGCGGCCTCGATCGCTGCGACGCGCCTGGCGGGCGCCGGCTGCGGCGGCGTCGGCAGGGCGGCGGCGATATCGTCGTCGCTACCCATCAATCACCTCGGCGCGCGGCAAGCCGGCCGTTCCCGTTTCGGCGAAAGCGCAGGGGCGGCAAGGCGGAAGGAACGGCATCGGTACCTTTATAACGAAAGCCGCGGGCCGACGCAGGGCCGCCGGAATCCCGCGCCCCGTCGGCTCGGCCACTATGAGCCTGGCTGCGGCGGCGCCGCCCCGACCGCGCGGATGGGCTGCATCCGCTCCGCCCGGCAGCCGAGCGCATCGCGTCGGCGCGCGACCGGGACGTGCAAACGGAACATGAAACGCTCCCTGGTGACGGCGGCGCATCGTCGTCCGCCGATCACTGAGACGCGGCTTCCGGGCGAAACCTTGGAAGAGTCTGGAAAATCTTTCGTTCATCGTTCAGCCCTGCGCCTTCAACAATCGCCGCACCTCGTGCATCCGCCACGAGATCGTCGCTTCCGAAACGCCAAGGATCGCGCCCGCCTCGGCATGGCTGAGCTGCTCGCCGGCGACGAGCATCGCGGTGTCGCGCCAGGCCGGCTTCAGCCGCGCGATCGCGCTTTTCAGCCAGATCTTGTCGTGAAGGTCGCGACCGTCGGGCGCGCGCGCCAGGCCGGCGAGGATTGCGAGCCGCTCGGTCAGGCCGGCAAGCGAGCGGCCGCGCCTTCGATGGTCGCGGCAGGCGTTGAAGACGATGCCGCACAGCCAGGTGGTGAACTTCGCCTCGCCGCGGAAGCCGCCGATCTTCTCGACCAGGGCGCAGCAGACGTCCTGCGCGATGTCGTCGGCATCGGCGCGCGCGCCGGTCAGCCGCCAGGCAAGGCCGTGGATGCGCGGATAATGGCGCTCGAGCAGCGCCCCGAACGCCGCGCGGTCCCCGGCGACCGAAGCGGCGACGAGCGCGGAGTCGGACTCGCCCGGCCAGTCAGGCATCGGTCACCGCCGGTCCCCGTCCTGCCGCGCCATATGGGATCGATCGTGCCGTCATGCCCCCAATGGGGAATGCTAACGGATGTTGGGGCCTCGCGATAGCGCGGACAGACTGGTTTTCCGATGAGCGGCCCGAGACATGGGTGACATTGTGTACCGGACACATGGGTAACATTTCCCCTGCGATCGCATGGGAGGTGTCGATGCCGCGGAAGGAGTGTTCGGCGGGGATGCGTCGGGCGGCGCAGGATGGGCAAAAATCGCCCGGATTGCACCTGCCGTGAACGAAGGTTTATCCCCTCGCCTGGTTACCCGCCGGTCATGCGGCGGCCTCGGGATCGGGAAGACGTGGCTGAACGACAAGCATCTCTTCTGCACCTGTCGCCGCCCCGGGGTCGGGGAGAAGATGCCGGCGCTCATCAGCATCGCGTCACGAACGCGATCAATCTCATTGGCGACGATTCGGGCTTTATGGCGGCCGAGCTTTCATGGCTTGCACCCGGGGCGCCCGAGCTCGCCTTGGCCGCCGATATCCTCGTGGTGCATGCACTGGCCGCCGCGGAGATAGAAGGACTGATTCAAGAGCGTCGCCGGAGGGGGCGGGTCACTCTGTTCGAGATCGGGGATGACCTCTCGGCGCCGCGTCCCTGGAGCCGGCATCGAGCCGGGGCGCAGAGGGCGCTGGTGGTCGGGCGCCAGCTCTTGCACGCATCCGTGTCGGATGGGGTTCAATTCTCGTCCACGGCGCTGAAGGCCAAATATTCCTTGCTGAATCCCGTCGCGGCCGTGCTCGACAATGTTGTCGACTTTCCCTCGCGCGTGCCGTCACGCTCGCCGGGATTTGCCATTGGCTGGGGCGGCACGCGCTCGCACCTCGCGGATCTCGAAGCGATCGCTCCTGCGATCATGAGCTTTTGTGCGGAGCAACCCCGCGCCGTCTTCTCGCTGATGGGCGACGAAAGCCTGCGCGTACCGTTCGCCGGGCTGTCACCAGGTCAATTTCTCTGGCGTCCCTTCTCGACCTATGCCGAGTATCGAGCGTTCCTCGGAACCCTTGACGTCGGTCTCGCGCCCCTGGCCGATGGCCCGTTCAACCGCGGTCGTTCGGACGTCAAGCCCATTGAAATGGTGGCGGAAGGCGCGGCGGTGCTGGTTCAGTCCGCGCCGGCGTTCGCCGCATTGCCGGCAAGCTTGCCGAGATTCGAAGATGCGAACGGGCTATTGGCCCTCCTGCGAAAGCTTTTTGCCGCACCCGCCGAACTTGTGGCGCTCGCTTCCGCAGCGCGCGAAGACCTGTCGGCGACGCGCGGAACAAGGAATGTGCGTGAGCAGCACTTGTCCTGGTATCGATCGAGGCTGCTGACTCGCACCGGCCCATTGCGTCTCCCGCCGCCGAACGATTGCGCGCTGCGCCTCGAGGACGCGCGCCGGCACGCGGGCACCGGCGAGACCGAAGCAACCCTCGCCATCGTCCACTCGCTGATCGATGAAATGCCGAACTATGCGCAAGCGCGGTGGCTCGGCGCGCAGCTTCTTGCCGGCATCGGGCGGACCGCCGAGGCGATTGCGCTGGGATCGCCGCTCGGCGCCTGCCCGGTCCATCGCCATGTTTGGGAGCCTCTGGCACGAGCGCTTGGGGCATACGACGACAGCCGACAATGTTCCGACCCCGGCCTGTTGCCGACCCGGCGGTAGCTTCATCCAGCCAGTATCTTTCGGGTCGAGGTCCATATAGTCTCTCCGCACAACCATTGGAAAAATGGGGGGCAAATCCATGTCACGGAACAACGGAATTTCCGCGGGCGGAATCGGCGAGGCCAGTGTTTTCACCGGCGATTCCGCCGGACTAGAAAGCCCGCGACTGACCTGGAAGCGCCCAGTCCGTCGTATCATTTTCGCCAGGGACGCGGAGCTGAGCATCAGAGTCGGCTCCCACGACGGCTTGTTTTACTCCTGATCCGCATTGTCCCGTGGACTGCGACGGCTGCGAGGGAGTCGCGCCGGTTTCTCCCGACCACCGTGTCGCGACGCGGGCGTGCACCTGAACCGTCCAGCGGGTAGCGACCGGGGAGCGCAAAGTGCCAGCCACCCCTCCTCGCTAGCAGGGGGATGACGGCGGCGGGAACGATCTTCTTCTTTCGCGCTCCTGCCCTGGAGCCGATTTGCGTGCGATGCGCTTTGCGCAGGTCACGGTCCGGTGCAGGTAGCCGAACCGTTGACGACAGGTCGAAAATGGTGCCGCTTGAGGGACTCGAACCCACGACCCCATCATTACGAATGATGTGCT
Source organism: Allosphingosinicella sp. (assembly GCA_036273615.1). Lineage (GTDB taxonomy): Bacteria > Pseudomonadota > Alphaproteobacteria > Sphingomonadales > Sphingomonadaceae > Allosphingosinicella. The sequence goes on along the minus strand of DASUHH010000070.1, from coordinate 17,695 downwards.
CTACCAGCTGAGCTAAAGCGGCGCTCCGGGGAGGAGGGGCCTCTAACAGCGGCGGCAAGGCCTGACAAGCGGCCGCCCGGCCGCCGATCCGGACGTCCAAAGACTTAACGCTTTCTCAACCACGAGCGGTGCAGTGTCCAAGCCCTGAAACCGGGTCAGCGCAAGGATCGCGTGGATGGACAGCCTGCGGGCATTTGGGGAAGAGGCCGATTACGGCCCATCCGCGGACGAGGAAGAAGCCGCCATCGAGGCGCCGCCGGAGATCGGCACCGACGAGCGCCGAATGCATGTGCGGGCCTATAATCATTGGGTCTCCCTGCTCGACGGCAAGCCCTATCCCGCCGTCCAGGACCTCGATCCGCACACGATCGAGGATTTCGGGCCGAACAGCGTCCTGCTCGACTTCAGCGACGGCGAGGATCCGAAGATCGCCTGGCTCGGCAACGCGCTTCGCGAGGAATGCGGCCTGACCGGCGATATCGATCGCATCGGCGACGTGCCCGCGCGCTCGCTCCTGTCGCGGCTCACCGACCATTATCTCCAGATCATCGCCAACCGCGCGCCGATCGGCTTCGAGGCCGAGTTCGTCGGCCAGCGCGGCCACAACACCATGTATCGCGGCATATTGATGCCGTTCACCTCGAACGGCGAGGATATCGATTTCATCTACGGCGTGATCAACTGGAAGGAGATCGCCGACAGCGCGACCTCGGCGCGGATCGCGCGCGAGGCGGCAAGCGCGATCGCCGCCGCCCATGCCGCGGAATCGAGCCCGGTCTGGGCGGACGGCCCCAATGCCGAGCCGCTCGAAATCCCGATTTATGTCGAAGAGCATGGCTGGGACGAGCCGGCTTTGCCGTTCGACGCCGGCCTCGCCGACCGCCTGGTCGCCGCGCGCGACTGCGCGGAGGCAGCGGCGGGCGCCGACGCGCGCAGCCGCTCGACCCTCTACCGCGCGCTCGGCCATGCCTATGATTTCGCGCTCGCCGCGGCGGCCGAGCCGGATCTCTATGCCGAATTGCTCGCCGATGCCGGAATCACGATCCAGGAGCGCGCGCCGATGACGGCGGTGGCGAAGCTCGTCTTCGGTGCCGCCACCGACAAGGCGCGGCTCACCGAGTTCGCCGCCGGCCTCGCCTGGGCGCGGCGTCAGGACCTGCCGATGGGCGGCGTCGCTTCGGCGCTCGAGGCGCAGGAGGGCGGGCTCAAGGCCTGGGTCCAGGCCGAGCGCCGCGCCCGCCGGCCCGCGCCCAAGCCCGATACCGGCGAGGAAGCCCGCGCCGCGCTCCGTGCGCGCAAGCCGCTCGGCCATCTCAATTACGATCCGGGCGCGGCGGAGTTCGTCCTGCTCGTCGCCTGCCGCGACGAAGTGGGCGGGCTGGCCATCGTGGCGCCGGTCACGGATCCGGCCCTGCTCGACAAGGCCATCCGCAAGGCCGTGGCGTAGCACCGTTCCTTCTCCCCTTGTGGTGGCCGCAGGCCGGATGAGGGGAGCGCGGCGCAGCCGCGCGCCGGACTTCCTCCGGCACCCCCACCCATGTGGCGCCACTAAGGTTCGTCCGGGGGACGAACCAGGCGCCACATCCTCCCCACAAGGAGGAGGGGTTGAGATAACAAGCACCGAATAGCCTGAATGCCCGCCACCCAAGCCTTGCCCCGTCGCGCGGGCGGGGGCATAGGGCGCGCGAGATGACCGGGCGGCGCGTCTCGCCGCTTCCTCGGGAGCCTTTTATGGATTCGGAAAAAGCTGTCGCGGGGGAAGCCGGCGACGCGCGGATTCTCGATGCCCTTGCTTTTGCCCTCGTCGCCGGCGCGCTGCCCGGCGAGCTGGTCGGCTTCACCGACCAGGACCGGCTCGCCGCCGCGGAGTTCGTCGCTTCATGCGCCGCCCGCCGGCCGCGCGGCCGCGCCCTCGTCCATCTGGAAACGCTCGGCGGCGGTGCCGGCCATCGCCGGATGCGGATCGGGATCGTCAACGACGACATGCCCTTCCTGGTCGATTCGATCGCCAACGCGCTCGCCGCGCGCGGACTGATCGTCCACCGCCTGCTCCATCCGGTCGTCTGCGTCCGCCGCGACGAGGAGGACCGCCTGCTCGCCGTCGAGCCGCTCTGCGACGAGGCCGAGCGGCGGGAATCGATGATGTATGTGGAGGTCGACCGCGCCGGCGGCCGCGACCGCCGCGAGATCGTCGCCGAATTGAACCGCGTCCTCGCCGACGTCCGCGCCGCGGTTGCCGACTGGCGGACGATGCAGGAGAAGATGCGCGCCGACGCCGATGCGATCGACGATCCCGAAGGCGCCGCCCTGCTGCGCTGGTTCGCCGACGGCGCGATGACCCTGCTCGGCTACCATGTCGAGAGCCCGGACCGGGCGCCCGCCGACGCGCTCGGCCTGTTCAGCCGCCCCGGCGAGCCGACCGACCCCGGCGGCTGTCTCGGCGCGATGCGCTGGCTCGAGGCCAACGCGCCGCCGCTCATCGCCAAGGCCGACCGCCGATCGACCATCCACCGGCGCGTTCCGCTCGACCTCGTCGTCGTTCCGGTCCGCGAGGGGGCGAAGGTCACCGGGATCGGAGTCCATGCCGGCCTGTGGACGAGCGAGTCGCTGACCGCTCCGGTCGAGACCGTCCCGGTCCTTCGCCGCACGCTCGCCGAGCTCGAGAAGGAGTTCCGCTTCGATCCGCGCGGCCATAGCGGCAAGGCGCTGAAGCATGCCGTCACCGCTCTGCCGCGCGACCTGCTCGTCAATCTCGGCCGCGATTCGATCCGCGAGCTGGTCGTCACCGCAATGTCGCTCGCCGACCGGCCGCGGCCCACCCTGGTCCTCGTCCGCTCGATCCTCCAGGGCCATCTCTTCGCCTTCGTCTGGCTTCCGCGCGACGAGCTCACCACCCGCCGCCGCATCGCCATCGGCAAGATGCTCGAGACGAGCGCGAAGGGCGAGATCACCAACTGGTCGGTCGAGCTTGGCGACGGCGACCTCGCCCTCATCCGCTACACGCTCGCCGTCGACCCGAAGACTCCGACGCCCGATGCCATCGAGCTCGACCGGCGGCTCGACGACATGGTCCGCGGCTGGGAGCCGGCGGTCGAGGAGGCTTTGGGCGAACGGGTCGGGGCGCCCCGCGCGACCCGCCTCGCAATCTCCTATCTCGACGATTTCTCCGAGCCCTATCGGCTGCGCACCGGCGCCGGCGACGCCGCCGAGGACATTTTGCGTATCTGCGCGCTCGACAATGCCGCCGCCCGCGACGCCCGCCTCTACCGCCAGGAGGAGGACGAGCCGCATCGCCTCCGCCTCAAGACCTACCGGCTCGGCGAGCTGATCCCGCTCTCAGACGCGGTTCCGGTGCTCGAGAATTTCGGCTTCCGCGTGCTCGAGGAGCAGCCCTGGGGCCTCGACGACGGCCGTCTCGGCTACATCCACGAATTCCTGCTCGAAACCCGATCGGGCGACGCGGCCCCGGTGCTCGAGCGCGGCGCCCTGGTCGAACGCGCGATCGCCGACGTCCTCCAGGGCAAGGCCGAGAACGACGTCTTCAACCAGTTGCTCGTCGCCGCCGATCTCGACCAGCGCGGCGTCGTCCTGTTCCGCGCCTGGTTCCGCTACCTGCGCCAGGGCGGCCTGTCCTACTCGATGGCGACCGTGGTCGAGGCACTGCGCCGCGCGCCGGGCGTCACCCGCGCGATCATCGCCCTGTTCGACGCGCTGCACCGCCCCGGCAAGCAGGGCGACCGCCAGGCGGCCGCCGACGCCGAAGCCGGGATTCGCGAAGGCCTGACCCTGGTCGCCGGAATCGACGAGGACCGCATCCTCCGCCTCATCCACGCCGTCGTCTCGGCGACGCTTCGAACCAACGCCTTCGCCCCGGCCGGGCAGGAGGCGCTCGCATTCAAGCTCGACAGTGCCAAGGTACCGAACCTGCCGGCGCCTTTGCCCTGGCGCGAAATCTGGGTCTACAGCCCGCGCATCGAGGGCATTCACCTGCGCGGCGGGCCGATCGCCCGCGGCGGCATCCGCTGGTCGGACCGGCGCGACGATTTCCGCACCGAGATACTCGGCCTGATGAAGGCGCAATTGGTCAAGAATGCGGTGATCGTTCCGACCGGCGCCAAGGGCGGCTTCTATCCCAAGCAGCTCCCGCCCGCCGCGAACCGCGACGCCTGGCTCGCCGAGGGGACGGAAAGCTACCGAATCTTCATGCGCGCCTTGCTTTCGGTCACCGACAATCTGGTGGGCGGCAAGGTCGTCCACCCGGACGGGATCGTCATCCGCGACGGCGACGATCCCTATTTCGTCGTCGCCGCCGACAAGGGCACGGCGAGCTTCTCCGACATCGCCAATTCGATCGCGATCGAGCATGGATTCTGGCTCGGCGACGCCTTCGCGAGCGGCGGCAGCCACGGCTACGACCACAAGGCGATGGGCATCACCGCCAAGGGCGGATGGGTCTCGGTCCAGCGCCATTTCCGCGAGATGGGGATCGACGTCCAGACCGAGACGATCACCGCCGCCGGCGTCGGCGACATGTCGGGCGACGTGTTCGGCAACGGCATGCTGCTGTCGAAGGCGCTGAAGCTGGTCGCCGCCTTCGACCATCGCCACATCTTCATCGATCCCGATCCCGATCCGGCGAGGAGCTGGGCCGAGCGGCGGCGCATGTTCGACCTGCCGCGATCGAGCTGGGACGATTATGACAGGAATCTGATCTCGAAGGGCGGCGGAATCTTCCCGCGCAGCCAGAAGGAGATTCCGGTCTCGCCGGAGATGCGCGCCCGCTTCGGCCTCGAAGCCGAGACGATCGACCCCGCGCGCCTGATGGTCGCGATCCTGACCGCGCCGGTCGACCTCCTCTGGTTCGGCGGCATCGGCACCTACATCAAGGCGAAAGGCGAGAGCAATTCCGAGGTCGGCGACCCCGCCAACGATTCGATCCGGGTCAACGGCGCCGAGATCAGGGCGAAGGCGATCGGCGAGGGCGCAAACCTCGCCGTGACCCAGGCCGGCCGGATCGAGTTCGCGCTCGCCGGCGGGCGGATCAACACCGACTTCATCGACAATTCGGCCGGCGTCGACTGCTCGGACAATGAGGTCAACATCAAGATCCCGCTCAACCGCGAGATGGTCGAAGGCCGGATGAAGTTCGAGGAGCGCAACCTCCTCCTCGCGGAGATGACCGACGAGGTCGCCGCGATCGTGCTCGAGGACAATCGCCTGCAGACCCTGGCTTTGTCGATCGCCGAGCGCGGCGGCGCGGCCGACCTGCCGGCCCTGGTCCGCGGGATCGAGATATTGGAGGAAGGCGGCCGGCTCAACCGCGCGGTCGAGGGCCTCCAGTCGAACGAGGAATTGATGCGGCGGGCGCAGGAGGATCGCGGCCTGACCCGGCCCGAGCTCGCCGTCCTGCTCTCGACGACCAAGATGGCGCTGCAGGCGGCGTTGGAAGCGGGGAAGATCACCGACGATCCGACGCTGGAGCCGGACCTGCTCGCCGCCTTCCCCGGGACGATGCAGGAGCGCGAGCGCGAGGCGATCCTCCAGCATCGCCTCCGCCGCGAGATCATCGCCACCAAGATCGCCAACCGCTTCGTCAACCGGCTCGGAATCACCGCCATCTTCTCGCTGACCGAGGAGGAGGGTGCCTCGTTCGGCCAGGTCGCCGCCGCCTTCGTCGCGGCCGAGCGCCTGTTCCGGATGGACGAATTCTGGCACCGGCTCGACACGATCGACCTGCCCGAGCAATTGCGGCTGGAGCTTTACGAGCGCGCGTCGCGGGCGCTCCAGCTCCACATCGCCGACATCGTGCGCAACAGCCCGACCCAGATCAAGCTGATGGAGACGGTCGAGACGCTTGCGCCGGGGCTCGGGCGGCTCGACGGCGCGGTCGAGGATCTGCTTCGCCGCGAAGTCTCCGCCGAAGCCGCGGCGCGGCGCAAGCGCCTGTCCGATCTCGGCGCGCCGGCGGAGATCGTCGATCCCCTGGTGCGGCTGTTCGAGCTGAACGGCGGCGTCGGCATCGCCGCGCTCGGCAGGCGGCTCGACACCGACGTGATCGCGCTGACCAACGCCTACACGCGGCTCGGCGAGGTGCTCGGGCTCGATTGGGCGCAGGGGGCGGCGACCCGCTTCCAGCCGCGCGACCAATGGGAGCGATTGCTCACCGCCGGCCTCGCCCGCGAGTTCGAGCAGCTCCGGCTCGATTTCCTCTACCGCAAGCGCAGCGCCGAGCCGGGCGAGGCGGTCGATGCGTGGGTGAATTCGCAGGGGCCTCGCATCGCCCAGTTCCGCGGCGTCGTCGACCGCGCCCGCCACGCCCCGGTCACGACCGCCGCGATGCTCGCCCAGATCGCCACGCAGGCACGGGTGCTGCTGGGGCGGTAGCCGCCCTTTCCTCCCCGGAACGGGGAGGATTCAGCGGGGCTTCAGCGCCTTTACGAACCGGTAGCTGGTCCGCTCGAAACCGAGGCGGCGGTAGAATGAGTGCGCGCCGCCGAGCGCGATGTTCGACGTGACCTCGATCAGCCCGCAGCCGCGCGCGGCGGTTCGGGTCTCGGCTTCGGCGACGAGCGCCTCGCCGACGCCCTGGCGCCGCGCTTTTTCGGTGACGACCAGCATCGTCACCCGTCCGACCGGCGTCGGCCGGTGGAGGACCGGAGTCACATGCCAGGTGAGGCAGCCGGCGACTCCGTCCCGGTCCGCCACCAGCACGGGCGCCCCACTTTTGGCGAGCGCGCGCAGCCGCTTCTTCACCTCGGCTGCGGACGCTTCGAACCCCAATTCGCCGATCAGGGCCGAAATCGCCTCCGCGTCGCGCGGCCTGGCCTCCCGAACGGCAAGCTTCGGCGGAGGTGGCGGCGGAGGCGGAGGAGGAGGGGGCGCCGGAGCGGACGGTGGGGAAGGGGAGGGGGCCTTTCTCTTCGCGGCAGCCTCCTTCGCCGCCTTTTTCGGCTTCTCTTTTTCTTCCGTCTTCGGCGCCTGCGCCGCCTGGTTCAGCGACGTCTTCCAGTCGGCGACCATGAAGCCGCGCAGATGCGCCTCGATCTCGTCGGCCGTGGCGGTGAGGCCCTTCTTGCCGAAGCCGAACACCTCCTTGCCGGTCTTCGCATCTTCGAGACCGTAAAGGCCGTAATCGCCACGTCCCGGCGTCCGCTTGCGCGACCTCACCAGCCGCCAGCCGCGATTCGCCGCCATTTCGCGCAGCATGTTGTCCCGGTCCGCGTCGCTCATCGTCTCTCCTCAAGGCTCAAACGACGAAGCGGCGAAACGGATCGCCCCAAGAAATGATTTTCCAGCAAGGCGCCCTTCCTGTCATGGTGGCGGCGATGAGCGCGCCGGTCCGCATCCTCCACGCCCATTCGACCTTCGACCTCGGGGGCAAGGAAGCGCGCGCGGCGCGGCTGATGAACGCATTCGGCGATGCCGCCGAGCATATGATCCTGACCTCGGTTCCCGGCGCGACCTCCGCCCGCGCTGCGATCGACCGGTCGGTGCGGGCCGATTTTCCGGCCGAGGCGCCGCCGCTCGCCGGCCGGCCTGGGCTCGGGCGGCTGTTCCGCCTCGCGCGGTACATGAAGGGCTTCGACCTCGTCCTCACCTACAATTGGGGCGCGTTCGACGCGGTGATGGCGCGGCACCTGTTTGGCGGCCCGCCGCTCGTCCACCATGAGGACGGCTTCAACGAGGATGAGGCGCGCGCGCTCAAGACCGGGCGCAACCTCTACCGGCGGCTCGGACTCTCGGCCGCCTTCCGGCTCGTCGTTCCGTCGCGGCGCCTGGAAGGGATCGCGCGCGAGGCCTGGGGGCAGGGCCCCCGACGCGTGATGCGAATCCCCAACGGGATCGGCACGTCCCTCTATGCCGCCGCGCCGGTGCAGGAGATACCGGGCCTCGACCCCGCGCCGGGCGAGGTCGTGATCGGCACGGTCGCGGGCCTGCGCGCCGTCAAGAATCTGCCGCGCCTGGTCCGCGCCTTTGCCGCCATGACGTCACGCAATGCGCGGCTCGTCATCGTCGGCAGCGGGCCGGAGAGCGAGCGGATCGTCGCCGAGGCCCGCGCCCGCGGCGTTGCCGAACGGGTCCATCTTCCCGGCTTCCTCCCCGATCCGGCCCGCTGGATCGGCCGCTTCGACATCTTCGCCTTGTCGTCCGACAGCGAGCAATTCCCGATCTCGCTGGTCGAGGCGATGGCCGCCGGCCTTCCAGCGGTCGCGACCTCGGTCGGCGACGTCCCGTACATGGTCTCCGCCGACAACCGGCCGCTGATCGTCGATCCCGACGACGAAGCGGCCCTCGCCGCCGCCCTTGATAGTCTCGCCGAGAGACCCGATCTTCGCCGCGCCATCGGCCGCGCCAATCGCCAGAAAGCCGCCGCCGAATATGACGAGACGAGGATGATCGCTTCCTATGCCGGGCTCTACGGCGAGGCCATCGGCCGGCGCGATGCGTTCATTCCCCGTTCGTCATGATTTGGAGCGCTTTTTCAGGTTTGTGCCTGTATAGAAACAATCAGGAGTTTTGAGGGCACGATGTTCAGTAATTTGAAGCCGATCCTCTATGGCGGCCGTGAAGTGTGGCCGCTGATCGAAGGCGGCAAGGGGGTCTCGGCCACCAACCATGCCAGCTCGGGCGCCTGGGCGGCGGCCGGGGGGATCGGCACCGTGTCGGCGGTCAATGCCGACAGCTACGATCCCGAAGGCCGGATCATTCCCCAGATCTATCACGCCCTCACCCGCCGCGAGCGGCACGAGGAATTGATCCGCTACGCGATCGACGGCGCCGTCCAGCAGGTCCATCGCGCCTATGAGATCGCCAGCGGCAAGGGCGCGATCAACATCAACGTGCTGTGGGAGATGGGCGGCGCCCAGCGTGTGCTGCACGGGGTGTTGGAGCGAACCAAAGGGCTGGTCAGCGGAGTGACGTGCGGCGCCGGAATGCCGTATAAATTGTCCGAGATCGCAGCTTCTTACGGTGTGTCTTATCTACCGATTATCAGCTCTGCGCGGGCCTTTCGGGCGCTGTGGAAGCGGGCTTATTCGAAGGCCGCCGAATGGCTTTCCGCCGTCGTCTACGAGGATCCCTGGCTTGCCGGCGGCCATAACGGCCTTTCCAACGCCGAGGACCCGCTCGCGCCGCAGGATCCCTATCCGCGCGTCCGCGAGCTCCGGGCGACGATGCGCGAGGGCGGGATTCCCGACAGCCTGCCGATCGTCATGGCCGGCGGCGTCTGGAATCTGCGCGAATGGGCGCATTGGATCGACAATCCCGAGCTCGGCCAGATCGCCTTCCAGTTCGGCACCCGGCCCCTGCTCACCAAGGAAAGCCCCATCCCCGACGAATGGAAGGCGCGCCTGATGACGCTGGAGGAAGGCGACATCCTTCTCCACCGTTTCTCGCCGACCGGATTCTACAGCTCGGCGGTGCGCAATCCCTTCCTCAGGAACCTCGAGGCGCGTTCGCACCGCCAGATCGCCTTCACCAAGGAGCCGCTCGGCGATCATGCCTTCCAGCTCGACGTCGGAGTCGGCGCCAAGCGCAATTATTGGGTGACTCGCGGCGACCTGCTCCACGCCCGCGAATGGTTCGCCCAAGGTTATACCGAGGCGCTGAAGACCCCGGACGAGACCCTGGTTTTCGTCATTCCGGAGGAAAAGACGCAGATCCGCCGCGACCAGGCCGATTGCATGGGCTGCCTCAGCCAGTGCGGCTTCTCCTCCTGGGCGGACAATGAGAAGAACATGACCGGCCGCCTCGCCGACCCGCGCAGCTTCTGCATCCAGAAGACCCTGCAGGACATCGCCCATGGCGGCCCGGTCGAGCACAATCTGATGTTCGCCGGCCATTCGGCCTTCCGGTTCAGGAACGATCCTTTCTATTCGAACGGATTCGTCCCGACGGTGAAGCAATTGGTGGACCGGATCCTGACCGGGGATTGAGTCTCTCCGTCGCCCCAGCGAAGGCTGGGGCCCCAGCGGGGGTTCGCACCGAGCCTTTTTCGCGCTGGGATCCCGGCCTTCGCCGGGATGACGAATGGGATCAAACCACCCGATCCGGCAGCGCGCGTCCCTCCGCGAAGGCGAGGATGTTCTCGACCACTTTCTCGCCCATGGCGTCGCGGGCCTCGACCGTGGCCGAGCCGAGATGGGGGAGGAGGACCGTGTTCGGCAATGCGATCAGCCGCGGGTCGACGTGCGGCTCGTTCGGATAGACGTCGAGGCCGGCGCCGGCCAGCGCGCCGCTTTCCAGCGCCGCGATCAACGCCTCCTCGTCGACCAGGCCGCCGCGCGCGGTGTTGATCAGCATTGCGTCGGGCCGCATCAGCGCAAGCCGGCGCGCGTCGATCAATCGGTGGGTCTCCACGCCATAAGGCGCGTTGATCGAGAGCATGTCCACGACCGGGAGCATCGCGTCAAGCTCCGGCCACCAGCAGGCGCCGTGCGCCGCCTCGGTCGCGTCGGGCAGCCGGTTGCGGTTGTGATAATGGATTTCCATTCCGAAGGCGGCGGCGCGGCGCGCGGTCGCCCGGCCGATCCTTCCCATGCCGACGATGCCGAGCTTCCGGCCCTTGAGCGCCCGGCCGAGAAAGTCGGTCGGCTTCCAGCCGCCCCAGCGGCCTTCGCGAAGCAGCCTTTCGCCCTCGCCGAGCCGGCGCAGCACCATCAGGATGAGCGCGATCGCAATGTCGGCCGTATCGTCGGTGAGCACGTCGGGCGTGTTGGTGATCGCGATCCCCTTCGCCCGCGCCGCGTCGAGGTCGATATGGTCGACGCCGACTCCGAAATTGGCGATCAGCCTCACTGTCTCGCCCGCTTCCTCGAGCAGGGCGGAGTCGATCCGATCGCCGACGCTGCAGGCGAGCACGTCCGCGCGGCGCAGCGCCGCCGCCAGCGCGTCGCGCGTCAGGCCCTCGCCGCTGCGGTTGATCTCGGCGCCGAACAGGCGCTCCAGCCGCGTCTCGGCAGCGGCGGGAAGCCGTCGGGTGACGATGACCTGGAGGCGCTCGGCCATGGCGCTCCCGCTAGGGGGCGCTCCGCCCGCGCGTCAAGGCGATAGCAGTTGAAGAGAGCCGTCCCCAACGCCTAAGGCAATTGCGACAAGAAGAAATTCGGGAGGAGACGCCATGCGCAAGATTTCGGTCCTTGCGGTCCTGGTCTCCACATTCGCCTTCGGCGCCGCGGGCGCGCAGGCCGATCGCAAGCCGCCTTATTGGGCCTCGATCGCCGCCGGCAAGGCGCTGATGCGCGCCGGCCCGGGCCGCAATTATCCCGCCACCTGGCTCTACGTCCGCGCCGACCTGCCGATCCGGGTGATCGAGACCTATCCCGAATGGCGCAAGGTCGAGGATCCGGACGGGGAGAAAGGCTGGATGCTCCAGCGCCTGCTCAGCGACACGCGCACCGCGATCGTGAAGCCGGGCGCTCCGCGGCCGCTCTACGACAAGGCGGACGAGCATTCGTCGCTCCGCTACCGGGTCGAGGCCGGCGTCGTCGGCCGCATCTCGCGCTGCGACGGCGCCTGGTGCCTGCTCGACGTCCACGGGCGCCGCGGCTATGTCGCCGAGGACCAGATTTGGGGTGTCGACCAGGGCGAGCGCATCGATTAGGTTCGCCTCATGCAGCTTCTCACGATCGACGATTTTTCGGGAAAGACCGGCACACCCTACGATGTGCTCGTCAATGGCGGCGCTTTCCCGCTGACCCTCGCCGAGGTGCAGCCCTTGCCCGATTCGGGGCGGGAAGGCGGCTGCTTCCGGCTCGAATTTCGCGGGCCGATGGATCCGGTCCTGCCCCAGGCCGTCTATCCCTTCCGCAGCGACGGCGTCACGGTCGAGATCTTCGTCGTTCCGATCGCCCGCGACCAGGGCGGCGTGCGCTACGAGGCGATCTTCTTCTAGGTTGAGATTCGGCCCGGGCCGCGCCATCGGCCGCTGATGACCGGACCGGACGCGCCGCCGCCACTCGAACCCGCCGGCACCGCCTTGTTCCTCGACTTCGACGGAACCCTGGTCGAGCTTGCCGACGCGCCCGACCTGATCCGCATCCCCGAGACGCTTCCGTCCCTGCTGGAGCGCCTTGCCGGGCGGCTGGAGGGGCGGCTGGCGATCGTCAGCGGCCGTGCCGTCGCCGATCTCGAGCGCCATCTCGGCCGCACCGCCTTCGCCGTCTCCGGCTCGCACGGCTTCGAGCTCCGGCTCGCCGACGGTCGCCGCGTCGCCGGTACGCCGCCCGGCCTTCTCGCCGCGATCCGGAGCGACGTCGCCCGCTTCGCCGCCTCGGTTCCCGGCCTGCTGGTCGAGGAGAAGCCCGGCGGAATCGCAGTGCATTATCGCCGCGCGCCCCGCGAGGAGGGGCGGGTCGCCGCATTCCTCGCCGGTCTCGCCGAACGGACCGGCCTCGCCCTCCAGCGCGGCAAGATGGTGGTCGAGATTCGCGCGCCCGGCGCCGACAAGGGCGAGGCGCTGCGGCGGCTGATGACGGAACCACCCTTCGCCGGCGCGCGTCCTCTGTTCGTGGGCGACGACCTGACCGACGAACATGCCTTCGCGGCCGCCGCGGCGCTTGGCGGCGCCGGCGTGCTGGTCGGCGCTCCGCGCGCAACGGCGGCGCGCTGGCGTCTGCCCGACGTCGCCGCGGTCGCGCGGTGGCTGGAAGCGGCGGCGCCGAAGACGGCGGGACGGCGATGACCGATCTTTCGCTCTGGCCGATCGGCAATTGCCAGGTGAGCGCCCTGGTCGACGGCGCCGCCGGCTTCGTCTGGGGCTGCGCGCCGCAGGTGGACGGCGATCCGCTCTTCTGCGCCCTGCTCGGCCCGAAGGGCGAGGCTGCCTTGCCGCGCGGAGAGTGGCGGCTCTCGCTCGAGAATCAGGTCTCGGCCGAGACACGTTATCTCCGCAACACGCCGATCCTCGCCACCCATTTGACCGACGCCGACGGCGGAGTCGCCGAGATTTTCGATTTCTGCCCCCGCTTCGAGCGGAGCGGACGGATGTACCGGCCGGTCGCCTTCGTCCGAATCGTCCGCCCGCTCGCCGGCGCGCCGCGGCTCAAGGTGGCGCTCAACCCGGCGGCCGGCTGGGGCGCCGCCGATGCCGAGCGGACCAGCGGCACCAACCATGTCCGCTATCTGCTGAAGCCGCAGCCCCTGCGCCTCACCACCGACGCGCCGGTGGGGCGGGTGCTCGACGGCCGCGCCTTCCGGCTCGAGCGCGCCCATCATTTCTTCCTCGGACCCGACGAGCCGTTCGTCGGCAACGTCGCCCAGGTGCTGGCGACGATGCTGCACGAGACGTCGGACGAATGGCGGCGCTGGGTTCGCGGGCTCGCAATCCCGCTCGAATGGCAGCGCGTCGTGATCCGCGCCGCGATCGCGCTCAAGCTCTGCCAGCATGAGGAGACCGGCGCGATCGTCGCGGCGCTCACCACCTCGATCCCCGAATCGCCCGACAGCGGCCGCAACTGGGACTATCGCTATTGCTGGATCCGCGACGCTTATTACACCGTCCAGGCGCTGAACAGGCTCGGCGCGCTCGACGTCCTCGAATCCTATCTCGCCTATCTGCGCAACATCGTCGACACGGCGCGCGGGGGGCAGATCCAGCCGCTCTACGCCGTCTCGGGCGAGCCGCGGGTCGAGGAATCGGAGGCCGACGCGCTCGCCGGCTATCGCGGCATGGGGCCGGTGCGGGTCGGCAATGCCGCCTACGCCCAGGTCCAGCACGACGCTTACGGCCAGATCGTCCTCTCCAACCTCCAGGCCTTCATCGACGAGCGGCTGCTGCGCAAGGCGGACGAGGCCGATTTCGCCGCGCTCGAGAAAGTGGGCGGGCGCGCCTGGGCGGTCCACGACCAGCCCGATGCGGGCCTCTGGGAATATCGCACCCGCAGCGCCGTCCATACCTACAGCTCGGTCATGTGCTGGGCGGCCTGCGACCGGCTCGCCAACGCCGCGAACGTGCTCGGTCTCGACGACCGCATGGCGCTGTGGCGGGAGCGGGCGGGGGCGATCCGCGCGAAGATCGAGGAGGCGGCCTGGTACGCGCCCGAGCAGCGCTTCGCCGCTTCGTTCGGCGGCGGCGATCTCGACGCCAGCCTGCTCCAGCTCGTCGACATGCGCTTCCTTGCCCCGGACGACCCGCGCTTCCTCGCCACCTTCGAAGCGGTGGAGAAGGGGCTGAGGCGCGGCGACCATATGCTCCGCTACGCCGCCGAGGACGATTTCGGCCTTCCCGAGACGGCGTTCAACTTCTGCACCTTCTGGCTGATCGAGGCGCTCCATCTGTCCGGCCGCCGCGACGAGGCGCGCGTCCTCTACGAAAAGATGCTGGAGCGGCTGACCCCCGCCGGCCTGCTCTCGGAGGATAGCGATTTCGCCACCGGCGCGCTCTGGGGCAATTATCCGCAGACCTATTCCCTGGTCGGCCTGATCAACTGCGCGATGCTCCTCTCGCGGCCGTGGAGCGCGATCCGATGAGAGGCGCGTCATGCCAGCCCTTCGACGCCGCCTGCCTCGGCGCTCAGGATCAACTTCGGCTGGCATCCCGGCGGGTGAAAAATACCCGCGCTTTTCACCCGCCGGGGCCCCAGCCTTCGCCTGGGCGACGGTAAGATGAGCCGCCTCGTCGTCATCTCCAACCGAGTCTCGGCGCCGCGCGCCGACAGCGCGACCGGGGCGCAGGGCGGGCTCGCGGTGGCGCTGGCGGCGGCGCTTCGCGACCGCAAGGGGCTGTGGTTCGGCTGGTCGGGCGAGAAGATCGACCGCTTCACCGGCGACATCGCCTTCCACAAATATGGCGGGGTGACCTCGGCGACGATCGATCTCGAGGCGCAGGACGTCGACGAATATTATAACGGCTACGCCAACCGCACGCTGTGGCCGCTCTTCCACTATCGGATCGATCTCGCCGAATATGACCGCAGCTTCGCCGGCGGCTACGAACGGGTGAACGAGCGCTTCGCGGACACGGTCGCGCCCTTGATCGCGGCGGACGACCTCGTCTGGGTCCACGATTATCATCTGATCCCGCTCGGCCAGCAATTGCGCCAGCGCGGGCTGAGGAACCGGATCGGCTTCTTCCTCCACATTCCCTGGCCGCCGGCGCGGCTGATGGTCTCCTTGCCCTTCCACGAAGGGCTGGTCCTCTCGATGCTCGCCTACGACGTGATCGGCTTCCAGACCGAGGAATGGCTTGAGAGCTTCCGCCATTATGTCGAGCGCGAGCTTGGCGGCCATTGCGAGCCGGACGGGACCATCCATGTCGGCAACCGCTCGGTCCACGCCGCCGCCTACCCGATCGGAATCGACTATGCGGCGTTCCAGGCCGCCAATGCCAGCCCGAAGGCGCGCAAGGCGTTCGAGCGGATGCGGCAGAGCGCCGCCGGCCGGCAGACGATCATCGGAGTCGACCGGCTCGATTATTCCAAGGGGCTGGAGGAAAGGTTCACCGGCTATCGCCGCTTCCTGGAGGAGCATGCCGGATTGCACGGGCGGCTCTTCCTCCTCCAGATCGCGCCCCCGACGCGGGGCGAGGTCGACACCTATGAGGAGATACGCGCGCGGCTCGACGAGCTTTCAGGACGCATCAACGGCGAGTTCGCCTCGGTCGACTGGGTTCCGCTGCGCTACGTCAACCAGGGCTATCGAAGCGAGGACCTGGCCGGCTTCTACCGCGCCGCAGAGATCGCCCTGATCACGCCGCTCCGCGACGGCATGAACCTCGTCGCCAAGGAATATGTCGCCGCGCAGGACCCGAAGGATCCTGGAGTCCTCATCCTTTCCCGCTTCGCCGGCGCCGCGCTTCAGCTCAAGGACGCGATCCTCGTCAATCCCTACAGCAAGGAGGAGATTAGCGACGCTTTGCTCCAGGCGCTCAACATGCCGAAACGCGAGCGCATCCGCCGCTGGGAAAAGCTGAACGAGACCGTCCGGCGCGAGGACATCGTCGCCTGGCGCAAGGCGTTCGTCGCCGCGCTGGAAAATGCGCGGGCCGGGGCGGCCGGCTGATTTCGGCCTCAGACCGGGCGCGGACCGAGGTCGATGACGTGCGGCGGCTCCTTGCGGGTCGGCTTGCCTTCGTCCGCGGGCGCTTCGTGCGGCCGCACGGTCGGGATCGCCTGCGCCGCCATCACCGCCGGATCGGCGGCAAGGCTGTGGAGGAAATGCGCGCGCTCCACCGTGCCCGGGCGGAAATGGGAGAGGCGGCGCTCCTGCGCGTCGGTGAGGCGGAACTTCGTATAGCCGCGGTCGATCAGGCAGCGGTCGACCGCATTCTGGAGCTGGTCGGCGATGGTGACGGAGACGCCGTGGGTCATGATCTGGCGGGAAAAGGCCAGCATGTAGATGTCGGTCTGCAGCTTCATCGTCGCGCGCATGACGTGGTCGATCGGCCCCATCCACAATTTCGCGTCGAAGGCGGCGTTCGAGCATTGATCGGCGTCGATCCGATATTCGGCGAAGCCGACATCGGGCTTGCCCCACGAATCGTGCGCGGCGGCGGGCGATGCGACGGCGGCGAGGGAAAGAGCGGCGAGAAAGACGGTGCGGGGCATTCCACGACTCCCTGCTTTTGTCGATCGAACGATCCTATCAACATTTCGTTTCGCCGCCAAATCGTTGGTTTTGGGGGGCGCGTTGCCGAGAGAGGCCGGGCCGCGCGGCCGGATTCGCCCGGCCATGGGGGCGGCCCGGCGGCAACCCCGCGGGGCGCTCGGGCGTTCACCTGGGGAACAGAGGAGACAAGAATGCAGCTTGCCCATGACAGCTTCGTCCTGGTCGCGGACGGCAAGAAGATGCTGTTCTTCCGCAACGAGGGCGATGCCGATTATCCGAAGCTGGAGGTCGAGCGGAAGCGCGCGACCGCCGATGCGGCCGACCGCGACCTGAAGAGCGACGCGCCGGGCCGCGGCTTCGATCCCGCCGGCCCGGGCCGAAGCGCCTTCGAGGAGGCCGATTTCCACCGGATCGAGGAGGAAAGCTTCGCCGCCGAGACCGCGGACCTGCTGCGCGAGCGGGCACTTCGCAACGAGTTCGAATCTCTGATCGTGGTGGCGCCGCCGCGGACCCTCGGCGCGCTTCGCGAACATTATCACAAGGAGGTCGAGAAGCGTCTCACCGGCGAAGTGGCGAAGGACCTGACCGGCCATCCGGTCGCCGAGATTGAGAAAATTCTCCTGGCCGAATAATCGGCCTTCGGTTCGGGGCGCGCCCCGTCCAAAAAAAGCTGGAGAGGATGACCCATGAAGACCCAGATTTTCCTTGCTCCCCTCATGCTTGGTCTCGGCCTCGCGGCTTCGGCCGCGGCGCAGGCGCCGGCGGGCACGCCGGCCCAGGCGCCGGCCGCGAGCAATGCCATGACCGTCGGAATGGCGGTGAAGGACACGCAGGGCGGCGACGTCGGAACCGTGACCAAGGTCGAGCCCGGCTTCGTCACGGTGAAGACCGACAAGCATGAGGCGCGGCTGCCGTCGACCTCCTTCTCGCCGCACAACGGCACATTGCTCTTCGCCATGACCCGCGATCAGCTCAACGCCGCGATCGAGCAGCAGCTCGCCGCGCAGCAGTCGAACATCGCACCCGGCGCCGCGGTGACCGATCCCGCCGGCGGCGCCGTCGGCACGATCACCGCGGTCGATGCCCAATTCGTGACGGTGAAGCTGGTTTCGGGCACCCAGGTGCAGCTGCCGCGCGCATCGGTGTCGCC
>DASUHH010000069.1:0-63662 GCA_036273615.1 Allosphingosinicella sp. | reverse complement strand
ATAGCCGCCGAGCATGACGACGTCCTTCACCACCCCGGCGATCGGCCGGCCGGCGATCCGGGCGAGCTCGAAGCTGTGCCGGTGGAGGTGGACCGGATGGATGTCGTCGCTTTGATTGGCCATTCGCAGCCGGTAGCGTCTGCCCTGCCTGAGCATCAGCAAGGGCGCCTTGTGGGCGTCGTCGAAGGCGATGCCGTTGATCGTCCAGCGGTTGAAGCCGTTCAGCGCGGCATTGTCCTTGGCGAAGACCATGTCGAAGATTTCGTCCGGCGGCGCGGCGGTGGCGCCCGGCCGGGCGAAGAGGCCGTAATCCCATTTCGTCCCGGCCGGCTTCGCCCATCGGGGACGGCCGGTCGCGCCGGCATATTCGACGACCACGCCCATGCCGTTGCCGCGATCGTCGTCGGACGTGTCGCCGAGGATCCAGATGCCCGGCCGGTTCATCTCGACGATCGCCGAGATCCGCTCGGCCGTGCCGAGCCACAGGACCGGGACCTCGGCCGGAACCGGTACGGGATTGCCGTCCATCGCCACCACGCGGAAGGCGTGGCCGGGCAGAGCGAGGCCGCGTATCTCGGTCGCGCTTGCGTTCAGGATGTGGAACAGCACCCTTTCGCCCCGGCGGACCCGGATCGGATCGCCGGCGCCGAGCTTGCGGCCGTTGATCGTGAAATGCTTGTAGCCGACCTCATAGCCTTTCGGCATGCCGCGCTTCAGCGACGCCTGCATGGCGGCCTCGCCGGTCGACTTCAGGCCGGAATCCTCGTCGCCGGCGAGGAAGCCCATATCCATGTCGCCGCCCCGGCCGAGGCTGGGCGCGAACTCCTTGAGGACGAGGAAGACCTCCCGGTCGTAGCGCCCGGGCTCATCGCGCGGGTCGATATAGACCGGGCCGGCCTGGCCGCCATATTGGCCGGCATCGAGGTCCGCTCCGGCGGTGACGTGGCTGTGGTAGAAGCGCAGGCCGGCGGGCCCGGGCGCGAAGGCGATCCGCCGCATGCCGTTGGCGGGGATGAAGGGCGTGCCTTCCTCCTGCGATCCGTCGACGTCGACCGGCACTCTCTGCCCGTGCCAGTGGAGCTGCTCCGGCCGGCCGGTGCCGTTGTGGATGTCGACGATCGTCCGGCGGCCCTCCCGAAGGCGGATCAAGGGACCGGGGAAGCGGCCGTCATAGGCGGTCGTCGCGATCTCGACGCCGGGCGCAAGCTCGATCTTCGCGTCCGCGATCCGGATGGTGTGATCGGCCCGCTCCGTCGCGGCCGGCGCGCCCGATCGGCGCGCGCAGGCGCCGAGCGGCGTCAGCCCGACGAGCGCGGCGGCGCCGCCCGTTCGAAGCAGCCCTCTGCGGTCGCACTCCATGTCTCGCCTCCGGATCGTTCGGGGCCCGGCGCTCGCGAATGCCGATACCGAAGCGGCGACGGGCTTGCCAGCCGTTCCTCCGGCCCGGCCGAAGCCGGCGCGCGGGGGCGGCGGGCGGCGGGG
The DNA here is from genome assembly GCA_036273615.1 of Allosphingosinicella sp. GTDB lineage: Bacteria > Pseudomonadota > Alphaproteobacteria > Sphingomonadales > Sphingomonadaceae > Allosphingosinicella. The sequence goes on along the minus strand of DASUHH010000069.1, from coordinate 62,180 downwards.
ATCAGGCGTCGCCCACCTTCGCCACGCCAAGCCGCGGGATCTCGATCCTTGGGCAGCGGTTCATCACCACCTTGAGGCCGGCGGCTTCGGCGCGGGCGGCGGCGGCCTCGTTGACGACGCCGATCTGGAGCCAGACCGATTTGGCGCCGGCGGCGATCGCTTCGTCGACCGCTTCGCCGGCGGCCTGGGGGCGGCGGAAGATGTCGACCATGTCGATCGGCTCGCCGATCTGGCTGAGCTCGCGCCAGACATATTCGCCATGGACATGCTCGCCGGTGATCTGCGGGTTGACCGGGAAGACGCGATAGCCCTGCTCCTGGAGGAAGCGCATCACGCCGTAGCTCGGCCGGTCGGGCCGGTCGGACGCGCCGATCATGGCGATCGTGCGGGTGCCGGCGAGCAAAGCGGCAATGTCCTCGTCGCGGGTCAGGGGCATTGGAGGTCTCCTTTTCTTTTCGTCACTCCCGCTTTCGCGGGAATGACGGGGGAGGGGGCGTCACGACTCCCGCTCCAATTGCTCGAGCAGCCGCCCGGCGATCGCCGCGAAGACCTCCGCTTCCGGGCCGTCGCCGGCCGCCGGGGGCGTGCCGGCGTCGGAGGCGCGGCGAAGCGCGAGGGTGAGCGGGATGCGGCCCAGGAAGGGGATGGCCATCACCCGCGCCGCGGCCTCGGCGCCGCCGCTGCCGAACGGGTCGGAGACCTCGCCGCAACGGGGGCATTCATAGCCCGCCATATTCTCGATGAGGCCGATCACCTTCACGTTCATCTTGCGGAACAGGTCGATCGCCCGGGTCGCGTCGATCAGCGACAGGTCCTGCGGGGTCGAGACGATCACCGCGCCCGCCGGCTTCCACTTCTGGATGAGCGAGAGCTGGATGTCGCCGGTGCCCGGCGGAAGGTCGGCGACCAGCAGGTCCGCATCCCCCCAATCGCCCTCGACGAGCTGCCCCAATGCGCTCGCCGCCATCGGTCCGCGCCAGGCGAGCGCCGCGCCGGGATCGACCAATTGGCCGATCGAGAGCATCCTCACCCCCCAGGCCTCGACCGGCACGATCTGCCGGTCGGCCACCTCCGGCCTCTCGTCGGCGCCCATGATCCGGGGCTGCGAGGGGCCGTATATGTCGGCGTCGACCAGCCCCACCTTCCGCCCCGCGCGGGCGAGCGCGACTGCAAGGTTGGCCGCGACCGTCGACTTGCCGACCCCGCCCTTGCCGCTGGCGATGGCAAGGATCGTCCGCTCGACCTTCTCCGCCGTCATCGCGACCCGGATCTCGCTGACGCCCGGGACGGCGGCGAGGGCGGCCTTCACGTCGCGCTCCAGCGCGGCGCGGCGCGGCGCGTCGAGCCCGGTCGCGTCGAGCACCAGGCTCGCCACCCCGCCCTGCCGTCGGAGGGCGGAGATCCGGCCGTTCGCGCCGCCCAGGCGGGCGAGGGCGGCCTTCAGGCTTTCAACGTCGTCGCTCATCGCCCGCCAGATAGGATGCGCGCGCCCGCTTGCCACTGTTTTTCCGCGAGGCTCGTCCCTATAAGGGCGCCCATGAACCGAATATTGGGCCGGGCGCCGCGCCCCGCCGCGATGACGAACGAGAATAAGAGCGGGCCCTGGGGCCCGTCCGGCGGCGGCAGCGGCGGGGACGGCGGCGGCGGCGATGGCGGGGACGGCAATGGCGGCGGCAAGCAGGGCGGCGGCCCGCGCAGCCCCTGGGGCCAGCCGCCGCGGCGGCGGCGCCCGTCGGGACCTCCGGCCATCGCCTCGCTCGACGATCTGCTGAAGAAGGGCCGCGAGCGCTTCGGCGGCCGCTTCCCCTATCAGGAGGGCAAGCCTTACTGGCTCTACGCCCTTGGCTTCATCCTCCTGCTCCTGATCGTCTTCACCAGCTTCCACCGCGTCGGCGCGCAGGAGGAAGGGGTGGTCACCACCCTCGGCAAATATAGCCGCACGGTCGGGCCCGGAATCAACTTCACCTTGCCCTGGCCGATCGAGCGGATGACGACGGTCGACCAGCAGATCAAGGCGATCGCAATCGCCGGCGGCGGCGCGAACGACGAGAACCTCATCCTCACCGGCGACGAGAATATCGTCAACGTCGCCTACACGGTGCGCTGGCGGGTGCGCGACCCGCAGCTTTACCTGTTCAGCCTCCAGGACGAGGACGGGACGATCAAGGAGGTCGCCGAGAGCGCGATGCGCGCCGTCATCGCCACCGTCACGCTCGACGACGCGATGGGCAGCGGCCGCAACGACATCGAGAACCGGGCGCAAAGGCTGATGCAGCAGGTGCTCGACCGCTACCGCGCCGGAGTCCAGATCGAAGGCGTCTCGATCCGCCAGTCGGACCCGCCGGAGAAGGTCAACGACGCGTTCAAGGCGGTCACCTCGGCCCAGCAGGAAGCGCAATCCTATATCAACCAGGCCCAGGCCCATGCCCAGCAGGTGACGCAGCAGGCGCAGGGCGAGGCGGCGGCGTTCGACAAGGTCTATGCCCAGTACAAGCTCGCCCCCGAAGTGACCCGCAAGCGCATGTATTACGACACGATGGAGCGGGTGCTCGCCAAGGTCGACAAGACGATCGTCGAGGCGCCGGGCGTGGTCCCCTATCTGCCGCTGCCGGCGGTGAAGGGGCAGCCGGCCCAGGCGCCGGCGCAGGGAGACCAGAAATGAGCCGCCGGACATGAGCAGGACGCTTCGCAACCCGATCGCGATCGCCTTCGCCGCCTTGCTGCTCCTGATCCTTGCCGGCGCGACCTTCGCGACCGTTCCGGAGACCGAGCAGGCGGTGATCGTCCGCTGGGGCAAGCCGGTCCGCGTCGTCAATCCCTATCGCCGCGGGGTCGAGTTCGGCCGCACCGGCGCCGGGCTGATCGCCCGAATGCCGTTCGTCGAGCAGATCGTCTGGATCGACAAGCGCATCCTCAACGTCGAGATGGACAATCAGCAGGTCCTCTCCAACAACCAGCAGAGGCTGGAGGTCGACGCCTTCGCCCGCTACCGGATCGTCGATCCACTGAAGATGTACATCATGGCGCGGACCGAGCAGAATGTCGGCGACCAGCTCCAGCCGGTCCTCGGATCGGCGACCCGGGACGAGCTCGGCAAGAGGAATTTCGCGGCCCTGCTGAGCCCCGAGCGCGGCCAGATCATGCAGAATATCCGCGCCGCCTTGAACCGCGTCGCCAGCCAATATGGCGCCGAGATCGTCGACGTCCGAATCAAGAAAGCGGACCTGCCGCAGGGAACGCTCGAATCGACCTTCCAGCGGATGCGCTCGGCGCGCGAGCAGGAGGCGACGTCGATCAGGGCGCAGGGCCTCAAGCAGGCGCAGATCATCCAGGCCCAGGCCGATGCCGAGGCGGCGAGCACCTATGCCGAGGCCTATAACAAGGATCCGGATTTCTACGATTTCTACCGGGCGATGCATTCCTACGACGTCGCCTTCGGCACCAGCGGCCAGAATGGCGACCAGGGCCGGTCGACGATCATCCTCTCGCCCGACAACGAATATCTGCGCCAGTTCAGGGGACGGAACAAATGACCTTCGTGACGGTCTGAAACCGGGAGCAACTGTTCAAATCCGGATCAGCGTCACCACATAGCTTGCGAGCATCGATCGATCCGCCCGGAACTGCCCGTCCGGGCCCTGATATTAGGAGGATCTCCAACGTGCGTTACGTCTACGGCCTCACCGCCGCCCTTCTCGCCGGCGGCGCCGCCGCCACGCTGATCGTGGGCCCGGTCGGCGCTCAAACCGCCCAGAACGAACCGAGCGCGATGGCCGCCGCCGCGCCCCGTCCCGGCGCGCCGATGAGCTTCGCCGACCTTGCCGCCCGGCTCTCCCCGGCGGTGGTCAACATCTCGACCAAGCAGACCATCAAGGTCACCCAGAACAGCCAGCTTCCGCCCGGCTTCGAGGAATTCTTCCGCCAGTTCGGCGCGCCGGTTCCCGACGACAACGACAATGGCGGCCAGCCGACGACGCAGCGGGGCGGATCGCTCGGCTCGGGCTTCCTGATCTCGAGCGACGGCTATATCGTCACCAACAACCACGTCATCTCGCCGGCGCGGACCGGCGCCACCGTCGACCAGATCACCGTGACCCTCCCCGACCGGCGCGAATATCCCGCCCGCGTCGTCGGCCGCGACGAGGTCGCCGACCTCGCCGTCCTCAAGATCAACGCGACCGGGCTTCCGTTCGTGCGCTTCGGCGATTCGACCCATGCGCGGGTCGGCGACTGGGTGCTTGCGATCGGCAATCCGTTCGGGCTCGGCGGCACCGTCACCGCCGGCATCGTCTCGGCGCTGCACCGCAACCTCAATGCCGGCGTCTACGACCGCTACATCCAGACCGACGCGTCGATCAACATGGGCAATAGCGGCGGCCCGATGTTCGACCTCAACGGCAACGTCATCGGCATCAACACCGCCCTCTATTCGCCGACCGGCGGCAATATCGGCATCGGCTTCGCAATACCGGCGGAGCAGGCCAAGCCGGTCGTCGACGCCCTGATGCACGGGCAGAAGGTCCAGCGCGGCTATATCGGCGTCAGCCTGCAGACGCTCGAGGACGATATCGCCGAGGCGATGGGCATCCCCAAGAATCAGGGCGAGCTGATCCGCGGAGTCACCCCGGGCGGGCCGGCGGCCAAGGCCGGAATCCAGCAGGGCGACGTCATCGTCGAGGTCAACGGCCAGAAGGTGACCCCCGACCAGACGCTCGCCTATCTCGTCGCCCAGCAGCCGGTCGGGTCGCGCGTGCCGATGACCCTGATCCGCAACGGCCAGCGCGTGAACGTGACCGTGACGGTCGGCGAGCGTCCGCCCGAGGACCAGCTCGCCAGGATGAACGGCTTCGACGACAACAATCCGGTCGCGGAGCCGGGGGAATCGCAGCAATCGGCCGGCCAGCGCTCGACCCGCGAGGGGCTTGGAGTCACCGTCCAGGCGCTGACCCCCGAAATCGCCCGTTCGCTCCACGTCAACGATCCGAGCCTGAAGGGCGTGGTCGTCTCCGCGGTCGATCCGAACAGCGACGCCGCAACCAAGGGCCTCCAGCAGGGCGACATCATCCTGTCGATCAACCAGCGCGCCACCCGCACGCCGGACGAAGCGGCGGCGGCGGTCGCGGCGGCGCGCTCGGCCGGGCGCACCACGGTGCTGCTCCTGGTCCGCCGCGGCAACACGCCCGCCGCCTATGTCGGCGTCGAGCTGGTCCACCCGTCGGCCCCCACAGGCAAATAACCCCGCTTGCCGCCTCCTCCCGCGGCGGATAGGCACTTCACTCCCTCTCCCCGGCGGGGAGAGGATGTGCCGCTTGGTTCGTCCCCCGGGCGAACCTAAGAGGCGGCACATGGTGAGGGGGCTCGGCGCCGGAAATTATCGACGCCGCCCCCACCCCTCCCCCTTGACGGGGGAGGGATACGAAGCCTTGGCGACGAAGGAGCCAAAGCGGAGTTGGGTGAGGGTGACAGACTCGGCGGAAGTCCGCTGACGGTGTCACCCTCACCAACTCCGCCTAAGCGGCAGAGCCGCCAAGGCTCCGTATCATGAGCCGCCTGGTCTCGTCCCCCGGACGAGACCTTGGTGGCGGCTCGTCCCCTCCAAGGGAGAGGGGGCTTTGTTGGCGGGAGGAATGTAAGCGTGCAGGAAGAAACCCAACCCAAAACCGAGCTCACCCTCCGGGCGATCGTCCTCGGCGGGCTCATCACCCTCCTGTTCACCGCCGCCAACGTCTATCTGGGGCTCAAGGTCGGCCTCACCTTCGCCACCTCGATTCCCGCCGCGGTCATCTCGATGGCGGTTTTGCGCTGGTTCCGCTCGGCCTCGATCCTCGAGAACAATATCGTCCAGACCGTCGCGTCGGCGGCGGGGACGCTTGCGGCGATCATCTTCGTCCTGCCCGGCCTGGTGATGATCGGCTGGTGGCACGGCTTTCCCTATTGGACCACGGCGGCGATCACCGGGACCGGCGGCATATTGGGCGTGCTCTTCTCGGTGCCGCTGCGCCGCGCCCTCGTCGTCGACACGCCGCTTCCCTATCCCGAGGGGCGCGCGGCGGCCGAGGTGCTTCGGGTCGGCTCGGAATCGCGCGAGGGCGCCGAGGAGAGCGCGAAGGGCCTCTCGGTGCTGGTCTGGAACAGCCTCGCCTCGGCGGGCTTCGCGATCGTCACCCAGACCCGGCTGGCCGTCGCCGAGGCCGCGACCTGGTTCCGCGTCGGCGGCGGCGCGACCGGGATCGACGGCGGCCTCTCCTTCGCTTTGCTCGGCGTCGGCCATCTCGTCGGCCTGTCGGTGGGCGCGGCCATGGGTCTCGGCCTGATCGTCGGCTGGTGGATCCTGCTTCCCATCCTCACCGCCCACCACCCGATGCCCGGCGGGCCGGAGGCCTGGGCCAACGCCGTCTTCACCCAGGACGTCCGCTTCTTCGGCGCCGGAGTGATCGGAGTCGCCGCGGTCTGGACCCTGCTCCGGATCGCCGGGCCGGTGATCGGCGGAATCCGCTCGGCGATCGCGGCGAGCCGCGCCCGCCGCGGCGGCGAGGCGCTCGCGCTCGAGGAACGGGATCTGCCGATCGGGATCGTCGGGCTCGGCTCGCTGCTCATGCTCGTGCCGATCGCCTGGCTGCTCTGGACCGTGATCGCCGGCGGGCCGCTCGCCGGATCGGCGGTGCCGCTGATCGCCGGCGCGCTCGTCTTCGTGCTCGTCATCGGGCTGATGATCGCGGCGGTGACCGGCTATATGGCGGGGCTGATCGGAGCGTCGAACAGCCCGGTCTCGGGCATCGGAATCCTGTCGGTGGTGGCATCCTCGCTGATGCTGGTCGGCCTGTTCGGCCGCCACCAGCCGGTCGGGACGACCGCGGCCCTGGTCGCCTACGCCCTGATCGTCACCGGCATCGTCTTCGGCGTCGCCACCATCTCCAACGACAATCTCCAGGATCTGAAGACCGGCCAGCTGGTCGGCGCGACGCCGTGGCGCCAGCAGGTCGCCCTGGTCTTCGGGGTCGTGTTCGGATCGCTGGTGGTGCCGCCGGTCCTCAACGTCCTCTATCACGGGCTCGGTTTCGCCGGAATGCCGGGCGCCGGGCCGAACGCGCTTCCGGCGCCGCAGGCGGCGCTCATCTCCGCGCTCGCCAAGGGGGTGCTCGGCGGCAATCTCAACTGGTGGATGATCGGATCGGGCGCCGCGGCGGGGGTCGGCTTCATCCTGCTCGACGAGCTGCTCGGCCTGTTCAGGCGGATGCGCCTGCCGCCGCTCGGCGTCGGCATCGGCATCTATCTGCCGATGAGCGTGATCCTGCCGACCGTGATCGGATCGGTGCTCGGCTGGTTCTACGACCGCTGGGCCGACCGCCAGGCGCGGCCCGAATATGCGCGGCGAATGGGCGTGCTCACCGCCACCGGCCTGATCGTCGGCGAGAGCCTCTGGGGCGTCGCCTTCGCCTTCATCGTCGGCGCGACCGGGAAAGACACGCCGCTTGCGCTGCCGATGATCGGCGACGCCTTCGCGCCCTTCGCTTTGGCCGGCGGCACGATCCTCTTCGCCGCCCTGGTCTGGCTCCTCTACCGCCGCACGATGCAGGCGGTGCGCTGATCCTGTCCTCCCGCAAGCGGGGAGGACATCAATCCTCCACGCGCTCGTGTGATGGAGGGGGTATTCGGTTTCCGCCCGAATGCGGGGCGGGGGGAGCGAAAATCCTCCCCGGGACGGGGAGGGTGTTGGAGCTTTGGGCTGCCGCCGGCAGTCCAAGATCGTGTACGGGGGACACGATCTCGCTTCAACACGCGCGTAGCGCGGTGGAGGGGGTGCGGCATTTGGCACGAACTTTTCGGCTCGGCACCTGGCCCAAGCCCCCCCTCCACCGCACTTCGTGCGGTCCCCCTCCCCGCGAGCGGGGAGGATCTCAGCCGCCGTGCGCGTCCAGCCAGCGCGTGATGTCCGGCCGCCTGGTCTCGCGGACCTTCACCCGGTCGCGGATCGAGGCGATGGCGATGTCGGCGGGGCGGCGGGACTGGGGGGTCATGTAACGGTCGGCGAAGGCCTGGAGCCTGGCGATCATCGCCGGATCGGACGAGCCGGCGGCGAGGCCCGGCAGGTAACGCGAGCGCGAGGAGGCGTCGACGAGCGATTCCACCCGATCCTTGTGGGCGAGCGCGAAGTCGAAGGCGAGGTCGGGATGCTCGGCGGCGACCGCGGCGATGATGTTGGGGCTGGTCGTCGGCCCGGGCTCGTCGGTCAAGGCGAGGTCGAGCGCGCGCTGGGCGAGCGCCGGGTCGTTGGCGCTGCCGAGCAGGCGGTAGAGCTGGGCGCGGACGAGCGGATTGTGCTCGGCTTTGGCCGCCTCATGCAGCCGGTCCCACCCCGCCGCGTCGACGTTGCGCGCGACGACGGCAAGGATCGTCGTGCGCAAAGGCCCCGATTTGGCGAGTGGATCGCCGGTCTCGTAGAGCCGTCTCGCCTCCGCGACGACCTCAGGATCGCCCCAGGCGCCGAGCGCCCCGATCAGGTCCGCGCGAAGCACCGCGTCGGGCGCCGGCTCGTTCGGACGCGCCCGCCAGCCGAGCCTGCGGAAGACGGGGCCGAGCTTCGCCGAGGCGTAACGGGCGGCCGCCGCCTGGCGCGCCTCGTCGCCCGCATAAAGCTCGTATATCTGCCTCAATATCCCGGCGACGCGCTCGTCCAGCGCCGGATTGGCGTCGGCCGGCGCCGCGGCGGTCATGTCGAGCGCCACCGCCGGCGATTCATAGCCGCCGAGGCCGAGGCTCCAATTGTCGGCGAGGAGGCCGATCTGGTCGATCGGCTTCAGCCGGGCATAGGCCCCGGTCAGCGCGCGCAGCATCGCCGGCGTGTAGAGCGTCCGGTAATAGCCGGTCTGGCCCTCGTTCACGAGCAGGGGCCCGCAGCCGGGCACGGAAAGCCGGCCGTGGCCGCCGCTCACCACCGTCCGCGCCTCGGCCCCGCCCAGCGACGCGGCGATCACCGGCACCCGCCAGCGCAAGGGCGCCTTGTCCGGCCGGTCGCGGCTATATTCCTCCTGGGCGAGAATCAGCTCGGTGCGGCCGGCGCGGCAGGCGGCCTCGGTCACCCGGATCAGGGGAATGCCCGGCTGGAGCGTGAAATCGTGGGCGATGGCGGTGACCGGCTTGTGCGCCGCCGCCTCGATCGCCGCCCAGAGATCGTCGCTCTGGGCGTTGGAGAGGCGATGAGCGCGGATATAGGCCTGGATGCCGCGCCGCCACGTTTCCGAGCCGACATAATCCTCCAGCATCGTGATCACCGCCTCGCCTTTCTGGTAGGTGATCGTGTCGAAGGCCTGGCTCATCTGGTCGACGGTGGCGATGTGCTGGACGACGGGGTGGGTGGTCGCGACCGAATCGAGCCGCATCGCCGCCTCGCGGCTGTCGACCAGGCCAAGCTCGGGATGCCATTCGGGGTGGAGGGCGGCGGTCGACTTGGTCGCCATCCACGAGGCGAAGCCCTCGTTCAGCCAGATATCGTCCCACCAGGCCATGGTGACGAGGTCGCCGAACCATTGGTGCGCCATTTCGTGCGCGGCGACTCCGAAGATGCGCTGGCGGCTCGCCTCGCTGGTGATTGCGGGATCGAGCAGGAGGACGTTCTCGAAGGTGAAGATCGCACCCCAATTCTCCATCGCGCCGAAGAACTGGCTGCTGCCGGGGCCCGCGACATTGTCGAGCTTCGGGAGCGGGAAGGGCGTTCCGAAATAATGGTTGTAGAAGGGGAGGATGCGCGCCGCGCTTTGGAGCGCCCAGCGGCCCTGCTCGCCGTTTCCGCGGCGGGTGACGACACCGATCTCGGTGCCGGCGGCGCGGGTGGTGATGCGGTCGAAATCCCCGGTCGCGAAGAAGACCAGGTAGGAGGACATTGCGGGCGTGGTCATGAAGGTGATTGTCTTGAGCCCGCCCGGCTGCGGCTTCACGGTCGCGGCCGGCATGTTGCCGACCACGGAATTCTCGGCCGGGACGGTGACCGTCAGCGTATAGGGCGTGCGGAAGCGCGGCTCGTCCCAGCCGGGGAAGAAGCGGCGCGCGTCGGGCGCCTCGAACTGGGTGAAGAGCGCGCGCTTGCGGCCCGACGCGCTGTCATAATCGAGCGCGAAGAAGCCGGCCGCCTGCTGGTAGATCCTGCCGCGATAGTCGATGACCAGCCGGTAGCGGCCGGGGTGGATGGTGGACGGGAAGGTCATGGTCGCGGTCTGCGCGGCCTCGTCCATATGGACGTCGCTCGCCGCCATCGGATGCGCATTGCCGGGGAGGGGGGCGAGCGTCACCCTGCCGAACTGCATGTCGACGGCGTTGAGCGTGATCTCCTTCACGGGCTGCAGCACGTCGATGTCGATCGTCGCGGTGGCGGCGAAAGCGAGCTTCGCGGCATCGGGCCGGATGTTGAGCGCATATTGGGCGGGGCGCACCGTCTTGGGAAGCTGGGTCGGGATGTCGCGCAGCGCCAGCGGCGGCAGCGCCGGTGCGGCGGCGGGTGCGCGATGCGCCGCCCGATGCCGCGTCGGCGCGGCGCCGGCGGCGGCGGGAAGGGCTGCGGCAAAAGCAAGCAGCGAGCAGGCGGTGCGCGGGCGCATTTCGATCATCCTCCCAAAGGCTTTGTTATGCGCGGCTCCTTGCGCCCGCCGTGCGGCTTGTCAAATCGACCCGATGCCGAGAAATGCGGGGACACAATACCTAATTGACAGGGGCCGGGCGAGCGGGCAGTCATGGGCCATGGCCCGTCTCGCCCGCATCGTCGTTCCCGGCGTCCTCCACCATGTCGTGCAGCGCGGCAACCGGCGGCAGGAGGTCTTCTTCGGCGAGAGGGATTATGCCGCCTACAAGGCTTTGGTTGCCGAGGCCTGCGCGGCGAACGGGGTGCGCTGCCTCGCCTGGTGCCTGATGCCCAATCACGTCCACCTCATCCTGGTGCCGCCGACGCCGGACGGGCTGCGCGCGGCCTTGGGGGAGGCGCACCGCCGTTACTCGCGCCGGATCAACGAGGCGAAGGGCTGGACCGGCTATCTCTGGCAGGGCCGGTTCGCTTCCTATCCGATGGACGAGGCGCATGCGATGGTCGCGGTGCGCTATGTCGAGCTCAATCCGGTGCGGGCCAAGCTGGTCGAGCGGGCGGAGGATTGGCGCTGGTCGTCGGCGCGCGCCCATGTCGAGGGCAAGCCGGACGGGCTGACCGATCTCGGTGCGCTTGCCGGCCTGCACCGCAACTGGCGCGCTATGCTCCGCCGCGGCCTCGAGGCGGCCGACACGCCGCCCGAAGCCGAGGCCGCGATCGAGGCCCACCAGCGCACCGGTCGCCCGTGGGGCGACGCCGCCTTCATCGGCCGGCTGGAGGGCGAGACGGGGCGGACGCTCAAGCGCCAAAAGCCCGGCCGCAAGCCGAGGCCGCAGGGGAAATAGGTATTGTGTCCCCGTATTAGGAATGATGGCTACTCAATAGCCAAAGAGCGGCGCGACCTTGCTGCCTTGCTGGATGCGCGCCCGCAGCTCGGCGGGGGACCAGAGGTGCTCGACGCCGGCTTCGCGCTGGCGGATGAGGTTGACGATCGCGCCGTTGACCGGGGTGGGGCGGTTCAGCTTCTTGCCCAGCTTGACCACTTCGCCGTTGAGATAGTCGATCTCGGTCGGCCGGGCGGCGGCGAGGTCGTCGGCCATGGACGAGCGGGCGGCGGCGTCGATCTTCTGGGCCTTGAGGAACAAGGCGAAGATGGCGTTGGGCGCGCCGATGACGTGGGGGAGCAATCTGGGCGGGACCGGGCCGACCTTGGCGGGCTCGATCCCCGCCGCTTCGAGCACGCCCAGCGCCTCGATGATCGAGGCGGCGACGACGCGGCGATAGTCGCGCTCGCGAAGCTGGTCGAGCAGGGTCCGCCCGGACAAGGCGTTGACCGCATTGTTGAGGTTGATCAGCAACTTGCCCCAGGCGATGCTGGGCATGTCGGTCGCGAGCCGCAGCGTCGCGGGGCCGCGGGCGCCGATCCGCTCGGCAAGCGCGCGGGTGATGGGCCCGTCCTCCGCCACCAATTCGCCCGCCACGCCTTTGTGGAAGCGTCCGCTCCCCAGATAGGCGACGTTGAACGGCACCATCCCCTGCGCCACCTTGAACCTCTTGCCGAGCGCGGCGCGCAGCGTCTCGGCGTTGGAGACGCCGTTCTGGAAGCTGAGGATCGTCGCGCCCTTCCTGGCGTTGCGGCTTATCTCCTTCGCCGCGGCTTCGGTGTCGTTGCTCTTGACGGTGAGGAGGATGATTTCCGCCGCCTTCAGCGCCGCCGGCTGGGTCGAGAAATCGACCGCCTCCGGCGCCAGGCGCGTCCGCCAGCCGGCGCTGTCGGTGAGGACGAGGCCGTTTTCGGCGATGTCGGCGCCGATCCGCTCCCGGCCGACGAATGCGACGTCGAGCCCCGCCGCCTGCCACGCCCCGCCGACGAAGCAGCCGACCGAGCCGGCGCCGAAGATCGCGACCTTCAACTCAGCCGCGTCCGCGATAGGCGGGAACGCCCTGGTCGGGCAGCCACAGCCCCTCGGGCGGCGCCCCCGATTGCCAGAAGATATCGATCGGCATGCCGCCGCGCGGATACCAATAGCCGCCGATCCTGAGCCAGAGCGGCTTCATCTCGGCGACCAGCCGCTCGGCGATGCCGATCGTCACGTCCTCGTGGAACGCGCCATGGCTGCGGAAGGCGCCGAGGAACAATTTCAGCGACTTGGATTCGACGATCGTCGCGTCCGGCGCATAGTCGATGACGAGATGGGCGAAATCCGGCTGCCCAGTCACCGGACAGAGCGAGGTGAATTCGGGCGCGGTGAAGCGGACGAGATAGGCCCGGCCCGGCCGCGGGTTCGGGACGTAGTCGAGCTTTGCCTCCTCGGGCGAGGCGGGAAGCGCGCTGGGGCGGCCGAGATGGCTGAGATCCATGGTGCGCGCTTTACGGCGCGCGCGCATGTCCCGCAACGCTTGCGGGGCGCCCTTGCCCCTCCACCAGGCTTCGCCTGGTCCCCCTCCCCATCCGCTGCGCGGACAGGGAGGACAAAAATTGCATCCGCCGCCGCGCTTCCTTCGTATAGGAAGGCACCACCCGGGGGCGGGAGACCGACATGCTGCTTTTCATCCTCGCCTATCTGGGCGGAATCCTCACCATATTGAGCCCGTGCATCCTGCCGGTCCTGCCGTTCGTCTTCGCCCGGGCGAACCGGTCGTTCCTCAGGAGCGGGCTGCCCTTGCTGCTCGGCATGGCGCTGACCTTCGCTTTGGTCGCGACGCTGGCAGCGGTCGGCGGCGGCTGGGCGGTGCGGGCGAACCAGGCGGGGCGCTGGGCGGCCCTGATCCTGCTCGGGCTGTTCGGCCTGACCCTGGTCTTTCCCGCGCTTTCGGATCGCCTGACCCGGCCCCTGGTCGCGCTCGGCGCGCGGCTCTCGCAATCGGCTGACGAAGCGGCGGCGGGCGGGCGCGAGCGGATCGGGCCCTCCTTCCTGATCGGGATCGCGACCGGCCTGCTCTGGGCGCCCTGCGCCGGGCCGATCCTGGGCCTCATCCTGACCGGCGCCGCGCTCCAGGGCGCGAGCCTCGGCACCACAATCCTGCTCCTTGCCTATGCGCTCGGCGCGGCGACCTCGCTTGCATTGGCCTTGCTCGTCGGCGGGCGCGTGTTCAAGGCGATGAAGCGCTCGATCGGCGCCGGCGAATGGGCGCGCAAGGTGCTTGGCGTGCTGGTCCTGGCCGGGGTCGTCATCATCGCGCTCGGCCTCGATACGTCGACGCTCGCCAGCCTCTCGACCGCGCGCACCTTCGCCTTCGAGCAGGGCCTTGCCAGCCGCCTCGGAATGAAGATGCCCGAGCCTGGCGGCAGCGGCGCGCTCGCCGGGAAGAACGGAATGCTCGCCCTCCCCGTCGAGGGGCAGATGCCCGAGCTGGCCGGCGCGACCGAGTGGATCAACGCGCCGCCGCTCACCCGCGCCGCCCTCCGCGGCAAGGTCGTCGTCGTCGATTTCTGGACCTATTCCTGCATCAATTGCCTGCGCTCCATCCCCTATGTGAAGGCGTGGGACGAACGCTACAGGAAGGACGGGCTGGTCGTGATCGGCGTCCACGCGCCCGAATTCGCCTTCGAGCGCGAGCCCGCCAACGTCCGCAAGGCGGTTGCCGATCTCGGCATTTCCTATCCGGTCGCGCTCGACAATGGCTACAATCTCTGGCGCGCCTTCCGCAACAATTACTGGCCGGCGCATTATTTCATCGATGCCCAGGGCCGCATCCGCTACCACCATTATGGCGAGGGCGGGTACGACGAGTCCGAACGCGTCATCCGCCAGCTCCTGACCGAGTCCGGCCATCCCCCCGCCGGCACGCCGATGGCGCAGGTGAAGGGGCAGGGCGCCGAGGCGGCGGCGGCGATGGGGGAGCTCGGCTCGCCCGAAACCTATGTCGGCTATGCAAGGGCGGACCGGTTCGTCTCGCCCGGCGGGCTGCTCCACGATGCGGTGAAGGATTATGCGCCGGCGCCGCTTCAGCTCAACCAATGGTCGCTCGCCGGCCGCTGGATCGACAAGCCGCAGGTGGCGGTGGCGGAAAAGCCGGGCGGCCGCATCGCCTTCCGCTTCCACGCCCGCGACCTCCATCTCGTGCTCGGCAGCGTGGGCGACAGGCCGGTCCGCTTCCGGGTGACGATCGACGGCAAGGCCCCCGGCGCGGCGGCGGGAAGCGACGTGAACGCGGCCGGCGAGGGACGGATCTCCGGCGAGCGCCTCTACCAGCTCATCCGCCAGCAGGGCGCGATCCGGGACCGCACGTTCGAGATCATCTTCCTCGATCCCGGCGCGGAGGCGTTTTCGTTCACCTTCGGGTGACCTGCCCCTCCCCCTGGACGGGGAGGGATACGGAGCCTTGGCGATGAAGGAGCCAAAGCGGAGTTGGGCGAGGGTGACAGAGTTGGAGAAAACGCGCTGACGGTGTCACCCTCGCCAGCTCCGCCTAGGCGGCAGAGCCGCTTGGGCTCCGCATCTTGAGCCGCCTGGGCTCGTCCCCCGGACGAGATCTTGGTGGCGGCTCATCCCTTCGAAGGGAGAGGGGTTTTTGGCGGTAAATTGCTTCGCCCCCGTCTCGGCGGGCGCGGCGACTGGACAGGACGGCGCCGGAACGACAAGGATGGACCTTCCTTTGCTTCGGGCGGAGAGAGATGCGCGCTGCCTGGTCCCTCGCATTCCTGCTGCTCGCCGCCGCGCCCGCCGCGGCGCAGGAATCGCCGCCTCTGCTCAAGCCCGCCGAAGCCGCCGCCATCGCCAATGAGGTGTCGGGGTCGGCGGCGAAGCGGACGGTGCAGGCGCTCTCGCTCCACCACCGCATGCGCGGCTCCGAAGGCTATCGCGCCGCCGCTGAATTGATCCGCGACCGGCTGGTGGCCGACGGCCTCAAGGAAGTGGAGATCCTGTCCTTCCCGGCGGACGGCCGCGTCTATTACGGGACCCAGCGCTCGCGGCCGGCCTGGAATGCGAGCTTCGCCGAATTGTGGGAGGAGAGAGAGGAAAACGGCCATTGGGCCGATGCCGAGCGCGTCGCCTCCTGGGCCGACCAGCCGATCAGCCTCGCCCAGGACAGCGTCAGCGGCCGCGCCGAGGGCGAGCTGGTCGACGTCGGCGCGGGCACCTCCGAAAGCGACTATGCGGGGAAGGACGTAAGCGGGAAGCTCGTCCTGGTCTCGGCCCAGCCGGGCGAGGCGGCGCACCTCGCGGTGACCGTGCACGGCGCGGCCGGCCTCGTCTCCTGGGCGCAGAACCAGAAGCAGGCCTGGTGGGGCGACGACCAGAGCCTCATCCGCTGGGGCCATCTCGACACCTGGGCGGACCCGGCCTTCGCCTTCATGGTCTCGCCGGCCCGCGCCCATGCCTGGCAGGCGCGGCTTCGGGCGGGCGGGACGGTGCGGCTGCGCGCCCGGGTCGAGGCGGGGCGGACGCCCGGAGCCTATCTGATCCCGACGGCGATCATCCCCGGCCGCGACCGGGCGCACGAGATCGTCTTTTCCTGCCATCTCGACCATCCCTCGCCGGGCGCCAACGACAATGCCAGCGGCTGCGCCGGCATCCTCGAAGCGGCGCGCAGCCTTCAGCGGCTGATCGCGGACGGCAATTTGCCGCAGCCGCGGCGGACGATCCGCTTCATCTGGCCGTGCGAGGTCGAATGCACGATGGCGCTGCTCAACGCGCGGCCGGAAGTCCCGCGCCGGACGCTCGCCGCCATCCATCTCGACATGATCGGCGGCGATACCGGGAAGACCAAGTCGATCCTCCGCGTCCAGGGCTCGCCGCCGAGCCTGCCGAGCTTCGTCGGCGACGTCGGCTTCGCGATCGCGCGCTGGGTCAACGCGCAGTCGCTCACCTATGCCGACAGCGGCGAGGCGGCCTGGCCCCTGGTCGATCCCGAAGGCGACAAGCGGGCGCTGCAGGCCGAGGTGGGCGGCTTCTCCGAAGGCAGCGACCATCAGATCTGGGCGGAAGGGAGCTGGCGCGTCCCAATCATCTACATCGCCGATTGGCCCGACCGCTATATCCACACCCAGCGCGACGTCCCCGCCAATCTCGACGCCACCAAGATGAAGCGCGCCGTCTTCATCGCCGCCGCCTCGGGCTGGTTTCTGGCGAACCTGAGCCAGGAGGACATGCCGGCGCTGGAGCGGGCGATGCAGGCGGAGAGCCTGGAGCGGATGGCGGACGTGGACCGCCGCATGGCGGCCGTGCCGCCGCAGCAGGGGCACGATCTGATGGTCGATGCGGGCCGGCGGCAGCTTCTCGTGGCGCGTTCGCTCGAACGCTTCGGCCTCGGCATGGGCTACGAGCCGCCGATTCCGGACCAGCTCCAGGCCACGACCGGACCCTACGACATCGTCTATCGCCGCAAGCCCGAGCCGAAGGGGCCGATGGACGGGTTCGGCTATGGCTGGCTCGACGATCATCTGAAGCAGGCGGGATTGCCGCGCCCGGCCCTGCTCGCGCGCGAGAGCGACCGGGACGGGCCGAGCTTCGGCTATGAGACTCTGAACCTGGTCGACGGCCGGCGCAGCGTCCAGCAGATAAGGGACGCGCTTGCCGTCACCGTCGCGCCGGCGCCGGTCGCGGAGGTTGCGGATTATCTCGCCACGCTGGCGCGGCTCGGGCTGCTCGAGCGCGTGCGGAGCTGAGGAGGAATGATGGACGATCTCGTTTCAACCGATTGGCTCGAAGCGGAATTGGGCGCGCCGGACCTGCGCGTGGTCGATGCGACCTTTCTCCTTCCCGGAGACGGCCGCGACGCCGGCGCCGAATTCGAGGCCGCGCACATCCCCGGCGCGGTCTTCCTCGACATCGACGAGGTCGCGGACACGGATTCGCCTTTCCCGCACATGCTGCCCTCCGAGGAGAAGATGGCGGCCCGGGCGCAGTCGCTCGGCCTCTCCGACGGCGCGCGGATCATCGTCTACGACAACAGCCCGCTGCACAGCGCGGCGCGCGTCTGGTGGATGCTGAAGAGCTTCGGCGCGCGCCAGGTCGCGATCCTCGACGGCGGCTTCCAGAAATGGACGGCGGAGGGGCGGCCGGTCGAGAGCGGCGCGCCCGCGGCGGCGCGCGGCCATTTCACGGCCCGGATGGACGCCGGCAGGGTGGCGGACAAGCGGGCAATGCTCGGCCTGGTCGGCGACCCGGGACTGGAGATCGTCGACGCCCGCTCGCCCGGCCGCTTCGCCGGCGAGGAGGCGGAGCCGCGCCCCGGCCTCGCCTCCGGCCACATGCCGGGCGCCCGCAACCTGCCGCAGGGCAAATTGTTCAACGCCGACAATAGCTGGAAGCGGGGCGCTGCGTTGCGCGCGGCCTTCGATGAAGCCGGGGTCGATCTTTCGAAGCCGATGGTCACGACCTGCGGCTCCGGTGTCACCGCCGCCATCCTGCTGTTCGGCGCGCATCTGCTTGGGAAGGACGACGTGAGATTGTACGACGGAAGCTGGTCCGAATGGGGCGCCGATTCGGAAGCGCCAAAGGCGACGGGCCGGGCATGAGCGACGAGAAGCCCGACACCAAGCTCGTCCATGGCGGCCGCCGCGGGGAATGGCGCGGCCGAATCGTCAACCCGCCGGTCCACCGCGCCTCGACGATCCTGTTCGACAGCGTCGCCGAGCTGCGCGCGGCGGCGCCGGGGCTCGGCAGGTTCAATTACGGCCTCCACGGCACGCCCACCCAATGGGCGCTCGCCGAGGCGCTGACGGAGCTGGAGCCTGGCGCCGCCGGAACCTTCCTCTATTCGTCCGGCCTCGCCGCGCTCACCGCCGCGATCCTGACCGTCGTCTCGGCCGGCGACGAATTGCTGGTCACCGACAATGTCTACGGCCCGACCCGCCGCTTCTGCGAGGGCTTCCTCAAGCGCTACGGCGTCGCCACCCGCTATTTCGACCCGATGACAAGCGGCGACGCCCTCGCCCCGTCGATCGGTGAGCGGACGCGCGCGATCCTGCTCGAAAGCCCGGGCTCGCTGACCATGGAGGTGCAGGACGTCCCCGGCCTCTGCGCCGCCGCCAAGGCCAAGGGCGTCGCCACCCTGCTCGACAATACATGGGCGACGCCGCTCTTCTTCCCCGCGATCGCGGCCGGGGTCGATCTCTCGATCCTCGCCGGCACCAAATATGTCGGCGGCCATGCCGACGTCATGCTCGGCTCGGTCACCGCCAATGCGGACTGGCATGCCAGGCTCGAGCGGACGAGCTGGGATCTCGGCCACGGCCTCAGCCCCGACGATGCCTGGCTCGGATCGCGCGGCCTTCGCACGATGGCGGTGCGCCTGCGCCAGCACGAGGCGAGCGCGCTCAAGGTCGCGCACTGGCTGAAGGGCCGGCCCGAGGTGGCGGCCATTCTGCACCCCGCTTTCCCCGATTGTCCCGGCCACGAGCTCTTCGCGCGCGATTTCCGCGGCGCGTCGGGCCTCTTCTCCTTCGTCCTTCGCGGCGGCGACGATTCGGCGCGCTGCCGCTTCATCGACGCGCTCGCCTTGTTCGGCATCGGCTATAGCTGGGGCGGCTATGAAAGCCTCGCCGTCCCGGTCGACCCGGCGCCGATCCGCACGGTCACGTCATGGCAGGCGGAGGGGCCGGTGGTGCGGCTCCATATCGGGCTGGAGGATCCGGACGATCTGATCGCCGACCTCGCCCGCGGCTTCGACGCGATCGGATCGCCGCCATGAGGGAGATGATCGAAGGGCTCGGCCTCCCCTGGCCGACCGATGCCGACTGGGTGGTCGCCGCCTTCGCCGCGGCGCTGGTCGTCGCGATCGGCTTCGTCGCCCATCTCTGCGGCCGGCTGCTCGGACCGCGCGTCGCCGGTCTCTGGGAAAGGCGGGCGGGCGGGCGCGGCGAGGAGCTGATCCCGCATTTGTGCAGCCTCACCCGCGGCGCGGTGGCCGCGATCCTGGTCGCGATCGTCCTCAACGTCGATTCCTGGCGGCCGCTCGGCGCGGTCATCCTCGGAATCGCGCTTGCGGCGGCGGCATCGATGCTCGTCTGGCGGATCGTCCGCGGCCTCGCCATGCCGCGCTGGGTCGCCACCCTGCTCGCGGTCGCCACCTTCGTGCCATTGCTCGCCCGCGCCGTCGGCGGGCTGGAGCCGATCGCCGACGCGTTGGACCGGATCGGCTTCTCGGTCTCGAAGCACCGAATCTCGCTGCTGACCGCGATCGAGTTCGCGGTGATCGTCGTCGCGCTCGTCGCGATGGTGCGACTGCTCAACCGGGTGGTGCGCCATTCGATCGGCCGCGCGTCGGACCTCGACGCCACCCAGCAATTGCTCGTCCAGAAGATCGCCGGGATCGTCATCGTCGTCGCCGCCTTCTTCATCGGCATCGACCTGATGGGGATCGATCTGACCGCGCTCACCGTCTTTTCGGGCGCGTTCGGGCTGGCGGTCGGCTTCGGGCTGCAGAAGACGTTCGGCAATCTGATCGCCGGCATCATCCTGCTGATGGACCGTTCGGTGAAGCCGGGCGACGTGATCGCGGTCGGCGACAGCTTCGGCCACGTCAACAAGATCGGGGTGCGCGCCGTCTCGATCGTCACCCGCGACGGCAAGGAGCATCTGATCCCGAACGAGAATCTGATGACCCAGGAGGTCGAGAACTGGTCCTATTCGAGCCGCGACGTGCGCGTCCATATCCCGATCGGAATCGCCTATGATTGCGACCTTCCAGCCGCGCAGAAGCTGATGATCCAGGCCGCGACCGAGGCGAAGCGCGTCCTCAAGACCCCGCCGCCGAGCGTCTGGCTCCGCGCCTTCGGCGAAAGTTCGATCAACCATGAGATATTGGTCTGGATCAGCGATCCCGAGGCCGGGGTGGGAAGCGTCCGCTCGGAAATCCTCAACCGCCTCTGGGCCCTCTTCCGCGAGCACGGGATCGGCATCCCTTACCCCCAGCGCGATATCCACGTGAAGGAATGGCCGGCGGAATTGGCTCCTCCCCGATGAACCGGTGAGGACTGCCCCCGGCAGTCCTCAGCCATGCCGGGGGCATGGCGGCCGGTTCATGGGAGGGGGACCAGCCATAGGCTGATGGAGGGGGGCCGTCATCCGGCAGGGGGGTTCAGGCTGGCGGATAGGGCCCGGCGCAAAGTACGGAATCTCAGGCTCAGCACCAGGCCCGACCCCCCCCTCCACCACCGCCCTTCGGCGGCGGCCCCCCTCCCCGCGAAGCGGGGAGGACAGGCTCGACACCCGGCCCACCGCCCCTCCGCCGCACTTTGTGCGGTCCCCCTCCCCGCGAAGCGGGGAGGACAAATCAGGCCCGAACGATCCTTTCCAAATCCCCCAGCGCCCGCGCCAGCCGCTCGGCCCGCGCCCGCGCCGCCGCTTCGCCCGGCCGCCCCTGCTCGTCGAGCCGCGCCAGGGCTTCCAGGCCCGCCGCCGCCCAGCGCGCGGTATCGGCGGCATATTGGTCGAAGCGGCGCTGGTCGATCGGAAGCGCCCGCTCATAAGCCGCGCCGATCCGCGCCGCCTGGTCGAGCGCGGCGCCGCTTTCCGCCGGCGCGGCGCCGGCCACTTCCTCGACCAGCAGCAGCACCCGGCGGAGCTGCGCGACCTCGGCGCCGGCATTGGCCAGACCGGGGGCGAGGGAGGCGCCCTGTTCGTGCTTCATGCCGCCGCTTCTAGCCGCCCGGCGCTAAGGAACGGCTAACGGGCCTATAGGCTGTTGCGGCCGGAGCCGGGGTCCGGCAGGGGAGGGGGATGATCCGCCTGCCGTTCGCCCTGCTCCTGCTCGCCGGCGCCGCGCCGGCTTTCGCTCAGCAGCAGCAGGATGCGGCGGCGCCCGCCGGCGGGGGGTCGGGCCCCAGCGTCAGCGGCGACGCCTTTCTGCTCTCCGACTATCGCTTTCGCGGCGTCTCGCGCTCGGACGACGCGCCGGCGGTGCAGGGGCAGCTCACACTCTCGCTGCCCGACGGCCTCTATGCCGGCGCGCGGGCGACGAGCCTGCGCCGTTTCGCCGGCCATGGCGACGCCGAGGCCGATCTCTATGCCGGCTACGGCCGCGACATCGCGCCGGGCACGACCCTCGATGCGGGCGTGATGCTCTATTGGTTTCCCGACGCGAAGGGGCGGACCGGTTATTTCGAGCCTTATGCCTCGGTCTCGCACACTTTGGGTCCGGTCGAGGCGACCGTGGGCGCCAAATATGCCTGGTCCCAGCGCGCGATCGGCCGCGACGACATGCTCTACCTGTTCGGCCAGGTCGAAGCGGGGATCCCGAAAACCCCGGTGACCCTGACCGCCGAGGCGGGCCGGCAGGAATCGGGCGCGCTCGGCAATTATTGGAACTGGTCGGTCGGCGGCCGCTATTCCTTCCGCCATTTCGAGGCCGGGCTCCATTATGTCGACACCGACCTCGCCCGCCACGGCGCCGGGGCGACGCTGGTCGCGTCGGTGGGCTTGCGCTTTTAATCCTCCCCGGAACGGGGAGGGGGACCGCGCGGAGCGCGGTGGAGGGGGGCGCCTGGCACGGCCACGGCAATCCAACTTCTACGGCGCCCGGCGAGCAGGCGAGGACTCGGCACCCGGCCCAAGCCCCCCTCCACCAGCCTACGGCTGGTCGCCCTCCCCGCCGAGCGGGGAGGATAGAGGAGCGCGCTATTGCGGCGTCGTGACCGTTGCCTGCTGGCCGGTCGTCGCGGGGGCGGCGACGATCTGCTGGGTGGCGGCGCCCTTGTCGACGACCTGGGTGTTGGGATCGCCGGCGACCGAGCGGGCGCCGTCGGCGACATGGTCGTTGCCGGCGGCGTCGAGCATCGTCGTCTCGCCCTTGCTGCGCGGGGCGGGGCCGCCGAACAGCGCCTGGAGCGCTTCCTCGCGTGGATCGGCCGCCTGCGGGCTCGGCTCGCCGGCCTTGGGCGGCACCAGCGCATAATCGGGCGGGATCACCAGAGGCTGGGCGCGCACCACCGAAAATTCGTCGGGGCGGCCGCGGCCCGCAATCTTGTTGTGGCTGCAGCCGGAGAGGAGGAGGGCCGCGGCGGACGCGGCGAGGGTGACGATGAGGGTACGCATTTTCAGACTTTCTCCCGAGGAGCCGTCCGTTCGCGCGTCAACAGCGCCCGGACGACCAGCAGCAACACGCCGATGGTAATGGCTGCGTCGCCGAGATTGAAGACCAAAAAGGGATGCAGGTCCCCGAAATGGAGATCGAGATAGTCGACGACGTAGCCGAGCCGCACCCGATCGAGGATATTGCCGAGCGCACCGCCGAGGATCAGGCCGAGCGCGATCGTGTCGTCGCGCCTTTTCTCGCGCCACAGCCAGGCGAGGACGAAGATGGCGATCGCCGCGGTGAGGCCGACGAGCAGCCAGCGCTGCAGCTCGCTCCCCGCGGTCAGATAGCCCATCGAGACGCCGCGGTTCGGCACCCAGTTCAGCCGGAAGAAAGGCAGCAGGTCGATCTGCCCGCGATCCTGCAATTGGGCGATGTCGGTCACCGCCCATTTCGCCGCCTGGTCGACGATCAGGATGAGGAGGCCGACGGCGAGGCCGAGAATCCGGTTCTCGCGCAGCACATTCCTCCGCGCCGGCCGTTCCTCCGCCGGCGCCGCTGAGCCTTCAACCATTCACAACCTCCTCGCAGCGGCCGCACAGGCCGCCTTCCTCCGATACTTCGGGCAGGTGCCGCCAGCAGCGGCCGCATTTCAGAGTTTCGGTCCGCGCGACCTCGATCGTCTCGTCGTCCGACGGCTCGACCGCCGAGACGATGTAGATTTCCTTGAGCTCGTCCGCGTCGAGCCCGGTGAGGTCGAGCTCGACCCGGGGCATCAGAACCTTGGCCTCGTTCGACGACCCGATGATTTTCTCGCGCCGCAGCGGCTCGATCCGCTCGGTCACCGTCTCGCGCGAGGCGCGGACCAGGGCCCAGCGCGCGCCCAAAGCCTCGTCGCGCCAGTCGGCGTCGATCTCCGGCCATTCGAGCAGATGGACCGAGCCGTGGCCGGGATAGCGCGTCTCCCAGGCCTCCTCGGCGGTGAAGCAGAGGAAGGGCGCGAGCCAGCGCACCAAAGCGTGGAACAGGATGTCGAGAACGGTCCGGCAGGCGCGGCGCCTGGGCGATCCGGGCGCGTCGCAATAGAGGCTGTCCTTGCGGATGTCGAAGAAGAAGGCGGAGAGATCGTCATTGGCGAAGGCCATGATCGCCCGCGTCGCCCGGTTGAAGTCGAAGCCGTCGACCGCGTCGCGAAGCTCCGCGTCCAGCTCGGCGAGCCGGTGCAGGACCCAGCGCTCCAGCTCCGGCATGTCCTCGGGCCCGACCCGTTCCGCCTCGTCGAAATCGGCGAGCGCGCCGAGCAGATAGCGGAAGGTGTTGCGCAGCTTGCGATAGGCGTCGGTGGTGGTGGCGAGCACCTCCTTGCCGATGCGCACGTCCTCGAAATAATCGGTCGAGGCGACCCAGAGGCGCAGGATGTCGGCGCCCGATTCCTGGAGCACCTTCAAGGGATCGACGGTGTTGCCGATCGACTTCGACATCTTGCGCCCGTTCCGGTCGAGCGCGAAGCCGTGGGTCAGCACCGCCTCGAACGGCGCCCGCCCGCGCGTGCCGCAGCTTTCGAGCAGCGACGACTGGAACCAGCCGCGATGCTGGTCGGAGCCCTCGACATAGAGATCGGCGCGCGTGCCCGGCCCGTAGCGCGCCTCGATCACATAGGCATGGGTCGATCCGCTGTCGAACCAGACGTCGAGTATGTCGCCCACCGGCTCATAATCTTCGAGGCTGTAGCCGTTGCCGAGCATCGCCTGGTGGTCGGCCCCGAACCAGGCGTCGGCGCCGCCCTCGTGAAAGGCGCGGATGATGCGGCTGTTGACCACCGGATCGCGCAGATAGTCGCCGGTTTTGCGGTCGACATAGAGCGCGATCGGCACCCCCCAGGCGCGCTGGCGGCTGATCACCCAGTCGGGCCGGCCCTCGACCATCGCCTGGATGCGGTTGCGCGATTTCTCCGGCACCCAGCGGGCGTTGCGGATCGCCCGGAGCGCGCTGGAGCGAAGCGTGTCGCCCTCGGGATTGGTCGGATAGTCGGAATCGGTGCCGAGCCGCCCGTCCCAGGGGAGCCAGGGCAATTCCTTGTCCATCGGGATGAACCATTGCGGCGTGCAGCGGAAGATGATCTTGGCCTTGGACCGCCAGCTATGCGGGTAGCTATGCTTGAAATCGGCCGAGGCCGCGAGCAGGGCCCCGGCGTCGCGCAGGTCCGAGCAGATCGGCCCGTCCGGCGCGTTGAACCTGCCGTTGATCACGCTCCCCTGGCCGCCGAGCCATTCCCAATCCTCGCGATAGCGGCCGTCGCCGTTGACGGCGAAGACCGGATCGATCCCGTTCGCCTTGCAGAGCAGGAAATCGTCCTCGCCATGGTCCGGCGACATATGGACGAGCCCGGTGCCCGCATCGGTCGTGACGAACTCGCCCGGCAGGAAGGGACGGGGCTTCGCGAAGAAGCCGCCGAGACGGTGCATCGGATGGCGGGCGATGGTGCCGGTGAGGTCCCTACCCTTGACCATTACCCCGTCATCCCCGCGAAAGCGGGGATCCAGGCTGCCGTCGTGCATGTCGCTGTCGCCGTCTGGATTCCCGCTTTCGCGGGAATGACGGGAAAGGGTGGCGGCCGCGAGCTGTTCGGCGACGAGCAAGCGTTTGCCGCCTGCCTCAACCAAAACATACTCCACCTCCGGCCCGCAGGCGATCGCCTGGTTAACCGGGATCGTCCACGGCGTCGTCGTCCACACCACAGCCTGAGCGCCGACCAGCTCCGGCACCGGGCTCTCGACGATCTCGAACGCCACGTCGATCTGGGTGGAGGTTATCTCCTCATATTCCACCTCGGCCTCGGCAAGCGCCGTCTTCTCGACCGGCGACCACATGACCGGCTTGGCGCCGCGATAGAGCTGGCCGGTCTCGGCGAACTTCAGCAATTCCTCGACGATCTTCGCCTCGGCCTCGAACTTCATGGTGAGATAGGGATCGTCCCACTCGCCCATCACGCCCAGCCGCTGGAACTGCTCCGCCTGGATCGCGACCCATTTCTCGGCATAGGCGCGGCACTGGGCGCGGAACTCGCGCGGGGGCACCTCGTCCTTGTCGCGCTTCTGCTTGCGATATTCCTCCTCGATCTTCCATTCGATGGGCAGGCCGTGGCAATCCCAGCCGGGCACATAGGGCGCGTCCTTGCCGAGCAGGCTCTGCGAGCGGACGACCATGTCCTTCAGGATCTTGTTCATCGCATGGCCCATATGGATGTCGCCGTTTGCGTAGGGCGGGCCGTCGTGGAGGATGAAGCGCTCGCGTCCCCGGCGCGCCTCGCGAAGGCGCCGGTAGAGGTCCATCGCCGCCCAGCGGGCGAGGATGGCCGGCTCCTTCTGCGCGAGGCCTGCCTTCATTGGGAACTCGGTCTTCGGCAGGAAGACCGTGTCGCGATAATCACGTCTGTCGGACATTGAAGGCGGGGCTTAGCCGGAGGGGCGGCGGGCGTCCATTCCGTATCGACATCAGCCTTGCGCTTCCAACGCCCTCCCCCTTGCGGGGAGGGCTGGTGTGGGGGTGCCGGCGCGCGGCTCCGCCGCGCACCCCTCATCTGGCCCTTCGAGCCACCTTCTCCCACAAAGGGGAGGAGGGGCATGGTGCGCTCGCTCAGCGCCGCAAATCCGGGCCCATCGTGTAGAAATCGCCGACCCACAGCCAGCCGTGGAAATCCGCCGGCACCTGGTCGTACTGGTCCGGCCTGTCCAGCCCGGTGAAGCGCCCGTCCTTCTCGCCCCGATATATGAGCACATGCGCGTTCGCGCCGTTCATCCGGGCGAGGAAGCGGTAGGGCCAGCCCCAGAGCCGCCAGCGATGCTCGATCGGGATCGCGACGGTCGCGCCCCGGCAACTCGCCGGAACGAAGCCCGACCAGCCGATCCTCTGATAATCGTCGATGCAGGTGCCGCCGGGCGGGATCGTGGACGTCCAGGCGGCGGGCGCCAGGCGGTGCATGCGCGCGGTCACGGCCCCTTCGCCGAAGAACACATATTTGTCGTCGTCGATCGGGACTCCGACGCGGCGGAACTCGGCGGCGAGCGCGTCGGCATCGGCCGGGTCGCGGCCCTCGAAATGGAAGACGATCCGCATCGTCGGGATCTCGCGCAGCAGCGCCTCGACCGTCGGCATCGCGCCGATTCCATGGCCGCGCAGCGGGAAGCTGCGGCCGCCGTCGGGCGTATAGCCGTAGCCGAGGTCGATCCGCTTGAGATCGGCGAGGTCGTGATCGGCGATCGCGCCATGGCCGTTGGTGCGGCAGTCGAGCCTCTTGTCGGGGAACAGCACCATCCGCCCGTCGCGCGTGCGCTGGACCGGAACCGCGACCGCATCCGCGCCCGTCCGCGTCGCCTCGTAGAGCGAGGGGAGGCTGTCCTCGATATAGATATTGTCGCCGGGCGGCTTGATCCGGGCGGCGGCGCAGTCGCCCGAGGCGTCGGCCGCCATGGGCTGAACGATCCCGCCCGCCGCGACGACGACCAGCCGCCCCGCCGGCTTCGCCGCAAGCCAGGACGCATTGATCAGGCTCAACGGCACCGCGACCAGCGCAAGAACGATCAGCACCGAGCGCCAAAGCCCCCACCGGCGCCGCCGCGGCAGCGCCTCCTCCCCCTCATCCTCCACGGTCATGAGGCGAGTGTAGCGTGGGCGGCGATTGTGTCTAGTGAACAGATTTTTATGGATTATTTTGGCGGGTTGGGGGCCAGTGACGGTGCCCGATCTTCCCGCACTTCCTCCCGGGGATGACGGAAAGGGTCAGGCCAGCCGCCGCTTCGCCTCTTCGCAGTCCAGCGCCATCTGCGCCCGGAGCGCCGCGATGCTCTCGAACCGCTCTTCCGGCCGCAAATAGGAGATAAGGCCGATTTCGACCGCCTGCCCGTAAAGATCCCCGTCGAAATCGAAGAAAAAGGGTTCCAGCAATTCCTTGGGCGGCGCGAAGGTCGGGCGGATGCCGAGATTGGCGGCGCCGTCGAGCATCCGCCCGTCCGCCAGCCTTCCGCGCACCGCATAGATTCCGAAAAGCGGCCGCACATAGCGGTCGAGCGGGATGTTGGCGGTCGGATAGCCGATCGCGCGGCCCCTCTTGTCGCCATGCTCGACCACGCCTTCGATCGCGAAGGGGCGGGTGAGCAATGTCGTCGCCGTCTCGCAATCGCCCGCCTGCAGCGCCGCGCGGATGCGGCTGGAGGAGATGGTCTCGCCATCCTCCCGCACCGGCGCCACCGTCTCGGCGGCGAAGCCGTATCGGGCGCCGAACGCGGCGAGCATCGCGACGTCGCCGCCGCGATTCCGGCCGAAGGTGAAATCCTCGCCGGTCACCACGCCCGCTGCGCCGAGCCGCTCGACCAGCCACAGGCGGACGAAGTCCTCGGGCCCCAGAGCCGCGAAATCCCGGTCGAACAGGAAGACGAACATCGCGTCCACCCCCGCCGCTTCGAGCAGCCGCGCGCGCTGGTCCAGGCTCGTCAGGCGGAAGAAGGGCGAATCCGGCCGGAAGAAGCGCATCGGATGCGGATCGAAGGTGGCGACGAGCGCCGGCCGCCCCTCGGCCCGGGCGCGCGCGACGGCGCGGCCGACCACCGCCTGGTGGCCCTTGTGAAACCCGTCGAAATTGCCGAGCGCGACGATGCCGCCGCGCAAGCCGGCCGGAACCGCCGAGCCGCTGTCCAGCCGCTCCATGGCGCGCCTCATAGCAGAGTGCGCCGGCCGGGCAACGCGCGGCCCCGGAGCGTTGTGCGAAAAGGTGGGTGCCGGCTTTTCGCAAAGGCGACGCGGCGACACGGACTCGTGGAGCGGTCCGCGAATCCGATCGCAGGCCGCCTCAGGGTCCGGCCTCGCGCGGCATGGCGCGGTCGAGGATCGGTGCGAGGGGGCCGTCGGCGGCGACGCGGCCTTCATCGAGCAACAGGGCGCGGTTGCACCAGGCTTCGAGCATCTCGCGATGATGGCTGGCGAGCAGGACGATGCGCGCGCCGTTCACGAAGGCGGCCATGCGCTCATAGGCCTTGATCCGGAAGCCCGCGTCGCCGAGGCCGACCCATTCGTCCATCAGCAGGATGTCGGGCGGGAAGGCGGTGGAGACGGCGAAGGCCAGGCGGACGATCATTCCGGCCGAATAGGTGCGCAGCGGCGCGCCGATGAACGGGCCGAGCCCGGTCCACGCCACGATCTCGTCGACCGCGGCCTTGAGCCGCGCCGGCGGGATGTCGAGATGCATTCCGATCAGGAAGATGTTCTCGAGGCCGGTCGCGCCGAGATTGACGCCGGTGCCGATGCCGAGCAGCGGCGTCGTCCGTCCGATCCGGGTCACCCGCCCCGAAGCCGGCGGGAAGATTCCGGCGGCGGTGCGGAGCAGGGTGGTCTTGCCGGCGCCATTGGGGCCGACCAGAGCGAGCCGGTCGCCGTCGGAGAGCGACAGGCTGACCTCGCTGAGCGCGGTCACGCTCGGATGACGCGAATCGAGCGCGATCCGCCGCCCGAACGCCCCCTGGAGCGCGAAGCGGCGCATCGAGCGGGCGCTTGCATGGTAGAGCGGGAAGACGACGCTGACGCCGTCGAGGCGGAGGCGCGCCATCCTCAGATCCAGTAGACGATGCGCTGCCGCCAGGCGGCATAAGCGGCCGACGCCGCGACGGCGAGGGCCAGGGTCGTTCCCGCCGCGATCGGCCAGGAGGCCGCCGCCGGCGCGCCGCCGAGCAGGGGCGCGCGCACGATGTCGAGGAAGGCGAAGAGCGGGTTCGGCCGCAGCAGCCACAGGCGGCCATGCGGCAGCGCGGCCGGCAGCCAGAAGACCGGCGTCGCGAAGAACAGCAATTGCAGCCCGTTGGTCACGATCTGGGACACGTCGCGGAAGCGGGCGCCGAGCAGAGCGAGCAGCAGCACCGCGAAGAACAGGGCAAGGACGAGCAGCAGGAAGGCCGGCGCCGCGGTCCAGGCGCTCGCCGCCGGACGGATGCCGAAGATCAGCAGCACGATCGGGACCAGCACCGCGCTATGGGCGAGGACGATGAGGTTGCGCCAGAGCAGGCGGAAGACGTGCAGGGAGGCGGGGAGGACGCACTGGCGGAGCGGCTCGGCGGCGTTGACGAAGGCGGCAGGCGCCTCGGCCGCCGTTGTCTGGATGAACGACCAGAGGACGAGGCCGATCGTGACATAGGCGGCATAGGGGCCGGGGCGGCTGCCGAGCGGCACCGCGAAGATCAGGGTCAGGCAGCCGACCATCAGCACCATGTTGGCGGTGAGCCAGAGCGAGCCGAGCACCGAGCCCGAATAACGCTGGCGGACGTCGAGCCAGCCGAGGCTGGTCCACATGAAGGCCCGCCCGAGGCCGCCGGCGAGATCGGCCCGCGCCCCCCGCCAGCCCCCGGCCGCCGCGCCCTCGTTCCCGTCCATCCGGTCCATCCTTCCGCCTCTGGCATGGCGGGGACGGCTTCGCTAGAGCGGCCTGCGATTAACCTGAATCGCAGGCCGCTCTATAAGTTTTTGTTGTCGCGTTGCTTTTTGCGAAAAGCCGGTATCCACCTTTTCGCGCAACGCTCCAGGGCCCGTACGCGATCCGCCTGCCCGGCCATTGCCGATCATGGGTCCGGACCCTAGAGCACCCCACGACGGACGGCCCCCGTTCTTTCGAAGGTTCGCGTGGTGAAGGTTTGTCATGTCTTTGCGGCAACGGAGGGCGGGCGCTGGGTCTATGAGCAGCTCGACGCGCTGAAGCGCGACCATGGCTGCGAGGTCGTCGCCCTGCTCGGGGGGGACGAGGGCCCGACCGTGGACATGTGCCGGCGCGCCGGCATCCGCACCGAAAGCTTCGATTTCCGGCTCGCCGGCCGGCGCGACCTTCTCACCTTTCCGCTGCGCATCGTCCGGCTCGCCCGCTGGTTCCGGCGGGAGCGGTTCGATGTCGTCCAGTCGCACATCCTGCCGTCGACCATGTTCGCGCGCCCGGCCGCCTGGCTCGCGGACGTTCCGGTGCGCTTCACCATGTCGACCTCGCCTTATTATCTCCAGGCGCCGTCGATCCGCTGGGTCGAGGCCCGCACCGCGTTCATGGAGACGGGCGTCATCCCCTCCTGCCGGGTCACCACCCGGCTCTATCGCGAGGCAGGGGTGGCGGAGCGGCTGATCATGCCTTGTCTTTATTACGGACCGCACGAGGCCGGCTTCGACCCGGCCGGGGCGATTCCCGAAGGGCTTCGCGCCGAGATCGGCGTGCCGGAGGATACGCCGCTCGTCGGATCGATCGCCGTCTTCTACGCCCGCTGCCCTGACAGCAGCTTCGTGCCGCCCGACACGCGCGGCCGCTTCATCAAGGGCCATTGCGACCTCATCCGGGCGATGCACCATGTCCGCCGCGAATTCCCGACCGCGCGGCTGGTGATGGTCGGCCGCGGCTGGGGCCCGCGCGGCCATGAGACGGAGGAGGAGCTCGCCGCCTTCGTCCGCGACGAGGGGCTGGAGGAAATCGTCTATTTCGCCGGCTGGCGCGGCAGCACGCCGGCGGTGCTCGTCGACCTCGACGTCTCGGTCCAGGCCTCGGTCAACGAGAATCTCGGCGGCACGGTCGAATCCCTGCTGATGGCGCGGCCGACCGTGGCGACGCGGGTCGGCGGCATGGTCGACGCCGTCGTCGACGGCGAGACCGGGATCCTCGTCAACCCGGAGGATCCGGAGGACCTCGCCCGCGGCATCTGCGAATTGCTGCGCGATCCGGCGCGCGGCGCGGCCCTGGGCAAAGCGGGGCGGGCGCACATGCTCTCGGGCTTCACCCTCACCACCACCGTGCCGCGCCTCTTCGGCCTCTATCGCCGCCAGCGGGCGGAGGCCCGCGGCGCCTGGCGCCTTTCGGCAAGCGCGCGCCGCCTGGCGCTCGCGGCGCTGCTTGCGGCACCGATCTTCGGCCGCATGCTGCTGTGGGACGTCTATATGCTCAACGCCGTCCCGGCGCGTTGGCGGCGCCTGCGCGCGCGCTTCGCCAGGCCCGCGCCGGGCCGGGTCTGATCAGGCGAGCGGCTCGGGGCGGAGCCGGACGTAGGTGACCGAGGAATGCCAGTCCCGCTCGGCGTGGATGGCGCGGAAGGCGGGCTCGATGGGGAAGTCGAGGCCCTCCTCGCGGACGGTCAGGCCGCCGATCCGGGCGTCGACCGGCCACAGAGCGGGGAAGATCTCGTAGCTCTCGATCTCCCGCTCCAGCTCTTCCCGGCCCGCCGGGTCGAGACGTTCGTCCTCAAGGCTGCGATGGGTGCCGGGCGCGACCATATTGTCGTCGAAGACGATGTCGCGGATGCCCGCTTCACGGCATTGGCGCAGGCGTGGCAGCTTGTTCTGATGGTCGTCGAAGACGGCGAGCGGGCGGAGGCGGCCGCGCACCCGCTCCGCGATCGGCGCGCAGGAGAAATCGTCGCCCGAATAAGCCGCGCGGGGCGAGCGGTAGATCCGGCCGACCTTCCAGCGGCTCATGAAGCCCTGCAGCATCACCATCGGGTCGAGGCAATGCAGCTCCGCCTCCGGCACCGCCTGCTCGATCAGCCAGGTGCCGAAGCCGCGCCACACGCCGACTTCGAAGACGATGTCCGGCTGGAGGCGGCGCAGGAACCAGAAGAGTGCGAAGGCGCTGACGCCGCGCAGGCCGTATTCGTTGCGGAACGGCGCTCGCGCCATCACCGGCGCGAAGGCGCGCAGGGCCGCGAGCAGGGCGTCCCGCTCGCCGTCCCAGTCGGATCCGATCTTCACCTTCAAGGGCGCGCCCCGCCGCGGACGACGGCGGCGATGCGGCGCTGGGTCGCCTCGCCGAGCCCGGTGTGGATGGGAAGGCACAGCACCCGCGCCGCCGCGTCGTTGGCGACCGGCAAATTGGCGGGCGCGGCCGAGGCGAGACCGCGATACATGGGCAGGTTCGCGAGCAGGGGGTAGAAATAGCGGCGGGCGTGGATGCCCTCCGCCTTCAGCGCATCGTGGAGACCGTCGCGGTCGGTGCGGAAGCCCGGGCCGACCAGCAATGGGAAATAAGCGTGGTTGGGCTCGACCCCCTCCGGCACCGGCAGCAGGTGCAGCCCCGGAAGGTCGGCGAGCAGGATCCGGTAGAGCCGGTCGATCCGCGCCAGCTCGGCCCGCACCGTCTCGAAATGGTCGAGCTGGAGCAGGCCGAGCGCGGCGCAGAATTCGTTCATCTTGGCATTGCCGCCGACGCTGTCGACATGGAGCTCGTCGACGATGCCGAAATTGCGCAGCCGGTCCGCGCGCGCCTTGCCGTCGGCGCCGGCGACGACGGCGCCGCCCTCGAACGTATTGAACGCCTTGGTGGCATGGAAGCTGAAGGTCGAGAAATCGCCCCAGGCGGCGATGCTGCGGCCGTGAAGGCGGACTCCGAAGGCATGGGCGGCGTCGTAGATCAGGACAAGCCCGCGGCGCCGCGCGATCGCCGCCAGCGCCTCGACGTCGCAGGGCGTGCCGTAGACGTGGACGGCGAGGATCGCCGAGGTGCGCGGCGTGATCGCCGCCTCGGCCGCGGCCGGATCGAGGTTGAGCGTATCGGGCCGGATGTCGGCGAAGACGGGCGTCAGCCGGCCCATGCGGACGGCGTGGCTGGTCGCGACGAAGGAATAAGGCGTCGTCACCACCTCGCCCTCGATCCCCGCCGCGTCGAGCGCGATCGACAGCGCAAGCGTGCCGTTGGCGACCAGCGACGCCGGCCGCCCGCCGAGCAAGGTGGAGAGCGCGGCCTCGAAGCGCTGGTGGAAGGGCCCCTCGTTGGTGAGGATCCGGCTCTCCCACATCTCGCGCAGCAGGGGCAGCATTTCGTCGAGCGGGGGCAGGAAGGGACGGGTGACGCGGACCGGATCGGGCAAGGGATCCCCTTTGAGCTTCGCCGCCCCGCCAGCCGGCGCGACGCTGGAGCGTTGCGCGAAAAGGTGGGTACCGGCTTTTCGCAAAAAGCAACGCGACAACAAGGACTTATAGAGCGGCCTGCGATTCAGGTTAATCGCAGGCCGCTCTAGACGGCTCCGGCATGTTTCGCAAAGGATGTCGCGCCCGGCGGCCGGCCATGCCCGGACCGGCTTCGTTCATGCGGCGATGCTCCCGGCGCCGGCCTCGGCGCCGTCCGCAATCTCCTTTGGGTCGAGCAGGGCGAGATGCTCGGCCCCGGCCTGCTTCCTGGTCGGATAGCGCAGCGCCCATTTCAGCGCCTGGCGGTCGTTCCGGAACGCGAAGCCGGTGATCGTCTCGGGAGTCTCGCCCCGCCAGCGGATGCGCCGCATCCTCTGCCTCTGATAGGCCGCCTCCTCCGGCGCCCGGGCGGGGAGCGGCTGCGGCGCTTCCTCCTGCCAGCCGGCCTCGCGAAGCATCGCCTTGAACCGCTCGGCAAGCGCCGGATCGGCGGTCCAGCGCAGCTCGCGGCCGAGATCCTTGAGGATCAGCGGGCGGTTGAACGGGGGCAGCCGGTCGCCGGTCGCGCGGCGGACCAATTCATATTCATGGTAGAGCATGTTGCTGCCGAGGCTCATGCCGGGCACCGGCGCCGCGTCGAGCCAGGGGCCGTCGCCGCACAGTTTCACGAAATCCGGATAGTCGCCGCCGGTGCCGCGCATATAGCCGAGGCCGTTGCTGCGCCGCGACGAATAGAGGATGCCGAGCGCGCGATCGTAATGGACATAATCCTCGTCGACCGTGAAGAAGCGGCACATGAAGCAGCCGTCGGGAGCGGTCGAATCGCAGACCGTCCCGAACCGGTCGAGCACCGCGTCGAGGATTCGGCGGGGCACCAGGCAGTTGGAAAAGACCGGCAGGGCATGGCAGATTTCGGTGACGCAGCCGGACGAGATCAGGCCGGCGACATGGCGCGTCGAGACCGAGAAGATCCTTCCGGTCCAGGGCGTCTGCCAGAGGCGGAGCGGCGGCGGCTCGTGGCCGATATGGTCGACCGGAAAGGAGATGAGCGCCTGCGGCCGCGCCGCCGCGACCCGGGCGAGCGCCGCCCAGGCGCCGGGCTTCGAAAGCTTGCGGTCGTAATGGACGCTGAAATGGGTGGCGCTGGAGAGGCGCATCGCCTCGCGCACCGCCCAGTCCCAGTTGCGGCCCATCGCGACCTCGCGCTCCGGCCGCAAATAGGTGACCTGGTCGAAGCGCCGGCAGAAATCGCGCAGCGGCCGCTCCGAGGCGGAATTGTCGCAAAGGAAGATGTCGATCGGCGCATCCGTCTGCGCGGCGAGCGCGCGCACCGCGTTCATCGCCTCGTCCGGCCGGTTGCGGGTCGGGATGATGATGGCGATGGAAACGGTCATGCCGCGGCGACCAAAGCGGGCAGGGCGTCGAACAGGTTGCGCGGCGCGAAGCCGAACTCCTCCCTTATGCGGCTGACGTCGATCGGCGGGAACGGCACCGAAGGCGCATCCGCCGCCACCGCGATGCGCCAGCCGGTGGCCTGCGCGAGCGCCGCGACCAGCCGGCCGTGCGATATCCGGATCCCGCTGGCGACATTGTAGGTGCGGCGCCGGCCGCCAAGCGCGATCTTCACGAGCAGTTCCACCACATCCTCGACGCTGACATAATCCTTCTCCGAATCCAGCGCGCTGCGCAGGCACAGGCTTCCGGAGGCTTTCCCTTCCGCGATGATTGCGGCGAGGAAGGTGTCGCGCTGCCCGATGCCGTAGACGTTGGCAAGCCGCGCGATCCGTCCCTTCGGCCCAAGCGACAGCACCAACGCTTCGCCCGCGGCCTTGGAGAGATCGTAAAGGGCGTCGGGATCGGCCGGATCGAGGCTCAGCGGCGTCTCCTCGCGCGCCGGGCCGGCGCCGCCGCGATAGGCGCGGACCGACGAGAGATAGAGGAAGGATTCGAAATCGGCGGCATCGAGCAAAGCGGGGAGGCGGCCGACATGCGCCGCGACCGCGTCCAGCGGCCGCGCGCGGAAATCCCCGGTCACGCCCACGCAGTCGACGACATGGCCGAGCGGCCTCCCCGGCGGCGGCCCCTCGCGTCCGAAGGCCTGGAAGGGCAGGCCGCTCCGGTCGAGAAAGGCGGCGAGATGCGCCCCGATGAAGCCGCCGGCGCCGAGGACGGTGATCACAGGCCGCCGATCGGATGGTGGAGCGCGGGATCGCGGTGGAAGAGGAGCTTGGGGCTGACGCCGTGGACGAGGCGGAACGGATCGCCCTCCAGCCGTTCCGGATCGCGCACCGCGACGAGGTTGAAGCCGTGCGGCGGCCCTTCGAGCCAGGCGCCGTCGAGCGGGACGAGCTCGATGGGCCGTCCGGCCATGGCCACGTTCGACTGGAAATCGCGGATGGCGCGGATCGTGTAGCCATGCCCGGCGAGGAAGCGGACGATCTCCGTCTCGGCGAGGCCGCGGCTCCAGTCGACATAGGAAGCATGGATCTCGAACACGATCGCCGGAGCGTCGCGGCGCAGCACCGCCTCGGCGCCGCGAAGCACGTCGAGCTCCGATCCTTCGAGGTCGAGCATGATCAGGCCGATCCGCCCGATCCCCGCCTCCGCCGCATAGGCGTCGATCGTCGTCGTCGGGATGCCGCCGGCGCCGGCCATGGTACGGCCATAGGCGTCGCTGCCGACCAGGCCGAGCGTCGTTCCCGCCTCGCTCCACAAGGCGCGGCGGTCGACGCGCAGATTGCCGAGACGGTTGAGCGCGGCGTTGCGCGCCAGCATCTCGGCCTGCGCGGAATCGGGTTCGAAGGCGTGGCAGGAAAAGCGGCCGCGCAAGGCATGAGCGAGCGCGACCGCCTGGTCGCCGAAATAGGCGCCGCCGACGATCGCGTCGCCGCCGTCCCGCGCCAGATGGAGGAGCAGGCGCGTGGTCTGCGGCTCCCAGACATGGTCGGGCGTCTCGGGGAGCGACATGACGAAATCGCGCGCGATCTTCGAGCTGTAGCGGAATTCGAGGACGAGCCCGTTGCCGAGCGGCTTGCGAAGGATTCCGGCGGAGGCATGGAGCGCGTCGACGAGCGGCCCGGTCACCTCGTCGCGCACGTTGGTGAAACGGCGCCCGTCCCGATTTTCGTAATCGAGCAGGGCGGCGAGGATCCGCGCGCGCGCCGCCTCGTCCTCGCCGAGCCGTCGGCAGGCGTCCAGCAGGGGTTCGACCGGGTCCATCGGCGGGGGCTATAGAGCGTCGCGCGCGAAGCTGAATAGCCTTGCCGCGATGCCGCCGCTTTTCAGGTCGCGGAAAATCTGCAAGGGGCTGGCGTCCGTGGAAGGGATGATTTGATGAAGGTCGACGAGGTGGTCCGCCGCGGCCGACCCGAGCCCGAGCCCGCCCGCCTTGGCGACGCCGTGTCGCTCGTGCTCGCCCGCATCCTTCCGGCGCTGACTCCGGCCGATCTGGGGCGGGACTGGAGCGCGCTCGGGCTCGACAGCTTCGACCTGCTCACCCTCAGGCTTGCCGTCGAGGAGGCGCTCGGCGGCGAGATCGAGGATGGCGACTGGATCCGGGCGACGACGCCCGCGCGCCTCTCCGGGCTCGCGCTCCGGCCGGCGCACAGGGACAAGGATCGTTCCGCGCCCGGCCTGTCGGCCGAGGAGACCGTCGCGCTCGGCATGCCGCAAATGGCGATGGGCGGCCTGTCGGAGAGCTGGCTGCTCAAGCATCTCGGCGACCTCCACTGGCGGCTCGTCGGCCGGGCGCTCGACATGCCGCCGAGCGAAATCAAGGACAGTCTCGGCAATCGGCTCTACCCGACCTTCACCCGCGTCCGCTTCGCCGCGAGCAGCCCGCTGGCCCGTTTCGAGGAAGGCGAGCGGCTTTGCTTCCGCGCATCCTTGTCGCGCTTCGGGGCGGGGATCTTCTTCGCCGATATCCTCGTCCAGGGCGAAGCGGGACGAAGCATCGAGGCGCAGCTGATGTCGAGCTTCGCCCATCGCGGCGGCGCGGGCAATCGCGCGCTCCGGCGCGCCCAGCCGGTGCTGCCCGGGCTCTGCGCCGCGGCCGCCTTGCCGGAAATGCCGCAATTCGGCCGCGTCTATCACCAGCGGCGCCGGGCGCGGAACGCGGCAAGGCCGGTCCTCGGCCGGTGCGGCTACCAATTGGTGCCGCATTACGACATCAACGGCGTCGGCCTGCTTTATTATGCAGCCTATCCGATGATCGCCGACGCCTGCCACATGCGTGTCTCCGGCGCCGGCGCCGCGGCGGCGATGGAAACGAGCATCGTCGAACGCGACATCTTTTATTTCGCCAATGCCGACGCCGGCGCGGCGCTCGAATGGCGGCTGCACCGCGACGAAAAGCGGGCAAGCCTCTCCTCGATCGTCCGCGACGACGGAATCGTCATGGCCCTGGTGGCCGGGCGGAAGGTCGCCGCTTGAGCGATCGCCGGGCGCTGATCTTCGGCAAAGGCGGCCATGCGCGCGTCATCCGCTCGCTGCTGCCGCACGCCGAATTCCGCTTCGTCGTCGACCGCGATCCGGCCCCCGGGGACCTGCCGCAGGCCGATTTCTTCGCCGACGGCGGCAGCGCCGCCGAGGGCTGCGACCTCTTCATCGGCATCGGCGACGACCATGCGCGCCGCCTGCTGTTCGACCGGCTGAAGGCGCTCGGTCTCGACATCGCCTCCTGCATCGCCCCGACCGCCTGGGTCGCGCCCGGGGCGACGCTCGGCGAGGGCGTCTTCCTCGGCCCGGGCGCGACGATCTGCGCGGGCAGCCGCATCGGCGACAACGTCATCGTCAACACGCATGGCGCGGTCGACCATGATTGCGCGATCGGCGCCGACACCCAGATCGCGCCGGGCGCGACGCTCGGCTCGCATCTCAAAGTCGGCCGCGCCTGCTATTTCGGGATGAAGAGCTGCGTCCTCCCCCGCCTCGAGATCGGCGACGGCGCCCGGATCATGGCCGGCGCCCTCGTCGTCCGCCCGGTCCCGGCGGGCGTGCTGGTCGGCGGCAGCCCCGCGCGGGTGATGCGCGGCGCCGGGGCGGACGAAGCGGAGATCCGGAGTGGTTTTCACCCAGGTGGAATCACCTGACGGCCGAAAAGAACGGCAAGGGGAGTTTGGCCTTGCCCCCCGCGCCGCGCTTGACGACAAGGCCGGCGATGAAGACGATCATCGACGAGGCGGAGGGGCTGGTGACGGTGCTTGGCGCCGACGGCGCGGCGCAAAGCTGGCCGCTGGCCAGCCCGGAGGCCTTCGCCGCCGCCTCGCGCGCCTGGCTTCGCGCCGGCTGGGATGTCAAGCATGTCTACAGCTTCACCTGGCTCGGCCGGCCGATCATCCAGCTGCCCGAGGACATGGTCCGCGTCCAGGAGCTGGTCTTCACGGTGCGGCCCGACGTGCTGATCGAGACCGGAATCGCCCATGGCGGCTCGCTCGTCTTCTACGCCTCCCTGTTCGAGGCGATGGGCCATGGCCGCGTCATCGGCGTCGAGCACGCGCTTCGCCCGCCCAATCGCGCGGCGCTCGACGCCCACCCGATGCGCAGGCGGATCGAGATCGTCGAGGGTTCGTCGACCGATCCCGGAACGATCGAACGGGTGCGCGCGCTGATCGCGCCCGGCGAGCGGGCGATGGTCGTGCTCGACGCGCGGCACAGTTTCGACCATGTCCTTGCCGAGCTCCGCGCCTATGCGCCTCTGGTCCCGGTCGGCTCCTGGGTGATCGCCTGCGACGGCATCATGGAGCAGATGGCGGAGGCGCCGCGCAGCCAGCCCGGCTGGGCGACCGACAATCCCAAGGCGGCGGCCGAGCGCTTCGTCGCCGAGGATCCGCGCTTCGCGATTCTGGAGCCCGAATGGCTGTTCAACGAGGGGGCGGCGGCGACGCGCGTCACCTATTGGCCGTCCGGCACGATCCGGCGGATCGCCTGACGCGGCGAAAGGAGGAAGGATGAAGGTCGTGCTGCTGGCCGGCGGGTTCGGCTCGAGGCTGTCCGAGGAAACCTATTTGCGGCCCAAGCCGATGGTCGAGATCGGCGGCCAGCCGATCCTCTGGCACATCATGATGGGCTATGGCCGCCACGGCTTCACCGATTTCATAATCTGCCTCGGCTACAAGGGCTATGTGATCAAGGAATATTTCAGCAACTTCCTGCTGCACCGTTCCGACTTCACCATCGACCTCGCCAGCGGCGCAATCGAGCGGATCGCGAGCGAGGACGTGCCGCCCTGGCGCGTCACCCTGGTCGACACCGGCACGCATACCATGACCGGCGGGCGGCTGAAGCGGATCGCGCACCTGCTGCCGCCGGACGAGCCCTTCTGCATGACCTATGGCGACGGCGTCTCCGACGTGCCGATCGTCGAGCTCGTCGCCTTCCATCGCCGGATGGGCCTCGAGGCGACGGTCACTTCGGTGCGGCCGCCGGGCCGCTGGGGGGCGACCGCGATCGAGGGGGACAAGGTCGTCCAGTTCGAGGAGAAGCCGAGCCAGGGCTGGGT
Organism: Allosphingosinicella sp.; assembly: GCA_036273615.1. GTDB lineage: Bacteria > Pseudomonadota > Alphaproteobacteria > Sphingomonadales > Sphingomonadaceae > Allosphingosinicella. The sequence goes on along the minus strand of DASUHH010000069.1, from coordinate 22,239 downwards.
CAATGGCGGCTTCTTCGTGCTCGAGCCGCGCGTGATCGACCGCATCGCCGGCGACGACAGCGTGTGGGAAGCGGAGCCGCTGACCGGCCTTGCCGCCGAGGGACAGCTCGCCGCCTATCGGCACGAAGGCTTCTGGCAGCCGGTCGACACCCTGCGCGACAGGACGCAGCTCGAGGCGCTCTGGGCCGGCGGCGATCCCCCCTGGAAGAGCTGGTGACGCAGGCGGCAGGCGGCCGGGCGCCCGATCCGGCCTTCTGGCGCGGCCGCCGCGTCCTCCTCACCGGCCATAGCGGCTTCAAGGGCGCCTGGGCGGCCCTGTGGTTGCGCAGGCTCGGGGCCGAGGTGCACGGCTTCGCGCTGGCGCCGGACACCGAGCCCAGCCTGTGGATCGAAGCCGGGGAGGGGCTGCTCACCGCCGAGACGCGCGCCGACCTCGCCGACGCCGCCGCGGTGCGCGACGCGGTCGCCGAGGCTCGGCCCGAGATCGTCCTCCACCTCGCCGGCCAGGCGCTGATCCGCCGCGCGGCGCAGGCGCCGCTCGAGACGGTCCTCACCAACACGCTCGGCACCGCCAATCTGCTGGAGGCGTTGCGCGCCTGCGACAGCCTGAGGGCGGCGGTGATCGTCACCACCGACAAGGTCTATGACAATGACGAGAGCGGCCGCGCCTTTGCCGAATCCGACCGCCTCGGCGGCGACGAGCCCTATGGCGCCTCCAAGGCCGCGGCGGAGATCCTGACCCGCGCCTGGGCCCGCTCCTGGTTCGCGCCGCGCGGCATCGGCATCGCGACGGCGCGCGCGGGCAACGTCATCGGCGGCGGCAACTGGTCGGCGGACCGGCTCGTCCCCGACATCTGGCGGGCGGCGGTGCGGGGCGAGCCGCTGGTCCTGCGCGCGCCTTCGGCGACGCGGCCCTGGCAGCATGTGCTCGAGCCGCTCGCCGGCTATTTCCTCTATGCCGAGGCGCTCGCCGCGGGCGGAGACGTGCCGCAGGCGCTCAATTTCGGGCCGGCGGAGGGCGCGCCCGTCACCGTCGCCGAGATCGCGCGGTCGATGGCCGAAGCGCTCGGCGTCGAGCGGCCCTGGCGGGTCGAGCCCGATCCCGGTCTCGGCGAGGCGCGGCTGCTCGCGCTCGATTCCTCGCTCGCCCGGGCCAGGCTCGGCTGGCGGCCCCGGCTCGCCGCGCCCGAGGCGGTCGCCTGGACCGCATCCTGGTATGCCGCCCATCGCGGCGGCGCCGACACGCGGACGCTATGCCTCGACCAGATCGACCGATATGAGGCGCTCCCGTGAGCATTCCTCCGATTCCCGGCGCGACCTCCTGCCAGGGCTGCGGCCGTCCCCTGACGCACAGCCTCGTCGACCTCGGCATGCAGCCGCTGGTCAACGCCTACCTGCCGCCCGACCGCATCGGCGCGCCGGAGCCGGTCTATCCGCTCCACGCCTGGGTCTGCGATTCCTGCCTGCTCGTCCAGGTCAACCAGGTGCTGCCGCCCGAGCGGATCTTCAGCGACTATGCCTATTTCTCGTCCTATTCGGACAGCTGGCTCGCCCATGCGCGCGATTATGCGGAGACGATGGTCGCCCGCTTCGGGCTCGGCGCCGGCTCGGTCATCGCCGAGATCGCCAGCAATGACGGCTATCTGCTGCAATATTTCCTCGAGCGCGGGCTGGACGCCTATGGGATCGAGCCGGCCGCCAATGTCGCGCGGGTGGCGATCGATCGAGGCATTCCGACCGAGATCGCCTTTTTCGGCGAGGCGACCGCGCGCCGCCTCGCCGAGGCCGGCCGCGCCGCCGATCTGCTCGCCGCGAAGAACGTCCTCGCCCATGTTCCCGACGTCAACGACTTCGCCCGCGGCGTCCGCATCCTGCTGAAGCCGGACGGGGTGTTCACGGTGGAGTTCCCGCACCTCCTCAACCTGCTGCGCGAGGTTCAGTTCGACACCATCTATCACGAGCATTTCACCTATCTGTCGCTGCTCGCGGTGCGGACCCTGTTCGAGCGGCACGGGCTCCGGATCTTCGACGTCGAGACGCAGCCGACCCATGGCGGCTCGCTTCGCGTCTACGCGGCCCATGAGGAAGCGGGCCGGATGCCCGGAGCGCGCGTCGAGGCGATTCTGGGCGAGGAGATCGCCGCCGGCCTCGACCGGCCCGAAGGCTATGACGGCTTCGAGGCGAAGGTCCGCGCGGTCCGCGACGGCCTCCTCGCCTTCCTCGCCCGGGCGAAGGCGGAGGGGCGGACGATCGCCGGCTACGGCGCCGCCGCCAAGGGCAACACCCTGTTCAACTATTGCGGGATCACCCAGGCCGACCTGCCGTTCGTCGTCGACCGCAACCCGGTGAAGCAGGGCAAGCTGCTCCCCGGCAGCCATATCCCGGTGCGGCCGGTCGAAGCCCTGGCCGAGGCGCGGCCCGATTATGTGCTGATCATCCCCTGGAATCTGGAGGGGGAGATCGTCGCCCAGATGCCGGAGGTCGCCGGCTGGGGAGGGCGGTTCGTGACCGCCGTGCCGGAGGTGAAGGTCAGGGACGTTGCGGGTTGAGCTGCAGGAGCCGGAGGGCCTCGCCCTCCTGCGCTGGGACGTGGCGAGCGATGAACGCGGCAGCTTCGCCCGCATCTTCTGCCGCGACGATCTTGAAGCGGCGGGCCTCGATTTCCTCCCGGTCCAGGCCAATTTGTCGCGCAATCCGGTCCGCCACACCCTGCGCGGGCTCCATTTCCAGGCGCCTCCGCACGGCGAATCGAAGATCGTCGCCTGCCTCCGCGGCGCGATCTGGGACGTGGCGGTGGACTTGCGTCCGGGCTCGCCGACCTTCGGCCAATGGCGCGGATTCGAGCTCGCGGCCGGAGGCGCCGCCGCGCTCCACATCCCCGCCGGCTTCGCCCAGGGCTTCATCACCCTCGCGCCCGACAGCGAGCTCCTCTATCTGATGGGCGCGCCCTACCGGCCCGCCGCCGGCTTCGGGATCCGCTGGGACGATCCGCGGCTCGCCATCGCCTGGCCGGCCGCGCCGGCGGTCATGTCCGCCCGCGATGCGGCGCTTCCGGGTTTGGACGAGGCGCGCATGCGGCTCGGCTGAGCGGCTATCCTTCCGCGTCTGCGCGAACGAGCGTGACGAAGCTGAAGGCAAAGCGGCCGTCCTGCGCCTCGTGGCGCTCGCGCGCGGTTTCCCGCCATCGGGCCGGGTCGAAGGGCGGCAGGACGGTGTCGCCGTCGATATCGGCATGGATCTCGGTCAGCTCGACCCGATCGGCAACCGGCTCGAACAGGCGGAAGATCTCGGCGCCGCCGATCGCCGAAATGCGCGGCGCGCCGGCGATCCGCAGCGCGTCGGCAACGTCGCGCGCGGCCTCCGCGCCCTCGGCCCGCCAGCCGGGATTGCGGGTGAGGACGATGTGGCGGCGGCCGGGGAGCAGGCCGGGCAGGCTCTCGAACGTCCTGCGCCCCATGATCATCGGCGCGCCCATCGTCACCGCCTTGAAGCGCTTGAGGTCGGCCGGGATGTGCCAGGGAAGCCGCCCCGCATCGCCGATCACCCCGTTCCGGGACACGGCGACGACGATGACGATCTCGGGGCGGTGGGGCTGCATGGGGCGTGTATGGCGCGAGGGGCAGGGGTTGGGAAGCCGTGGCTCCTCCCCGGAACGGGGAGGGTGTTGGAGCTTTGGACGGCCCCCGGCCGCTCCAACACGGCAATAGCCGCAGGCGGAGGCTGGTGAGGGGGTCGGAACCTGGCACGACCCCCCCTCCACCGCACTTCGTGCGGTCCCCCTCCCCACGAGTGGGGAGGATCTTGCCGCGTCGCCCGCCCACTCCAAATCTGACAGCATTCTTCATCCTGCTGACAAAGCTTGTCACTGGAGCCGCGACGGCGCGGCTCTAACCTTCCGAGCCGATCCACCGAAGGGGAGAGGTTCCATGACCAGCCGCATTATCCGCATCGCCGCGCTCGCCGCGGCCGCCATGCTCGCCGCGACGCCGGCCGCCGCCAAGGACGATCCGCCGCCGAGCATCGCCCATTGCGACCAGCCGATCGGCACCATCGCCATCACCGACGGCGACCAGCAGGGCTGGACCCAGCTCAACCTGTCGAGCCCGCGGCCGATGCTCGCCGGGCTGATCGCGCAATCGGGCTGCTTCACCCTCCACGACCCGGCGAGCGGCAAGGGGGCCGACTTCCTTCTGACCGCGATCGCCGGCTCGAAGGAGGAGGTCGACCGATCGATGAACCTCGCCCAGGGCGCGATCGCCGAGGGCCTCGTCCGCTCCGGAGCGGCTGGGCAGGTGCTGGCCCATGTGCCGATGGGCGGCGCAATGCTCGGCATGTTCGGCCGGTTCGGCGGCAAGAAGAAGACTGTGACGGCGGGCCTCCGCATCATCAGCCCGGCGAACGGCCGGACCCTCGCCGCGGGCACCGGCCAGACCAGCAAGTCGTTCGTCCACATCGCCGGCTGGGACGGCGCCGGCGATTACGGCACCACCGCCGACGGCAAGATGCTGACCGGCGCCTATGTCCAGGCCTTCAACGCTTTGGTCGCGCAGAAGAATGCGTTGGGAGGGGCGGCTGGGACGGCGGCCTCGCAATGATCCGCCAGGGGAGGGGCGGGAGATTGGGAGGAGCCTACCTTCCCACGAACACGAAGGGGGCCCAGTTGATCGGCTGCGACGAGCCCGGGATCGGGTGGCCGTCGATCATGCGCAGCATCGCCCGGCGCAGCGCCTCGGCGGGGTCGGCGCCGTTGCCATAGCCTTTCACCGTCTCGACCGAGAGATAGGCGGCGGCGTCGTCGCGAACCGCCCAATGGGAGGCGAGCAAATTGCGGCCGCCGGCGTAGAGGAAGGCGCGGGCGAGGCCGGCGAGGCCGGTCTCGTCATTGGCGCTTCCCGCCGCCGTGTCGCAGGCGGAGAGCAGGACCCAGTCGGCGTCGAGCCGCAGCCGCATGATCTCGCTCGCGGTCAGCAGGCCGTCGTCGGCGCCGTCGGGGGTCACGACCAGGGCCGGCTCCTCCAGCCCTTCGAGCTGGCCGGCGGTGACGCCGTGGGTGGCGAAGGCGAGGACGTCGGCATGGGCGAGGTCGGCGCCGCGGATCGCGGCCTCGGTCGCATGCCCGCCGGTCAATATCGTCTGCCGCCGCGCGGCGAGCGCGCCGCCGAGCGCGCGCAGCTCCGGCTCGGCCCCGGGCAGGGCCGGCAGATCGCGCACCTGGCGGGCGAGATTGGCCGAGCGGAAGGCGAGGGCGCCGCCGGGCGCGGCCGGGGCGAGCTTCGGCGCGCCGATCGCGACGAAAGCGTCGACGCGCTTTCTCTCCCCGTCCCGCCGGGCCATGCGGATGCCGGCGACCGAGGGCAGGGTGACGATCGCATGGTCGCGGATCAGCCAATGCGCATTGCGCAGCGACGGCCGCCGCGCCGCCGGCGCGAGCAGGGCGAAGGGCAAGGCGGCAAGCCCCGAATTGGCGGAGACGAGCAGCCGCCTGCCGGCGATGGCGGCGCGGATCCGCGGCGGCAGCAGCATGGCGTGGAGCGCGGCCGAGGCCGCGAAATCGAACGGCACGCCGCGGGCCGCGGCCTCGGGCGTCAGGCCCGCGCGCAGGCGGCGGACGAGCCCATTGACCCGCTCGGCCCCGCCTTCGGAAGAGGCCATGACGATGCCGCGCGTCGTGACCGCGAACAAAGCCGTCCGCGTCTCGCCGACCGCGGCGACGAGCAGCGCCTCGTTCGATCGGAGCGACATCTGCGTGTCGAGGAAGTCGAGCGGCTCCACTATCTCGGCGGCGAGGATGTAGGGCGCGCGGGCGCGGATCGCTTCGGTCTGCTCGGCCAGCCGCGCGGCCGTCGCCTTGCGCTCGGCATCGACCGCCTGGATCGTCGCCGGATCGGCGCCGCGCCCGGCGAGGCGGAGCTGGCGGTCGAGCAGCGCTTCGAGCGCGAGCGCGCTGTCCTGGCGGGCGCGGAGCAGGTCGGCGGTCTTGGGGTCGTTCGCCCGGGCGCGTGCCGCCGCGGCCTGCGCCGCCCGGCCCGCCTCGCTCTCCATCATCTTCTGGGCGAGGCGGAAGGCGGCTTCCCGGTCGCCGGCGCCGACCGCCGCGTCGAGCGCCCAGCCATAAGCGTCGCGTATGTCGGTATCCCGCGCGGTGCGGCGCGAGCCCGACGCGGCGATCTCCCGCACCCGCGCGTCGAGCGCGGCCGCCGCCGCCCGCGCCCGGCGCCAGCCGCCCGCCGGATCGCCCGCGCGCGCCTCGATCGCCCCCAATCGCGCCTCGCCGGCGAGCGTTCCGATATCCTCGGGCGGAAGGGTCGCGCGGCGCAGCGCCTGGGCGTCGGCCTGCGCCGTCCGCGCCGCCGCGAGATCGCCCAATTTCAGCGCGGTCACCGCCATCCGGTCGCCGCCGAGGATGCGGTCGCGGTGGAAGGGCGGCAGCTTCGCCGCGCGCGCCGCCGCCACCGCCTTCAGCAGGACCATCGCCTGCTGCCGGTCGCCGGCGGCGGCGAGCGCCGCGGCGTAGGATTCGCGCGCCGCCAGCGTCCGGTCCGCGTCGGGGCCGATCGCCTGGGTCAATATGTCGGCCGCGCCTTTGGCGATGGCCTGCGCCTCGTCGGTCTTGCCCTGGAGGGTCAGCGCCTGGGCGAGAATCGTCATGTAGCTTACCGCCTGCTGGCTGCGGCCGAAGCGGGCGACGGCAAGGTCGGTCGCCTTGCGCGCCACATTCTCCGCCTCGGCGGGCCGGCCGAGCTGGATCAGGATCCGCGCCAGGGTGTTGAGGTTGGAGGCCTGAAAGGGGTGGTTGGGCGGCAGGACCTTCTCGAACAGGGCCTGGGCGGCGCGCGCCTCCTCGGTCGCCTCCTCCAGCCGGCCGGCGGCGAGCAGATAGACGGGAAGGTTCGCGAAATGCGGCGCCGCATTGGGCGGGATCGGATCGAGCCGCCGGTCCTCGGCGATCGCCTGGCGGACGAGGCCGATCGCCTTGTCGTAATTGCCGAACTCGAACTCGGCATTGGCAAGGTTCGAATAGGCCGCGGCGACGTTGGTGCTGGGCTTGCTTTGGCTCGCCGCGAGCCGCCATTCGAGCACCCGCGCCGCCAGCCGCCGCGCCTCGTCATGGCGGCTGAGCGTCATCAGGATGACGACCTCGCCATTGCTGATGTCGACGAGCTGGTCGTGATAGGCCGGCCCCGCCGCCTCCAGCGCCGCCGCGATCCGCTGCGAGCGGGCCAGCGCCCCCTTGATGTCGCCCTGGAGATAATCGGCGGTCACCAGCTCGCTCTCCAGCGCGGCGAGCTCGGGATGGCCGGCGGGATAGAGGGTGCGGCCGAAAGCGAGCACCTGCTCCCACGCCTTGCGATAGGCGGCGGGATCGGCGCCCTCGTCGAGATCGTCGGCGGCCTTGCGCATCGCGTCGAGCCGCGCCTTGTCGGCCGCTGCGATCGGCGGCGACGCCGGCGGCTGGGCGAGCGGCTGCGCGAGCGCCGGCACTGCGATGGACATGAGCAAGGCGGCAGCGAACGCCGCGGCAACGCGATCCAGCCCCATGGTTCCCCCTCTGCCCATTGGCTTGGGCAAGAGACTAACCCAGGGCCGGACAATTAACAGCCTTTTTCATTCCACCGCCGTGCCGCTCTGGGTTAATCTGCATCCATGGGCGGCCTCACTCTCCTCTATGTCGAGGACGATCCCCGCATGGCCGAGGCGGTCGTGCGGGCGACGGCGGAGGCGGGGCATCGGCTCGACTGGACCGCCTCGGGCGCGGACGGGCTCGCCCGCGCCGCGGCGGGGCCGTTCGACGTCATCATCCTCGACCGGATGCTCCCCGACATGAGCGGGATGGAGATCGTGAAGCGGCTTCGCGAGGCCGGGGTGGCGGCGCCGGTCCTGATGCTCTCGGCGCTCGGCCGGGCCGAGAACCGCATTGAGGGGCTCGACGCCGGCGCCGACGATTATATGGCCAAGCCCTTCGATCCGCCCGAATTGCTGGCGCGGGTCCGGGCGCTGCACCGGCGTGCGATCGGCCAGGCGCACAGCGCCGTCATCCTGTTCGGCGACATGGAATGCCATGTGAAGGCGCGCACCGCCCACCGCCAGGGCCGGCATATTCCCTTGAGCCCCAAGGAATTCGCTTTGTTCCGATACCTGATGGAGAATGCGGGCGAGGTGGTGACTCGCGAGATGCTGCTGCGCCACGTCTGGAACCTCTCCTTCGACCCGCAGACCAATGTCGTCGACGTCAATGTCGGCCGGCTGCGGCGCAAGCTGGAGGAGGGGTTCGAGGCGCCGGTGCTGGAGACGGTCTGGGGCACCGGCTACAGGCTGGTGGCGGCTTGACCGAGACGGGGCGGCGGCGCTCGCTGGTGATTCCGGCGGTGCTCGGAACGGCGGCGCTCGCCCTTGCCGCGATCCTGATCCTCTACGCGGTCACCTTGTGGGTGGTGCGAAGCGAAAGCGACGCGGCGTTGCGCCGCAGCGTCGACACCGAGATCGCCGCGCTCGCCGACATCCATGCGACCGGCGGCCGGGCGGAGCTGCTCGCGCGGGTCGGCGACCGGCTGGCGCTGCGCGCCGGCGGCGGGGCGGACCGGAGCCATTATCTGGTCGCCGATGCGAGCGGGAAGAGGATCGCCGGCGACATCGCCCGCTGGCCCCTGCTCTCGGCCGAGAACAGCCAGGCCGGCTTCACGATTCTCGCCGACGGAACGCCGGTCTACGGCCGCGCGACCATGCTCGCGCCGGATTTGAGGCTGGTCGCGGCGCGCGAATATGGCGGGCGGACGCGGCTGATCGGGCGGATCGGCCTTGCCTTCCTGCTGGCGGGGATCGGCATCTTCGCCGCCGCGCTCGCTCTGGCCTGGGCCGGCGCGGCGCGGCTGCGCCGGCGCGTCGAGCGCGTCAACGCCGCCTTCCGGGCGATCGAGGCGGGCGATTTCGAGCGCGCCCTCCCGCCCGCCGGCCGCGCGGACGAGATCGGCGCGCTCACCGACCATGCCGGGCGGCTGATCCACCGGCTCGGCGACGTCATCCGCGCCCAGCGCGACGTCACCGACCAGGTCGCGCACGAGATCCGGACGCCGCTCGTCCATCTCGACCGCCAGCTCCTCCGCCTGATCGAGAAGGGCGTCGGTCCGGCTTTGGTCGCCGCGCTCGGCGCGGTGCGGCAGGAGGCGCGGGGGATCGCCGACCTGCTCGATTCTTTGCTCGACATCGCCTCGAGCGAGGCGCGGCGCGGCGACCGGGCCGGGTTCGAGCGGGTCGATTTGTCGGAGATCGCCGCCAATATCGCCGACCTCTATGCCGAGAGCGCGGCCGAATTGGGCATCGACTTCCACACCGACATCGCGCCGGACGTCACGCTGGCCGGCGACCGGATGCAGCTCAGCCGCGCGCTTTCGAACCTGCTCGACAATGCGCTCAACTATGCGGGGAAGGGCGCGGCGGTGACCCTGATCGTCGAGCCGGGGCCGCGGATAATCGTCCGCGACACCGGACCCGGAATCCCCGAAGGGATGCGCGAGCGCATCTTCGAACGCTTCGCGCGCGGGCCGGAAAGCGGCAAGGGCCATGGGCTCGGCCTTGCTCTGGTGCGGGCGATCGTGCGGCGCCACGGGCTCGAAGTGACTTGCGCCGAGACCCATCCCGGCGCCAGGTTCGTGATCGCGCCGGAGGAAGGGGGATGAATATGCTGGCGATCTTTGCCCTGTTGCTCGCCGCCGCCCCGGCCGAGGCGCCGGTCGATTCGGTGTCGTCGGCGCTGGCGCGTGGGCTGGCGGCGGAGAAAGCCGGCGATGCGCGGGCAATGCTCGACGCCGCCCGCCGGCTCGACGCGCTCGGCGCCCGGCCCGGCGAGGCCCAGGCCGATCTCGCCGCCCGCTGGCGCCTGGCCGCCGCGCGGCGGGGGGTGAAGGACGGCTCGCCGTATCGCGGCCGCGCGCTCGGCCCCGCCTATCGCAGCGGCCGGCTCGCCCCCGGCGCCGCGCTCGCCACCGAGCAGGTTTTCCTCGCCGGACAGAAGGCGTTCCTGGCCCTGGTGCCGGAGCCGGGCCGCACCCTCTCGATGCGCGTCGCCGACCAGGACAAGCCGATCTGCGAACGCAAGGCGGTGTCGCCACGCACGACCTGCATCTGGCTGCCGGTCTTCACCAGCCGGGTGCAGATCAGGATCGGCAATCCCGGGAGGGCGGCGGCGGCTTATTATCTGGTCAGCAATTAGGATCCGGACCCCAAGATCCGGACCCAGGGGGGGCAGGTGCCTAAACCGCCACCGGCGCGGGAATATGCGGGTGCGGATCGTAGCCTTCGATCTCGAAATCCTCATATTCATAAAGATCGATCGCCGGCGGCTTGCGGCGGATCGTCAGCGTCGGCAGCGGGCGCGGTTCGCGGCCGAGCTGGAGGCGGGCCTGGTCGAGATGGTTGGAGTAGAGGTGGCAGTCGCCGCCGGTCCAGACGAAGACGCCCGGCTCCAGCCCCGCCTGCTGGGCGAGCATATGGGTGAGCAGGGCGTAGCTCGCGATGTTGAACGGAACGCCGAGGAAGACGTCGGCGCTCCTCTGGTAGAGCTGGAGGTTGAGCCGCCCCGCCGCGACCTGGGTCTGGAACAGGCAATGGCAGGGGGCGAGCGCCATCCTTCCGATCTCGGCCGGGTTCCAGGCGGTGACGATCTGGCGGCGCGAGGCGGGATCGCGCTCGATCAGCGCGATCAATTCGGCGATCTGGTCGATATGGGCGCCGTCCGGCCCCTCCCAGTCGCGCCATTGCTTGCCGTAGACCGGGCCGAGATCGCCATTCGCGTCGGCCCATTCGTCCCAGATGCTGACCCGATTCTCCTTCAGCCACGCGATGTTGGTGTCGCCGCGAAGGAACCAGAGCAATTCCATGACGATCGAGCGCAGGTGCAGCTTCTTGGTGGTGAGAAGTGGGAAGCCGTCGGCAAGGTCGAAGCGCATCTGGTGGCCGAAGACCGAGAGCGTGCCGGTCCCGGTCCGGTCCGGCTGCGCGACCCCCTCGTCGAGGATGCGGCGGAGGAGCTGCTGGTAGGGCTGCATCGGGCGAGTATGGCGGGTGCGCGGGGCGTTTCCAAGTATCCTCCCCGGGACGGGGAGGATCAGGCCGGGCAGACCTTGATCTGCTGGGGCGCGGGCCGCGGCCCTCTCGGCTCGAACTGGGCGAAATAGGATTGGCTGTCGGCGAGGCGCTCGAAGCGGGTGAGCTCGTAGCCGAGCGCGCCGAACTCGCAGACCAGCAATTTGGGCGGCGTGCCGTGCTGGGTGGTCGGCCGGTCGGAGTCGACGACGACGATCCGGCCGCCCGGGCGCAGGTCCGCGCGCAGATGCCAGAGCACTTCGGAGGGCCGCTGGATCTCGTGATACATGTGGATCATGAAGACTCGGTCGAACGAATTGTCGGGAAGCATCGGGTCGTTCGGCGTGCCGAGCTTCACCGCGACATTCTCCAGATTCTCGCGCTGGACGCGGCGGGCGAGATTGTCGCGGGTCTGGGGCACGATGTCCTCGGCGAGGACGCGGCCCTTCTTGCCGACCAAAGGCGACAGGCGGACGGTATAATAGCCCTCGCCGGCGCCGATGTCGGCGACCGTCATTCCGGGCTCGACGTCGCCCAGTTTCATCACCGTCGACGCTTCCTTGTAGCGGTCGCGCTCCTCCTCGTTCGAATAACGCGACGAGACGATCGGCGCGACCGGCCGGTCGGGGAGGGGGAAGGGGTCGGGCGGCGGCGCCTTCCGGCACGCGGCGAGCAAGGCGAGGGCGAGGAGGGCGCTTCTACTCCACATCTTCGACCTGCACCTTCTCGCCGGTGACGCGCTGCGACAGCGCCGCGGCCATGAACGGGTCGAGCGCGCCGTCGAGCACGTCCGACGGCGCGGTGGACGTGACGCCGGTGCGAAGATCCTTCACCAGCTGATAGGGCTGGAGCACATAGGAGCGGATCTGGTGGCCCCAGCCGATGTCGGTCTTGGCGGCGTGCTGCGCGCTCGCCTCGGCCTCGCGCTTCTGCAGCTCCGCCTCGTAGAGCCGCGCCTTCAGCATCTTCATCGCCTCGGCCCGGTTCTTGTGCTGCGAGCGCTGGTTCTGGCAGGCGACGACGATTCCGCTCGGCAAATGGGTGATTCGGACCGCGCTGTCGGTGGTGTTGACATGCTGGCCGCCGGCGCCCGACGAACGGTAGGTGTCGATCTTGAGATCGGTCTCGTTGACGTCGATGTCGATATCGTCGTCGACCACCGGATAGACCCAGACGCTCGAGAAGCTGGTGTGGCGCCGCGCGTTCGAATCATAGGGGCTGATCCGCACCAGCCGGTGGACGCCGCTCTCGGTCTTGGCATAGCCATAGGCATTCTCGCCCTTGACGAGCAGGGTCGCCGACTTGATCCCCGCCTGCTCGCCCGGATGCTGGTCGACAAGCTCGACCTTGTAGCCGTGGCGCTCGGCCCAGCGCGTATACATGCGCTGGAGCATCTCCGCCCAATCCTGGCTTTCGGTGCCGCCGGCGCCGGCATTGACCTCTATATAGGTGTCGTTGGCGTCGGCCTCGCCGGCGAGCAGGGCGGCGACCTTGTCCGTCTCCGCCCGTTCGGCAAGCTCCTTCAGCGAGGCGACGGCATCGTCGACCATCGCGTCGTCGCCCTCGGCCTCGGCCATCTCGATCAGTTCGACCGTGTCGGCGAGGTCCTGCCCGATCCGGCGGGTCGCGCCGATCGCCTCGTCGAGCCGGCGCCGCTCGCGCATCACCTCCTGCGCCGCCTTGGGGTCGTTCCACAGCGACTGGTCCTCGACCCGCGCGTTGAGCTCGTCGAGACGCGCCAAGGCGCGGTCCCAGTCGAGGAACCGGCGGAGAAGATCGAGCGCCGACCGGATCTGGTCGACATGGGCTTGCGCTTCCGCGCGCATAGGGAACTCCAAATGGCCTGCGCTCCGGCGAAAGCCGGAGCCCAGAAGGTCCTTGTTGGGCTGGATCCCGGTCCACACCGGGATACGGCCCGCAACTTCTTCCGGGCCGGGATACGGCCCGCACTTCGTGCGGGCCTAGTAAATCCCGCCCTGATTTTGCAAGAAAACGCTGTCGCGGCTCTGCGGCTGATCCGGCGGCGGCTCGGCCTTGGGCTTGGGCGTCGCGGCGGCGAGCTCATCGCGGCGGGCGCGGCGCGGCTCGGTCTCCGGCTTGAACGCCTCCCAGATCACGTCGGCCTTGGGGTCGTCGGTCGGCCAGGCGCCATAGACCTGCTGGCCGCTATGCCGGTCGATCCGGACCATTCGGATTCCCGGCGGCTGGCGGAACGGCACCGCCGGCAGGTCCATCAGGGCCGCCTTGGCGAATTGCTTGAAGATCGGCGCGACCAAAGTGCCGCCCTGGGCATAGCCGCCCATCGGCCGCGGCTGGTCGAAGCCCATATAGGTGCCGGCGACGATCTGGGGCGTGCCGCCGATGAACCAGACGTTGGTCGGGCCGGTCGTCGTCCCGGTCTTGCCGAACATCGGCCGGCCGAGCTCGCGAAGCGTCTGCGCGGTGCCGCGCTGGACGACGCCTTCCATGATATGGACCATCTGATAGGCGGTCAGCGGATCGACGATCTGCTTCGTGCGCAAGGGCGGCCGCGGCATCGGCTTGCCGTCCCAATCGGGCGCGTTGCAGCCTTCGCACGGCCTTGTGTCGGCGCGGTAGATCACCTTGCCGTTCCGGTCCTCGACATAATCGACCAGGCCCGGCTTCACCGCCCGCCCGCTGTTCGCGAGGATCGCGAAGGCGTTGGTGATCCGGATCGGCGTCGTCTCGCCCGCGCCCAGGGCGATCGAGAGGTAATTGGGATAGTCGCCGACGCCGAGATCGTGGGCGCGCCTGGTGACCTTGTCCATGCCGATCTCATTGGCGGTGCGCACCGTCATCAGGTTGCGCGACTGCTCGACCGCCCAGCGCATCGTCTGCGGCCCGGCATTCTGGCCCGAGAAGTTGCGGAAGCATTTGTTGCCGAGCCCGGCCCCCTGCCAGACGCAGAAGGGCCCGTCGACGATGATCGAGGCCGGCGTCATGCCATTGTCGAGCGCCGCCGAATAGACGACCGGCTTGAACGTCGATCCGGGCTGGCGATGGGCCTGGACGGCGCGGTTGAAGGCGCCGCTCCTGATGTCCCACCCGCCCTGCATGGCGAGGATGCGGCCGCTCGCTATCTCCTCGACCACCATCGCGCCCTCGACCTCGGGGATCGACTTCAGCGCCCAGGCCGCGCCCTCGCGCTTGACCACGATGACCTTGCCCGGAGTCAGGAAGTTGAAGGCCGCGGTCGCGGTGCCGCGCTTCGGCATCGCGGCGAGCGATGCCGGGAGGAGTCCCCGGCTGCCGTCGGCGAATCCGATCGCCGCCTCATTGCCTTCGCGCGACAGCACCACCGCCGCCTGCCAGTCCGAATAGCCGGGGCCGATCGGGAGGTCCGCCAATTCCTGCGCCCAGTTCTTGCGCAGGTCGACCGACTGGTTGGTGTCGTTCCAGCCATGGCCGGTGGCGTAGCGGACGAGGCCGTCGCGCAGGGCCTGCGCCGCCGCCTGCTGCTTCTGCCCGTCATAGGAGCTGCGGACCCACAGGCCGCCCGTATAGACGCCGTCCGGGCCCTTTTCCGTGCCCTCGCCGTAGCGGGCGATCAGCTCGCGCCGCACCTCCTCCATGAAATAACCGCCGACATTGCGGACATTTTCGTGCGGCGTCGCGACCGTGCCGAGCGGCGCCGCCACGGCCGCGTCGCGCTGGGCGGCGGTGATGAAGCCGTTCTTCGCCATCTCGCCGAGCACCCAGTTGCGCCGCTCGAGCGCGCGTTCGGGATGGACGTTGGGGTCGTAATTGCTCGGCCCCTTGGGAAGGATGGCGAGGAAGGCGGCCTGGGGAAGATCGAGCTGCCCCACATCCTTGTCGAAATAGGCGCGCGACGCCGCCTCGACGCCATAGGCGTTGCGGCCGAGGAAGATCTGGTTGAGGTAGAGCTCCAATATCTGCTGCTTGGTCAGCACATTCTCGATCCGGCGGGCGAGGATCGCCTCCTTGATCTTGCGGCTGACCGAATATTGGTTGCCGACGAGGAGGTTCTTGGCGACCTGCTGGGTGATGGTCGATCCGCCGCGGGCGCGCTCGCCGGTGCCGGCCTTGCGGACATAGTCGAACACCGCCTGGGCGAAGCCGCCATAATCGATGCCGTGATGGCTGAAGAAGCTCTTGTCCTCGGCCGAGAGGAAGGCGTCGATCAGCTTTGGGGGGAATTCGTCATAGCTCAATTGCACCCGCCGCTCGCGGGCGAAGGTCTGGACCGGCTGGCCGTTGATGTCGCGCACGATCGAGGGGAGCGGCGGCTGGTAGGTAAGGAGGGATTCCGCCGACGGAAGCCCGCGCGCGAAGATCAGGAGCAGCAGGAAATAGAGGACGAACGGGCTCGCCGCGAGGATGACCAGCGCCTTGACCCACCAGCGCCGCCACGCATTGCGGGCAACGGCGGCGAAGCGGCTGCCGGCGTCGCGATAGAGGGTGATGCGCTGGAAGGTGGGACTGTCGGCACTCATTCGGACGTCGCTCTAAACGATTGGAAGCCGAGGGTGAAGGCGCATCGGTGAAGCCCGATTATCGCGACGCGATGCGATAGAGGCGACGGGCGAAATGGGTCTCGATCGCGTCCTTCACGCCGGAAGCGATCTGCTTCTGCCCCTCCGGCGATTCGATATAGGCGGCGTCGGTCGCGTTGGTGAGATAGCCGGTCTCGAGCAGGATCGAGGGGACGTCGGGCGCCTTCAGCACGATCAGCGACGCGAAACGGTGCCAATTGGGCCGGAACGGGAAATAGGGCGCGCCCTCGCGGCGGAGCAGGCCGGCGAAATCGGCCGAGACGTTCATGCTCTCGCGCTGGGCGAGGTCGATCAGCACCCGGTTCACCCCCGCATCCCGGCTGAGCGGCGCCCCGCCCAGCGTGTCGGCGCCGTTCTGCTGGGCGGCGAGCTGCGCCGCCTCCTTGTCCGAGGCGACCTCGGACAAGGTATAGACGGTGGCGCCGCGCGCGCCGTCGTTGAGCGGCGCCGCGTCGGCATGGATCGAGACGAACAAGGCCGCGCCCATCCGCCGCGCGATCTCGTAGCGGTCGCGAAGGATGAGGAAGCGGTCGTCCTCCCGCGTCATCGCCACCCGCACCCGGCCCGAGGCGGCGAGCGAGTCGCGGATCGCCCGTGCGATGGCGAGCGTGACGTCCTTCTCCCGCCGCCCGCCGAACGGCGAGATCGCCCCCGGATCCTTGCCGCCATGGCCCGGATCGAGCACGACCAGAGGCCGTCCCGGATCGCGCGACCCGTAGATGCGCGGCAGCGGCGCATCGTCCTTCGCCGCATGGGCGAGATCGATCGTCACCCCCTGCCCATTGTCGCCGCCTTGCTTCGAGCAGCCGCCAAGGGCGAGGCCGGCGAGAGCGGCGAGGGCGAGGAGAAGACGCATCAGGCCGGCCTTTCTGCCGCCCCGGCGGCGTTTCGGTCCAGCAAAATCGGGCGGAAGGCGAGGGTTCTTCACAGGCCGTCTTCGGGTGTCGGGCGCCCTATTCCGGTTCACGCAAAGGCGCGAAGGCGCGAAGGGTCCGGCGTTTCCGGTGCCTTCCCGACGAAGCCGTTAAATAC
Organism: Allosphingosinicella sp.; assembly: GCA_036273615.1. Lineage (GTDB taxonomy): Bacteria > Pseudomonadota > Alphaproteobacteria > Sphingomonadales > Sphingomonadaceae > Allosphingosinicella. The sequence continues at coordinate 5,593 of DASUHH010000069.1, read as the reverse complement.
GGGGACACAATACTTAATTATAGCTATCTCATTCTTTTTATCCGTTTTCTTCTCGACTTCTCGCCTTCGCGTGGACAAATCAGCAGCGATGGAGGCCGCTCCGCGGCAAGAGGATCAGGCCGGCCGGAAGACCAGCGCAAGCCCGTTCATGCAGTAACGAAGCCCGGTCGGCTTCGGCCCGTCGTCGAAGACGTGGCCGAGATGCCCGCCGCAGCGCCGGCAGATCACCTCGGTCCGCTCGAAGCCGAGCGTCCGGTCGGCGCGGGTGACGATGGCGTGGGGAAGGGGGCGCCAGAAGCTCGGCCAGCCGGTGCCGCTGTCGAACTTGGTCTCCGAGGCGAAGATGGGCAGGCCGCAGCCGGCGCAGGCGAAAATCCCCTTGCGATGCTCGTTCAGCAACGGGCTCGACCCCGGCGCCTCGGTCGCCGCCTCGCGCAGCACGGCATAACGCCGTGCGCCGAGCATGCGGCGCCATTGGTCGGACGTGTGCGTCACCTCGAACTGCGCCGCCGCGGCGGAGGCGGGACCGGTCCTGACCAGCAGCAGGGACGCCGCCGCCGCCGTGCCGCCCGCGCCGAGGAAGAAGCGGCGGGTGAGAAGGGTGTTCGTCATCAAAGCCTCCCGATGTTTCCCTTCATGTACGGAGGCAAAGCGCCGGCGGATGCATGGCTATTGATATCCTCCCCGGGACGGGGAGGGGGACCGCGCGCAGCGCGGTGGAGGGGGGTCAGAACTCGGTACGAAGCTGAAAGCCGCGCACCTGGCCCGACCCCCCCTCCACCGCCGTTCCGGCGGTCCCCCTCCCCGTCCCGGGGAGGATAAGGTCAGACCCGCTTCAGCATCCCCGCGGCGATCACCGGGCCGGTCGGCAATCCGGTCGGCGAGCCCTGCATCGGCTCGACCGACACCGCCAGCATCGCCCCCTCGCGCAACGCCATGCCGCCCGGCACATGCATCCGCATCGGCCGGCCGCGCGGCATCATGCCCATGGGGAGCGGCTTGCCGCCGGCGGGGATCAGCCACAATTCGTGGCCGCGGCCGGCGGGCGAGGGCATGTCGGCGGCCGCGGCGACGATCAGGCTGCGGCTCGCCGGCTCCCAGGTGGCGACGAGCCTGGCCGGGCTGTCCGCCGCCGCAAGCGTGGCGGCGAGCGGCGCGCCGGCGGGCGGCGGCTGGACGGGGGGCGTCGCCGGCGGACGCGTCACCAGGATGAAGGCCAGGGACGCGGCGATCGCGGTCGCGGCGGCGGCATAGGCCCGCCAGAAAATTGTCCGCCGGCGGAGCAGGACGACGTTGGACGGCGGCGCGGCCGGCGCCCCGATCCGCGCCTCGATCGCGGCCCAGAGCCGGGCCGGGGGCGCGACGGGCGTGGCCTCGTCGAGCAAGGGCGCGAGCCGCCCCGCCCAGCGCCCGGCCAGACGCGCGAACTCGGGATCGGAGCGCGCCAGCGCCGCCGCGCGCGCCCGCTCGGCGCCGCTCAGCAGGCCGAGCGCATGTTCGGCGGCGAGCAGATCGCGTTCGTCGCGATCGGAGGGGCGTTCGTCGGTCATCGTTCCAGGCACGCTCTCAACCGGAGGAGGCCGCGGCGGATCCAGCTCTTCATCGTGCCGAGCGGCACCGCGTCGCGCTCGGCCAGCTCCTGATAGGTGAGGCCGTCGAAGAAAGCGGCGCGGATCGCGTCGCGCGGCTGGTCGTCGAGCGCGTCGAGGCAATGGGAAAGCCGGGCGCGATCCTCTTCCGCCTCGACCAGATCCAAGGCGGAGGCGCCGTCGTCGGCGATCTCATGCGCCGCGTCGATCGTCTCGGCCGCCGGCCGGCGCGCGCGCAGCCGGTCGATCGCCTTGTTGCGGGCGAGGACGGAGAGCCAGGTGATCGGGCTCGCCTTGGAATGGTCGAAGCTGGAAGCGCGGCGCCAGATCGCGACGAAGGCCTCCTGAAGCGCCTCCTCCGCCTCGGCCTCGCTGCCGAGGACGCGAAGGCAGATGCCGTAAAGCTTGGCCGAGGTGCGCGCATAGAGATCGGCGAGCGCGCTCCCGTCGCCGGCCGACACGGCCGCCATCAGCCGCGCAAGCTCCCCGGCCCCCTGGTCCATGGCAAGGATCATGCACCATCCTCAGGCAAGCGGGAAGATGGGGGAGAATCCTCCCCGGAACGGGGAGGGTGGTGGAGCTTTGGGCGGCCCCCGGCCGTCCAAGATCGTGTCCGGGGGACACGATCTCGCTCCAACACAGCCGGAGGCTGGTGGAGGGGGGGTCGTGCCAGGCGCTGCCCCCCCTCCACCGCCGTTCCGGCGGTCCCCCTCCCCACAAGTGGGGAGGATGCCCTCAGGGCATCAGCACCGTGTCCACCACATGGATCACCCCGTTCGACTGCATCACGTCGCTGGTGGTGACTCGCGACATGCCGCCCTTGGCGTCGGTGAGGACCAGCCATTTGCCCTCCATCCTCGCCGTCAGCGACTCGCCCTGGACGGTGGTGAGCGTCGCCATGCCGTGGCCGGCGCGGATCCGCGCTGCGATCGCGGCGGCGGTGAGGCGGCCGGGGACGACATGATAGGTGAGGATGCGGGTGAGCGCGTCCCTGCTCTCCGGCATGACCAGGCTGTCGACCGTTCCGGCGGGCAGCTTGCCGAATGCCGCATTGGTCGGCGCGAAGACGGTGAACGGGCCGGGGCCGGACAAGGTGTCGACCAGCCCGGCCGCCTTGACCGCGGCGACGAGGATCGTGTGGTCCTTCGAATTGACCGCATTCTGGACGATCGTCTTGGTCGGATACATGGCCGCGCCGCCGACCATCGGATTGGCCGCCGAAGCCGGCATGGCGCCCGCAAGCGCGCAGGCGGCCGCCGCGAGGGCGGCGCGAGTGAGCAGAATCTTCATGTCTCTTCCTCCTTGAATCGCAGCTTTCAGCCGCTGCGGCAGGAGATACGGAGGCCGGGGGCGGGCGGATGCAGGGGTGGCGGAACGCGTCCTACCGGTAAATCCGGGGACACTATACCTAATTCAGGCCCAGCCTCACCGGTTGCCGCCGGCCTTGCTTCGGCGGAAAGGCGTCGCGGCGATCGTGGCACCGGCACGCGTGCGAGGGAAGGGCGCCCCCATAAGCCGGTTGCCGCTGCCCCTCACGGATGCTAGCAGGAAGTATCGGCATCCTGTTGAAGGTTCTCATACACCTTCTCATCCGGATGCCGTGGGAATTCGCGCCGGCGCCATGCCGGCCACCAAGGTTGACGCTGCATGAGTGATGGTTTCTCCGGACTGGTCCGCCCCCGCCTGACGGGTGGCGCCGCGTCCGGCATCCTGCGGCCGGCGCTTTCGGCCGCCCATCGCTCCGCAGCAGAAGCAAACGACAATTTTTCAACCCGGACATTGGGGGCGCGCGCCGCACGGGCCGCGCCTTCATGCCTTTTCGAGCGCGCGAGCCGCTTTTCCTCCGGTTTGGCCGGAGCCGCGCCGCGCGTGTGGAGTGATTTTGATGACAATGCGCATGTTGATCGACGCGCGCCACCAGGAAGAGACCAGGGTGGCGGTGGTCAAGGGCAATCGGATCGAGGAATTTGATTTCGAATCCGCCGAGCACAAGCAGCTCAAGGGAAATATCTATCTCGCCAAGGTGACCAGGGTCGAGCCGTCGCTGCAGGCGGCCTTCGTCGATTATGGCGGCAACCGCCACGGCTTCCTCGCCTTCTCGGAAATCCACCCCGATTATTACCAGATCCCGCGCGAGGACCGCGAGGCGTTGCTCCGCGAGGAGGCCGAGCACGCCGCCGAGGAAGCGCGGCTGCGCGCCGCCGAGCTCGACGATGAGGACGAGGCCGAGCATGAGGATGGCGAAGGCGACGATCCCGCCGCCGCCCGCGACGTCTCCGCGCCCCATGACGAGGAGGATGAGGAGGCCGCGCCTCCCGCCGCCGAGGAGAATGAGAGCGCGAGCGAGGAGAGCGCCGTCGAGGTCCTCCGCCGCAAGCGCCAGAATCTGCGCCGCCGCTACAAGATCCAGGACGTCATCCGCCGCCGCCAGGTCCTGCTCGTCCAGGTCGTCAAGGAGGAACGCGGCAACAAGGGCGCCGCGCTCACCACCTATCTGAGCCTCGCCGGCCGCTATTGCGTTTTGATGCCCAACACGTCGCACGGCGGCGGAATCAGCCGGAAGATCTCGAACGGCGCCGACCGCAAAAGGCTGAAGCAGATCATGGCCGACCTGTCGCTGCCGTCGAGCATGAGCTGCATCGTCCGCACCGCCGGCCTCTCGCGCACCAAGACCGAGATCAAGCGCGACTTCGACTATCTCGCCCGCCTCTGGGACGAGATACGCGAGCGCACGCTGACCAGCTCGGCCCCAGCGCTCATCTACGGCGACAGCGATCTCGTGAAGCGCGCCATCCGCGACATCTACAATCGCGACATAGACGAGGTGATCGTCGAGGGCGACGAAGGCTATAAGGCCGCCCGGAGCTTCATGAAATTGCTGATGCCGAGCCACGTCCGGCGGGTGAAGCAATATGTCGACCGGGTGCCGCTCTTCCAGCGCCAGGGCGCCGAGGACCAGCTCGCCGCGATGTACCAGCCGGTCGTCCAGCTGAAATCCGGCGGCTATCTGGTGATCAACCCGACCGAGGCCCTGGTCTCGATCGACATCAATTCGGGCCGCTCGACCCGCGAGCACAATATCGAGCAGACCGCCTATGCGACCAATATCGAGGCGGCGCAGGAGATCGCGCGGCAATTGCGGCTTCGCGACATGGCAGGCCTCATCGTCATCGACTTCATCGACATGGAATCGAACGGCCATATCCGCAAGGTCGAGAAGGCGATGAAGGACGCGCTGAAGAACGACCGCGCCCGAATCCAGGTCGGCCGCATCTCCTCCTTCGGATTGATGGAGATGAGCCGCCAGCGCCTCCGCACCGGCGTGCTCGAGGCCTCGACCCGGCCCTGCCCGCATTGCGAGGGCACCGGCCTGATGCGCACCGCCGCCTCGGCTGGCCTGTCGGCGCTGCGCATGCTTGAGGAGGAGGCCGCGCGCGGCCGCGGCAGCCGCATCGTGCTTCGCGCCGGCCGCGACGCCGCAATCTATGTCCTCAACCGCAAGCGCGGCGAGATCGACGAGGTCGAGCAGCGCTACGGAGTCGTGATCGAGGTGCTGATCGACGACGGCTTCGAAGGCGCGCGGATGGCGGTCGAGAGCTTCGGCCCGCCGCCGGTCCAGCGCCCGCGCATCGCCCCAGCCCCGGTCGAGGAACCCGAGGACGAGGAGGACGAGGCCGGGCTCGACGAGATGGACGAGGAGGATGAGGAGGAAGCGGAAGAAGCGGCCGAGACCTCCGGAGCCGCCCGGCGCCCCGAGCGCCGCGACCGCGCCGCCGAGGAGGATCGGGCCGGCCGCAAGCGCCGCCGCCGCCGCGGCCGCCGCGGCGGACGCCGCCGGCAGGAGGGAGAGCAAGGCGAGGGCGGCGAGCCTGCCGATGGCGAGGAGGGCGCCGAGGAGATGGGCGCGCAAGCTCCCCCCGAGGAGGCCGCCGACGCGCCCGCCGAAGCCGCGCCCGAGCCCGCCGCCGGGGAAGAGGAAGCGAAGCCCAAGGGCCGCCGCCGCC
>DASUHH010000068.1:0-42081 GCA_036273615.1 Allosphingosinicella sp. | reverse complement strand
CCGATCATCACGTGACTGAACATGGATTCCATTCTCCTTGATGTGCGCGCGGCGCGCTCAGCCTGCTTCGGCCAGCGCCGGCCGGCCCGGCCAATCGAGGCCGAACGTCCGGCCGAGACCGGCTTCGCCCGCCGGCGTCACGCGGACGGCCCTGCCATCCCCGGCGCGCTCGATCCAGCCCAACGCGAAGCATCGGCGGGCGAGCGCGGCGCCGATCCGGCCGCCGACATGCCAGCGCCGCTCGCTCCAGTCGAGGCAGGGGCGGCAGAAAGCCTGCCGCCCATGGCCGGGCGCCATGTCGACGCCGAACGCCGCCAGCGCCTGCTGCCCGGCCGCCGTGACGGCGCCGCCTTCGTCGCCGAGCAATATCAGCCCGCGCGCGGCGAGCGCGTCGGCGAGGGCGACGCCGAGCCGCCCGGCGAGATGGTCGTAGCAGGTACGCGCCTCGGCCAGGGCATCGTCGCGCGCGGACCGCGGCCGGTGCCGTTTCGGCCCCTCGACGGCGACCGCCATCAGGCTTTCGAGCATGCGCGCGACCTCGGCCGAGGCCAGGCGGTGATAGCGATGGCGGCCCTGGGCGACGACCTTCAGCAATTTGCCGTCGGTCAGCCGGGCGAGATGGCCGCTTGCCGTCTGCGGCGTGATGCCCGCCGCGATCGCCAGCTCGGTCGCGGTGAGCGCCTGGCCGGCCATGAGCGCCGCCAGCATGTTGGCCCGGCTCGGGTCGCCGACCAGCGACGCCATCTGGGCGAGATAGGATCCTTCCAGCATGGCCTCAGCCTAGCGCCTCTATGCGCGCGCGTCCTCCACGAACGTTTCGGCCGTCGCCGAAGCGATCTCGAGGGCGAAGCCGCATCCGCGCTCGCCGCGCGCGAAGGCTTCCCGTAAGAAGCGTCCATGGCGAACGCGGGAATCATCGTCGTCACCGGCGCGGCCGGCGCGCTCGGCCGGGTCGTCGCGGAGCGGCTTGCCGCCGAGGGCCGGCAGGTCGCGGCGATCGGCCATGGCGGGGCCGATCGGCTGCCCGCCTCGGCCGCGCACCGGATCGGCGGCGTCGATCTCGCCGACGAAGACGCGACGGAGCGGGCTTTCGCGACGTTGCCTCGGGGCGTTCGAGGGCTGGTCAACGCGGCCGGCGGCTTCGCCTGGGAGAAGATCGCCGGCGGGGGCGGCAAGGCAATTTGGGACCGGCTCTATGCGCTGAACGTCGCGACCGCGCTCAACGCCAGCCGGGCGGTGCTGCCTTTGCTCGGGCGCGGCGGCGCGATCGTCAATGTCGGCGCGGCCGCGGCCGGCCGGGCGGAGGCTGGGATGGGCGCCTATGCCGCCGCCAAGTCCGCCGTGCTGCGGCTGACCGAGAGCCTCGCCGCCGAGCTCAAGGGGGACGGCATCCGCGTCAACGCCGTCCTGCCGAGCATCATCGACACGCCCGCCAACCGCGCCGACATGCCGGACGCGGATTTCGGCAAATGGGTGACGCCCGCGGAATTGGCCGAGGTCATCGCCTTCCTGCTCTCGGACAAAGCGAGCGCCATCACCGGCGCCGCCATCCCGGTCACCGGCCGGGTCTGAGTTCGGACATTTCCCCTCTCTCGACCGGCCGGCAAGTATCGGCTATGAAAATCGGGGCCCATCGGCTCCCATTTGAAGATCCTGGATCGTCTTTCTGCATGGGGTAACAGAACATGCCGGATTTCATTCTGAGCATGCGCGCGCCGGACGGGAGCGGGCCCGCGCAGAAAGCGCGCTATCTTCGCTATGACGAAGCGACGGCAAAAGAATTAGCCCAGAAGGATTGGGTCGCGCAGCTCACGGCCGGCTTTCCCAAGGAAGTCGATCCAACCAAGGGACCTGTCCGTACCGGCGAAATCCTCTTCCTCGTTCATGGCTTCAATCAGGACCAGAACGCGGCGCTCGCCCTCCACCGCGAAATCCAGGAGCAGCTGAGCGCGCTCGGATGGAATGGTGCGCTCATCAGCTACGATTGGTATTCCGACGGACTCGTCTTCGCCTATCTCGACGATCGCGCGCATGCGCGGGCGGCCGCCAGCGAATTGGTGAGCGCCGGTATCGCCTTGCTCGAAGACCAGCAAAGCCGCGACTGTCCGTTCACCGTTCATGTGCTGACCCACTCGATGGGTGCATTCGTCCTCCAGCAAGCCTTCGCCTGGTCGTACCAGGACGTGCCGGCCGGCTGGAAGGTCGGTCAGATCGTGATGGTCGCCGGGGATCTCGATTACACCGTCCTGGAGGCGAGCAACTACAGCGCGAAGACGTTCGTGCAACATGCCGCGCGCCTCACCGCTTATTGCAGCCGTTACGACAAGGCGCTTGCCGTCTCGAACGCCAAGCGGCTGGATTTGGCGCCCCGGGTCGGCCGGGTCGGCCTGCCGGCGGACGCGCCGTCGATGATGTGCGAAGTCGATTGCAGCGCGATGTTCGCCGATCATTATCGCGACATCGTCGACAGGCTCAATCCGGTGAAGACGCACAGCTTCTATTTCGGCGAGCGCATCTTTTGGCAGGACGTCGTGCTGACGCTCGCCGGCGGCATCGATCGCGATATGATCAAGACGCGCGCGGCGGTCGGCCCGCTCGCCAATCGTTTCTCTCTCAACCTCCAGCCTCTCGCCGACGACGAATATGCGCGCGAGCTGGCGAGCGCGAGCAACGTTACGGGCACGGCGAGGCCGTCCTTCGGATGAGGACCGGAACCGATTGACAGCATGTGAGCGCTAACAGAAACATCCGCTCATGCTGAAGATCACCTCAGCCCGCGTCGTCATCTGCTCGCCGGGGCGCAATTTCGTCACGCTCGTCGTCGAGACGAGCGACGGCGTGCGCGGCGTCGGCGACGCGACGCTGAACGGGCGCGAGCTTGCGGTCGCCTCCTATCTCGCCGACCATGTCGTCCCCTGCCTGATCGGCCGCGATGCGCATCGGATCGAGGATGTCTGGCAGTTCCTCTATCGCGGCGCTTACTGGCGGCGGGGGCCGGTGACGATGTCGGCGATCGCCGCGGTCGACATGGCGCTCTGGGACATCAAGGGGAAGGTGGCGGGCCTTCCCGTCTATCAATTGCTCGGCGGCGCCTCGCGCGAAAGCGCGATGGTCTACGGCCATGCCAACGGCGCTTCGATCGAGGAGACGGTCGCGCGCGCGCTCGAATATCGGGCGCAGGGCTACAAGGCGATCCGGCTGCAATCGGGCGTGCCGGGTCTCGCCTCCACCTACGGCGTCTCCAAGGACAAATATTTCTACGAGCCGGCCGACGCCGACCTTCCGACCGAGACTCTCTGGTCGACCGAGAAATATATGCGGACGGTGCCCGAGCTCTTCGCGGCCGCGCGCGAGAGGCTTGGGTGGGACGTCCATCTCCTCCACGACGTCCACCACCGGCTGACCCCGATCGAGGCCGGGCGGCTCGGCAAGGATCTTGAGCCTTACCGGCCTTTCTGGCTCGAGGATGCTGTCGTCGCCGACAATCAGGACAGCTTCCGCCTGATCCGCCGGCACACGACGACGCCGCTCGCGGTCGGCGAGATCTTCAATTCGGTCTGGGACGCGAAGCAGCTCATCCAGGAGCAATTGATCGACTATATCCGCGCGACTGTGGTCCATGCCGGCGGCATCACGCATCTGCGCCGCATCGCCGCCTTCGCCGACCTGTTCAACGTCCGCACCGGCTGCCACGGCGCCACCGACCTCTCGCCGGTGACGATGGCCGCGGCGCTCCATTTCGACCTGTCGGTGCCGAATTTCGGAATCCAGGAATATATGCGCCATACCGGGGAGACCGACGCCGTCTTCCCGCACGCCTATCGCTTCGCCGAGGGCGCGCTGCATCCGGGCGACGAACCCGGGCTCGGCGTCGACATCGACGAGACGCTCGCCGCCGAATATCCCTACAAGCGCGCCTTTCTTCCGGTGAACCGGCTGGAAGACGGCACGATGTTCAACTGGTGAGCGAAGCAGGCGCCACCGTTTCCGCCCCGCGGCCGAAGCGGACGGGATGGGTGCGCTGGGCAATCTGCTTCCTGCTCTTCGCCGCGGTGGTGCTGAGCTATATCGACCGGCTCGTCATCTCGATCCTCAAGCCGACGCTGCAGCATCTCTACGACTGGTCGGAGGACGGCTACGGCACCACGGTCACGCTCTTCCAGATGGCCTATGGGATCGGCTTTCTCTTCTTCGGGCGGCTGATCGACCGGATCGGCGCCAGATGGGGCTATGCGCTTGCGATGGGCCTGTGGACCGCCGCCCATATCGCCCATTCGCTCTTCACCTCGATCCGCGGCTTCGCCTTTGCCCGGATCCTCCTCGCGCTCGGGGAATCGGGCACCTATCCGGCCGCGCTCGCCGCCGCCGGGGACTGGTATCCCAAGCGCGAGCGGGCGCTTGCCATCGGCATCCTCAATGCCGGCGCCAATGTCGGCGCGGTCGTCACGCCGCTCATCGTGCCGATCATCGTGCTCGCCATCGACTGGCAGGCCGCCTTCATCATCACCGGCCTCTTCAACCTCGTCTGGATCGCCATCTGGCTGCTCTTCTACCGCAAGCCGCGCGAGCATCCTCTCGTCAGCAAGCCTGAGCTCGAATGGATCGAATCCGAGCCGATCGAGGAGCAGAAGCCGGTGGCGTGGCGGCGCCTGCTCGCCACCCGCCAGGCCTGGGCCTATATGGCCGGCCGCTTCCTGATCGACCCGATCTGGTGGTTCTTCCTCTTCTGGCTGCCCGACTTCCTCAGCAAGCGCCACGGGCTCGACTTGAAGAGCTTCGGGCCGCCTCTGGTCGCAATCTATGTGATGGCGGACGTTGGCTCGATCCTCGGCGGCTATTATTCGTCGCGCCTGCTCGGACGCGGCGTTCACACCGGCCGGGCGCGCAAGCGGGCGATGCTGTTCTGCGCCCTGATCGTCGTTCCCGTCGCCTTCGCGGCGCAGGCGTCAAGCCTCTGGCTCGCCGTCTTCCTGATCGGCCTCGCCTGTGCCGGCCATCAGGGTTTCTCGGCCAATCTCTTCGCCATGCCGGCCGATCTCTTCCCGCGCTGGGCGCTCGGCTCGGTGGTGGGCCTCGGCGGCTTCGCCGGCGCGGTGGGGGGCATGCTGATGTCCACTTATGCCGGCGCGGTGCTGCAGAGGCTCGGCACCTACACGCCGCTCTTCATCGTCGCCGGAAGCGCCTATCTGGTGGCGCTCATCGTCTATCATCTGATCAACCCGGCCTATGTCCCGGTGACCAAGTTCGCGCCGGCCGAAAAGCCCGCTTAGGGCCGCTGCCCGCCATATTTGCGCCGGAGCTTGGCGACCTTGCTCGCATGGACCGGCGGCGCCTGGTTGCCCCACGAATTGCGGACGAAGGTGGCGACGGAGGCGATCTCGCCGTCGCTCAATTTCCAGGCGAAGGCGGGCATTGCGAGCGGCGTCGGCCGGGCCGGGGTCGGCACCGAGCGCGAGCCCTGGAGCATGATCCGGACCAAAGTGGTCGGGTCCTTCGCCTGGACCGAGGCGTTGCCGGCGAGCGGCGGGAACAGGCCCGGATTGCCCGATCCGTCGGCCTTGTGGCAGGCGGCGCAGGTGTCGGCGAAGATCGCCGCGCCGGCCTCCATGCGCCCGGGCCGCGGCGGCCGGACGCGCGTCGCCGGCGCCCCTGGCGGCAGATCCTTCAAATAGGTGGCGATGGCAAGCAGATCGGCGTCGCTCATCCGGCTCGTCGAATAATAGACCACTTCCTGCATCGCCCCCGAGGCGGTCGACCAGGCGTTGCGGCCGCCGCGCAGATATTCGGCGACATCCTCGCGGCTCCAGCGGGCGAGGCCCTGGCGCGGATCCCCGGTGAGGTTGACCGCGACCCAATTGTCGAGCCTCCCGCCCTGGAAGGCGCGCTTCCTCTTGTCGGCGCCGAGGAAATTCTTGGGCGTGTGGCAGCCGCCGCAATGGCCGGGCCCCTGGACGAGATAGGCGCCGCGATTCCATTCCTCGGACTTGCCCGGGTCGGGCCGGAACTGGCCGGGATGGAAGAAGAGCGCGTTCCAGATGCCGAGCAGCCCGCGGATGTTGAGCGGGAAGGGGATTTTGGGCTTCGGAGTCTTGAGCGTGACCGGCGGCAGGGTGCGCAGATAGGCGTAGATGGCGTCGGTGTCGGCGCGCGGCATCTTCGTGAAATAGGTGTAGGGGAAGACGGGGTAGAAATGCTTCCCGTGCGGCCCCCGGCCCTTGTGCATCGCGCGGTAGAAATGGTCGGCGGTCCAATTGCCGATGCCGGTCGTCGGATCGGGCGTCAGGTTGGCCGAGAAGACCTGGCCGAACGGCGTCGGGATCGGGCGGGAACCGGCGAAGGGCGCGCCGCCGACCGTCGTGTGGCAGCTTTCGCAATCGCCGGCATCGACCAGGTAGCGGCCGCGAGCGATCGGATCGGCGCTATGCTCGTCCGCCGCGCCGGCCGGCTCGGCATTGCTCGGCGGCGCCCAGGTGGCGACGTCGGCGGTGACGTCGTCATTCCCGGCCGGCGGCACCGGCACCGCGCCGCCGCCGGGATCGGCTCCGTTGTCGGGCGGCGGCGGCGCGGCGGCCGCGGCCGCGAAGGCGACCAGAGCGAAGCCGAGGCAGAGAGTGGCGAGCGACGGCCGCTTCATGCGTGGACCAGGGGCCCGGGCGCGCGGCGATAATCCTTCACGATCGCGTCGGCGCACCAATAAGTGAGGGCCGCGACCGTCCCCATCGGATTGTAGCCGGCATTTTGCGGAAAGGCGTTGGCGCCGGGGGCGAAGACGTTGTGGACGTCCCAGCTCTGCAGATAGCGGTTGAGCGCGCTGCTCCTGGGATCGCTGCCCATGATCGCGCCGCCCGTATTGTGCGTCGTCTGATAGGGGACGATGTCGTAGGCGCCCGAGCGCTTGTTCGCCTTGATCTCGCGGCCGCCCATCGCCTTGCCGACGTCGCTCGCCCGCTCGGTGAGGAAGTCGCTCATCCGATGCTCGTTGTCGGTGAAGTCGAAGGTCATGCGCAGCATCGGCCGCCCGAACACGTCGGTATAGGTGGGATCGAGGTCGAGATAATTGCCGCGATGGCTCATCACCGCGCCGTGGGTCGCGATGCTGACCGTGCGCAAATAATTCTGAGCCACCGCCTTCTTCCAGTCCGAGCCCCATTTGGGTGTCTTGTCGGGAACCGGGTGGGTCTCGATCGGCCGCGCGCCGGTGCCGACCACGCCGATATAGCCGCCGCCGATGAAGCCCTTGCCCGCATGGTCGAAATTGTCGCCATTATAATCGTCGACGATCATGCCGAGCGAGCCGGCGCCGATGAACGGGTTGATCAACTTGTCGTCGTAGAAGACGTTGACCGACGAGGTGATCTGATAGGCGTAATTCTTGCCGATCGCGCCCTCGCCGGTCGCGGGATCGTAGGGCTTGCCGATGCCGGAGAGCAGCATCAGCCGCACATTCTCGAGCGGGAAGGCGGCGAGGACGACCATCTCCGCCGGCTGGAAGCGGGTCGCGCCGGTCTCGTCGACATAGGTGATTCCGGTCGCGCGGCGGCGGTCGGAATCGAGCTCGATCTTCATCGCCTCGCAGCGTGTGCGAAGCTCGAAATTCGGCCGCGCCATCAGCACCGGCAGGATCGTCGTCTGCGGGCTCGCCTTGGAATAATTGCCGCAGCCGAACTTCTCGCAAAAGCCGCAATAGGTGCAGGGGCCGAGCTGCAGGCCGAGCGGATTGGTATAGGGCTTCGACATGTTCGCGGCGGGGTGCGGGAACGGGTGCATGCCAAGCCGCGCCGCCGCCTCGGCGAAGAGGGTGGGGCCGTAGGTCATCTCCAGCGGCGGATTGGGATATTCGCGGCTGCGCGGCCCTTCGAACGGATTGCCGCCGGGCACGATTCGGCCGCCGAGATTGCCGGCCTTGCCCGAAATGCCGCACAGATAGTCGAACCGGTCGAAATGCGGCTCGAGCTCGGCATAGGTGACGGGATAATCCTGGATCGTCATCGTCGGCGGGACGGCGGATGCGCCGTAGCGCTCGATATTGTGGCTGCGGGCGGCGAAGTCGCTCGGCAGGAAGCGCCAGACCTGGCCGTTCCAGTGGATGCCGCCGCCGCCGACGCCGACGCCCGGGAGGAAGGAGCCCAATCGCCGCATCGGCAGCGCCACCTGGTCGCCGCGGTTGCGGAAGGTCAAGGTCTCGTGCGCGACATTCTGGAAGAGATGGTGGCGCCAATAATAACGCAGTTCGTCCGGGTCGAAGGTCATCGCGAAGTCGTTCGCGGTGCCGCGCCAGCCGCCGCGCTCGAGCGCGAGCACGTTCAATCCGGCGGCGGTCAGCACCTCGCCCATCAAGGCGCCCGTCCAGCCGAAGCCGATCAGGACGACGTCGACGGGGCGGTTGGGATCCTGCATCAGCTCCGCTCGCTCCGCCATTCGCGCCGGCCGGCCAATGAGACCGGCGGCAGCGGATAGGGCTCGCCGTGGCGCGAGACGAAGTCGCGATAGGCGTAGCGGGCGCCCGGAAAGCCGATCAGCCGCCAGCCGACCATGTCGCGATTGCCGCCGTAGATCGGGTCGGCGAAGAAGCCTTCGACCGTGTTCTGGAGCAGAAGCTCGAAGAAGGCCTTGCCGTCGAAGCCGCCCTTCAGCTCGGCCTTTCCGCCCTCCAGCGCCTTCAGCGCCTCATCCTGCTTCGCCGGATCGAGCTGGGCGAAGGGCGCGCCATAGGCGTCGGCGGCCCAGCGGTTCACCTGCGGGATGATCAGCCGGTAGACCTCGGCCGGCGCGGGCATCTGCCAGCCCTGGGTGGGAGTGCCCTTGGGCATCGGGGCCTTCAGGTAGAAATGGTCGCCGCCGCCATAGGGGCCGGCGAGCTGGCGGTCGATGAAACGGGGCACGCCCGCCTCGAGCGCGCCCGGGCCGAGCTCGTCCTTCGGGATGAGGCGCGAGACCGCCGCCTCGATGAAGGCCGCCTCGGCTTCGGTGAAGAAGATATAGCCCGGCCGGTCGTCGGCCTTGTCGGGCCGGTCGGCGATTCCGGGGCCCCAGGGCACGCGGCGGCGGATCGTGTCGGCGAGCGCGCGCCGGGGCGCCACCAGGGCGGCGGCCAGAGCCGCTCCCAATTTCGTGGCCACACGCCGCGAGACGCCGTCCTGGGGCAGAAAATCTCCCCGTCGAAAGAGCAGATGGCGCACCAGGCGGCGCGCTTGCGTCCCTAGGATGAATGAGGCGCGGATTTGGTTCCGCGCGGGAAACGGTGCGCGGACAAGGGGATGGCTCCCCCGGCGATTTTGGGACGCAACGAGCGATTTTGACGGTGAGCCGAAGGATGCGCCGCGCGCCGATCAGCCTTTTCGCATCAGCATTTTGTGCAGGGCGGCCAACCCATAGTCGATTTCGTCGAGATTGACGGCGCCATAGCCGAACACGAAACCCTGGCGCGCCCGGGGCCCGAGATAATAACGATCGAGCGCGTGCAGCTTGACATTGCCGGCGCCAAGCTCCGCGGCGATGCTCTCGCAGTCGAGCGGCCGCCGGGCGAAGGCGGCGACATGCATGCCGTAGACGGTCGGAACCGCTTCCAGCCAGTCGGACAGGCGGTCGCCGATGAAGGCGGTCACGCGCCGGCGCCGCTGGTCGTAGAGCCCGCGCATCCTGCGCACGTGCCGGGTCAGATGTCCTTCGGAGATGAAGGACGAAACGCCGAGCTGAACGGGGATCGGGCAATGCCAGTCGAGGCAATTCTTGGCGGCGACCAATGTCGGCATCGCCCAGGGCGGCGCCGCGACGAATCCAAGCCGCAGCGACGGCAGCATGCATTTGGAGAAGGTGCCGACATAGAAAACGAGATCGGCCGCCTCGGCGGTGCGGAGCGCTTCGAGCGGGCTGCCCTCGTAGCGGAACTCGCCGTCATAATCGTCCTCGACGATCACCGCGCCGCGCGCTCGCGCGAAGGCGATGAGCGCGGCGCGGCGCTCGGCCGACATCGTCACTCCGGTCGGGAATTGATGGGAGGGGCAGACGCAGACGATGTTCGCATCGGCCGGCAGGCGCTCGACCATCAGGCCGTGCGCATCGACGCCGACGGGAACGATCCGCGCGCCCGCCGCGGCGAAGGCGACGCGCATCGGCGGGTAGCCCGGATCCTCGATCGCGACGATCGTCTCGCCGGGCTTGACCAACGTTCGCGCGACGAGATCGAAGGCCTGCTGCGCCCCCGACGTCACCAGGACGTCGTCCGGGAGGCAGGGCACGGCGCGGGTCAAGGCGATGTGGCGGACGATCGCCTCGCGCAGGTGGAAATTGCCCTGATTGCCCTGCGGGCTCTTGAAGGCCGGCGGCCGGGTCTCGACCTGTCGCAATTGCTTGACGCTGACCTGGCGGAACAGGTCGAGCGGGAACAGGCGCGAATCGAGCAGGGCCGGGCGAAAGTCCGCCGACAGGCCCTTGCCGACTCGCTTGCCCCCGGTCGGAGGGTCGCGCCAGAAGCCGATCGCGGCGATCGTATCGTCGCTCAGCCAGAATGGATTGAGCCGCGGATCCGAGACATCCGGAGACAGGGCGCGGCGGGTCCGCGGCGCTGGCGGCAAGGCCTCGGCGACGAAGGTGCCCGATCCGTGCCGGCTGACGACATAACCGTCATTGGCCAGCCGTTCGTAAATCTCGGTCGCGGTGTTTCGCGACACGCCGAAGAACTGGCTCGACTGCCGCGTCCCCGGCAGCCGGACGCCCGCGGCGAGCCGACCGTCGATGATCGCCGCCTTCAGTTGCTCGTAGAGGCTCCGGGTTGATCGGCGCGGTCCCCCGACCGGGTCGAGCCGCAGTTCGAACAGCGAACGCATCGCATCCTTTCGGTCGCCACGGTCGCGTGGCCCAGGAATTTTCCCCCCAACTGGCCCTCAATCGGAATGAAGAGGGGGCCTAACCTTACCGCCACGACAGCCGAATACCAATCGTGGAGAATGAATGTGACGACGGTGCGGAGCGCGTTGGAAGCCGGATTGGCGGCATGTCTCGCGGTCGCGATCGGGGCGGGTCCGGCGACCGGAGCGATCGCCAGCCGGCCGGCCTCGATCGCCATGGCGATTGCCGATCCCGGCCGCCCGGCGGCCGACAGGGCCCGCGATGCCAACCGCAAGCCCGCCGCCATGCTCGCCTTTGCCGGCCTTCGCCCCGGCGACAAGGTGGCGGATTATGCCGCGGGCAACGGCTATTTCACCCGGCTGTTCGCCCGGATGGTCGGCCCGACGGGCCATGTCTATGCCAGCGTTCCAGCGAGCCTGCTCCGCTTTTCCAACATCGTGCAGGGGCTTGCCGACCTGCAGCATTATGCGGTCGATCATCCCAATGTGTCGGTCCTGTTCGGCTCGGCGATCGAAATTGCCCGCTACCCCGGGAAGCTCGACCTGTTCTGGATCTCGCAAAATTATCACGATCTCCACGACAGCTTCATGGGCCCGGTCGACATGAGCGCGTTCAACCGAGCGGTCTTCGACGCGCTCAAGCCCGGCGGAACCTATATCGTCCTCGACCATGTCGCGGCACCGGGCTCGCCCCCGAACGTGACCGACACGCTCCATCGCATCCTCCCGTCGACCGTGCGGCGCGAGGTCGAGGCGGCGGGCTTCGTGTTCGTCGGATCGAGCAAAATCCTCGCCAACCCCGACGACCCGCACAGCGCCGGCGTGTTCGATCCCTCGATCCGGGGCCGGACCGACCAGTTCATCCTCAAGTTCCGGCGGCCGCGCCGCTGATGCGGGGCAAGGCGGGAACGTCCTCGACGGAGCATGTCATGAAAAGAGTGCGAACCTGTCTCGCCTGCCTGTCCGCGGCGGCGATTGCCGGGACGGCGGCGGGTCCCGCCCGGGCGCAGGCGGCACCGGCCGCCGCGGCGCATGACGGGCGCCACGATTTCGATTTCCACTTCGGCACCTGGACGACCCATATCGCCCGGCGCGCGCATCCGTTCAGCGGGTCCGATGCGATGGTCCATCTCACCGGCACCGTCACCGTGCGCAAGGTCTGGGACGGGGCGGCCCAGCTCGAGGAGATCGAGGCCGACGGGCCCGCGGGCCATTGGGAAGGGATGAGCCTGTTCCTCTACAATCCAGCCGCCCGCCAATGGAGCCAGTCGTTCATCGCCGCCGAGGACGGCACGCTTGGCGCACCTTTGGTCGGCGCCTTCGCCGACGGCGTCGGCCGGCTCTACGGGCAGGACATTCTCGATGGCCGTGCGATCCTCGTGCGCGGCACCTGGTCGGGCATATCGGCCGACGCCTGCCGCTACGAAGAAGCCTATTCGGCCGACGGCGGCAGGACGTGGGAGAGCGAATTCTCCGCCAGCCTCACCCGCGGATCGTGAAGGGGATCGCCTCGTGAAAGCATGGATCGGCCTCGCCGCGCTCGCCATCGTCGGCCTGACGTTTCCCGCCGGTTCGCAGCCGCCGCCCGATCGTTCGGCGCTCGCCGGCCGCGACGGCGCGCATGATTTCGATTTCGACCTCGGGCGCTGGCGCACCCGTTCGTCGCGGCTCGTCCATCCGCTGACCGGCTCCAAAGAGTGGGTCGCGCTCGACGGCACGACGATCGTCAGACCGGTCTGGGGCGGGCGCGCAAACCTTGCCGAATATGTCGCCGACGGCCCGTCCGGCCGCGTCACATTGCTGTCGCTGCGCTGGTACAATCCAAGCAGCCGCCAGTGGACCCTCGATTTCGCGACTCCGAACGTCGGAATGCTCGGCATCCCCGGGGTCGGCCTATTCAGGAACGGCCGCGGCGAATTCTACGACCAGGAGCCCTATCAGGGACGGATGATCCTGGTTCGCTTCTCGATCTGGGGGATCACATCGGACAAGGCGCAATCGGAGCAGTCCTTTTCCGACGATGGCGGCAGGACCTGGGAAGTGAACTGGATCAATCGCTACACGCGGATCGGGGCGGCCGGCTGATCCGCGACCGATGGCGGGAGGCGTGACGAGGGAGATTGCCGATGGTGGCGCGCGTCGGATCGGGAGTCGTCGCAATGTCTGGCCTGTGCGCGATCATGGTGTCCGGTGCGTCCGAAGCCCATGCCGGCCCGGCCGATCGCCCGCCCGCCATGGCCGCGCCGGCGCTCGGCGATGGCGCGCATGATTTCGACTTCGAGCTCGGCACGTGTGGCGGACGCATCTGGTCCGCCGCCTCCACCCACTGACAGGATCGGACGATTGGGCGACCTATGACGGAACGACGATCGTTCGGCCGGTTTGGGGCGGCGCCGGGAATCTCGTCGAGCTCGTCGCCGACGGACCGGCGGGCCATTTCGAAGGCCTCTCGCTCAGATTGTACGACCCGCGGACGCATCAATGGGGTCTCAGCTTCTCGAACCGGCGCGACGGCCAGGTGGCGGCGCCGACGATCGGGGCGTTCCGCGGCGATCGCGGCGAATTCTACCAGCAGGATATGCTGGGCGGCCGGGCGATCATGGTGCGCTTCGTCGTCATGCGGCGATCGAAGGACGCGGTCCATTTCGAGCAGGCCTTTTCCGCGGACGGCGGCAGGACCTGGGAGATCAACTGGATCGCCGACGACACGCGCGCCTCCGGACCGACGAAATCGGCTCAATGATCTTTCCGGCAAGCGGCGCCGAGCGCGCCGGACGGGCCCGCGATCGACGGAGAGCGCATCCGATGATGCAGGGGGCGCCGTTCCCCGGGGCTGAAAATCTCCCCGCCCGAAGAGCGGATGGCGCATCGGGCGGCGCGCCAGCGCCCCGGGTAAGCCGGGAGCCGGATTGACTGCGAACTTGTCGGACTATTATGCATGAGCACGATTGCTCCTCATGCCTTCGCCCGGACGAATGCAGCCTCAGCCGATGGCGGCCGGCTGTCGTCGCCGGGCGCGAAACCGCCGCACATTCCAGGGAGACCAGGATGGTCAGAATTGCCCGCACGATCGCCGCCGCTTTATTGTTGGCCTGGTCCTCGCTCGCGCTCGCCCAGGATGCGGTCACGCTCACCGTCGAGGCCGATCACCCGGGGGCGAAGATCGATCGCAACATCTTCGGTCAGTTCGCGGAGCATCTCGGCACCGGCATCTATGGCGGGATCTGGGTGGGCAGGGATTCGGCGATCCCCAACGTCCGCGGCATAAGGAGCGACGTGGTGGCGGCATTGCGGGCGTTGCACGTCCCCAACGTCCGCTGGCCCGGCGGCTGCTTCGCCGACGAATATCATTGGCGTCGCGGAATCGGCCCGGCCGCGAACCGGGCGGTGACGATCAACTCCAACTGGGGCGGCGCGGTCGAGCCCGACACGTTCGGCACCGACGAGTTCATGGATTTCATCGGCCAGATCGGATCCGAGGCCTATGTCTCGGTCAATGTCGGGTCGGGCACGGTCGAGGAAGCCGCCGACTGGCTCGCCTACATGACCGCCGATCCGGCGACTACCGCCGGGAAGGAGCGCGCGGCGAACGGGCATGTCGCGCCTTACAAGGTCAAGTTCATTGGGCTCGGCAACGAAAGCTGGGGATGCGGCGGCTCGATGCGGCCCGAACATTATATCGACGTGATGAAGCCGTTTGCGCGCTACGTTCGGAACTACAATCCCGCTCAGACCGGCGACGAAGCGATGCGGCGCGTCGCCGTTGGTCCAAGCGACAACGACACCTCCTACACCGAAGCTGTGATGCAGGCCTGGAAGAACCATGATTGGGCGTGGAACATCGAGGGCCTGTCGCTCCATTCCTACACCGTCGGAGGCTGGCCGCCCCATTATCCGAGCCTCGGCTTCGACGAGCATGGTTATGCCGAGCTGGTCAAGGCCACGCTCGACATGAACAGGATGCTCGCGACCCACGGCGCGATCATGGACAAATACGATCCCGAGAAGAAAGTCGCCCTGGTGGTCGACGAATGGGGCGTGTGGCTTGCCAAGCTCCCGGGTTCGCCGGAGGGCTTCCTCCAGCAGCAGAATTCGATGCGCGACGCGATCATCGCGGCCCTCAACATCAACATCTTCGCGCGCCACGCCGACCGGGTGCGGATGGCCAACATTGCCCAGATGATCAACGTTCTCCAGGCCATGATCCTGACCGACGGGGGGAAGATGGTCCTGACCCCGACCTATCATGTGTTCAGGATGTACGTGCCGTTCCAGGACGCGACGTTCGTCCCGGTCGATTACGAGCCCGGACGCTACGTTCTCGGCGACATCACGCTCCCCCGCGTCGACGCGATCGCCGCGCGCGCAAAGGACGGCAGGCTCTGGCTCGCGCTGATCAACCTCGATCCCAACCGGCCGGTCACGTTCCGGGCCGGAATCGCGGGCGTCCACGCCAGATCCGCCACCGGCGAAGTGCTGACCGCGCCGCGGGTCGATTCGGTCAACAGCTTCGACGCGCCGTCGACGGTCAGGCCCGAGCCGCTGGCGGGCAAGGCGGACAAGGATGGCGTGACGATCAGCCTCCCGGCCAAGTCGATCGCCGTCGTTCGCATCGGCGAATAACGTTCAGAGCTGACGAATCTCGACCGGGGCGGGTTCGGCACGCACCAGCCTGTTGCGCAGCGGCAGCGCGAACGGTGCCGCCTCGATCTCGAACATGTCCCCCGGCGCCGTGCGGATTCCGTCGCTGCAGGAGAGCGTGGCGGTGCCGAAAAAATGGACGTGGACGTCGCCCGGCGTTCGGAACAAAGGATATTTGAAATGGTGGTGCTCGAGGTTGGCGAGGCTGTGCGACATGTTGGCCTCGCCCGACAGGAACGGTTTCTCCCATAGCAATTTGCCGTCGCGCACGATCCGGCTGCTGCCGCGCACCTCCCGCGGCGGCGGGCCGACCAGCAATTCGGGGCCGAGCGCGGCCTGGCGCAGCTTCGAATGCGCGAGCCACAGATAATTGTGCCGTTCGGTCGCATGATCGCTGAACTCGTTGGCGAGGCACAGGCCAAGGCGGTGGACGATTCCGTCGGGGCCGACCAGGTAGACGCCGGCAAGCTCGGGCTCCTCGCCGCCATCCTGCGCGAAGTCGGGCATTTCCAGCGGCGCTTCCGGAGAGACCAGATGCATTCCGTTGCCCTTGAAGAACCATTCCGGCTGCTGGCCGACCTTGCCCTCCGCCGGCTTGCCGCCCTCGACGCCTTCGAGGAACATGCGCATCGAATCGGTCTTGTGCGTCGCCGAAGCCGCCTCTCGGTGCATCCTGTCGCGCCCTTCGGCCGAGCCGAGGTGGGTGAGGCCGGTGCCGGTCAGGACCAGGTGGGCGGGATCGGGATGGTCGATCGGCGCGAGCAGCTCGCCGGCTTCGAGCGCCGCGGCCAGGTCGATCGCGCCTTCGATTCCGCGCGCCGCGACCGCCTGCTCCAGGGTCCGGCCATGCTCGACCGCTTCCATCGCAAGTGAACGCAAATCGGTGGCGCCGCGTATGAAGCCGCTCTCCGCGCCCCTCGCCGCGATCAGCTTCCGGGCGCCGTCAAGCCCCCGGAATTGCAGAAGCCGTAGCGTCATTCCTGGCTCCCTTGTTCGAACCCCGCCCATCCGATAGGGCAAGATGCGGCGGCCACCAACCGGTTCGGCCGCGAAAATAGCTTCGCCGATCCGATCGCGTCGCGAACGCGACCCTTGCATTTGAGTGCAATCTTGCTGAGGGAAGGCGCCGAGGAGAGGGATCCTGGACGACGCATCCCAGCAAGGAGATGGGCCAGAGCCTCTGGATTCCGGGGCAAACGGCTCGACCAGGGCGGCGAGAGGATCGGGGCGGCGCCTGCGCGGAGCGGTGGCCCATTATCTGGGCAGCGCGATCGTGTCCGGGCGGATCGCACCCGGCGAACGGTTGACCGGCGAGGTCGAGAATGCCGAGGCGCTGGACGTCTCGCGGAGCGCCTATCGCGAAGCGGTGCAGGTCCTCACCGCCAAGGGCCTGGTCGAGAGCCGGCCCAAGGCGGGCACGCGCGTCCTGCCGCGCAGCCGGTGGAATTTGCTCGATCCGGCCGTGCTTGCCTGGGCGTTCACCGGAGAGCCCGACATCGCGCTGGTGCGCGACGTCTTCGAGGTTCGGGCCATCGTCGAACCGGCCGCCGCCCGGCTCGCGGCCGAGCGCCGCGAGAAATCCGACATCAAGGCGATGAAGGACGCGCTCTCGCGGATGCGTCGCCACACGCTCGCCACCGATGAAGGCCGCGCCGCCGACCGCGACTTTCACGAAGCTTTGCTGCGCGCGACCTATAACGACGCGCTCATCTCGCTCGGCGCGACCATCGGCGCCGCGGTTCACTGGTCGACCCAGTTCAAGCAGCGCGCGCGGACGTTGCCGCGCGATCCGCTGCCCGACCATATCCGGGTCTGCGATGCGATCGCCGCCGGCGATCCCGAGGCAGCCAGCGCGGCGATGCGCGCCTTGATCGACCTCGCGCTCGAGGACACCAGATTGTCGATGTGACCTTAACGGGTGAGCGCCGCCTCGCCCCAGGTGACCGGATCGGGGAAGCGCATCCGCACAGGCGTTCGGGCGACGAGCTCGATCAGCGCGATCCCCCGGACGTCGGCGGCAATCGCCACCGGCGCCTCCCCGAAGCGCATCGGCCGCGAACGTGCGAGCAGCTTCCCGTCGCCATAGACGAGGAAGGTCACGGGCTGGCTTCGATCCCGCGCCGAATCGTCGACGCCGACCATCGCTCCGAACCGGGCATAGCCTGCGTTGCGGACCTCAAGCCTCGAATCGGCGAGGACGCCGATTCCGGTATCGAACCTTTTGCCGCCAACGCCCAGCTCCTCGCCATAAGGCGTGCTGTCGGCTTCGGCGCCGCCCCAGCCGCCGTAGCGCGGATGCTCTCCAGTGCCCCGCGTTCGCAGCCACGGCAGCACCGCCCGATAGCCGAGCGGTTCCGCCTCGGGCATGATGACGCCGTCGACCGCGGGGTTCACCGATCCCGGCTGCTCCGAAAGATAGAAACCCCCCGGCAGGCGCCGCCGCCCCGTCGCAGCGAAGACGAAAGTCTGGTGCGGCGCGAGCGCAAGCCTGGTCTCGCCGCGGAACCGCCGGTGCTCGCCCGTCCAGAGATCGGTCAGGTCGACGTCGGCGTCGTCGACGAACTTCAACTGGGCGGCGGTGAGCACCGCCTCGAACGGCGCCGAGGTGCGGTTGAGGATTGCCACCGCCTTGCTGCCGTCCGCGAGCGTCTTTGCGTAGATCTGGATCTCGCTCGAATCATAGGCGATGACCGCCTGGTTGCCCGCCGGATCCTGGTCGAGCGCGATGATCCGCGGGTTGCCGAGCACCTCCATCAATTGCGGCGACGCCTTGCGCAGATCGTAGCCGATCATCAGCGGAGCATCGAGCATTGCCCACATCGAGACATGGGAGCGCGCCTCGGTCAGATGATCTGCGTCGAAGTCGCCGGTGCCGATGAACAGCATGTCCGGATCGTTCCAGGACCCCGGATGCGCGTAGAGCGAACGCCGCGAAGCGCTGTCGAGGTTGAACAGCATCCGGTCCCATGTCGGGAACAGGTCCTCGCTGGTGCGCGACATGTTGCCGACATCCTTGGCCCAGGAGCGCACGTCCGCCGCGCCCCAGATGCAGATCGAGAAGACGAAATCCCCGTCGGGATTCCACCGCTCGAGCGCGGTACGCACCTCGTCGTACGATTTCCGCACGGCCGGGATATCGGTGCGGCCGAGCGAATCGGCGTCGACCAGCCGATCGGAGGCGCGGAACTGCCCCGCAAGCATCCTTGGGTCGGTCGGGGCGAGCCCGCGGATTCCGCAGCCGTCGACCTTGATGAGGTCGAAGCCCCACAAGGCGAAGTAAAGCCTTATGTCCTCGTCGACATGGCCCTGGAGGCCGACCTCGCGCTCCGCGCGCGTGCCCTCGGGCTGATTGGACGACGTCGGCGCGTAGAGCTCGCCGCAGCTGTTCCGCCCGATGTCCGAATAGATTCCCGCCTTCAGGCCCATTGCATGGAGACGATCGGTCAGCGGACGGAAGCTCGTGTCGCCATTGGCAAGCGCCGCGGACGGGAAATTGGCGGTGCGGATGACCATCCGGCCGTCGGGCATGCGGCGCTTGAGCCACCAGCCGTCGTCTATGTCGACATAAAGATAGCCCTTCGCCGCCAGCCCGGAATCGACGAGGATCGTCGCCGACGCCATCAGCTTGGCTTCGTCGATATCGCTGTTGAACGCGTTCCAGCTGTTCCACCCCATTGGCGGCCGTTGCGCCGCGCCGCCGGCATAGGCGCTCCACCGTCCGCCGGGAGCGAGCGGATCCGCGGCCTTGTGGACCGGATGGACATTGGCGGCCGCGCCGGGCGTGGCCAGCGTCATCGCGGCTGCGCCAAGCGCCGCTCCGAGCAGGCGGTCAGCGCTTCGCATCGAAGACGAGATGCGCGCTGAAGAACGGCAGGACATGGTCCTGAAAGCGGATCGCGACGTCGCTCGTATGGGTGCCGGGATAGATTTCGAAGCTGTTGGCGATCCGATAGCGGTCGAGCACGGCGTGCAGCTTCTGCGCGTCGAAGCGCAGCCCGTCCTTGTCGCCGACGTCGATCGCGATCGCGGCGTATTCTTTGAGGTTGCCGACATATTGGTCGATGAAGGCGAGCGGCGCGTTGGCGGTCCATTTCGCCACCACGTCGGGCTGGACCTTTCCGTCCTTGACCGGCAGGTCCAGGTAGAGCGGCGGGTTCTGCGGATCGGGCGACCACGCCGCGGCGCTCGCAAGCAACGCGCGCTGTCCCCATTGCAGCCTGGTCGCGGCTTCGATCGAGGTCACGCCCTCCAGCGCCGCGACGATTTGCGGATCGATCTGCGCGGGATCGCGCGGCGACAGGCAGCACGGGCTCATGATGTAGAGCGCGCCGAATATGTCGGAATGCTTCATGCCGATGCGGGCCGCGCCGTAGCCGCCCATCGAATGGCCGACCAGGCCTCGGCTCCGGCGGTCGGGAATCGTGCGATAATGGGCGTCGATATAGGCGACGAGGTCGTGCGCGATGAACGCCTCGAAGTCGCCGGTGGTGACCGAGCTCGAATACATCGATCCGTTGTGCACCGTCTTGCTGTCCGGCAGCACGACGATCATTTCCCTCGCGCCCTTCGCGAAGGCGCCTTCGACGGTCTGGGGAACATGGATCTCGCCGATCCATTGCGCGGCGCCGATCGAATAGCCGTGAAGCGCATAGACGACCGGATAATGCCGATGCGGAGCCCCGGCATAGCCGGGCGGCAACACCACCAGCACGTCGCGATCGACGGAATCGCCTTCGAGATTGCCTTCGATCGCGCGCGAATGGACCTTGATCCTCTCGACCGTCGCCGCGCGCGCGCCGGGCACCGGATCCGGGACTTTCGTGCCGACCTGGGCCGATGCGGGCGCTCCGGCCAGCAGCAGCACGGCCATCATCGCCCACAGCGCGCGAACCGCCATTGTCGCTCCCCCTCGCATCCGACACCGATCGAGCGGTATTTGTCGGGTTAATGTCCGCGGAGTCAACCGGCTTGGCGGCGAGCTCCAGCGCGGCCGTTGCCCCTGATTCGCGAGGAGAATTCGCTCCCGCTCGGCCCGGGCGGCCGGACGAGGGCCGTGGAATGCTCGGTCGACATGCGCTAGAATAACCGGACAATTGAAGGGGAGGGCAGCGAATGCCGCGTGTCGGGTTGATCGCAGCCATTGCCGCGCTGGGGCTCGGCGGGCATGGAATGGCGCCGGCGGCGCATGCGCAGAAGGTGGTTGCCGTCGTCGACGCTTCCCGGCGCTCCGATCCCGTCACGCGCTACCAATATGGGATGTTCATCGAGCCGATCGGCGGGCTGGTCGCGCGGACCTTGTGGGCCGAAATGCTCGACGACCGCAAATTCTACTTTCCCGTCGTGCCTGCTTCGCGTGACGCGCCGCCGCCGCCGAACGCGGAGGGGCGCCCCGGCATCGCCTATCGCAAATGGCGGCCGATCGGCGGAGACGACGCGGTCAGGATGGATTCCGCTTATCCCTTCGTCGGCGCGCAAAGCCCGAGCGTCGCGGTGGGAGACACGCCGCGCGGCCTGGGCCAGTCGGGCATCGCGGTGGCGCGAGGCAGGCGTTACGACGGCCATCTCTGGCTGAGCGGCGATCCCGGCGCCCGGGTGGAGGTCGCGCTCGTCTGGGGCCCCGGGCCGGCGGATCGGCAAGGCGTCGTCCTTCCAGCGCCCGGCAGCGCGTGGCAGCGGGCGCCGTTCAGCTTCAATCCCACGGCCGATTCCGCCGATGCGCGGCTCGAGATCGTCGGAACGGGCAGCGGGCGGTTCCGCGTCGCGGCGATTTCGCTGATGCCGGCGGACAATCTCGACGGCTGGCGTGCCGACACGATCGCGATCGCGCGCTCGCTGCGCTCGGGCTTCTGGCGGCTGCCCGGCGGCAACTTCCTGTCGAACTGGGATTGGCACGATGCGCTCGGCCCGCGCGACAGGCGGCGGCCGATGTTCGATCATGCCTGGAGCGCGATGCAGCCAAACGACATCGGCATGGACGAATGGATGGAGCTCACGCGCCTCCTCGGCGTCGAGCCCTATGTGACGGTGAATGCAGGCCTGGGAGACGCCAATTCGGCGGCCGAGGAGGTCGAATATCTGAACGGGTCCGCCACGAGCCCCTGGGGGGCGCGGCGTGCCGCCAACGGGCATGCCGCCCCCTATGGCGTCAAATATTGGAACATCGGCAACGAGCCTTATGGCTGGTGGCAGATCGGCAAGACCACGCTCGACTATTACATGCTCAAGCATAACGAATTCGCCAGGCGGATGCGCGCCGCGGATCCGTCGATCCTGCTCGTCGCTTCGGGTGCGATGCCGGACCAGCTGCATCCGCGCGATGCGAAGGAGAATGCCTCTCTCGACAGCATCCGGTCCAGGTTCGGAACCGAGCAGGACTGGACCGGCGGCTTCTTCGCCAAGGCGATGGGGAATTTCGAGGGGATCAGCGAGCATTGGTATGATCGCCCCGAGCAGCGCCCGAATGCGCCAGCCGGGGCGGAGCTCCTCGAATATGCCCGCGCGCCATCGAACCAGGTGCGGATGAAGGCCGAGGAATGGAGCGTCTACGAACGGCGCTTTCCGGAGATCAGGGACCGGAAGATTTTCCTTTCGATCGACGAATATGCCTATTTCGGCGCGCCCACCCTCAAGAATGCGCTCGCTTATGCGATGGTGATGCAGGAGATGCTCCGGCACACCGATTTCCTGAAGATGAGCGCGTTCACGACGGGCGCGTCGACGATGGACATCACGCCCACCGCCTCCACGATGAACAGCACCGGCATGGTGTTCAGGCTTTATGGGGAGCATTTCGGGGCAGGAACGGTGCCGGTGGCGATCGACGGCAACTCGCCGCAGCCCGATCCCCTTTATCCTGTCGGATTCGATCATCCGAAGGTGAAGGCGGGCAGCCCCACCTGGCCGCTCGACGTCGTCGCCGGCATCAGCCCGGACGGGAGGCACCTGCGCATCGGCGTCGTCAACGCGACCTTCCGGCCGCGGCAACTGACGGTCGATCTTCGCGCCCTGCGGGTGCGCGGTTCCGGGACTCGATGGCTGCTGACCGGCGCGTCGCTCGATGCGGCGGACAAGGTAGGGGCCGCGCCGGGGGTGACGATCGCCGAGACGCGGATTCCGGCGCTCGGACCAGCGCTGATCGTTCCGGCCATCTCCGCTTCGATCTACGAGTTTCCGATCGCGAAGGCGCATTGAGAAACCGGCCGGCTGCCCTTCCGGAGGTCGGCTTTTCGGTCAGCCGCCGCGCAATGCCTGCATCACCGTCGCCCTGATCCGTCCGTAATTGTCGCGGAGCGGTCCGAGGATTCCGTGCCTTTCCGCCGGCAGGTGCGCGAGCGGATGGCCGCCGGGGCGGAAGACATAATGGTCGAACAGGGCGCGCCAGGCCGCGCGCTCCGCGGCCGGCCGCTCCGCGATCGCGATCATCGCAAGCATCATCGTCAGGTTGGGCGCATCCGGCCCCTGGCGGAACGCGTCCCACCAATAATTGACGAGGATGTTGAACGGCTCGGTCGCTTCCACCTGATGCCACCACAATTTGGGCAGGTAGAGCGCGTCGCCAGGCTCGAGCTCGACGACCGTCGCACGGTCGCGCCATCGTTCGAATCCCGGATAGCGGGCGTCCCCGGGGGACGAGCCGGCGGCCAGGCCGACGGGCCGGCCGGCCATCGTGAAGTCGATCGGCCCCACATAGAGGTCGGCGACGGCTGCCGGCGGATAAAGCGTGAAGCGCCGCTTGCCGGCGACCACGCAGGCAAGATTGTCGAACGTGTCGTTGTGGCAGGAGACGTTGGAGGCATTTCCGATCCAGATCCGCGGCCCGACCGAAGGCGGGATGGCGGCGACCCGATTCTCGTGGGCGAATCCGGGAAGGTGGATCTCGGTCTCCAGCGAACCGACATAGACGCTTGGCGATCCGGGCGCGGCGGCGCCGGCAAGGATCCGGTCGAGCGCGCCTTCGAGGTCGATCCGGATGCGCTCGAAATTGAAGCCTTCGAGACGGTCGGCATAGGCATAGCGGCCGGCGATCGAAGGGTCGCCGACGAAGGCCTCCGCCGGCACGCCGGTGGCGAACCGGCCGAGATAGGTCCGAAGCTCGGCCGGAGACTCGCCGGCCGCCCGGACGGCCGGCCAGTCCCTGAAGGCGCCGCGGAAGATTGCCGGGCGGCACGGCTCGGCCACTTCGCGACGAAATCGCTGCTCGTCGCCCAATGCCAGCGAGTCGATCTCGTCGATCGAAGGTCGAGGAGCCGGGCGGGTCATGTCAGGCCGTGAGCCGTTCGTTACGCCGCCGGGCGAGCATCGGGATCTGGTTGAGCGAGAGGCTCATGCAGAGCGCAGCCTGAAGAGAGCCGGAGCGAAAGAGCGCGACGACATCGTCGTCGCTCAGGCCGTTCAGCGCGTCCCGGCTGACGGTGTACAGGCCGTCCAGCGAAAGCTGCGTGCCGTCGTCGAAGCGCAGGGAAATATCGATCGGCTCGACGAGCTTGAGGCGCAGCAGCTCGCGCACGAAGGCACGCGTCGCCTCGATTCCTCCCGCAAGCTCGCCGATCACCTTCTGAATCCGGCGCAAGGCATTACTCGGCGTACCGTCCTCCTCGAACAATGCCAGGGTCGCACGCGAATCGAAGCGTGGATGGGCGATATCGATGGCGATATTCTCGTCGGCCGCGAAGAAGCCTCGCCGCTGCAGGTCGAGCGGCTGGAAAGGGGCTTTCCCCTCGGCCGCTCCCTCCACCAGCAGCTCGCCCGGCTCAAAGCCGAACAATGCCGCCGCGTAAAATTCCCCGGTGGTCGGATCCTTCGCCAGAAAGATAGGGCAAGTGCCTGATGCTGCTGAAAATTCACTGAGAACGATCATTGCGAAATGGGGGTGTGGCTCGCCCGGGTCGACCCGCATCCGCAACTGCCCGTGCGCGTCGCTGTTCAGCAATTCGAGCTGTTCGGCCATTTTCGAGTCTCCGCTGGCTCGAATGTGCACGTGCGATCGCGAGCGGGCAACATCCGGAATAGGCGCTCCGGCGCCCGGAGTGTGGGATATCCGCAACAGGCGCATCCCATTCAAATACACCGACTAATAATTCTTGATAGCGCTAACTTTTCGGGTTATCCATCACCTCGACCGAAGCAAAGAATTCGGATTCTAGGGAGAGGAATTGGCGGCGCTGGCCCTGTGCTACCGGCGCACCCTTGGTTCGTGAGCCCGGTCATATAGCCGTGGTAATGGCGGCGTCGCGAGGCGCCGGTCCAGCCACCCAGGATTGAACAAGGGGGGTTTATGACGAATCTGACGCCTGAGCCGCTTGGCAGCCATCGCGCCGTCGGAAGCAAGTTCCTGCTCGCGGCCGCCTCGAGCGTGGCCGCGCTCGCCATCGCCTCGCCGGCGGCGGCGCAGGACAATGCGGCACCCGCCGCGGCGCAGGGAAGCGCTCCCGCGCCGGTCGCCCAGGACCAGACGTCGGACAATAACGAGATCGTCGTCACCGGCATCCGCGGCTCGCTGCAGCGCGATCTCGACATCAAGCGCTCGGCGCCCGGCGTCGTTGACGCGATCTCGGCGGAGGACATCGGCAAATTCCCCGATTCCAACGTCGCATCCGCGTTGCAGCGACTGCCCGGTGTGTCGATTCAACGGGACGGGCCGCGCGGCGACGCGACGGGCGTGACCGTCCGCGGATTTGGCGGCGGCTTCAACGACACGCTTTACGACGGCCGGCATATTTCGACCGCGACCGGCCGTCGAGACGTGGATTTCACGACCGTAGGCTCCGACTTCGTCGGCCAGATCAACGTCTACAAGACGCCCGACGTCACCCTCTCGACGAGCGCCATCGGCGCCACGATCGACGTCCTTCTGCCCAAGCCGTTCGACCATCCGGGATTTCACATGACGGTGATCGGCTCCGGCTCGCTGCAATCGCGCAACAAGGATGTCGAGCCGAGCGCCGGCCTGCTGCTCACCGATACGTTCGCCGGGGACACTTTCGGCATCCTCGCGGACGTCGTCTATACGCGACATGATACCACGACCAACCAGGTCGACATACCCGGGTGGGTCGGCAACCATTTCTACCAGTGCCAGCTGACGCCGACCTGCACCGCGGCGGATCTGACCGCTGCGAACAAGACGGTGCTCGGCTGGTTCCCGCAACAGTCGGTGGCCAACCAGGTCACGACCCATGACGAGAGGATCGACGGCCGCGTCGCCATCCAATGGCGGCCGACCGACGGCGTGCTTCTGACGATCGACGACAACTTCACGCGCCAGATGCTTCGCTCGACCACCTACGGTTATGGCGCATGGTTCAACGGCGACGACCTGCGCAACGTCAAGCTCGACAGCAACGGCACGGTCGTCGACTTCAACCAGTTCGGCACGCCGATGGATTTCAACGCGAACGTCACGCGTCAGATCATCCAGACCAACCAGGTCGGCGCCAATCTCAAATGGGATGCCACCGAACATCTGAGGTTCGATGTGGATGCGTCCTATGCAAAGTCGGTTCTGAACCCGAATAACGACGGTTACGCCGACAGCATGGATATTGGCTACGGCGGCGACAATTCCGTCGGTCAGGGCCCACCCATTCCTGGCGACTTCTACTCGACGCCTTGTGCGTCGACGGCACCCTTTAACTGCACCAACTATACGACGGTGCTCGGCGCCAATACGGGCCTGAAGATCAACGGACCGAGCAGCCAGAATTTGCCGAACACCCACGACGTGGGGCCGGCCGGCAACGTCTCGCAGTTCCTGAACACGGCCGTTGTCGGTTCGCACGTCATCGTCCGCTTCAAGAACTACAATACGGACACGGTGAAACAGGCCCGCGCGATGGGCACCTGGGCCGACGGAAATTTCAAGCTGACCTTCGGCGGTCAGTATAAGGAAGATTCCTTCTACCAGCAGAACTGGAATACGTTCACCAACGGCGTGTTCGGCCTCTATTCGGGATACGGACCACCCTCGGGCCGCTTTGGCAACTCGATCGCCCCACTTCCGGCTGGCGTCTATATGGGGACGATCAGCACGGCGGGCTTCATTCCCGGCTACGATTCCAGCGTGCTCGCGCCTGGCTTCTTCGTCTACAATCCCTACGCCGTTTATGCGGCGTTGGAAGCGACCGGTCATGGCTCGACCGCCCCCGCGTTCGATCCGAGCTCCGTTCTCGGCGTGAAGGAGAGGACTTACGCCCTGTTCATGAAGGCGAGCTTCGACGCGGATATCGCGGGCATGCCGCTTCACCTGAATTTCGGGCTTCGGGACGAAGGAACGCACCTGACGACACGGGCTATCGGCGTGGTGCCGACATCGCTTACGATCAATCCGGGCGATCCGACGCTTGCCAATCCCGTCAACTCGCCGCCGCAGAACGTCCAGCTGGAAAGCAATTACAATTATCTGCTTCCCAGTGCCGACCTGAAGCTCGAGGTCACGCACGATCTCATTTTCAGGCTCGACGCGTCGCGCACGCTTACCAGGCCACTTCTCGCCGACCTGAAGCCGACGGTGAACCTGGGCTCCTTGCGTCGCGGCTCCTTTGCGGGCACGGGCGGCAATCCGAACCTCACGCCCTATCTGTCGGATAACTTCGATGCGGCGGTCGAATGGTATTATGGCCGGAATTCCTATTTCGCCGTCGATGCCTTCCTGAAGGATCTGACCAACTTCATCGTTGGTGGCGTGCACACGGCGCCGATCAACAACGTCATCGATCCGTTCACCGGCCAGGTCGCCCAATTCAACATCACCGGCAAGGTCAACGGCCCGAACGCCACGGTTCGGGGCCTGGAGATCGCGTTGCAGCATGTCTTCGGCAACACCGGCTTCGGCTTCCAGGCCAATGCGACCCTGGTGAGTACCAACCGGAACTTCAATACGGCGGACATTTCCGGCGCGGCATTCGCGATCACCGGGTTGGCCAATTCGGCCAATCTGGTCGCCTTCTACGACAAGCACGGCTTCCAGGTCCGCGTCGCGGTCAACTGGCGCGATTCCTACCTGCTCGGTCTTGGTCAGGCCCAAGGCGGCACGTTCGGCGCCGAACCGGTCTTCGTCGATGCGCAGACGCAGATCGACGCGTCGGCGAGCTACGACTTCAACAAGCACATCACCGTGTTCGTCGAGGGCACCAACCTCAACAATTCGACCTTAAGCACGCACGGTCGCTTCTCGAACCAGTTGCTCGACGTCTTCTCCTACGGACGCCGCTTCACGGCGGGCGCACGCTTCCATTTCTAGTCCTCCCCTGTGCCGGGGATGTCGACGCGGTTGACATCCCCGGCATTTTTTTGTGCGATCGATCCTTATGCGTCGCGTTCGAAATATCGTGATCGTCGGCGGCGGCACCGCCGGGTGGCTGACCGCGGCCGTGATCGCGGCAAAGCACCGGGGCCGCATTCCCCGGACATTCTCGGTGACGCTCGTCGAATCGCCGAATGTGCCGATCATCGGCGTCGGCGAGGGCACTTGGCCGACCCTTCGCTCGACGCTGAAGAAGATCGGGGTTTCGGAGAGTGATTTCTTCCGCGAATGCGATGCCGCGTTCAAGCAGGGCGCCAGGTTCGCCGGCTGGACCACGGGCGCGGCGGACGACTTTTATTATCACCCCCTGATGCTTCCCCAGGGGTTTTCACAGCTCAACCTGGTGCCGCACTGGCTCCAGGAAGGGGCAAGCGAGAGCTTTTGCGACGCGGTATGCCCCCAGGGGCGCCTCTGCGACGACGGACTGGCGCCCAAGGCGATCACGACCCCCGAATATGAGGGAGCCGCCAATTACGCCTATCATCTCGACGCCGGCAAATTCGCGCCCTTCCTCCAGCGGCATTGCTGCGCGCAGCTGGGCGTGCGCCATGTGCTCGCCGACGTTCGGGACGTGACGCTCGGCGACGACGGCGACATAAGCAGCATCGTCACCGAACAGGCCGGGGAGATCGAGGGCGATCTGTTCATCGACTGCACCGGATTTCGCTCGCTTCTGCTCGGCGAGGCGCTCGGCGTCCCGTTCAGGGATTGCGGCGACGTGCTGTTCTGCGACACCGCGCTCGCGATCCAGGTGCCTTATGGCAGCGATGCCAGCCCGATCGCTTCGCACACCATCTCGACCGCCCGTTCGGCGGGCTGGATCTGGGATATCGGCCTGCCGACGCGCCGCGGCACCGGTCATGTCTATTCCAGCCGTCACATCTCCGACGACGAGGCCGAGCGCGAGCTGCGCGCCTATCTGGGCCCCGCATGCGGGGACCTGCCCGCCCGCAAGATCAAGATCCGGGGCGGGCACCGGGAAACCTTCTGGAAGCGCAACTGCATCGCCGTCGGCCTTGCCGCCGGATTTCTGGAGCCGCTCGAATCCTCGGCCATCGTCTTGACCGAGCTCTCGGCCAAGCTGATCGCCGAGCAGATGCCCGCCTGCCGCGAAGTGATGGACGTGGTGGCGTCGCGCTTCAACGCGACCACCCTCTACCGCTGGGGGCGGATCATCGATTTCCTCAAGCTCCACTATGTCCTGACGCGGCGCGACGATACCGCCTTCTGGCGCGACAATCTGTTGCCGGAGACCATCCCGGATCGCCTGCAGGAGCTGCTGCGATTGTGGAGATACCAGCCGCCCTGGTTCCACGACGAATTCGATCGGGTCGAGGAGATCTTCCCCGCCGCGAGCTACCAATATGTGCTCTACGGGATGGGGTTCCGCACCGAGGTCGAACCCGAGGCGATCGCCGGCGAGGCCGGGCTCGCCGAGCGCACGATGCGCGAGAACAAGGCGCAGACCGAACGGTTGCGTGCCGGCCTGCCCCGGCACCGGGACCTGATCCGCAAAATCCACGAATACGGCCTCCAGCCGGTCTGACCGGGCGCGCCCGGGCCGCCGGGCAATCCGTGCCGTTCAGGATCGGCTCGTCGCGGCTCTCCCCGAATGGGCCGTCAGCGCGCCAGCTCGATCAGGACGACGCCCTGCCGGGGTATGGCAAGCGCGATCTTGCCGTCGGCAAAGCGGATCGTCTCGGGCTTCAATCGCGATGCCTCCTTGAGCGCGGCGACCTGCGCTGCGGTCGGCGCCCTGGGAGAGCCCATCGCCTTCCAGGCGCCGAAAGCGTTGGCGTGGGTCTTGTCGATCCGCCACAGCCTGCCGCTCCGCGAGCGGCAATGATCGATCTCAAGCCGGATCCGCGCCGATGGCCCGGGGAGGTCGTCGTCATGGTAATTCCACAATAGGACGGCGAGCGCGCCATCCTTCCGCCGCGTTGCAAGCACGCCGACGTCCGGCGCTCCGCGCACGCCATCCTTCAGGATCGCGTCGAGCCGTATCTGCGCGTCGCTGGTCGCGGACAGCTGCTCGGGCCCAAGCCTGGCGAACAGCCGGAACAGGTTGAGCACCGCAAGGTCGACATCGCGCGTCGCCAGCTGGCGGTAGCCCGCGAACCAGGGCTGGCCGACGAAGGTGAACGCCCAGGAAAGCGCGCCTTCGAGCCTGATATGGCGGACGCGCGCAAGCTCCCAAAGCCGCGCGTAGCTCGCCGCCGTATAGCTCGAATAGAGCGTGCCGTTGCGGTAGGCGTTGGCCGGTCCGGGGCATGCGGCGCAGCCTTCGGGATCGTTCTCGCCGATCACGACCGGCTTGTCCGCAAGCGCCGGGATCGCGGCGATCTTGGCGAAGGCCTCGTCGACGGTCCGCAGCTGGTTGGCGATGCCCATGCGGACATGGCCGTCGACCAGGATTGGCTGGCCTTTGGCATGGAAGGACAGGAAGTCGGTCGGCGTGCCGACCCCGCCGGTCGCCTCATTGGTGCCGACGGTGATGTGCCTGAGGAACCCGTCCATGAAGGCCCCGCCCGAGCCGGCGACGTCGGGGCCGCCGACCCGCGCGGTCGGCAGCGCGCGGCGCACCGCATCGATCGCCATGTCGTGCAGGCGATAGAATTGCTCCGGGTTGCCCCGCCAGTAAAAATCGAGGTTGGGCTCGTTCCAGACTTCGAAATACCAGCGTTCGACTTCGGCGCGCCCATAGCGGGCGACGTTGTGGCGCGTCCACTGGTAGACGATCTCGGCCCATTTCGAATGGTCCGAAGGCGGATAGCTCCAGCCCGACGCGCCGTCATTGGCGGCGCCCGCGCGCCAGACGCGGCGATAGGGCGTGCCCTTCGGCGCGGCGCTGATCGCCGCGGGCATGAATCCGATTTCGAGATAGGGATGGATGCCGCGTGCACGCCAGGCGTCGATGATCCGGTCGACGATCGTCCAGTCGAAAATCGGGCGCCCATCCTTCTCGGTGTAGAGATTGGTGCTTCCCCATTTGAAGTCGGCCTTGCCGTCGCCGCTGGTCATCAGATTGTGCGCGCGGAAATAGACCTGGCCCGGCCGCAGCCTTCCGAGCTGGAGCAGCAGCCGCGCGCCGTCCGGCTCGGTCGCATAATTGGGCTCGTCCGCGCCGAAGAAGCGCCAGATCGGCGGCAGCGGCGCGACGACCCGGCTCGCATCGACGCGGACATGCGCCAGGATCGGCGCTTGTGCCGCGGCCGGCGCTACGGCCAGGAACAGCGCGAGCGGGGCAAGGTGCCGCTTCAAGGCGGCGCATCCGGCGCGAGGACGAAGGGCGCGGCCCGCCGCCGGCATGGCGCGATCCCGCGCGATCAGCCGGCCGCCGGCATTTCGAGCCGCTCGGGCGGAAGCGCATTGGTCGGGCGCGCGCCCCACAAGGCGTAGAACAGCACGTAGAGGCCGCACAAAGCGGTGACGGTGAACGCCCATCGGATTCCGAAATGGTCGGAAATGCTGCCCTGGATGAAGACGAGCGCGCCCCCCGCGATCGCCATGATCAGGAGGCCCGAGCCCTCCTCGGTGAGCGGGCCGAGCCCGCGGATCGCGAGCGCGAAGATCGTCGGGAACATGATCGAGTTGCCGAGGCCGACGACGATCAGCCCGTACATCGCGACCGGGCCGGGCACGAAGGTGGCGACGAGCGCTCCCGCCAGCGAGATGAGCGCGAACACCGCCAGCGCCCTTTCGGCGGCGACAAAGCGCATGATCCAGGCCCCTGCGAAACGGCCGACCATCATCCCGCCCCACACGAAGGTGAGGTAGAAGGCGGCCTGCTCCTGGGTGATGTCGGCGACGGTCGGCTGTGAGGCGAAGTTGATGAAGAGATTGCCGACGCCGATCTCGGACAGCACGCACAGGCAGATCGCGCCGCAGCCGAGCACGAGGTTGCGATGCCGCAACAGCGACAGGCCCCGGCGGGCCTCGGCCGATCCGCGCTGCGTCCCCGAACCGAGCGCCGGAAGCGCGGCGCGAGCGATCGCCACCGCGAGCACGGCAAGCACCGCCGCGACGATCAGATAGGGCAGCTCGGTCGCCTGCGCGTCGGCCATGCGTTGCGCGTGGCTGAGCTTCGCGCCCGCGGCGGACGTGCCGGCCGTGGTGCGCGCGAGGATGAGATAGCGCCCGAAAATGATGGCGAGCACGTCCCCGGTGGTGTTGAACGCCTGTACCAGGGTCAGCCGCGATTCCGAGGACTCGGCCGGGCCGATCACCGCAACATAGGGGTTCGCCGCGACCTGGAGCAAGGCGATGCCGCACGACACCGTGAACAGGGAGGCGAGCGTCACGCCATAGGAAGGCAGGCTCGCGGCAAGGACCATCCCCAGCGAGCCGACCGTCATCACCGTCAGCCCGATGGTGAGCGCGCGCTGATAGCCGATCCGCTCGATCAGCATCGCCGCCGGAATCGACGCGACGAGATAGCCGACGAACCAGGTCGATTCGATCAGGGTGGTCTGCAGATAATTGAGCTCGAACACGCTTTTGAGGTGCGGCAGCAAAGTGTTGTTGATGACGCTGATGAAGCCCCACATGAAGAACAGGGTCGCGAGCAGCGCCAGCGCGCGGCCGTAACGCTGGACTGGCGGGGCGGGGTCAGCGGCGGTTCCCGAAGCGGCCATGCGATCTTCCTCATCCTGTCCACGGCTCTGTGCCGACGGGGTTGCTCTTCGCTTTCTAGTCGGAGTATTGGACAGAAGCGATAGCGTCAACCGGACGCTCCGACATCGCGGCAATCGGGTGTGGGGAGGCAGGCATGAAGCGATGGTTGGGCGCGGGGTTGATCTTCGCGGCGGTCTTGCCGGGCGCGGCGCAGGCCGCGGACGCGCGGCGCGCGGCGTTCGGGACGCTTGCCGACGGGCGCCCGGTCGAAGCGATCACGCTGACCAACGGCCGCGGCATGCGCGTCACCGTGCTGAGCTATGGCGCGATCCTCCAGTCGGTCGCGGTCCCGGACCGCGACGGCAAGGTCGAGGACGTGACGCTTGGCTATGCCGACATGAAGGGCTATCTGCTCGCCCCCAATTATTTCGGCGCGACCGTCGGCCGCTACGCAAATCGCATTAGGGCGGGCCGGTTCACGATCGACGGCCGCAGCTATGCGCTCGCGAAGAATAACGGCCCGAACGCGCTCCATGGCGGCGTGCAGGGCTTCGACAAGAGGCTGTGGACGGTCGAGAGCGTGACCGGCGGCGCAACCGCGAGCGTGGTGCTGCGCTACGTCTCGGCGGACGGCGAGGAAGGCTATCCCGGCGCGCTGACCGTCACCGCGACCTATTCGCTGGGCGAGGCGAACGAGCTGACGGTCGAATATCGCGCGACGACGACAAGGCCGACGATCGTCAACATCACCAATCACAGCTTCTTCAATCTCGCCGGCGAAGCCGCGCAGCGCTCGATCTACGACGAGATATTGACGATCCCCGCCGACGCGACGACGCCGGTCGACGCGACCTTGATCCCGACCGGGGAGCTTCGCCCGGTCGGGGGGACTCCGTTCGACTTTCGCCGCCCCACCGCGATCGGCCTGCGCATCCGCGACGGGCGCGATCCGCAGATCGTGTTCGGACAGGGCTATGACGAGAATTTCGTGATCGCCCGCACCGTATCGGAGAAGCCCCGGCTCGACGTCCGGCTCGAGGATCCGGCGACCGGACGAATCCTCGACATCCTCTCGAACCAGCCCGGCCTCCAGCTCTATACCGGCAATTTCCTCGATGGCACCGCGATCGGCAAATCGGGCCATTCCTACCGGCAGGGCGACGGCATCGCGCTCGAGCCCCAGGTCTTCCCCGACACCCCGAACCAGCCGGCTTTCGGTTCGGCTC
Source organism: Allosphingosinicella sp. (assembly GCA_036273615.1). Classification (GTDB taxonomy): domain Bacteria; phylum Pseudomonadota; class Alphaproteobacteria; order Sphingomonadales; family Sphingomonadaceae; genus Allosphingosinicella. The sequence goes on along the minus strand of DASUHH010000068.1, from coordinate 8,452 downwards.
GGCTGAATCCGGGACAGACCTACCGCAACGTCATCGTCTATCGCTTCTCGACCACCGCGCCCTGATCGTGCAACGGGCGAATTCATGATTACCGACAAGGCGTCCCCGCGCCGGCTGCGAAGCAGCGCGTGGTTCGACAATCCCGACAATATCGACATGACGGCGCTCTATCTCGAGCGCTACCTGAACTTCGGCCTCAGCCTCGGGGAGCTTCGCTCGGGCCGGCCGATCATCGGGATCGCCCAGACGGGATCGGATTTGAGCCCGTGCAACCGCCATCATCTCGTCCTCGCCGAGCGAGTCCGCGAGGGCGTGCGGGAGGCCGGCGGAATCGTGCTCGAATTCCCGGTCCATCCGATCCAGGAGACCGGCAAGCGGCCTACCGCGGGGCTCGATCGCAACCTCGCCTATCTCGGGCTGGTCGAGACGCTCTTCGGCTATCCGCTCGACGGCGTGGTGCTGATGACCGGCTGCGACAAGACCACGCCGGCGTGCCTGATGGCGGCCGCGACCGTGAACATACCGGCCATCGCCTTGTCGGTGGGGCCGATGATCAACGGCTGGTACAAGGGGGAGCGGACCGGATCCGGCACGATCGTCTGGAAAGCGCGCGAGATGCTCGCCGCGGGCGAGATCGACGACGAGAAATTCATCCGTCTGGTCGCCTCCTCGGCGCCGTCGACCGGCTATTGCAACACGATGGGGACGGCGACGACGATGAACAGCCTCGCCGAGGCGCTCGGAATGATGCTGCCCGGATCCGCGGCCATCCCCGCGCCCTATCGCGATCGCCAGGAAGCATCCTATCTCACCGGGCTCCGCATCGTCGAGATGGTTGACGAGGATCTCAAGCCTTCGGACATCCTGACTCGCGAGGCGTTCCTCAATGCGATCGTCGTCAATTCCGCGATCGGCGGCTCGACCAATGCGCCGATCCACCTCGCGGCGATCGCCCGCCACATCGGCGCCGAGCTCGACCTGGCGGATTGGCAGGCCCATGGCCACAAGGTGCCGCTGCTCGTCAACCTGCAGCCCGCCGGCAAATATCTGGGCGAGGATTATTATCGGGCGGGCGGCGTTCCCGCGGTGATCGCGCAGCTCATGGAACAGGGGCTGATCCACGAGGGCGCGATGACGGTCAACGGCCGGACGATCGGCGACAATTGCCGCGGCGCCCGTATCGAGGACGAGGACGTGATTCGTCCGTTCTCGCGCCCGCTCGTCGAAGCGGCCGGCTTCATCGTGCTCAAGGGCAATCTGTTCGACGCGGCGATCATGAAGACGAGCGTGATCGGCGCGGAATTCCGGGACCGCTACCTCTCCAACCCCGACGATCCGGACGCCTTCGAAGGGCCGGCGGTGGTGTTCGACGGGCCCGAGGACTTTCACCGCCGGATCGACGATCCGGCGCTGAACATCACCCGGGACACCTTGCTGTTCATGCGGGGCGTCGGGCCCATCGGCTATCCGGGCGCGGCCGAAGTCGTGAACATGCGGCCGCCGGTCTATCTGATCCGCGAGGGCGTGCATGCCCTGCCCTGCATCGGCGACGGCAGGCAATCGGGCACGTCGGCCTCGCCCTCGATCCTCAATGCGTCGCCCGAGGCAGCCGCGGACGGCGGCCTTGCCCTGCTTCGCACCGGCGATCGGGTCCGTATCGATCTGGGGCGCGGCAGGGCCGAATTGCTGATATCCGATGCCGAGCTTGCCGAGCGCCGCGAGGCGCTGGCCGGTAAGGGCGGTTACGTCTACCCGCCGGCGCAGACGCCCTGGCAGGAAATCCAGCGCGCGCTGACTGGGCAACTCGACAGCGGTGCGATCCTCGAAGGTTCGGAGCGCTACCAGCGGATCGCGCAGACCAAGGGGCTGCCGAGGGACAGCCATTGATCGGGATTGCGCCGGCCGAGGGCATTCCCCGCCGGTGAACGGCGGGCGCGATTGGCAGGGATCTAGCGCGCGGCCTTCAGCCAGCCGTGCATTCCCATCCACCGCGCGAAGGCGTCGAACCATCCGGTGCTGGTGGTCTCCTTCGGATACATTCCGAAGCCGTGCCCGCCCTGCTCGTAGAGGTGGAACTCCACCGGCCGCTTTGCCGCCCTCCAGCTGTCGATCAGCCCGGTCCCGCTATTCCCGAACAACGGATCGTCCGCGGCGAGGGCGACGAACATCGGCGGCGTGTCCGGCGGCACCGTGACCGGCGCAAGCGGGCCGTAGATGATGCCGATGAAGGCGGGCTTGGCGTCGCTGCCGGACAGCGCCGTCGCCAGCGTCAGCATCGCTCCGGCGGAAAATCCGACCATGCCGACGCGCGCCGGATCGACATGCCATTCCGCCGCGCGGCGCCGGACCAGCGCGAAGGCGGCGCGGGCGTCGGCAAGCTGGGGCGCGATGCTGGCCGCCGCCTGCGCTGCGTTCATCGGCGGCGGCCGCGAGGCGCCGGAAAACATCTCGCGCATCGAGCGCTCGAAGCCCGGCAGGTCCGGCGGCGTCGGGACGAGCCGATATTTGAGCACGAACGCAGCGACGCCGCGAGCAGCGAGCGCCCGGGCGACGTCGGACCCTTCATTCTCCATCGACAATGTGCGGAAGCCGCCGCCCGGCGCGACGATCACTGCGGTTCCGGTCGCCCTGGCCGGATCGGGAAGATAGGGCGTCAGCGTCGCGACGGTGACGTTGCGGGCGAACAGGCTGCCATATTGCTTGTGCCAGGATTCCGGGGCGGTCGCGCCGGGCAGCGGACCCGTCCCGAGCACGATCGCATCGGCCTGCGCCGGGGTCGGGACCGGCGTCATCCGGTCGGCCTGGGCCTGGGCCGCCGTCGCAAGCATGATGGCGGCCGCGAGCGCGGCCAGGCGCGCGGTCAGCCGCCGTGCCACGCGGGCTGCGCTCCTCAGGGCTTTCCCGGATTCCATGGTAAATCTCCCTTGCGAATGTCGGCTTGCTCCGGGCTTGCCGAAAGGCGCGATCGACGCGCCCAACGCGTCGCTCGGCCCCCGGCCCGAAGCGGCGGGAAACGCGGCGAGACTATCGCGACCATCGTGCAACGGCTGCCGCCGGTCATCGTCATCCTCCCGAGCCCGCGCGCAGTTTAGTCCGACAAATACAAAGGTCAATTCGCCGTATGCGGAGCCGGGAAAGATCCGGCTCCGCGCATCGGCGGGCGATCAGGTTTCGGCCTCGCCACCTTCGATCAGCTCGGCCGCCTCCTCGAGCCCGCGCCGGCGGGCCGCGTCGATCGCGGTCTCGCCGCCTTTGTTGCGCAGCGTCGCGTCCGCGCCGTGCGCCAAAAGGATCCGGGCGACCGCCACCGCTTTCTTTTCATCGTCGGGCAGGCAGAAGAGGAGCGACGGCGCCTCCTCGTCGGGCAGGACGGCCCTCGCCTCGTGCGGCTCGTCATCGAGAATGGCGGCGAGCCGCTCGGTCATGCCCATCCAGGCCAGCGCGCGCGCGTCGCGGCTGAGCGGCGCCAGGCGCTCGGCGATTTGCGGCCGCCCGAGCACGCCGGCCCAGCTCAAGGGCGTTCCCTTCCACTTGCGCTCGCGCAGATCGACGTTCCCGCCCGCCGCCAGGAGGAGGTCGACGGTTTCGAGCGAGCCCGACTGGACCGCCCGGTGGAGCGCGCTGATCCCGTCCGCGTCGAGGCCGCCGACATCGGCGCCGAGCGACAGCAACAGGCGCACCGCCGGCGCATTGCCGAACTCCGCCGCCGCGCGCAGCGGCGCCGAATCGCGAAGCAGCCCCGGCTCGGCAGCGAGCAGCGCCCGCGCCGCCGGCGCGTCTCCACGCAGGCAGGCGGCCCGGAGCGCCTCGACCCCCGTCAGCGCCACCGGCGCTGCGCCGTGCCGCTCGAGCAGGCGCGCCATCGCGGTGAAGCCGGACAATTGGGCGAGGGCATGGAGCGGCTGGCGCGTGTAGGCGTGGGTGGTGTCCGGATCGGCGCCGCGCGCCAGCAGCCATAAGGCGCGCGCGAGATGGTCCTGGCCGACGGCATTGCCGAGCAGATAGTCGAGCGTCGTCTTTCCGAAGCTGAAGCCGAGCCGTCCCTCGCCGGCGATCCGCCATGGATCGAGCCGCCCATTCGCCTCGCAAAAGGTCCAGAAGAAGTCGTACCAGTCCGTCTCCTCACCGACGATCGAAATGTTGTAGAGGGCCTGGTGGTCGTACGGGTCGGCGCCGCGGGCGACGAGCGAATCGACCAGTTCGCGCGCCTGTGGGTGGCTGGACCTGGCGCCCTCGCCGAGGCCGACTGCGCCGGTCAGTATCTTGAAGGGCGAGCCCCAGCCGTCGTCGAACCGGAAATTGGGATCGGCACCGGCGTCGAGCAGGCGGCCCGCGATCGCGACCGCGTTGACCGGATCGAGACGGCCGTAAGTGACGTAAGCGAGCGCGGTCCAGTTGAGCGGCCCGCCGGCCTGCCGTGCCGCGTCGGGCGCCTGGGCGAGCCGGCTTTCGACCCCGGCGAGATCGCCGCAGGTCGCGGCGGTGAACAGGCTGTCGCCGGCGACCTCGGGATGCCGCGCGAGGATTCGCCGCGCGACGCCGACTCCGGCGCGTTCCCAGCCGTGGCGAAGCAGCTGCTCCACCCTTTCCTGATGGCTCTTGCGGGCGAGCGCCAGGTCGTCCAGCGCGGCGCGGAGATCGATCCAGCTCTCCCGCTTATATTCGAGCGCGAGCGCATGCTGCACGTCGCGCAGGCCCGGCTCGGCGGGAGCCTTGGGCCAGGCTTCGCGGAGCCGCCGCCGAGCGGCGTCATCGCCCGCGCGCAACGCCTTCAGCCAACGCTTGGCGTCCTTGCGGAGGGTGTCGAGAGTCGTCCTTGGAGTGAGCGCACGGCGCATCGGAAACCTTCCTTCCAATCGCCAGACGTCCGCTTACGAAAGGCTGGAAGAAGGGTTCGTAAGGACCCGATCGAGCTGGATGGGAGCCATCTCCCTTGCCGCGGACAGGTGGCGCTCCAGAAGCGCGCTGGCCCGATTGATGACCAGGGCCTCGGCCCATGTCAAGGAATGTCGGCCGTCGAATGCCCGTCGACGGCGAGAGACCCGCCAATGGCGGCCGGCTCATTCCACCCGGCTGAAAACCGCTCTAGAAATGCCGCGACCAGGAGCTGGCGGGAGGGCGTGGGATGCGGCGGTGGATTGTGGCGATTGCGGCGGCGGCCGCTTCAATGGCGGCGGCGGCGGCTTTCGCCCGGACGGAGACTTTCCGCAACCCGGACCTGCCGGCCGAGGCGCGCATCGCCGACCTGCTGTCGCGCATGACGATCGACGAGAAGATCGACGCGCTCGGTACCAATTCGGGCGTGCCGCGGCTCGGCGTGCCGAGCTTCGGCGCGTCCGAGGGCATACATGGCGTGGTGCAAAGGGGCGACGAAAGGCGCGGCCGCACCGCGATCCCGACCACCCAATTCCCGCAGCCGCCGGGCATGGGCGAGAGCTGGGATCCCGATCTGGTGCGCCAGGCCGGCTGGGTCGAGGGCCATGAAGCCCGCTGGATCAGCCAGACCGGGCGCTTCAATCGGCAGATCCTGATGCTCTGGGGTCCCCAGGCCGATCTGGCGCGCGACCCGCGCTGGGGCCGCAGCGAGGAAGTCTATGGCGAGGATCCCTATTTCAACGGGACCATGGCCACCGCCTTCGCCCGGGGCCTGGAGGGCGACGACCCGAAATATTGGCAGGCCGCGCCTTTGCTGAAACATTTCCTCGCCAACAGCAACGAGAATGGCCGCTCCAATTCCAGCTCCGATTTCGACGAAAGGCTGTTCCACGAATATTATTCGGTCCCCTTCCGAATGGCCTTCCAGGATGCCGGCGCAAGGGGCGTGATGGCCTCCTACAATGCGTGGAACGGCGTTCCGATGGCGATCAACCCGGTGCTCCGGAAGGTGGTGATCGGCAAATGGGGCGTGGACGTGGTGTCGAGCGACGGCGGCGCCGTCACCAACCTCGTCAAATATTATCACCGTTTCCCGACCCAGAAAGAGGCGGTGGTCGCGACGCTGAAGGCCGGGATCAACCAGTATCTCGACAATTACCGGGATGCGCTTCGCGAGGCGGTGAAGGAGGGCTCCGTCACCTCGGCCGACCTCGACGAGGCGCTGCGGCGCAAGTTCCGGATCAGTCTGAAGCTCGGCCTGCTCGACCCGCCCGGGCGCGTCGCTTATGCGCGGGTGCACGACGGGACGCCGCCCTGGGAAAGCGCAGAGGATCAGGCGATCTCCCGCACCATGGCTCTGGAGAGCCTGGTGCTGCTCAAGAACGATGCCGGCGCGCTGCCGCTGAACAAGGGGCGGATCCGATCGATCGCGGTGATCGGGCCGCTCGCCGACTCCGTTCATTGGGATTGGTATGGCGGCCATCCGCCCCATGCGATCACGCCGCTGCAGGGGATCAGGGCGGCGGTCGGCCCGAACGTGGCGGTCAACTATGCCGCCGACGATGACGGCGATGCGGCGGTGCGGGCGGCGAAGGCTTCCGACGTGGCGATCGTGGTCGTCGGCAACGATCCCACCTGCGGGCCCGACATGGCTCATGACTGGACCGACAACGGCACCAGGCCCTGCGCCGATCCGGGCGACGGGCGCGAGGGCCGCGACCGCGAGACGCTGGCGCTCGCCCAGGAGGCTTTGGTGCGCCGGGTGCTGGAGGCGAACCCGCGCACGATCATGGTGCTGGTGTCGAGCTTCCCCTACACGATCGGCTGGTCGCAGGCGCACGTGCCGGCGATCCTCCACATGGCGCACAGCTCGCAGGATGAGGGCTGGGCGATCGCGCAGGCTTTGTTCGGCGATTACGATCCCGGCGGCCATACCGTGGTCACCTGGCCGGCTTCGATGGACCAGCTCCCGCCGATGATGGATTACGACATCCGCCACGGCCGGACCTACATGTATATGAAGGGGCCGCCGCTCTACCCGTTCGGCTACGGCCTCAGCTACACCAGCTTCCGCTACGCCCGGCTGCGCACGAGCGCGCCGAGCCTGTCGCGCACCGGCGCGGTGACGGTGAGCCTGGACGTGACCAATACAGGCAAGGTCGCCGGCGACGCCGTTCCGCAGCTTTACGTCCGCCATCTCGCATCGAAAGTGGAGCGTCCGCCGCTGAAGCTCGCCGGCTTCCGCCGGATTCACCTGCGGCCCGGCGAAACGAAGATCGTGCGTATGACGCTCCAGGCGGGGCAGCTCGCCTACTGGGATGAACCACGCCAGGCCTTCGTGGTGGAGCGCGAGCCGGTGCGGCTGATGGCCGGCGATTCCTCCGCCCATTTGCCGCTGAGCGCGACGGTGACGGTCCGGTGATTTCGCACGTTGGGGAATTCGGCGGAGATTCTGGCGCTTGCCGTCGGGAGGATGGCGTTCCACGGAAACTGCGCCCGATCGCGCCGGGACGCCGCCGCGAATCTCAAGATGCTCCGAGAGCCTTTCTCGCGACCGACATCGGCAGGTACAGCCGAGCTGTCGCCTGACCGAGCGGCGTGAAGCCGTAAAGCGCGTAAAAATCGAGCGCCTTCGCATCGATCGGATCGACCACGATCATCCGGCCGGCTGCCTCGGCGGAGGCCAGGCGCGCGATGGCGTCGGCCAGCAGCAGCTCGCCCAGACCGCGCCCCTTCATCGAGAGATCGCGCGCCAGCCGTCCGATCAGAAATGCGGGAATCCGGTCATAGCGCGGCAAGCCTTTGCGCTGCTCTTCGGACAATTCGTCGCACAGCACCGCATGTGCGGAGAGCGTGTAATAGCCCGCGACCCTGTCGGACCCGTCCGACAGCGCGACATAGCAGGCAGCCATGTCGCCGCGTTCGTTCTGGCCGGCGAACTTCAGCAGATGGTCGGTGAGCGAAGCATGCTCGCACGAGAAGCCGGTGCGATCATGCGCCGCCGATAGCCGCTCGAACCGGAACCTCGCCGCGTCGCTCACGCATCGCCCGCTACATGCGCGCGATGACGCGCCGCCGCGGCGCGCAGAGCCTTGTTGGGCGCGGCGTCGGTTTCGAGCGCGCGCAGCAGCCGGTCGAAGTCGTCGCGGTTGAGCCGCGTGACCTCCGCGTCCTCGATCGCCCGCTGCGCGGCATCCTGCACGGCCGCGGTCACGAATGCCGCGACGGTCTGACCGCGCAATGCCGCGGCATGGCTGACGCGGCTGTGCAGCGATGGCGGCACGCGTACCTCCAGCCGCTCGGATCGGCGCTCCTCTGTCCGTGCAACCATGGCCAAGCTCCTTTGGCAGGCCATGTACGGCATTTTACCGACATTTTCAATGCACCGGAGATTGAATCGTCCCTCAAGCCCCTGGCAGGCTGCCGTGTCTGTGATTTGAACCGCCCCGGGTTTCCTGGAGGCTCCAACTTGTGAGAAGTGGGAGCCGTTATGGGAAAGCAGACGACGAAGTATCCGGCGGAGGTACGCGAGCGTGCGGTCCGGCTGGTTCTGGATCATCAGGGCGAGCACGCCTCG
>DASUHH010000067.1:0-14048 GCA_036273615.1 Allosphingosinicella sp. | reverse complement strand
TCTGTGCGGGTCTCATGCCCCCCTCCACCAGCCCCCGCCTGCGGCTACGGCCGGTCCCCCTCCCCGTCCCGGGGAGGATTGGCAAATGATGGGAGATTGGGATGGGTGAGATGGCTCCCGAGGGTGCTTATGGCGCCGAGGACGATTCCGGCGAGACGCCCGACAAGATCCTTGCCGCGGCGCGGGAGGATTATCGGCGGGCGCGGGAATATTGGCAGGACAATCAGCGCGAGGCGCAGGCGGACCTGGAATTCGCGCGGCTGGGGCGGCAATGGCCGGCGGCGGTCGAGGAGCAGAGGCGGCGCGAGCATCGGCCGTGCCTGACCTTCAACAAGATGCCGTCCTTCATCCGCCAGGTCGTCAACGATTCCCGGCAGAACAAGCCGTCGATCAAGGTCCACCCGCAGGATAGCGGCGCCGATCCGCGCGTCGCCAGCATCTATGACGGGCTGATCCGCAACATCGAGGCGACGTCCGACGCCGACGTCGCCTACGACACCGCGATCGAGCATGCGGTGGGGCAGGGCTTCGGCTTCTGGCGGGTCAACACCGCTTATGCCTGCGACGATGCCTTCGACCAGGATATCGTGATCGAGCGCATCGCCAATCCGTTCACCGTTTACGGCGATCCGCGATCGACCGCGGCGGACTCCTCCGACTGGAACACTGCCTTCGTCATCACGACGATGACGAAGGACGAGTTCGAGCGCCAATATCCGGACGCCGAATGCACGAGCTGGGAGTTCGACTTCGCCGACTGCCCGGACTGGCTCGACGGCGACGACGTCGTCCTCGCCGAATATTGGACGCGGGAGAAGGCGACCCACGACATCGTCGCGCTTTCCGACGGGTCGATCATCGCGCTCGACGAACTGGAGGCCAATCCGGTCCAGTTCCAGGGCGTCGAGGTCGTCGGCCGGCCGCGCACGGTCGAGACGTACAAGGTCACCCAGCGGCTGATGACCGGGGCCGAGATATTGAAGACGGTCGCGTGGGCGGGCAAATATATCCCGATCGTCCCCGTTTACGGCGACGAGGTGATCGACGAGCATGGCAAGCGCCATTTCCGATCCCTGATCCGCGACGCCAAATCGGCGCAGGAAATGCTCAATTACTGGCGGACGACGACGACCGAATTGGCCGCGCTCGCGCCCAAGGCGCCCTGGGTGGGCGAGCAGGGGGCGTTCGACGTCGATCCCAATTGGGACGTGGCGAACCGCGCGAGCCTGTCGAAGCTGGAATATCGCAAGGGCTCGCCGATGCCGCAGCGCCAGCCTTTCGCCGGGGTGCCGGCGGGGGCGCTGCAGGAGGCGCTGAACGCCAATGACGACATGAAGGCGATCATCGGCATTTACGATGCGTCATTGGGCGCGCAAAGCAACGAGACGTCGGGCCGGGCGATCATGGCGCGGCAGCGGGAAGGGGACGTTTCGACCTTCCACTTCATCGACAATCTGTCGCGGGCGATCCGGCATTCGGGGCGGATCCTCCTCGACCTCATCCCCAAGGTCTATTCGACCCAGCGGATGATCCGCGTGCTCGGCGAGGATCTGGCGCCGGCCAATGCCCAGGTCGCGCCGACCGGGCAGGCGGTGACGCCCCTGGTCGGGCCGCCCCAGCCCGATCCGAACAATCCGATGCAGCTGATGCCGCCGGCGGTGGTCGGGCATGTCTACGATCTCGCGGCGGGGAAATACGACCTCACCGTGGCGTCGGGGCCGAGCTACACGTCGCGGCGCGAGGAGGCGAACGACCTCATGATGCAGATGATGCAGGCGGCGCCGCAGGTCATTCCTTTGATCGCCGACATCTGGGTGGAGCAGCAGGACATGCCGCTCGCCGACCAGCTCGCCGACCGGCTGCGGCTGATGCTGCCGCCCCAGGCGCAGCAGGGGCCCGGAGGCGCCGGAGGCGGCGGGCTGCCGCCGCAGGTGGCGGCGCAGATGAACCAGCAGCAGCAGATGATCCAGCAGGGCGCGGCGAAGCTTCAGCAGCAGGCGCAGGAGAATCAGGCGATGCAGCTCAGGATCGCCCTGCTCGAGACCGAGCTCGCCAACCGCCAGAACGAGCAGGGGCTGAAGAGCCAGGAGCTGCAGGTGAAGAGCTACGACGCCGAGACGCGGCGGATCGAGGCGATGCGGCCGCAGGTGGTCGGGATGGGGGCGCAGCCGGGGTAGGGGGCCATTCTGATGCGGAATTTGAATTTGTGATCCATGCTCAGACTCCCAAGCTAAATTGCTCAGAGCGCTCGCGCTTCTGCAGGATATCATATGGGTCTTCGGCGCGGCGAGTGTCTCGGCTGCGGGCCGCGATCTCACGAAGTAGCGGCGCCGCAATGTAATAGCGGCCGCGCTTTTCACCGACGGGCTCCAGATAACCGAGCTCGCAAAGCCGCTTGAGGTCGCGGCTTGCCACGACATCGGAAATGTCCTGATTTTCCCTGTAGGTGTTATTGCGAACCTTGTAGCCGAACGCCGCATCCAGCAGGGGTTCTTCAACTCGCTCCGGCAGGCGTTGCGCCCGAACGACTTCCGACACGTCCCCCCAGACCCGCCCGATTTGGGTGTTCCGCTTTATCAGGGTCACTGCCTGCTGGTAATGAGCGCGTAGACAAAACCGAACCCAGGGCAGTGCCGAATTCCGCGGATGCCAGCTTCCCTGGCCGATTTCCTTAAGGATCGCGTAATAGGCTTCCGTATTGCGTCCGAGCCATTCCTCTATGCTGCAAAAGATCGGGCTGGTAACGCCGTTTCGAGAAATTACGAGCGTTTGAAGCGCTCTTGCCATTCTACCGTTCCCGTCCTTGAACGGATGGATCATGGCGAGATTCAGATGGGCCATGGCACCCAGGACGGTTGCCGACCCCCGATCCTCCGAGGAGTTTATCTGGTCGACCAGTTCCTGGATCAGGCCAGGGACCTTTTCTGCTTCGGGGCCTTCGTAAACCCTCTCGCCGCTGGATTCGTGCACGACATAGACCGGGCCGTTCCGCCACTGCCCGGGCAGCTTGGTCATATCGTAATTCAGCATCATGAAATGGAGGCTGCGGATGAACTGCGCGCTTATCTCCATATGCGGATCTTCATGGCTGCGAATGATATAGGTCATCGCGGTCCGGTAGCCCTGGAGCGCGCGAATCGTCTCGTCTTCGAGCGTTTCCGGTCTTTCATCATCGATGATGGCGACCGCCTCCGACAGGTCGGCGTTGATGCCCTCGATGCTGTTCGAGCCTTGCAAGGCCCGCGCAAAGGTATTTTTTCGGAGGAAGCCGTTCCATCGGAGAGGATTCTGCCCGACCTGGTAGCGGAGCATCTGCCGGTGCTCGCGGATCATCTGCAGGACATCGAGATCGAGTTGCTCCAGCGGGGGGTAGTCGAAAATCATGTCGGTTATCCAGATTAAATTCGTCGAAACGACGATATGTAATATACTTTTCGACGAGTACAATCCCCATAACTGACTTGCCGACTCTGCCACGTCGTTTTCGTATTCGCCGCCAACCCCGCGGGGAGCGGCTTTCCCTGGCCCGTCGTGAGACGCGCCTTTTCCTGAAAGAGGAGTCCCATGGAGAACGAGACCGCGACCAACCCGGGCGGCGACGAGGATACGGACCTGTCCACCCTCGCCGACGAAGCGGGAGTCGAGACCGAGACGCTTGAGCCGACCCTCGATGAATATGGCAATCCGGTCGAACCGGACGACAGCGAGGAAGTCGAGCATGACGGGCAGAGGTTCCGCGTGCCCAAGGCGCTCAAGGATGCGTTCCTGAGGCAGGCCGATTATACCCGCAAGACGCAGGAAGTGGCGGACATGCGCCGGGCCGTCGAGGCCGAGCGCCAGGTCCTCCACCAGGCTTCGGATGCGGAGATCGGGACGCTCGCCCAGGTGCGGGCGCTCGACCAGCAGCTGGGCTATTACAACCGCATCGACTGGGACCGCTGGGAGCAGCAGGACCCGTTCGAGGCCCAGAAGGGCTGGCGGCAGTTCCAGCAGCTCCAGCAGGCGCGCGGCCAGGCCGCGGGCTATTTTTCGCAGCTCGTACAGCATCGCAATCTCGCCGCGCAGCAGGACACTGCCAGGCGCATCGAGGAAGGCCGTGCCGTGCTCGCCCGCGACATCAAGGGATGGGGTCCCGAGCTGGCATCGGGCCTGCTCGAGACGGGCGCCCGGCAATATGGCCTGCACAGGGCGGAGATCGAGGAGGCTTTCACCGATCCCCGCCTGGTCAAGGTCCTGCACGACGCGCACCAGTACAACCTCATCCGCGGCAAGCAGCAGCAGGCGCAGCGTCACCTCGCCGCGCAGCAGGCCGAACCAGCAGCCCGCCCCGCCGCCTCGCGCGCGCCCGGCCAGGGACTGGACGACCGGCTGAGCGCGGAGGAATGGGCGCGGCGCCGCAACGAGCAGGTGCGCAAGCGCCGGGCTCGATAAGAGCGACGTTCAGACGCGCCGCCTCAAGCCCCTCCCCCTTGTGGGGAGGGGTGGGGGTGGGGGTGCCGGACCGCGTCCGGCGCGCGGCTTCGCCGCGCACCCCTCATCCGGCCTTGCAGGCCACCTTCTCCCACCAGGGGAGAAGGCGAATGTCGCTCGTTCCTCTCAACCCACCCGCGCCGTGAGGCGCCGGCCTTCCCACAGATGGATTTTTCACCATGGCAAACAGCATTCTCACCCCCACCGCAGTGACCCGCGAGGCGCTGCGCATCCTCCACCAGAAGCTCAACTTCGTGGGCAATATCGTCCGCGAATATGACGACAGCTTCGCCAAGAAGGGCGCCCGGATCGGCGACACGCTCAAGATCCGGCTGCCCAACCAGTATAGCGTGCGCACCGGCGCGACCCTGACGACGCAGGATACGAACGAGACCAGCGTGTCGCTGACCGTCGGCACCCAGAAGGGCGTCGACCTCAACTTCACCTCGGTCGACCTCACTTTGTCGCTCGACGATTTCTCCGACCGCATCCTGCAGCCGGCGATGACCGTCCTTGCCGCGAACATCGAGGCGGATTCGCTGTCGATGTACAAGGACGTCGCCAACAGCGTGTGGAACGGCGGATCGGCGGCGACGCTCGCCAAGGTGCTGCAGGGGCGCAAGCTCCTCCAGGATCACCTGGCGCCGCTCAATGATCGGACGGCCCTGCTCAACACGCAGGACAATGTCGACATCGTCACCGACGTCAAGGGCCTGTTCAACGCGCAGGACACGATCTCGAAGCAGTATAAGGAAGGCTATGTCGGCCGGACCGCGGGCTTCGATTTCGCGGAGAATACGCTGATCCCGGCCCACCTGCGCGGCGCCGGCAACACGGCCTATACGACCAACACCACCGGCCTTGCGACCGACGGCACCGAATATGCCGCGATCACGGTGGCGACCGGCACCGGCACGCTCAAGAAGGGCGACGTCATCACCATCGCCGGCATCGACCGCTGCCATCCGGAATCGAAGGCGGACCAGGGCGCCCTGCGCCAGTTCGTCGTCACCGCCGATTATGCGGGCGGCGGCGGCTCGGTCTCGATCTCGCCGAGCATCTTCCTCGGCGGGCCGAAGCAGAATTGCGTCGCGGCGACGACCTCGACCACGGCGGCGGTGGCGATCGCCGGCACCGCATCGACCGCGGTCGGCACCTCGCTCATGTTCCAGAAGGAAGCGTTCGCCTTCGCGACCGCCGACCTGGTCATGCCGCAGGGCGTCGACTTCGCGTCGCGCCAGGTGCTCGACGGCGTCTCGATGCGGATCGTCCGCGCCTACGACATCAACAACGACAAGTTCCCGTGCAGGATCGACGTCCTCTACGGGTACAAGACGCTGCGGGCCTCCCTGGCCTGCCGGCTGCACAACAACTGACCCTGAGGGGAGGGGGCTTCGCGGCCTCCTCCCCTTCTTTTTTCCTGCGGAGGCGCGGATGGCGACGCTGACCGATCTCTATACCCGCATCATCCTCGATACGAACCGGGACGATCTCGGCGCGGGCGGGGAGCTCGAGCAGGCCAAGATCGACGCCGTCGCCGACGCGATCGAGACCTGGGCGGACGAGCTGTTCTGGTTCAACCGCGCCTCGGGTACGGTGACGACCGTGCCGAACATCGCCACCGCGGCGCTGCCGGCCGGCATGCGATCGGCGACGATCGTCTCCTATCTGGGCGCGCCCTTGCGCAAGGTACCGGTCGAGAATCTGGAGCGCAGCTTCGATCCGGCCAATATCGTCAAGGGGCAGCCGACCGACTGGGCGACCTATCTGGACGATCTCTCTTTCTATCCGACGCCGGACGCGGCCTATGCGCTCGTCGTCTACGGCACCGCCGATCTCGGCGTTCCGGCGACGTCCAATGCGTGGACCGTCGAGGGCTATCGGCTGATCCTCGCCACCGCCAAGAAGATCCTGTGCCGCGGCTCGCTGCGCGATCCCGACGGCCTCGCTTTGGCCCGCGACGAGGAGCAGGAGGCATTGGACAAATTGCGCCGCGAGACCCGCCGCCGCGGCGCCGCGCCGCGCGCGATCGAGCTTCCGGTGAACCCGCCGGCCTTCAACATCGTGACCGGGTGATGATCGCGGCCCTGGCGGCGGTGGCCGCGCAATCGGCGGCGGTCCACGCGGCCGCGACGGCGCATGCTTATGGGCCCGAGCTGTTTCCGCAGCCCGTCTTCGCCGGCACGACAGGCCTCAGCTTCGACGGCTCCGCATCCGTCGCGGGAGGACAACTCAAATTTCCGGCGGGTGACGGCACTGCCGGCTGTACGGGAATGGCAACGGGCGCAATCGGCTCGACCGACACGCTGCACGTCGCCGTCACGTTGGCGACGTCCACCGACGTCAACATCTTCATCCGCCACCGAGCGTCGTTCGGAACCGGCCTTGGTATGATCCCGGCGGGCTCTCCAGCGGGGATCTATATGTTCGATCATTCTGCCGGGAATACGGATTCGGCCCTTATTCTCAATACCGGCGGTGTCCCGTCGTCTTCCGACATCCTCATCACCGGCTGCTCCATAAAGGCGCAGCTCACCTAGGAGCCATGCGATGATCCCTGCCGCAATCTGCACGATGCCGACGACGATCGCAGCCTGAATGAAGCTGTTCCGCCCTTCCGAAGGCCCGGCCTGGCTGCCGCGCTTTGGGGATTCGATCCTGTCCGGCTTCAAGTCGGTGATGAGCGCGCCGTTCCGGCCGTGGCGGGTGGCGGCCGCCGATCTTCCCACGGCTTCGGATTATGAGGGCGGGATCGTCTGGAACACCGACGACAAGCGGATCGGCTATTCGGACGGGACAGCCTGGCGGGAGCTGGCGCCGGCGGGGGATGATGCGGCCTATGCCTTGCGCGCCGACAATCTGTCCGATCTCGCCTCGGCCGCGGCGGCGCGGACCAATCTGGGGCTCGGCACGGCGGCGACGCAGAATGTCGGCACGACGGGCGCGACCCTGCCTCTGCTCAGCACCGCCAATGCCTGGACGACCGACCAGAGCTTTTCCGGGCTGGTCAAGGCCAATGGCGGCGGAATCGCCTTTCCGGCGACGCAGGTGGCTTCGGCGGATCCGAACACGCTCGACGATTATGAGGAGGGGAGCTGGACGCCGGCCCTGGCATTCGGCGGCGCTTCGACGGGGGTGACCTACAACACCCAGGCTGGACGATATACCAAGGTGGGAAGGCTGGTTTTCATCGATGTCCGGATATTGCTCACCTCGAAGGGAAGCGCGACGGGGGTTGCCAGCATCACCGGGTTACCGTTTATCGCCGCGGCGCTGCCGGCCGCGACCATGACGATCGCCGGCACAAACTTCGCCTCCACGGTCACCAATCCGGTCTGCCTTGGACAGCCGGCGGCGACAACGTTGGGCCTCGTCAACTTTGCCGCGGGCGCGCTGTCCAACGTGACCGACGCGAGCTTCAACAACAACACGCTCATCGTCGTCGGCGGCGCCTATTCCGTCACCTGACCCGAACGCTCCAAGCCGAGAGGAAACCAGCATGCAACGTTACGACCCCAATGCCGCGCACGGCGCGGTGTTCAGCCTCTGCCCGGGCACCGAATATGCGACGATCGCCGCCGCGCAGACCGACCAGGTGCTGGTGGGCACGGAGAGCGGCGATGGCGTCGGCGCGATCGGCGACTATCTCTCGCACCTCGTCATCGTGCCGGCGGCCGCGGCCTGCGGCGCGGTGTCGATCAAGGACGGGAGCAATGCGATCACGGTCTTCGCCGGCGGCGGCACCGTCGCCCTGCCGACGCTCGCGCCGATCACGATCTTCCTTGGCCTCAGGAGCAATTCGGGCTCGTGGAAGGTGACGACCGGCGCCAGCGTCTCGGTCGTCGCCGCCGGCGCGTTCAGCTGATGAACCCCGCCGTCGTCGCCGCGATCGGCGGCGCCCAAATGTCCCTCATGACAGCCGCGGCCGCGGGCGGCTTCGCCTTCGCCAATGCCGAGGCCGCGGCGGTCGTCGCGGCGATGGTCAATCCGCCCGACGATGCCCGCAAGCAGCTGATCGACGACCTGGTCGGCGCGCTCAAGAGCGGCGCGACCAGCGGCTCCGACATCTGGGCGAAGCTCGATTTGCTCTACATCCTCGCGGCCGCCGATCAGCAGGCCGCCTTGCTCGATTGGAAGGGCGGCGGCTTCGACGGCGCAATCACGGGGACCGGCACCTTCACCGCCGATCGCGGCTGGCAAGGCGACGGCGCGAGCGGCTATATCGATACAGGTTTCAACCCGACGACGGCACCGGCGCCGAATTATGCGCTGAACAGCGCGCATATCTGGCTTTGGTCGCGGACGTCGGGGCAGGATAGCACCGCCAATGACATGGGAGCGTCGTCCCAACTTGAAATGGGCGTTCGATCGAGCTCCGATAGTGCAAACTTCACGATTAACTCGAGCATTGGCGGCATTGGTCACCAGAATGTTGTTCTCTCCCAGATCGACGGCAGTGGCCTTTTCATGCTCAACCGATCAGGAAATTCGACTGAGGAAGCGTACAGGAACGGTGTTCCGTTAACTTTTACCTCGGGGGCGAGGACATCGAGCGGAATTCCGAACTCCAACATAACCATCGGTATGAAGGATGGGCAATTTTCTCTTCGCCAATTCGCCGCAGCCGGGGTCGGCGGTTCGCTGAACGCCGCTGAAGCACTCGATCTCTATAATGCTCTGCAGGCCTATATGACCGGTGTCGGTGCCTAATTATTCGTCAGGATCGTCTCGCCGACATGACCGATTTCCCATGAAAGGCCATGGTCGAGGAGGATCGGGACGCCGGCGGCGTTGAGGTTCGCGAACAGGAAGCTGTCCTCGGTGATCGGGAGCTTGCGGCCGCTGTCATAGCCGAACAGGAACCAGGGCTCGCGAAGCCGGTCGAAGATCGCCGCGCGCATCAGGCAGAAGCCGAGGCCGAGCGCGGACACCCGCTCGACCAGTCCCGCCTCGGCCTTCTCCTTCGTGGTGACGACCGCATTTTGCCCGATGAAGGCGGTGGGGCCGTGATTGCCGTGCCGGCGCCGGTAATTGGCGCCGATCACGTCGGCGTCCCGCGCCAGCAGCCGCTGAAGCGCGTCGGGCGGGAAGGTCATGTCGGCATCGATCCACAGCAGCCGGTCCGCGCCCCATTCGCGCGCTTGCTGCACGAGGACGTTGCGGGCGTGCGGCAGGACCGAGGATCGGATGACGAACAGGCGGACGTCGACACTTTCGAGCCGATGCGTCACCAATCCGACAAGACTCAGCACGAAGTCCATCCTGGGATCGCCGTGACAGGGCGTGCAGATCGCGACTTTCACCGTTCGTGCCATAACATGCCGATCCGCTTCGCACAGCATCTGCCTTTCGCCGCCGAATCCGGACGCGCTCACTTGCTGAACTGCAACGAAAGGGAGGAATTGTGGCCGGCCTCGTCGTCTTTCTTTCATTGTTTCCGCAGGGCCTTGACGGTGGCGGCCGGGCCGCCGCGGCCCGGGCAGAGCGGGCGGACGGACGCCGCTTCGCGTCCAGCATGGCCGGCTGATGCATCCTGCCGCGATCGCGGCCTTCGCCGGGTATGCCGCGGCCCACGGCGCCGGGGCCAGCCACCTCTATGGGCCGGAGGTCGTCGACGATCCCGAGTTCGGATTGGGGCATAATCTCTACTGGACCGTGGTAGGGGGGACGACCACCGGCGCCGGCTGGGCGGCCTGGACCGATGAGGAAGAAGGAATCGCCTACGTCGAGACCGACACCAATGTCGCAACCGACAGCATGGAGAGCCTGGAGGCCGGCGCGTCCTATCTGTGCGAGGTGGATATCTCGGATTTCGAGCCCGACTCCAATCCGGACCTGGCGAAGCTCCAGGTGCAGCTCGGGGGCGGAACGGCGGTCGACCTTCCGCAGGCGGTCGGCACCTGGCAGGTGATCGCGGTCGCCGGCGCCACGCAGAAGCTGCGTCTGGTCGATCCGAGCGGGTTCCTGACCTGTACCGTCAACCGGTTCAGCGTCCGGAAGCAGCTCGGCTGACGGCCTGAGCGGCCGCCTTTCCGGGCAGCCCACCTTTGCCGCGGCTTCGGCCGCGCCGATCCGAACCCGGCGGACAATCGCAGACTGCCAACATGACGAAAGTTCCATTGCCATGGCCGACCTCATCACCTTTCTTCCGCCGCCTGGGCTGAGCTCGGACGACACGACCTTCGAGGATGAGGGGAAGTGGGCGGACGGGTCGAACGTGCGCTTCCGGCAGGGCAAGCCGGAGTGCATCGGCGGCTGGTCGCTGCTCTTTTCCGGGCTCGGCGCGTCCATCACCGACATGATCGGCTACGTCAATGACGGCACCGACTATGTCGCTTATGGCGGCGGCGCCAAGCTCTTCGTCGGCGCCGGCATCGACTCCGAGACCGGCGTGCCGACGGACGTCACCCCGGCCGGCTTCAGCCCCGACGGCGACGTGTTCAACTGGTCGCTCGCTGCCTTCGGCTCGACCCTGCTCGCCGTTCCGCGCCTCGGCGGCCTCTACGCCATGCCGGTGCCGGGCACCGCCGCCGCCATCGTCGCCGCCGCGCCGGTGAAGATCACCTGCATGCTGGTGACGCAGGAGCGCCAGGTGCTCGCCTTCGGCTGCAACGAGGAGGTCTCCGGCACCTTCAACCCCGCCTGCATCCGCGGCAGCGACCTCGAGGATTATAATGTCTGGACGACGCTTCCGACCAACAATTGCTTCGAGCATGTGCTCGACGACGGCGGCACGATCCTCGCCGCGGCCCTGGTCGGCGCCTATGTCGGGGTGTGGACGACGAGCGGCCTGTGGATGGGCCAGTTCGTCGGCGACCCGAGCCAGGCCTATCGCTTCGACCGGGTCGATACCGGCGTCGGCGCCGTCGCCACCGGCGCGGTCGCGGTCGACAAGGGCATCGCTTACTGGGTCGGCATCGACCTCAATTTCTACCGCTGGGAGCCGGGCGCCGCGTCCGAGATGCTCGCCTGCCCGATCTCCAAGGACTTCAAGGCCAATGTCGACGTGCCCACGCCGGGCGTGACCTCCTCGATCCGGGTCGAGGTCAATTCCTCGTTCAACGAGATCTGGATCCTCTACCCCGACAAGCGCGACGCGACCGGCGTCAATTGCAGCCGCTACCTCGCTTATTGCGTCGACGAATCGGCGGCGGCCGCGGCGGCGGGGGGCATGGCGGTCTGGTACCGGGGGCAGCTCGCGCGGGGTTCGATGCTGCCGCCGGGGCCGCTCTCCCAGGTGCTCGGCGCCCAGACCCTGATGGGCGACACCGCCGGCAACATCTATATCCACGAGATCGCGACCGCGGCGCCGGATTCCTGGTTCCTGCAATCGGCCGACCAGTATCTCGACAACGGCAAGACGCGGATGATGATCCGCGGCTTCGTGCCCGATTTCGAATATCAGACGGGCGACGTCGCGCTGACCCTGACGATGCGCGACCGGCCGCGCGCCACGGCCGTGGCCAAGGGGCCCTACACGATCGGCGAAACCGACACGAAGCTGGATTTCCGCGCATCGGGCCAGATCGCGGCGGTCCGGTTGGACGGGACCTCGATGACGATGCGGCTCGGCAAGCCGTTGTTCGACCTGGTGCCGCTCGGCGGGCGGTAGCCGCCGCTTCCGTCGCGGCGAAAGGAGCAGGCTCATGGGACCGGTGACGATCGCGGCGATGGCGGGATGCCAGCATGCGGTCCACGCCTGCGGCGTCGCGGCCGCGAGCCCCTATGCGCCGGAAGCGGCGGCCTTGTTCGCGCGCATGGACAACCCGCCGGACGACGATCGCAAGACGCTGATCGACACGTTCATCCGGGCGCTGAAGGACGGCGCGACCTCGGGCAGCGACATCCTTGGCAGGATGGACGCCTTCTGGGTGCTGGCGGCGGCCGACGACCAGGCCGCGAGCCTCGACTGGACGGGCGCGCACGATCTCGGCGCGATGCTCAGCGGCGGCGCCTTCTTCCGCGGGACCCTCGTTCCGGACCGGGGCTGGATGTGGAACGGCAATTCGGGGGATCTCAACCAGCTCGATACCGGGATCGCCCTCGGCACCACGCCGACCCAGTGCACCGCCGACGCCTTCCACATGGGAGCGTTCATGGCGGACGACGATCCCGCCAACGGCGCTGCCATCGGGACGAGCAGCCCGCAGAATTTCATCTGGGCGGCAGCGGACGGCGGTTCATCGACCATGCGGATCCTGGCAACTGTCACGATCTCATCGCCGGTCGGAAGCGGGCCGCGCCATTTCGTCGGCTCGCGCGCGGGAACGACCGAGACGGCCTATGCCAACGGCGTTGCCGGCACTTCGGGCACGGCCACAAGACCGCTCGTCGCCAGCCTGACCCTCGGCAATGTCGGACAAGTCAACCCGGTCACCGTGCCTCTCGCTATCGCCCATTTCGGGCTCGATCTCTCGGCCGCCGAGATCCTCGACCTCTATCACGCCTGCCAGGCCTATCTGCAGGGCGTCGGCGTCGCGGCGTGAGCGGCCTTTCGGAGAGACGCAGATGATCCCCGTCTTATGGTGCGACTATCTGCCGTGGCGGGCCGCGTTCGAGCGGGCGCTCGATCCGCGTTTCTTCACGATCGACTATCTCGACGGGCGGATCAATGACGGGAGCGTCAGGCTGTTCGCCTGCCGCGCGGCGGCCCTGGTCGTCGAGCTCAGGGCCTATCCGACCGGGAATTTCGATGGCCATGTGCTGATCGCGGCGGGCGATCCGGCGGCGATCGTCGGCACCCTGCGGCCCCGGGCCGAGGCCTGGCTCAAGGCCATCGGCGCGCTCGGCGCGCTGGTGGAGAGCCGGCCGGGCTGGGCGCGGCTGCTTCGCGCCCACGGCTATCGCGCCCACCAGCAGATCGTGAGGAAGGACCTCTGATGGACCAATGGACCCAGCGTTATGCCGACATCAAGGACCAGCTCTCCCAGTCCGGCCTCAACGCCGCGCAGCAGGGCCAGGCGCTGAGCGGCTGGCTGTCCGCCAATCCGCGGCCGGGCAGCGCGGCGGCGCCGCCGATGCTGTCGGGCGACGCGCCGGCCGGCGCGGCGATGGGGCTGCTCGGTGGCGCGCCGGCGGGGTTGCTCGGCGCGACGGGCGGCTCGGCGCCGCCGCCCTTGCTGCCCCAGGCGGCGGCCAGGGCTGCGCCGGCGCTCGCGCCGACGGTGGCGCCGGTGCCCTTGCCCAGGCCGCCGGTCGGCGCGCCGACGCTGCCGCCCGCAGCCGTTCCGGCCGCGCCGGAATTGGCGCCGCCGCTGCCCAATCCACTGTCGGCGCCGCCGAACCTGGTGCGGGCGCCGATCGTCTCGGCCGACGCACCGGTCGCTGCGTCGCCCTTGCTGTCGCCGAGGCCGATCCTGCCGCCGGCGGCCAGCCCCGCGCCGCCGAGGCCGGTTGTGAGCGCGCCGGCCGTGCCCCCGCCTGCCGTGGCGAACATGCGCGTCGGCGCGCCGGTCCAGGCTTCGGCGCCCGCACCGGCCCCGAAGCCCGCCGCGAGCGTTCCGGCGATACCTCCGGCACCGCTCCCGTCTCCGGTTCGGCCGGCCGCCTTGCCGGCCGCGCCCGCGCCGGTGCCGGTG
>DASUHH010000066.1:0-4878 GCA_036273615.1 Allosphingosinicella sp. | reverse complement strand
TAGAAATCCTGCTGGACCGACATGGAAACGCCTCCTGTTCGTGGGCCGGCGGCTCCGGCGGGCCGGAGCCGGCTCCCGGGCCCCACCCCCGGAGGAGAGAGACCCGGGGATCCGCCCGCACGAATGCGGGCGGTTAGGGGTCAGGCGGCCTGGAGGTTGACGGCGCTGGTCTTGCCGCGGCGGTCGGTTTCCAGCTCGTAGGAGACGCGCTGGTCGCGATCGAGCGTCTGCATGCCGGCGGCCTGGACGGCGCTGATATGGACGAACGCATCATTGCCGCCGCTTTCGGGGGCGATGAAGCCGAAGCCCTTGTCGGCATTGAAGAATTTAACGGTTCCGATGGTCATGTCATTTTCCTTCCATGGGCGGCCGGAATGGCCGCCGTTGCTGCGAGAGGCGAGAGAAGGAAAAAGGAGCCGCAAAGCGCCAAAGACCGTCAATTGGCGACTGTAGCGGGAGCGCATGTAGGAGCGCGGAGGGGGGATTGCAAATCCACGCGCTCGCGGGCGGCTGGTCAAAACGGCTCCGCAGGCCGTCGTTCCGAAAAATGATCGCCGATGCGCTCAGCGCGCCGAGTCCGTCCCCAGCCTTTGCCTCAGCAGGACCAGCAGGCTGAGGATCGCCATCCCGAGCATCACGCCCGAACCATATTCGAGCAGCTCGCTGCCGTCGGCGCCGCGGTGCTTGTCCGCGATGTCGAAGGAGGTGGCGGCGGCGAGGATCAGGCCGATGGCGAGGCTCGACCAGATCGGGCGGCTCCGGGCCGAATTCGGCTTCTTCAGCACGCTGAAGATTGCGACGAGGACGAACAATGCCTGGACGCAGAGCATGACGATGATGATCGGTTTCATGTGACGACCCCCCTTTGCCCGCCGGGCCAGGATAACATGTCGTTGCCGCGGCGGCTATGGCCGGCATCGTGCCTTGCCCTCCCCCGCTCCCGCCCCTAATCGACCCCCGATGCCCCCCCGCCACCCGTTCGCGGTTCGCGACTTCCGTTTCTATTTCATCGCCCGCCTCTCCGCGACGATCGCGCAGACGGGGATGGTGATCGTGATCGGCTGGCAGGTCTACGACATCGCCCGTCGGACGATGGACCTTCACCATGCCGCGCTGCAGCTCGGGCTGATCGGCCTCGTCCAGTTCGTTCCGCTCTTCGCGCTCACCCTCGTTACCGGCTGGACCGCCGACCGGATCGACCGGCGCTACATCGCCCGCGCCGCGGTCGCGCTCGAAACCTTCTGCGCGGCCGTCCTTGCTTTCCTCGCCTGGAACCATGCGACGACCCTGCTCGCCTTGTTCGGGATCGCGGCCCTGCTCGGCGTCGCCCGCGCCTTCGCGGGCCCGGCTCTGTCGGCGCTGGCGCCGAACCTGGTGCCGCTCGAGATCCTGCCCCGCGCCATCGCCACCAGCTCGATCGCCTGGCAGGTCGGAGCGATCGTCGGCCCGGCGCTCGGCGGCTATCTCTACGCCTATGCGCCCTATGCGCCCTACATGATCGGCGCGGTCCTGCTCGCTTCGTCCTTCTGCTGCATGGTCCTGATCCGGCCGATCCCGCGCACCGAAATGGCCCGCCGCCATCCCTGGCAGCAGATGGTCGACGGCCTTCGCTACGTAAGGGAGAATCGGCTGGTGCTCGGCGCCATCTCGCTCGACCTGTTCGCGGTCCTGCTCGGCGGCGCGACGGCGATGCTGCCCGTCTATGCCCGCGACATCCTCCATTCGGGGCCGACCGGGCTCGGCCATCTGCGCGCAGCGCCGGCGGTCGGCGCAACGCTCACTGCCTTGTTCTTCGCCTATCGGCCGCTGAAGCGCGACGTCGGATTGAAGATGCTCGCCGCGGTCGCGCTGTTCGGCGGGTCGACGATCGTCTTCGGCTTTTCGCGCGCGATGCCGCTCTCGCTCTTCTGCCTGTTCCTGCTCGGCGCGGCCGACATGTTCTCGGTCTATGTCCGCCAGTCGCTGATCCAGCTCTACACGCCCAACGAGATGCGCGGCCGGGTCGGCGCGGTCTCCTCTTTGTTCATCTCCGCCTCGAACGAGCTTGGCGAGGCCGAATCGGGCTTCCTCGCCTCGCTGATCGGGCCGGTGGCGGCGGTGGTCGGCGGCGGCGCCGGCGCGATCCTCGTCACCCTGATCTGGGCGCGCTGGTTCCCCGAATTGCGGCGCGCGCGAAGCTTCGATCCGCCGGCTTCGCTGGTCGAGGCGCGCGAAAGCGGCGGGCACCCCATGAAATAATCTCGTGCGCGGCCGCCTTTTCACGCGATTTTCTTCTACGCCCGCCGCGCCGGCGGGGCAGATTAACGCTTTTTGCCCGGCCCCCGTTGTCAACCCGGCGCGTGGAATTCCATCTGCGCTCCGCCGGCCCGCGCGACTCGCCAGCATTGCACCAGAGGAGAAGGAACAATGAAAGCCGCCAACATCCTCGAGACGATCGGCAACACCCCCCATATCCGCATCAACCGGCTGTTCGGTGACGCGGAAGTGTGGATCAAGTCGGAGCGGGCCAATCCCGGCGGCTCGATCAAGGACCGTATCGCGCTCGCCATGGTCGAGGATGCGGAGCGCTCGGGCGCGCTCAAGCCCGGCGGCACCATCGTCGAGCCGACCTCGGGCAATACCGGCATCGGGCTTTCGGTCGTCGCTGCGGTCAAGGGCTATCGCCTGATCCTGTGCATGCCCGAGAGCATGAGCCTGGAGCGGCGGCGGCTGATGCTTGCCTACGGCGCGAGCTTCGACCTCACCCCCAAGGAGAAAGGGATGAACGGCGCCATCGCCCGCGCCAAGGAGCTGATCGCCGAGATCGACGGCGCCTGGATGCCGCAGCAATTCGACAATCCCGCCAATGTCGAGGTCCATGCGCGGACGACCGCCAACGAGATATTGCGCGATTTCGAGGACAGCCCGATCGACGTTCTGATCACCGGCGTCGGCACGGGCGGCCATATCACCGGCTGCGCGCAGGTGCTGAAGAAGGCCTGGCCGAACCTCAAAGTCTATGCGGTCGAGCCCAATACGTCGGCGGTGATCTCGGGCGGCCCGCCCGGACCGCACGCCATCCAGGGCCTCGCCGCCGGCTTCATCCCGAAGAATCTCGACGTCAGCCTGCTCGACGGCACGGTGATCGTCACCGCCGAGGATGCCAAGGAATGGGCGCGCCGCTCGGCGCGGGAGGAAGGAATCCTCGTCGGCATCAGCTCCGGCGCCTGCCTCACCGCCATCGCCCAGAAGCTGCCCGATCTGCCCAAGGGCAGCCGAATCCTCGGCTTCAACTACGACACCGGCGAGCGCTACCTCTCGGTCCCGGATTTCCTGCCGGAGCAATAGCACAGGCCACCAGTCGAGTTCCCGCTCATCCTGAGTAGGGACTGAGCCTGGCGAAGCATGTCCTGAGCGACGCCGCAGGCGGCGTCGAAGGGGCACCTCAGGATGAGCGGTTCTCTATCACGCTGCGTAGACACATGACCCCCCTCGCCTCTTCGCTTCTCGCCTTCATCCCCGCCGCTTCGCTGCTGACGCTGACGCCGGGGCTCGACACCGCGCTCGTGCTTCGCACCGCCGCGGTGGAAGGAGCGCGGCGGGCGATGGCGGCGGGCCTGGGCGTCTGTCTCGGCTGCCTCGCCTGGGGCGCATTGGTGGCACTCGGGCTCGGCATGCTGCTGAAGGCGTCCCTGCTCGCCTACACGATCCTCAAATATGCGGGCGCGGCCTATCTGGTCTGGATGGGGGTCCAGCTTCTCTTCTCCCGGCGCGAACGGTTCGACGCGCCGGCGGACGCACGAAGCCGCAACTGGCTCGTGCGCGGGTTCCTCACCAATGCGCTGAACCCGAAGGTTGGCGTTTTCTACGTGTCCTTCCTGCCTTTGTTCGTGCCGGCGGGATATGATTTGCCGGCCGTGACCCTGCTGCTCGCCGCCATCCACGCCTCGCTCGGCCTGATCTGGTTCGCCATCCTCCTGGCCGCGATCCGGCCGCTTGCGCGGGCGCTGGAGCGGCCGCGCGTGATCCGCGCGCTCGACCGCGCGACCGGCACGGTCTTTCTGCTCTTCGCCGCCCGGCTGGCCTTCAGCCGCGACTGAAGGCCGGAACGCCCGACGCGCGACGGCGTTGGGGCGCCGTAACAAATGGAGATGCTGCGATGACCGATCCGGACAGGGGGCGGGACACCACGACGATCGTCGAGACCGACGGCGGCGGCGGAGGCGGCGGCGCGGTCGTCGGCGTCGTGCTGGTGATCGTCGTCCTCGCCGTGCTTTTCTATCTGTTCGGCGGCCAGCTGCTGGGCTCGAAGCACACCAACATCAACGTCAACGTCAGCGGGCCGGCCAAATCGGGCTGAGGTCCGTGAGAGCGCGAGGA
Source organism: Allosphingosinicella sp. (assembly GCA_036273615.1). Taxonomy (GTDB): domain Bacteria; phylum Pseudomonadota; class Alphaproteobacteria; order Sphingomonadales; family Sphingomonadaceae; genus Allosphingosinicella. The sequence goes on along the minus strand of DASUHH010000066.1, from coordinate 519 downwards.
GCACCTGCCGTCATGTGAATGGCGGCTGACGGGTCCATTCAGGGATTCCTCAAGCGAATCAATGCACAAGCGCCTTGCCGATCCCCGGATCGGCCCCTCGAGTCGCGTAACGAGGGCGGGGCCGGCGGTCGCTGACCGCCGGCCCCAACTTTTTGCCCTCCCCGCATTTGCAGCGGTGGAGGGGCCGGCTCGGTGCCATTCCCCTTCAACCGCTTTCGGCCTGCCGGAGCGAGACCGCCGGGACGTCGCGATTCCCTTCGCCGCGCCGGCCGGCCCGGCCTAGAGCGGGCTGTGATTGGATTGAATCACAGCCCGCTCCAGAACCCTTTGTTGTCGCGTTGCTTATTGCGAAAAGCCGGTACCCACCTTTTCGCGCAACGCTCTAGGAGCCTGTCTGAGTAATTTGCTGGACGGCGGGCGCTAGGGCTGATTCTGTGGGCGGATGAGCAAGACGTTTCGGCGATGGGATGTGGATCAGGGTTGGCTGTTGCCGCCATCGGTTCACGAGTTCGTTCCGGC
>DASUHH010000065.1:0-114482 GCA_036273615.1 Allosphingosinicella sp. | reverse complement strand
CAGGCCATATTTGTCGGCGATCATCTGCGCGCCGACGAACTGGCTGAACTGCTCGATGCCGTAGCGCTCCTTGATCCGCTGCGACACCGGCCCCTCGCCGATCCCGGCCTTGGCGTGGAGCGTATAGTTGGAGCCGAGCGGCACCCGGGTCATGCTCTCGGCGCCGCCGGCGATGACGAGGTCCTGCGTCCCCGACATCACCGCCTGGGCGGCGAACTGGATCGCCTGCTGCGACGAGCCGCACTGGCGGTCGATGGTGACGGCGGGAACGGAAGTCGGGAGGGAGGAAGCGAGCACCGCATTGCGCCCGATATGGAAGGCCTGCTCGCCGGCCTGGCCGACGCAGCCCATGATGACGTCGTCGACCGCGGCGGGATCGATGCCGGAGCGCGCGACCAGGGCATCCAGCACCTCCGCCGCCATGTCGGCCGGATGCCAGTCCCTGAGCGCGCCGCCCCTGCGGCCTCCCGCGGTCCGCGCCGCGGCGACGATATAGGCTTCGACCATCCCGCCTCCTCCCTAAGGCCTGTCGTCATTCGATCCAACAATTCGAGAAGGGGAATCGAAGTGGCGCGGGAGCCGTGCCCGCGCTAGAAACGGGCATGACCCATAAACCCCTGTTTCGCCACCTCGGCGAGGTCGGCGAAAGCTATGGCGAGCATGGCGGAAAGGCTGCCCTGTTCGGCCTGCGCATGATCGTCGGCGGCTTCGCCTGCCTCGTCCACGCTGCCTTCCCCTTCCTGTTCGAGCGGACGGGAAGCGAGACGATCCGGTCGCTCCACGCCACGCTCTGCAAGCGCGCCGACCGGCCGAACTGGGAGCGTCACCCGATCATCTGACGCGCCCTTTTCACGTTTCCGGGCTTGCGCCCCAGGCGATGAAGTTCGGATTCGCGAAGTCGCATTCCGCCTTGCCGTAGGCGAGCGGGCCGGTTTCCCCGTCATCCTCGCCGAGCGCCATCACCCGGCCGCCGGCCGCCTCGAGGATCGCCTGGCCGGCCGCGGTGTCCCATTCCATCGTCCGGCCGTAGCGCGGATAGACGTCTGCCGCGCCTTCGGCGAGGCGGCAGAATTTGAGCGATGAGCCGGAGGGAAGATAATCGGCGATGCCGAGCCGAGCGTTTCTTGCCTCCGTCCCCGGCGCATGGTGGCTGCGGCTGCCGACGCCGATCAGGCCCGAAGCGGGGCGGGGGCGGGCGCGGATCGGCTCCGCATCGCCCTTGCCGATTCGGCGGAACGCCCCTTCGCCGCACGCGCCGTAATAAAGCAGCTTCGAATCCGGCGCGTAGATCACGCCCGCCACCGGCGCGGCCTCTTCGACCAGGGCGATGTTGACCGTGAACTCGCCGGTTCGGCCGACGAACCCTTTGGTGCCGTCGAGCGGATCGACGCAGAAGAAACGCGTGCCGAGCGCGGGGATGCGGCCGGCGCAGGCTTCCTCCTCGGCGAGCACCGGGATGTCGGGAAAGGAAGCGGCGAGGCGTTCGAGGATGATCAGCTCGGCATGGCGGTCGGCGATGGTGACGGGGGAACCGTCCATCTTCTCCTCCGCCTCGCAGCCTTCGACATAGAGCCGCTCGATCTCCGCGCCGGCGGCAAGCGCGGCCTCGATCATGACGGAGAGAAGGGGGGAAGGCATCAATGCCCCTCGGGAAAGGGTTTGAAGAGGTCATTCATCCCTTCAGCCGCTCCCAATGCCAGCGCAGATGGTCCTCGATGAAGGTGGAGATGAAATAATAGCTGTGGTCGTATCCCGCTTGCATCCTGAGGGTCAGCGCGATTCCGGCGTCGCGGCAAGCGGACGCCAACAGCTCCGGCTTCAATTCCTGTTCGAGGAAATTGTCCTTGGTCCCTTGATCGACAAGAATTTCCGGAACGCGCGCGCCGTCCTCGATCAAGGCGACCGCGTCGTGCGCGCGCCAGGCGGCGCGGTCCGGCCCGAGATAGCGGCCGAGCGCCTTCTCGCCCCAGGGCACAAGCGACGGCGCGGCGATCGGCGCGAAGGCGGAGACGCTGCGGTAGCGGCCGGGATCGCGCAGGGCGAGGGTGAGGGCGCCGTGGCCGCCCATCGAATGGCCGGTGATCGACCGGCGGGCCGGATCGACGGGAAAATTCTTTTCGATCAGTCTGGGAAGCTCGTCGGTCAGATAGCTGAACATCCGATAGTTTTTCGCGAACGGCTCCTGCGTCGCATCGACGTAGAAGCCGGCGCCCTGGCCGAAATCGTAAGCCGCGTCGTCGGGCACGTCGGTCCCCCGCGGGCTGGTGTCCGGGGCGACGAAGACCAGGCCGAGCTCGGCGCAGACGCTCTGATAGCCGCCTTTCTCCATCACATTCGCATGGGAGCAGGTGAGGCCGGACAAATACCAGAGCATCGGAAGCTTTGCCCCGGCCGCGGCCTGCGGCGGGAGGTAGACGGCGAAATTCATCTCCGTGCCGGTCTCGCGGCTGCGGTGACGGTAAACGCCCTGCGTGCCGCCGAAGCTCTTCACTCTTGAAACAGTTTCCAAAGTTGCGGCGGTCCTTCGATACGCCGTTTCGACAAGCTCAACGGCTACGCAGGATGAGCGGTTCTGGTTCGTGCCCAATTCCTACCGCTCATCCTGAGTAGGGACTGAGCCTGACGAAGCATGTCCTGAGCGACGCCGCAGGCGGCGTCGAAGGGGCCAATATCGAAGGGCCTAATAAATCACTACGCTCCTGATGCTCTCGCCCGCATGCATCAGGTCGAAAGCCTTGTTGATGTCGTTGAGCTTCATGGTGTGGGTGATGAGCGGGTCGATGGCGATGCGGCCGTCCATATACCAGTCGACGATCCGCGGCACGTCGGTGCGGCCGCGGGCGCCGCCGAAAGCGGAGCCTTTCCAGATTCTTCCGGTCACCAGTTGAAACGGCCTCGTGGCGATCTCGCGCCCCGCCTCGGCGACTCCGATGATCGTCGAGACGCCCCAGCCGCGGTGGCAGCATTCGAGCGCCTGGCGCATTACGTCGGTATTGCCGGTGCAGTCGAAGCTGTAATCGGCGCCGCCGCCGGTGAGGTCGAGGATCGCCTGGACGACCTTGTCGGCGCCGATCTCGCTGGGGTCGATGAAATCGGTCATTCCGAACGCCTCGGCCATGGCGCGCTTGGCGGGGTTGACGTCGATTCCGACGATCCTGGCCGCGCCGGCCAGCTTCGCGCCCTGGATGACGTTGAGGCCGATGCCGCCGAGCCCGAAGACGACGACGTTCGCGCCCGGCTCGACCCCCGCCGTCCAGATCACCGCGCCGATGCCGGTGGTGACCCCGCAGCCCACATAGCAGATCTTGTCGAACGGAGCGTCCTCGCGGACCTTGGCGACCGCGATCTCGGGCATGATTGTAAAGTTCGAAAAGGTCGAGCAGCCCATATAATGGTAGATCGTCTCGCCCCCGAGCCGGAAGCGGCTGGTGCCGTCCGGCATCACGCCCTTGCCCTGGGTGGCGCGGATCGCGGTGCAGAGGTTGGTCTTCCGGCTGAGGCAGCTTTTGCACTGCCGGCATTCGGGCGTGTAGAGCGGGATGACATGGTCGCCCGGCTTCGCCGAGGTGACGCCTTCGCCCACCTCGCGGACGATGCCGGCGCCCTCGTGGCCGAGGATCGAGGGGAAGATCCCTTCCGAATCCTTGCCTTCGAGCGTGTAGGCGTCGGTGTGGCAGATCCCGGTCGCCATGATCTCGACCAGAACCTCGCCGGCGCGCGGGCCTTCGAGGTCGACCTCGTGTATCTCCAGCGGCTTGTTGGGCGCGACGGCGATCGCGGCTCTCGTCTTCATTCTCGCTCCATGCTCCCCCCCGGGCCTTTTCGGCGGCGCTCAGGGTAAGGTCCGTCAAAGCCGAAACCCCGGGGTCCATCTTGTGCCTGAACCGGCGCCCGGCCTACGCCCGGGAGCGGCAGCGTTCAACAATTGTGGGAGACGGAATGGCGGACCATCGGCCGAACATGCCGCGGACGGTCTTGGCGCTCGGCTTCGTCAGCCTGTTCATGGATCTGTCGTCGGAGACGATCCACGCTCTGCTGCCGCTCTTCCTGACCGCGACGCTCGGCGCCAGCGTCGCCACCGTCGGCGCGATCGACGGAATCGCCGAGGCCACCGCATCGATCTCGAAAGTCTTTTCGGGCTGGCTCTCGGACCGGATCGGGCGGCGCAAGCCTTTGATCCTGCTCGGCTACGGCCTCGCCGCTTTCTCCAAGCCGCTCTTCCCGCTCGCAAGCGCGCCGGCCTGGGTGCTCGGGGCGCGCTTCGCCGACCGGATCGGCAAGGGCCTGCGCGGCGCCCCCCGCGACGCACTGGTGGCGGACGTGACTCCGGCCGGGCTCCGCGGCCGCGCCTTCGGCCTCAGGCAGGCGATGGACACGATCGGCGCCTTCGCCGGGCCGCTCGCAGCGGTCGGGCTGATGGTCCTGTTCGCGGACGACATGCGCGCGGTCTTCTGGGTTGCGCTGGCGCCGGCGATCCTGTCGGTTCTCTGCGTCCTCGCCGGAGTCGACGACGCCCCGAAAAAGGCGGGCGAGGGACGACCGCCGATCCGCAAGCATGAGGTGAAGGCGCTCGGCCGGCCTTTCTGGACGATTGTGACGATCGGCATGGTCTTCACCTTGGCCCGCTTCAGCGAGGCCTTCCTGATCCTCCGCGCGACGGGCGAAGGGCTGACGCTCGCGCTCGCGCCGCTCGTGCTTGTCGCAATGAACCTCGTCTACGCGCTCGGCGCCTATCCGGCAGGCGCGCTGGCCGACCGGCGGCCGGCCCGGCTGCTGCTGCTTTGGGGCCTGGCGGTGCTGGCCGCGGCGGATGCCCTGTTGGCCTGGGGTCCGAGCCTGACCGTGATCTTCGTCGGTATCCTGCTCTGGGGCGCCCATATGGCGCTCACGCAAGGGCTTCTGGCGAAGCTCGTCGCCGACACCGCACCCGCGCATGCGCGCGGCTCCGCCTTCGGGCTGTTCAACCTTGCGAGCGGCCTCGCCTTGCTCCTTGCCAGCCTGCTCGCCGGCTTGCTGTGGGACAGGGTCGGGCCGTCCGCGACCTTTCTCGCCGGCGGCGGCTTCGCTTTCTTGGCACTGCTGCTGCTCTTGTTCAGGCGGCGCGCATGAGCTTCCTGCGGTCGGCGAGGATCGCCTGGGCCGCATTGTGGCCCGGCGCGCCGGTGACACCGCCGCCGGGATGGGCGCCGGCGCCGCAGAGATAGAGGCCCGGAAGCGGCATCCGGTAATCGGCATGGCCGAGCATCGGCCGCGCCGAGAAAAGCTGGTCGAGCCCCATCTTGCCGTGGAAGATGTCGCCGCGCGGCAGGCCGAATCTCTGCTCCAGATGCCATGGCGAGAGGGAAAGCCGGCCGATCACCGAGGCCTTGAAGCCGGGCGCGAAGCGGTCGACATGGGCGATCACATGGTCGGCGGCCTCGTCGACGCGTTTCTCCCAGCCGCCCTCCACCTCATAGGGGAAATGCTGGCAGAAAAGGCTCGCGACATGCCGGCCCGGCGGCGCGAGGCTGTCGTCGAGCGTCGATGGGATCAGCATCTCGACGATCGGCTCGCGCGACCAGCCCTCGGTGCGGGCGCTGGTGTAGGCGCGGTCCATGTAGGCGAGCGACGGGGCGAGGATGATTCCGGCGGTGAGCTGGTCGCCGGGTTCCGGCAGGCTGGTGAAGCGCGGCAGCGCCGACAAAGCCACGTTCATCCGGAAGGTCGCCGATTCGGCGCCCCAGCCGGCCATGCGCCGCACGACGTCCGGCGCGACCGCGCCGGCCGGAAGCAGGTACGTGAACAGCATGTGCGGATTGACGTTCGCCGCCACCGCCTTGGCGCGATACGTCCTGCCGCCGGCCACGGCCCCGGCGGCGCGGCCGCGCTCGACGACGATCTCCTCGACCGGAGCGTCGAGGATGATCTCGACGCCTTTCTCCCGCGCCGCACTGGCCATCGCCTCGCTGATCGCGCCCATGCCGCCGATCGCATGGCCCCATGCGCCGGGCACGCCCGCCGCCTCGCCGAACACATGGTGAAGGAGGACATAGGCCGAGCCGGGCGTGTACGGGCTTGCATAATGGCCGACCACAGCGTCGAAGCCGAACAGGGCCTGGACCAGCTCATGGCTGAAATAGGTCTGGAGGATGTCGGCGGCCGATTTGGTGAAGAAGTCGAGCAGATGGCGCTGCGCCTCGCCCGACAGGCCGCGGACGCTGTTGCCGAGCTTGAGCAAGGAGAGGATGTCGGCGAGGCCGCCGCCGGCATTGGGCGGCGCGCGCAATATCCATTGTCTGAGGATGGCGACGACCGTGTCGAGCGCCGCCGAATAGGAATCGTAGGCTTCGGCATCGGCTGGGCTATGGCGGGCGATCTCGCGCCTGGTGAGTCCGTTCCGGCCGGCGAGCAGGTAATCGGGGCCGAGCGTCGGCAGGAAATTGTCGATCCTGCGCAGCACGACCTTGAGACCGTGCGCCTCGAGCCGCATGTCGGCGATGACCCTGGGGTTGAGCAGGCTCACCGTGTAGCTTGCCGTCGAGTTGCGGAAGCCGGGATGGAATTCCTCCGTCACCGCAGCGCCGCCGGCGACGTGCCGGCGCTCCAGCATCGTCACCTTCAGCCCCTTGGCGGCGAGATAATAAGCGCAGACGAGGCCGTTATGGCCGGCGCCGATGATGAGGACGTCGGAATCGGAGCGGGAATTCATCGCGGACCCCATAGCATGCCGCTTGCGCGGCGCGAGCCTCGGGCCGTTGCGAAGCCCGGCTCGCTTCGGCAATAAGCCACGTCCATGGGGGAATACCGGCCCAATCGTCCGCCGATCGCGCTCGCCGCGGGCTTCGCGCTTCTTTTCCTGTTCATCCTCGCGACGATCGTCCTCAACGTCCGGCAGCAGCAGGCGTCGGCCTGGGTCGCCCATACGCTTGGAGTCGAAGGCCGGCTGTCGGCCATCCAATCGCTGCTCCAGGATGCGGAATCGGGCCAGCGCGGCTATCTGCTGACCGGGAGCGACGCCTTTCTCGACCGTTATTCCGAAGCCTCCCGGCGGCTGGGGCCGGAGCTCGACGCGCTCGAAAAGGCGGTCGGCGACAATCGGGTCCAGGTCGCCGCGGCGCGCAGGCTGCGGCCGCTCGTGATCGGGCGGATGCATCGCCTCGAGACCAATGTCGCGCAATATCGCGCCGGCCGGACGGAGCGGCCCCAGCTCGCGGTCGGCAAGGCGATGATGGATGGGATCCGCGCCGAGATCGGCACGATGCGCGACGAGGAGGAAAGGCTGCTCGGCGCCCGCACCAGGAGCCTCCGCCAGGCGTCCGTGCTCACCCTCGCGGGCCTCATCCTCAGCGCGTTCGGCGCGATCCTGCTCGGCGGCTTCGCCTTTGCGAGCAGCCGCCGCCAATTGCGCGCCGCGATCGAGGCGCGGGACGCGCTCGCCGCCGCCAACGACCGCTTGCGCGCGGAATCGGCGAGCCGGCAGCAGGCCGAGGACCAGATGCGCCAGCTCCAGAAGATGGAGGCGCTCGGCCATCTGACCGGCGGTATCGCGCACGATTTCAACAACATGCTCGCCGTGGTCGTCGGCTCGCTCGACATGGCGGCGCGCCGGCTCGGTAGAGGAGAGACGGAACGGACCGCCGCCTGCATCGACAATGCGCTGGAAGGGGCGCAGCGCGCGAGCCAGCTCACCGGCCGTCTGCTCGCTTTCTCGCGCCAGCAGCCGCTCGACCCGCAGCCGGTCGACGCGAACAAATTGGTCGGCGGCATGTCGGAGATGCTCCGCCGGACGATCGGCGAGCAATTGAAGGTGGAGACGGTGCTCGCCGGCGGGCTGTGGCGGACCCATGTCGATCCCTCGCAGCTCGAAAATGCGATCCTCAACCTCTGCGTCAATGCGCGCGACGCGATGCCTGGCGGCGGCCGGCTGACCGTCGAGACCGCCAACGCGTCCCTCGACGATGCCTATGCCGCCGCCCATGCCGAGGTGGCACCCGGCCAATATGTGCTGATCTCGGTCACCGACACCGGCATCGGAATGACTCCGGAGGTCGCCGATCGCGCCTTCGATCCCTTCTACACGACCAAGGGGGTGGGGCAGGGGACCGGGCTCGGGCTCAGCCAGGTGTTTGGCTTCGTCAAGCAGTCGCGCGGCCATGTGAAGATCTACAGCGAATCGGGGCAGGGAACGTCGGTGAAGATCTATCTCCCGCGTTTCTTCGGCGAAGGGGATGCCGCTGGGCCCGGGCCGGGCGCGGAGGCGGACGGCGACGCGCTGCCGCGCGCGAGGGAAGACGAGATCGTCCTCGTCGTCGAGGATGAGGAGAGGGTGCGCCACGTCTCGGTCGATGCCCTGCGCGAGCTCGGCTACACGGTGGTCCAGGCCTCCGACGCGAAGCAGGCCCTGGCGGTGCTCGCGATCCAGCCGCGCGTCGACCTGCTCTTCACCGACGTCGTCATGCCCGGCATGAACGGCCGCCAGCTCGCCGACGAGGTGGCGCGGCAATGGCCAAAGGTGCGGGTGCTGTTCACGACCGGCTATACGCGCAACGCCATCGTCCATAACGGCATGCTTGACCCGGGCGTCGCTTTCCTCCCCAAGCCGTTCACGATGGAGCAGCTCGCGCTCAAGGTCCGGCAGGTGCTGGACAAGGATGTTTTTCCCCAGATTTCGTCCCGGAGCTGTTGAGCGCGGGGCTCGAACGGTCCAGACTGCCTGCCATTGGGGGAGGCAGATATGGCAGACGCTCGTTCGCGCGCGAAAGAGGCCCTTTCAACCCGTCGGCGGGAATGGGTGAGGCCGGTCGCGAGGGTCCTGGAGGCTGGAAAGGCCGATTTCCATTTCGGCGTCGGCGGCGACAGCACGCACGGCGCGTCCTGATCAGGACCGGACGAGGGCCCGCAAATGGGCTTCGAGCTGCTCCGCATTTGACGCCCAGCTGAATTTGGCCGCGGTCGCGGCGGCGAGCGACTCGGGCGCCGGCGGCGACGCGATCAGCGCCCGCACCGCCGCGGCAAAGGCGGCCGGATCGCGCGCGACGATCCGTCCGGCTTCGGGCCGATCGACGATGTCGCCCGCGCCGAACACCAACGTGGTGACGACGGGCGTGCCGCAGGCAAGCGATTCGACAAGGCTGTTGGCAAGGCCCTCGCTCCGTGACGGCAACAAGGTGACGTCGGCCGCGCGATAGAGGCCGGGAAGCTCCGCCTGCGGCCGCGAGCCGAGCAGGCGGAGGCGATCGGCGACGCCGAGGCGCGCCGCTTCGGCGGCGAGATCGCGCCACACCGGTCCCCACCCGACCAGGATCAGGGTCGCGGCGGGCAATTCGCGCAGCATCCGGATCGCCAGGCTCTGCCCTTTGCGCGGGCCGAGCGTGCCGACCACCAGCAGGATCGGGCCCGGCAGGCCCAGGGCCGCTTTGGCCGCGGCACGGTCGCCGGGATGGAAGAGCGACGGGTCGACGCCGGTCAGATGGACGGCGATCCGCTCGGCGGGCAGGCCGAGCGCGATCATCGCCGCGCGGAGATCCTCGCTCACCGCAAGCATTCCCGCCGCGTGCTCGCCGGCGCGGACGAGCTGGCGTCGCATCCAGGCGGCCGGCGGCGCGAGCGGGATGTCGCCGCCGCCGCGTGCCTTGATCGAGAACGGGATGCCGAGCGCCGACGCCAGGATCATCGCTGCGACGCCGTCCGGCCAGAAGATTTCGGCGTCGATCAGGTCGAACGGAAAATCGGCGCGCAGGCGGCGGAGCAGAGGGAGGAGCTGCCGTGCGAGCAAAGCGGGTGTGAACCGCCGCATCCGCGGGATCCGGAAGGCCCTGGGCCGCCAGGTGTCGAGGCCCTTCCATCGCTCGCGTTCCGGCAGGTCGCGAAGCGCGCGCGCCAGCGGGTGGCGGCGGGGCGCGAATCGCGCGAGCAACGGCGTGAGGATGGGCGCGACGACGCGGATCTCGACATTGGGCCGCGTGGCGAGCTCGAGCGTCTGCCGTTCGATCAGCAGCCCCAGATTGGGCCGCGCCGAATCGGGGTACAAGGTGGAAAGGGTCAGAACCCGAAGGACATCGCCGCCGGGCGAGGGCGCGCTTATTTCGGCACCTCGGCCTTGGGAAAGCCGCCCCAGGCCTGGTCGTAATCCGCCTGCAGCGCGTCGCTTTCCATCGCGAAGCGGGTCGGGCGGAAGGGCCAGCAGCTTTCGACCATGAAGGCCATCGTGTCCTCGATCCGGTGAGGCCTCAGCTCCGCTTGCGAAGCGGCTTTCCAGCTCGCCACGTCGGGGCCGTGGCCCGCCATCAGATTGTGGAGCGAGAGGCCGCCGGGCGCGAAGCCCTCGGCCTTGGCGTCATAGGCGCCGTGGATCAGGCCCATGCACTCGCTCATCGCGTTGCGGTGGAACCAGGGCGGGCGGAACGTGTCCTCGGCGACCGTCCAGCGCGGCGGGAAGATGACGAAATCGGCATTGGCGCGGCCCGGAGACTCGGACGGGCTGGTCAGGACGGTGAAGATCGAGGGATCGGGATGGTCGAAGCTCACCGTCCCCATCGTGTTGAAGCACGAAAGGTCGTATTTCCAGGGCGCGAGATTGCCGTGCCAGGCGACGACGTCGAGCGGGCTGTGGTCGAGCCTGGTCGTCCAGAGGTGGCCGAGATATTTCTGGACCAGCTCATATTCGCCTTCCACATCCTCGCAGGCGGCGACCGGAGTCAGGAAATCGCGCGCATTGGCGAGGCCGTTGGAGCCGATCGGCCCAAGCTCGGGCAGGCGGAACAGGGCGCCGTGATTCTCGGCGACATAGCCGCGCGCGCTCCCGTCGGGCAGCAGGACCCGGAACCGGACGCCGCGCGGGACGAGCGCAACCTCCCCCGGCGCGATGTCGATCCGGCCCATCTCGGTCAGCAAGGCAAGCCGGCCCTGCTGCGGGATGAAGAGCATCTCCCCGTCGGCGTTGAAGAAGAAGCGCCCCATATCGCTCGTGGCGCGGTAGAGATGGACGGCGCAGCCGGAGAGCGATTCCGGCCCGCCATTGGCGACCATCGTCGTCAGGGAATCGATCAGGTCGACGTCGCCCTCGATCGGCAGCGGGTCCCAGCGGAGGCGATTGGGCGGCAGCGGATCGGCGAGCGACGCGGCGGTGAAGAGCGGCGCGCCCTCATAGGGCCGGTAGGGCGGATGCTCGGCCGATGGCCGCATCCGGTAGAGCCAGGACCGCCGATTCTCCGCCCGCGGCGCGGTGAAGGAGGTCCCGGACAATTGCTCGGCATAGAGGCCGAAAGCCGGCCGCTGCGGCGAGTTCCGCCCCTCCGGCAGCGCGCCGGGCACCGCCTCGGTCGCGAAATGGCTGCCGAAGCCGGACATGTAATCGCTGGTCATCATCCTCCCGTCCGTCCCGCCCCTCTTTCGTCATCCCGGCGAAAGCCGGGATTCCGGCGCCGCGCATCCGGCGCATTTCCGACCTGAGATCCCGGCTTGCGCCGGGATGACGGCCGAGTCCGCCTGGTCGGCGGCCGCGGCCGTCACCGCATCAGCACCAATTCTTCCGCCATGGTCGGGTGGAGTGCAACCACCTCGTCGAACTGGCTCTTCTTCAGCCTGGCCTTGACCGCGATCGCCGCCGCCTGGAGGATTTCCGGCGCGTCGGGTCCGATCATATGGAGTCCGACCACCTCGTCCGTCTCGGAATTGACGACCAGTTTGTAGAGCGCGCGCTCGTTGCGGCCGGCCAGCACGTTCTTCATCGGCCGGAAATCGGAGGTGAAGGTCTTGACCGTGCCGAGCTTGTTGCGCGCCTGGCTCTCGGTCATGCCGACGCCGGCGAGCGGCGGGTGGCTGAACACCGCCGAGGGGATATTCTCGTAATCGACCCGGGACGGCTTGTCGCCGAAGAGGGTGTCGGCGAAGGCCTGGCCCTCGCGGATCGCGACCGGGGTGAGCTGGACCCGGTTGGTGACGTCGCCGACGGCGTAGATGGAATCGCAGGCCGATCTGTTGTCGGCATCGACCTTCACCGCGCCTTTCTCGTCCAGCTCCACCCCGGCTTTTTCGAGCCCGAGCCCGTCCGTATTGGGCCGCCGGCCGATCGCGAACATCACCGCGTCGGCCTCGATCGCATCGCAGCCGTCCATGTCGACGCGCAGGCTTCCGTCCCCATTCTTCGCCATGCCCTTGAAGGAGACGTGGAACTTGAACTCGATCCCCTTCATCATCGAGATTGCGAGGAGGCGGTCGCGGATCGTCTCGTCATAGCCGCGAAGGATCACGTCGCTGCGATTGACCAGGGTCACATGGCTTCCGAACTGGTGGAAGATGCCGGCGAATTCGTTGGCGATATAGCCGGCGCCGGCGATGACGATCCGGTGCGGCAACTCGTCGAGATGGAAGGCCTCGTTCGAGGTGATGCCGAGCTTCGCGCCGGGAAAATCGGGAACGACCGGAGTCGCGCCGCTCGCGATCAGGATCGTCCGCGCGCTGACCTTGCGGCCGCCGGCGAGGCGGATCGCGTGCGGCCCCTCCACAATCGCCCTTTCCTTGACGATCTCGACCGCGTGGCGCTGGAGCGTCTCGGTATAGATGCCTTCGAGCCGCGCCACTTCGGACAGCACATTGTCGCGAAGGACCGGCCAGTCGAAGCGGCAATCGGGCACGTCCCAGCCGAAGCGGCGGGCGTCGGCCAGATCCTCGGCGAAATGCGCGCCGTAGACGAGCAGCTTCTTGGGCACGCAGCCGCGGATCACGCAGGTGCCGCCGATCTTGTGCTCCTCGGCGATCGCCACCTTCGCGCCATGGGCGGCCGAGACTCGCGCCGCGCGGACGCCGCCCGACCCGGCGCCGATCACGAACAAATCATAGTCGAAGCCGGCCATTATCCATCCTCTCCAAACGCCTTTTCGATCAGCGCCCTGGTGGAGGCGTCGAAATCCGGATCCTCGCCCGAATCCACCGCCTTCGCCATCGCCTTGCCGAGCTCGACCCCGAACTGGTCGAATGGATTGATGCCGAGCAGGACGGCATTGGCGAAGGTGCGGTTTTCGTAAAAGGCGATCAGCGCCCCCAAAGTCCCCGGATCGACCCGGTCGAGCAGGATCGTCGTCGAGGGCCGGTCGCCGGGATAATTCCGGTGCGGGTCGTCGCTCGCCTTGCCGGCCATCAGGGCCGCGCCCTGGGCGAAGCAATTGACCAGCAATTGGCGGTGATGCGCCTCGTCCAGATTGTCGCCCGCCTCGATCGCCGCGACGAATTCGGCCGGCACGAGATGCGTCCCCTGGTGGAGCAATTGGAAGACCGCATGCTGGGCGTCGGTGCCGACGCCGCCCCACACGATCGGCGCCGTCGCGCGGCCGGCGGAGGCGCCGTCGAGCCGCACCGACTTGCCGTTCGATTCCATGATCAATTGCTGGAGATAGGAAGGGAGCAGCCGAAGCCTTTCGTCATAGGCGAAGACCGCCTTGGTCTCGGCGCCGCGGACGTTTGCGTAAAAGCGGTCGACGAAGGCGGCGAGGATCGGCGCATTTTCGAGCGGCGGCGCGAGGCGGAAATGGCGGTCCATCGCCGCCGCGCCTTCGAGCAGGGTCTCGAACGCCTCCCAGCCGAGCGCGAGCGCCGCCGGAAAGCCGATCGAGGACCAGAGCGAATAGCGGCCGCCGACGCTCTCCGCGAAGGGCAGGATGCGGGTCTCGTCGACTCCGAACTCGACGGCGCGCTCGGGCGAGGCGGTGAGGGCGACGACACGGCCATAGGGGTCGACGACCCCGCCCTGCTCCATCCAGGCCAGCGCCGAGCGGGCATTGAGCATCGTCTCGGTCGTGGTGAAGGTCTTGGACGCGACGACGAGGAGGGTGGTCAGCGGGTCGAAATCCGCCACCGCTTCCTCGAGCGCGGCGCCGTCGACGTTGGAGACGATGGCGACGTCGTAGCGCCCGGAATCGCGGCCGAGCGCGTCGATCAGCAATTCGGGCCCGAGCGCCGACCCGCCAATGCCGATATGGAGGATATGGCGGATCGGGCCGAAAGCGCCGGCCTCGATCGCATCCACCAGAGCCCGCATCCGGGCATGGAGCGCGCGTGCCCTGGCGACGCTCTCCGGCGCCCCCTGGCCGCGCTCGGCGCCATGCTCGGCGGCGCGGCCTTCGGTCGGGTTGACGATATGGCCGGCGAACAGGGCCTCGCGCGCGCCGGCGAGATCGGCGGCGTCGGCGAGACGGACGAAGGCGTCGAGAATGGCGCGGCTGAGATGGGTCTTGGAGAAATCGAAGCTCATGCCGGATTCTTCGACGGTAAGCCGCTCGACCCGATCGGGCTCGGCTGCGAAAAGGGCTTTCAGCGGCTGCGTCTGGGCTTGCTCCACGTTTCTCCAGGCATCGTCCATGCGCAATTCCGTCCCTTCGGCGGCCCATCTAGGGGGACGAAGCACGAAAACCTAGTCTCCTCCCCGGCACGGGGAGGGTGTTGGAGCTTTGGACTGCCACCGGCAGCCCAAGATCCAACACGCGCGAAGTGCGGTGGAGGGGGGTTCTGCGTCTGGCACGAACCCCCCTCCACGAGCCTGCGGCTGGTCCCCCTCCCCACAAGTGGGGAGGATGGCTTGACCCCGCCTCCGCCCCAAGCCAAGGCGCGGCGATGGCGGCGCGCGCGGCGAGAGCAAGGAAGAAAGGCGGCCTGGCCGACACGACCCGCTTCCTCCTCTTCCTTTTCATCCTCGCAATCTTCGTCCGCACCTTCGTGACGGCGCCGTTCATGATCCCGTCGGGCTCGATGCTGCCGAACCTGATGATCGGCGATTATCTGTTCGCGGCGAAATGGCCCTATGGCTATTCGCGTTATGCCTTCCCGTTCGGCATCTTCCATTTTCACGGCCGTTTCCTGGGCGGCGAGCCGAAGCGCGGCGACGTCATCGTCTTCCGTTATCCGGGCGGCGATGTGGATTATGTGAAGAGGCTGATCGGCCTGCCCGGCGACCGGGTGCAGATCCGCCACGGCCAGATCGTCCTCAACGGCCGGGGGGTGCCGAAGATCAGGATCGCCGACTGGCTGATGGAGCGCAGCCCCAACAGCCCGTGCCGCTTCGTCGGCAACTATCATCCCGCTCCGGTCGTAGAGCGGGGGCATGTCTATTGCCGCTATCCCCGCTATCGCGAGACCCTGCCGGGCGGCCGCTCCTATGAGGTGCTCGACCAGATCGACAATGGGCAGGGCGACGAGACGCAGGTCTATATCGTTCCGCCGGACCGCTATTTCGTGATGGGGGACAATCGCGACGACAGCGCCGATAGCCGCTTCCCGATCGCGGAGCATGGTGTCGCCATGCTTCCGCGCGACAATCTGATCGGGCGGCCGCTCATCCTGTTCTTCTCGACCGACGGCTCGGCCGCCTGGCTGAGGCCCTGGACCTGGTTCAGCGCCGCGCGCTGGAGCCGGGTGGGGCGGGCCTTCTGATGGACGCGCGGACCGGAAGCTGGCTGCGCGAGACCTTGGGCCATGCGCCGCGCGATCCGGCCTTGTTCGAGCGGGCGCTGACCCATGCGAGCCAAAGCGAGGATCATTATGAGCGGCTCGAATTCCTCGGCGACCGGGTGCTCGGGCTGACGATCGCGGCCTGGCTGTACGAACTCTTCCCCGATGAGCCGGAGGGCAAGCTCTCCCGCCGGCTGAACGCGCTCGTCGCGCGCGAGACCTGCGCCGAGGTCGGCCGCGCGCTCGGCGTCGGCGGCCAGGTGCGGCTCGGCAAGCAGGCGCGCGACGACGGCGCTTCGGACAGCGACAATGTCGTCGGCGACGTCGTCGAATCGCTGATCGGCGCGCTCTTCCTGGACGCCGGCTGGGAGGCGGCGTCGGATTTCGTCCGCCGCGCCTGGGGCGATCGGGTCAGCACCCGCGACAAGGCGCCGCTCCACCCCAAGTCCGCCCTCCAGGAATGGGCCGCCGCCCACGACCGCAAGCCCCCCGACTACCGCCTCGCCGGCCGCTCCGGCCCCCAGCACGCGCCAACCTTCGTGGTCGAGGTGGAGATCAGGGGCGTGGGCTCGGCCCAGGCCGAAGGGACGTCCAAGCAGGAAGCCGAAACCGCTGCTGCGGCGAAATTGCTGGAGCAATTGCAGTGAACAAACCTGTTCGCTCGTCCCGAGCGAAGTCGAGGGGCGCTCGTGATGAGTCCGTGCCAGCGCCCCTCGACTTCGGCTACAGGCCGAAGTTCATCGCGAGCGACGCCGCAAGGCAGCGTCGAAGGGCTGAGGACGAGCGAGTCCCGCGAGGTTTTCCTCAATGACCGCACGCTGCGGCCTCGTTGCCGTCGTCGGTGCACCGAACGCCGGCAAATCCACCCTCGTCAATGCCCTGATCGGCCAGAAGGTCGCGATCGTCAGCCCGAAGGCGCAGACCACCCGCACCCGGATCATGGGCATTGCGATCGAGGGCGCGGCGCAGATCCTGTTGCTCGACACGCCCGGAATCTTCGAGCCCCGCCGCCGGCTGGACCGGGCGATGGTCGCCGCGGCCTGGGTCGGGGCCCAGGATGCCGACCTGATCGCTTTGGTGATCGACGCCGAGACGGGCTTCTCGCGGCGGATCGAGGACATGCTCGACCGGCTGAAGGAGCGGCGCGAGGCGAAGATCCTCGTCCTCAACAAGGTGGACCTGGTGAAGAAGGAGGCGTTGCTGACGCTCGCCGCGCAGCTCAGCCAGCGCCTCGCCTTCGAGGAGATCTTCATGGTCTCCGCCGCGACCGGCGACGGCATTTCCGATCTCAAGCGGACATTGGCCGCGCGCATGCCGGAAGGGCCGTGGCATTTCCCCGAGGACCAGGTCTCCGACGCCACCGACCGAATGCTCGCCGCCGAGGTGACGCGCGAGCAGCTCTACCTCCAGCTCCACGCCGAGCTTCCCTATGAAAGCGCGATCGAGACCGAGCGATACGAGGAGCGCAAGGACGGCTCGGTCGCGATCCACCAGCAGATCCTGGTCGGCCGCGACAGCCAGAAGGCGATCGTGCTGGGCAAAGGCGGCACCCGCATCCGCGCCCTCGGCGAAGCCGCGCGGGCGGAGCTGGCGGCCCTGCTCGGCCGCAAGGTCCACCTGTTCCTCCACGTCAAGGTCAACCCGAAATGGGAGGAGGATCGCGGCCTCTACCGCGAGATCGGGCTGGATTGGGTGGAATAGCGCGCCCCTTTCGTCATGCCGGACTTGATCCGGCATCCATGAATGCGGTGGATCAGAATCGGCGAGACCGTGTTCCTGGACCCCGGATCGAAGTCCGGGGTGACGATCAGGGCTCACGCTTCCGCCAGCACCTCCTCCACCCATAACGGCACCAGCGCCCCCGCCGGGCCGATCCGGCTTTCCTCGAAAAAGACGCTGCCGAGGCTCGGCTCGAGATTCAGTTCGAGCGTGCGGGCGCCGGCGTAGCGAGCGGTCTGGACGAAGCCGGCGGCCGGGTAGACGGCGCCCGACGTTCCGATCGAGACGAACAAATCCGCATCCATCAAGGCGCGGTCGATCCGCTCCATCTCATAGGGCATCTCGCCGAACCAGACGATGTCGGGCCGCAGCCGGCCGGTGGCGCCGCAGGCGGGGCAGGCCGGGCCGCTCCCCAATTCCTCCTCCCACGACATCCGCGCGTCGCAGGCGAGACACCAGGCGGATTTCAGCTCTCCATGCATGTGGAGCACGCGCTTCGCCCCGGCGCGCTCGTGGAGATCGTCGACATTCTGCGTCACGATCAGCAACTCGCCCGGCCACAAGGCATCGAGCCGGGCAAGGGCGCGATGCGCGGCGTTGGGCGCGACCGCTTTCAGCTTCGCCCGCCGCGCATCGTAAAAGGCCTGAACCAGATCCGGATCGCGCCGGAATGCCTCGGGCGTGCAGACATCCTCCACCCGATGCCCCTCCCACAGCCCATCCGGCCCGCGAAAGGTCGCAAGCCCGCTCTCGGCCGAGACGCCGGCGCCGGTGAGGATCACGATGTTGCGAATGTCGCGCATTCGCCTGACTTAAGAGCGAGGCTTAACGTCCGCCATGGGTGGAAAGCCGACATTTTCATGCCTACGGTGATAACATGAGCGACGAAGTAGGTTACTGGCGTGCGCTGGCCTCGCAGCTAGACATTAAAGTCACCGCGCCAGCGACGGTGCTTCTCGGAGACGAGAGTGTGACATTTACCGCACTACTTCCGCAGTTTGGCGGCGATAGCGGCATGATCGCTGACCCTCAATGGGAGGTCATCAGCCCATATGCCGATGCCCTTTTGAAGCTGGGTTATGCGTATTCGGCTGTTGAGCTTGGCAGCGATGGCGACGACGACAGTGCCCGACGGATGCTGCGAGACTGGGGTTGGTCGGCGCCAGAGCCGAAGCCGGGCTGGTGGTAGGCTAATGTCCGCAATGGGTCGAAAGCGGACATGCAGACATCCTCCACCAGATGCCCTTCCCCCAACCCGTCTGGCCCGCGAAAGGTGGCAAGCCCGCTCTCGGCCGAAACGCCGGCGCCGATGAGGATCACGATGTTGCGAATGTCGCGCATGGGCGACGTCTAGCCCAGCGTCCAACGGTTCGAAACGGGAGAGAGGAGACCTTCGGCGCCTCGCGAGGATCGGGCGTCAGCGGCCCTGCGCGCGGTCGCCCGCGCTCCGGATTCGCCTTGAGACGAGAGCGCAGGCATAGCCGCCCACCGCGATGAGGAACAGAAGGACGGCCGGCATCATCGGACCACCGAGCGTTGCGTCGAAATCCGGATCCGGGATCGTCGAGAGCATGATCGACTCGCCCGCGTTCAACAGGATGATGGCGCCGGGCAGAAACAGGATGTGCAGGACCCAGGGCGCGCGCGCCCGCTTCGCCCGACGCCAGAACCAGGCCGCGACCGCGATCGGACCGTAAGTCGCGATGAGCCAGCCGGCCGTCCAGGTCGGGATGATCCTGTCCGAAAGATGGTCCATTTGGATGTAAAGGCGGGCGATCTCCATCTGGCCGCGGGCGAAGATCAAGGTCACGACGACCGCGGCTGCCAGCATCATCTTGTCGAACCGGTTCACCGCGGGGTCGTTTCGTGACTCGGCTTGCGGAAACCCATTGGTTTCGCTCAGCCGGCGAGAGACGCGGCTGTGGCGCTCGTGCCTTTTGCCGACCGTCTCGACCAGAACAGGAACAAGGCGATCATCAAGGCGCAGGCCGTCAGGTCCAGTCCGCCGTCCGTCAGGTACAATCCGCCGAGCCCGTGCGCGCCGTAGGCGTGGCCGTCGATCCATTGCATGTAGGTGATCGGCGCCGACATCGCCGCGTTGAGGATGGCGAACTGGGTCGAGGCGAGCGGGTTGTTCTTGCCGATGCTCGACAGGATCAAGGCATTCCCGGTCGCGAGGCCGGCCGACTGCCACACATTCTGGGCGACGAAGCCGATCGTGTAGATTGTCGGCGTGTGCGGCGCGACGAGCAAGGACAGGGTCGAGAGGCCGCCGGCGATGCCGATGCCGAGATAGACGGCGAGCAGGGGCGCGCGGCGCCCGAGGCTCGGCACGGCGAGGCTTCCGAAGATCCCGGCCAGGGTCACCCCGACGCCGCCGATCGCCGCGATCAGTTTCTCCGACGCATGATAGTCGCCGCCGAGGCCGCCGAGCGTATTGGTCAGCGCGAAGGACGCGCACGGCAAAACCAGCAGGAGGAACAGCCGGCGGACCTCGGGACGGCGGACCACGCGAAGAAGCTCGCTGCCGAAGCGGCCGAAGCTCTCGCCCAGCCGGATGCGATCGCCGGACGGCGGATGCACGAAGAGGATGACCGGGAGCGGCAGCAGGTTCATCCCCGCGAGCATCGCCGCGGCCAGCCACAAGGGCTGGTGATGGACGAGCTCGATCCCGAGCATCGACGCTACCCCGAAGCCGCCGAAATTCGCGACCGTGAACCAGGCGCCGAGCGGCGCATCGTCCTTCTCGGGGAGGACCGAGCCGAACCAGCCGCCGAGCGCCGAGGCGTTGAGGTTGGCGACGAGCATGGCGAGGAACAGCCACAGGCCGAGCAGGCGGATGCTGGCGAAGCTCAGCACCGCGACGAAGGTGAGGATCGAGGCCGTGATCGACAGGGCGATCGCATAGGTCCGCCGGCTGAGCTGGACGTCGAGGATCGGCGCGACGAAGAAGAAGGAGAAGGTGCCGACCAGCCCGAGCGTGGTGACGTTGGCGATAATGGTCTCGGCCACATGCCGCGCGGCGAGCACCTCCGGAGCGATGAACAGCCCGACGGCGCCGGTCACCCCGAGCGGCAGATTGGCCAGGCCGAGAAGCCACACCGGAAGCCTGCGCGCCACTATCGCCTCCCCAACCGCGCCGGCTCAGCCCGGCGCCAGGCGAGCGTAACAGAAGGCGCCTCGTCCGCAATGGGCGGAAGGCGGGCGCCGCCCTTCGCTACGTCTTCCCCGCGGAGCAGTGGGCCTTTCGGATGAAGTCGGGCAGCGCGCCCCGGGATCGGGCCTGGAGCAAGGCGTCGAGGGCCGGCGATCTGGCTTCGGGCTTGTCCCTGAGGATCGAACGATAGGCGTCGAGCGCGCCCTCCACGCCCGCCAACTGCGTGGCATCGGGATCGTTCGCCGCCTCCGGATGCTCGATCGCGAAGGCGCCCATCGACAAGGCGTCCTGCACGAGAATCTCGGGGCCATAGACATAATTGCTTCGAAGCAGGCCCCCCAACGCATCGCCGCAGACGTGCACGGTCACATCGGGCGCATCGACGAGCCACGCGATGGCCCATTCGCGATCCGCCTTGAGGGCCGGGTCCAGCGGCGCCTGTTCGAGCCTGTGCGTGATCGAGACGAAGCGCTGGCGATCCTGCGGCGACGATGGCGCGGGCGCCGCGGGCGCCGGCGCCGCTCCGCAGACCAGGGTCGCGCCCAGCGCCAGCGCCCCGATCCGCCGCCGGGCGCGCCGCAATCCGATCCGTCCGCTCGCCATCCGGCCCTCCCGATCGCCTTTTGTGGCGCGCGCGGCGGAACGGTGCAAGGGCCGGTTATGGGCGGCGGGTGGCGGAGACAGGGGGCTTATGAGGTCGGGTACGCGCTTCGCTGGTTGAAATAGATATTGTGTCCCCGCAATTAGCGGAGCTCGCCGCTCTGCTGCTGCGAGCGGACCTTGAGCAGGTCCTGGCGGGAGATGATCCCGACCACGATCCGGCTCTCGGGGTCGACGATCGGCACGCGCCCGACGCCCGAATCGACCATCATGTCGGCGACGTCCCCGCATGGCGTGTCGGGGAAGGCATAGCGGATCGAGGCGTCGGAGCAGGCTTCGGCCAGGCAACCCTCGGCGTGGCCGGTCACCTTCCACTGGAGCGCGTCGGTGCGCGACACCAGGCCGAGCAGCCGGCCGGTCCGGTCGACGACCGGATAGGAACGGTGTTGCGCCTTGTCCGCGAAGAAGCGGGCGGCATCCGCAAGCCGCATGTCGCCCGGCAAGGTTTCGGGATCGCGCGTCATCAGATGCCCCGCCTGGAGGAACTCCAGGGCATCGACCGTATATTCGCGAAGGATGTGCCGGCCGCGCCGGGCGATCTTCTCCGTCAGGATCGACCGCCGCATGATGAGGACGCTCACCGCATAGGCCGCCGATCCCGCCGCGATCGTCTCCGGCAGCGCCGAGAAATGGTTGGTGAGCTCCGCGGCGAAAAGCGCTCCCGTCATCGGCGCCCGCATGACCCCGCTCATCAGGCCCGCCATGCCGATCATTGCCCAGAAGCCGGGCGCGCCGGGGAGA
The DNA here is from genome assembly GCA_036273615.1 of Allosphingosinicella sp. Taxonomy (GTDB): domain Bacteria; phylum Pseudomonadota; class Alphaproteobacteria; order Sphingomonadales; family Sphingomonadaceae; genus Allosphingosinicella. The sequence continues at coordinate 92,785 of DASUHH010000065.1, read as the reverse complement.
TATTGGCCGATCAGGAAGCCGGCGCAGCCGCCGATGATCAGCAAGGGCGCGAGAATTCCGCCCGACGTGCCGGAGCCGAGCGCGACCAGCCAGACGATCGATTTGACGATCAGCAACAGGAGGACGGCCTTGAGAACGAGATTGCCGTCGAGAAGCGTCTGGATGCTGTCATAGCCCGCGCCTAGGACCCTGAGGTCGAAAAGGGCGCCGATCCCGACGACCAGGGCGCCGATCGCCGGCCACCACATCCAGTGGATCGGCAGGCGGTGAAAATCGTCTTCGACGCGGTAGAGCAGCGCCGACAGGAAGGCGGCCAGAAGGCCCATCAGGAGCCCGACGCCGGCCGCGATCGCGACCGGCGCGATGCCCGCCGGCGTCGGCGCCGGGAAGGGGAAAAGCGGGCCGACGCCGACCAGGAAAGGGCGCCATGCAAGCGCGACGAGGACCGCGGTGACGACCGGGACGAAGCTTCGCGGCTTCCACTCGAACAGCAATAATTCGACCGCCAGCATGATCGACGCCAGAGGCGTTCCGAAGATGCCGGTCATTCCCGCCGTCGCGCCTGCGACCAGCAGGGTCTTGCGCTCGGCGGCGCTCAGGTCGAACAATTGCGCGAAGAGCGAGCCGATCGCCCCGCCGGTCATGATGATCGGGCCTTCCGCGCCGAACGGGCCGCCGCTGCCGATCGCCACGGCGGAGGACAAGGGCTTCAGCAAGGCCACTTTCAGGGACAGCTTGCTTTCGCCGAAAAGGATCGCCTCGATCGCCTCGGGAATGCCGTGGCCGCGAATCTTGTCGGATCCGTAGCGGGCGACGAGCCCGACGATCAGCCCGCCGGCCACGGGTATCGCAAGCACCAGCAGCGGGCCCCGCGCGGCGATCGCGGTGTGGACGAACGAGAAATTGCCGTACCAGAAGACGTTCGTCGCGAAGGCGATCAGCTTGAGCAAAGCCCAGGCGCTGAACGCCCCGCCGGTTCCGGCGACGGTCGCCATCGCGGCGAGGATCAGCATTCGATAGTCCGCGCTGTAATCGGCGAGGCGGCGCGGCGGGCGGGCGGAGGGGGTGGAGGCCATGGCGGAGCGCTTGACGCGATTGAGGCGCGTTATGCAAGCGGCGGCCTGTCTGAGGCGCCTTATTTCCGCCCGTGGCTCCTTATCCGGCCTACCGGCATTCGAAGGCGGACGCCGCTTTTTCGGCCGATCGTTTCAGGACGCGCCGGGCCTCACGGTGCCGGGACCGCATAATCCTGCGTCGAAGCGATCGCCATCGAATCGACCTTGCCGTTCGAAATGCCCAGCCACACGTCCAGATCGTCCGGAGCGGAGCTGTTCGTATCGCACTTCCACACCGTGAGGATTGCGTGGTGCGGCTGCGACTTCGGGTCGAGCGAAAGCTCGGAGCGGCGCGAATAGTGTTCCCGGCAAGGCTTCAGGACGTCCGCGGCACGCGCCGAATTGGCCTTTGTCACGTTCCGATCATTGTCGCGGATCTCGATGGGTACCGGTCTTGCCGATTGCTTCCCGCCCCTCAAGGCGGCGAGAAAAGCATGGGCGGCGTCGCTATCCTGCAGAAACTCCGCATCCGAATAACCGGGCATGCTGGACCCACCTCCCGAGCTGGGCGGCAGCCAGGACATTCGGCCGCCAAATCGCGCCGTCACGGACTGGACGGCGTCCCCGGCCGGGTTGGTCGTCAGCTCGACGCGGACGGCCTCCACCTGTCCGGCGGGACTGGGGCATTCCAGATATTGCCACCATTGGACAGCGGGCCGTCCGCTCGCGGCCCAGCCGCCGCCCGCCCCGCCGAGCCGGCAGCCGGTCAACATCTGCTTCAGCCGAGCCGCGGGGACGGTCTCTCCCGACGCCGCGCCCTCTCGTTCGATCATGGCCTGGTCCGGACCTCGAACCGGGCCGGGAGCAGCCGTCGGTCCGCGAAGCTGCCTGACATAGGCGCGCGCGACCCGAAAGTCGCTGTACGAATATTGCGCGTGGGCCGGCATCCCAATCAGCACGCACGCCGCCACCATCATCGTCCGAAGTCTCACGACGCCCCCATTCCGCTTGCGCCCCGACGATAACGACGCGTCTCATCGGGGCAATAGCTTGAAAGCGGATGGCCTGACGCGTGAGGCTCTGAACCCCAAGCTCCGAGGGCGCAAGTGGCCCTTCGGGTGGCCGGGGACCACGGCCTTGGACGCTTGCCTTGCCGCGATCTCCCGCAATAAGATCGCCGGAAAAGGGGGAAAAGCAATGGTCTGGATCCTGCTCCTGGTCGTCTACGAAGCGCCGGCCGACGCGGTCGACTGGAACGGACCGTGGAAGGCCGGCACGACCACCGCCGTCGACAGGCGATTCCAGTCGGAGGCCGAGTGCCGGAACACCGCGATCGAAATGATCGGGAAGCTCCACCAGGGCATGCTGGCTCCGGTCCGCTACCAATGCGTCGAATTTCCCGCCGATCTTCCCAAAGGGGCGCCGCGCTGAGTGCACGGCCGGTTGGGCAAGTCCGCCAAAGGCGAGCCTGACACGGCCTTTGTCTGGCGCTGGATCGACACGTCGATGGGCCTCCGCCAGGCCGAGACGGCGTTCGCGAGCAGGAATCTCGATGTGCCGATCGCGAGGCAGGTCGAGATCGAAGCCGGTTTGCGCGACCGGTCGGCGGCGGTCCGCAACGAGGCGATATCGGGGCTGATCCGCTATCGGGAGGAAATCGGCGATGTCCGATCCCTGGCCGAGCCGCTCTTGAACGACCCGTCGCGACGCGTTCGGGAGCGCGCCGCGTTCCTGCTGAGGTGGGCCGCCGCCGAATCGCTCAGCCTGGAAAGGTGTAGGCGCAAGATTGCGGCGGCGGGCGGCGATCTTCTCAAAGCCCAAGCCGCCGCGCCGTCAGCCGCATTTGGCCTGCAAGCCCGTTCGGCCCCGCCCGGACGCGAGGCTCAGTGCGGTGGGGCCGCAGCGGGAGCGGCCTTCCCTCCGGCGAGCAAAGCCTGGAGGCGTGCCAGCATCTCGCGCGGGCGCTCGGCCGGCTTCGTCTCGCCGGCGACGCGCCATCTCTCCTCGCTTCGCGCGCGCTTCTCCTTGTCTTTCTGGCTTTCGTCGTCCGACTGGTGCGCGCGATAGGCGGCGGGGGCGATGGCGTTGATCGCCGCTTCGATCAGCCCGCGCCGCTCGAAGTCGACCGCGACCTTGTAGCGCAGATGATCGTCCTGGGGCACGAGCTCCATGGCGTGGAAAAGCCCGCTCTGGGCGCCGCCGCCGGGCAGCCGGCCATAGGTCGCATAAGCGTCGTAAAAGGCTTCGAGGATCATCGGATCCTCGGGCGCCGCCTTGCGGGCCTGGAAAACGAGGTCGCGCGCGGCCTGCAAGGCTGCCTGGTCCTGCGAATGGGCAGCTACGAGGGCGTCGATCGCGATCATTCCCTTGAGCATCAGCGCGCGCGGCTCGCCCGACCGCTTCGCCAGCCAGCGGTCGACGGCCGCGGCGGCCGCGTCGTGATTGCCGGCGATCCGCTCCGCTTCGGTCAGCATTGCCAACGCGTCGGGATCGTCGGGATATTTGCCGGCGACGCTCCTCACGCTCGCCGCGAAACTGGCTGCGTCCTTCGCGAACACGCCGCGGCCGAGCGCGATCTCCTGCTGGATCAAGGCGGCGCGGGCGGGGCTCAGCGGCTGGACGTCGACCGGGCCGACGTCGAGCGACGGGAAGGTGACTCGGAGCGCCTCATAATGGTGCTGCATGGCATAGCTGCGAATGGCCGTTTCGAGACCGGCGGCATCGTGGCCCCAGGTCGCCTCCATCGCGCTCTTATAGTCGGTGCCGTGGTTGATCAGAGCGAGATATTTGTGGAGCTGCTTCGACCGTTCGGGGTCGCCGAGCAGATAGTGCGTCAGCAGCCAGCCCTCCGAATAGAGCTGATCGACCTTGTCATCGATGTCCTTGTAGTTGCGCCCCGTCAGCATCTTCTTCATCGGGAGCCAGTAGGCGTCGTCATTGGGATAGGAGAAGCGGTAGCGGGCGGCATTGCCGATTTCGTAGCCGTTGGGGAGAATGCGGGTCGGCGCGAAATATTCGGCGAAGCCTTCCACATACCAGAGCGGAAAGGCGGCCGGAAAATATTGCAGCATCACATGGTGCGCATATTCGTGGAACAGCACCATCTGGCCGGTGAAATCGAGGCTGAGGGCGCCGCGGATGCCGACGGCGATCGGGCCGCGCGCGGTCGCCTCATAATAACCGGCGACTCCGGTGTTGATGCCCTCGCCCATGCTCTGCTGGACCTCCCCGATGCTGCCGAGGAGATAGACCTTGACTCGGATCGGATTGTCATCCGGAGTCTCCAGCACCAGCCGGAGCAGATGGTCGTATTTCTCGAGATCGGTTGCCGCGGCGCGGAGATTCTTCTCCGAGCTGTCGCTATAGACGATGAAATGCTTGGTCTGGGCTTCGAGCCACGCGGCATTGGCCGCGGACGGAAGCAAGGCAAGAAGCAGCGGCAGCAGCCAGCGCAGCATGTTGTGACCCCCCTTTGGCCCAGGCCAATCTACCGCAAGTGGCTGATTTCACAAGCTCCTTTGCGCCAGCTGTAAAGCGCCGGCGAGATCGCCGCGGCCGAGGACGGCGACCGCCTCCAACCCCAGCCAGTCCGCCATCAGCCGCAACTCGGCGGCGAGCCGCTCGGCCGTGTCGGCCGGGGCTTCCGGTTCGAGATGCGCCGCCTCGACCCGCAGGGTGCGCGCCTTGCGGTCGGCCTTGAGGTCGACCCGGGCGGAGAGCCGTTCGCGGAGCAGGAAAGGAAGGACGTAATAGCCGTGCACGCGCTTGTGCGCGGGCGTGTAGATTTCGATCCGGTAGCGCATTGCGAACAATCGCTCGGTGCGGCTGCGTTCCCAGACGAGCGGATCGAAGGGGGAGAGCAGGGCCTGCCCGTCCGCCCGGCGCGGCCGCGCGGCGTCGCGGTGGAAATAGGCGAGGTCGCGCCAGCCATTGACGCGCACCGGGACGAGCGTTCCCGCTTCGGCCAATTCCGCGATCCGCGGCTTGGCGTCGGCTGGCGAGAGGCGGAAATAGTCGCGCAGGTCGCCGGCCGTGGCGATGCCGAGGGCGCGGGCCGAATGTTCGATGAGGGCGCGATGCGCGTCCGCTTCGATGGGCGTGGGCGCGGCGAGAATGGCGGTTGGGAGAACCCGCTCCGGCAGGTCATAGACCCGCTCGAAGCTGGCGCGGCGGGTCGCGGTGGTGAGCTGCCCCGACCAGAACAGCCATTCGAGCACGCGCTTGGAGTCGCTCCAGCCCCACCAGCCGCCTTCGCCTTTGCTCTCGAAATCGGAAGCGGCGAGGGGTCCTTCCCGCGCGATCCGGTTGAGCACCGAGTCGACTTCGGCACGCCGCTCGTGCGCGAAATGGGCGATCGAGCGCCATGTGCCCTGGCCCCGCTCCGCCCGCGCCATCCGCCAGCGCAGCAAGGGCTGGAGGTCGAAGGGGAGGAGCGAGGCTTCGTGCGCCCAATATTCGAACAGGCGGCGTTTCTTCCCCCAGGCGAGGCCGTCCAGCGCCTCCGTCGAATAGGCGCCAAGGCGCGAGAAGGCCGGCATGTAATGGGCGCGGACCAGGACATTGACGCTGTCGATCTGGTGGAGATTGAGCCGGCGGATCGGGCCGAGGAGCCGGCGCGGGCCGACGGGCCCGGGCTTGCGCGGTCCGGCGAGGCCCTGCGCGGCCAGCGCGATCCGGCGAGCGGCGGCGAGGGAGAGGGTTTCGGGCTGCACAGGCCGGTCTTAGCCTCGCTATTTGCCAGACCAAAACGTTCCCGAACGAGTTGGGTGACGGGTAGAGCCCTACCCGGCCAGCGCGATCTTTTCGCGCCAGAGCAGGTCGCGATACATCTCGTAGCAGCGCGCGCCGCATTGGAGGCGGATGAGCGCGCCCTCGGCGATCGCCCGCGCCCGCGCCGGATCCTCGGCGACGAGCGGGCGCAGCGCTTCGCGGTTCCAGGCGGCGCTATGCTTGACGTCGAGCGTCGAATGGAGGTCGAAATAAAGCCGCTCCTTCGGCCCCACGCCAAGCCGGCGCAGCGCCCGCGCCGTGCAGGCGGAGCGGCCCGGCGCGGTCAGCTCGATCGCGCCCAATGCACCGACCGACTGCCAGGCGTAGAAACGGCTGGTCGCCATCGCAATCATCGCATTGGCGAGCGCCAAGCTTTCGGGAAGCGTGGTCTCGATCTCGGGCTCCAGCCGCAACGCCGCGATCAGCCGCGACAGCATCGGGCCGTGCATGCCCTTTTCATTGCCGCAGCCCATCTCGTCCCAATAATTGCGCGCGAGCTCGAGCTTGGCCCGGGTCGGGAATTTCACCTGGGTCATGGCGACGAGGTCGTCGAAGCCGGCCTCGCCGGCCGCTTCCTGGGTCAGGAACCAGCGCATCTCCTCCAGATTCGCCTTGTCCGCGAGCCAGGGAAAGAGCGGATCGCCCTGGCCGGGGCCATGCTCCTCCAGCCCCTCGAACCAGGCGATGAACCCGTCCGGGTCGCCGGGCACCGCGGCTGCCTCGGCGGCGACCTCCTCGCGCAATTCCTCGAGGAAGAGGATCTCGAACGCCTGCATCTCCCGGTCGTGCGCGAGCGTGTCGCGCCAGTCGGGCTCGGGAAAACGGGGCGCAAGCCGCGCGTGATTCCAATGCGCGAGCCGGCGCTGGAAAGACGGGGACAGGATGTCGGGACGCCCGGCGGCCGCCTCGTCCCAGGCGAAGAGGGTTGCCATTCAGAACCTGCGGAAAGAAAAAGGATCGTTTGCCTTCTCAATCACTTGGAACGGCGAAGGTTCCCGCCGCTTCACGGCCGGTTGCCAGCGCCGGCCGCCTCGCCCATGAAGCGGCGATGACGCGCATCTTCCTCTTCGGCGCCGGCGGCCGGATGGGCCGGGCGATCGCCGCGATCGCCGCAACCCGCGACGATGTCGAGATTGCAGCGGAGGCGGCCGGCGCGGACGTCTTCGTCGATTTCTCCGCTTCCGACGTCTTGGACGCCAACCTTCGCACGGCCGTCGAGGCGGGCAAGCCGATCCTCGTCGGCACGACCGGCCTCGCGCCCGACCATCATCGCGCGATCGACGCGGCCGCCGAAAAGGTCGCGGTGCTGCAGGCGGCGAATACCTCCTACGGCGTCGCCGTCTTGCGGGCCCTGGTCGAGCAGGCCGCGCACCTGCTCGGGGCCGATTGGGATGCCGAGATTCTGGAGATGCACCACCGCCGGAAACTGGACACGCCTTCGGGAACGGCGCTTTTGCTCGGCGCCTCGATCCATGAGGGCCGCGGCGCGGAGAGCCGGATCGCCCACAATCGTTTCGACCGGATGCAGGAGGGGCCGCACGAACGGGAGGAAGGCGGCGTCTATTATGCCTCGCTTCGCGGCGGCACGGTGGCGGGCGAGCATCTCGTCATCTTCGCCGGCGACGACGAGCGGATCGAGCTCGGCCATCGCGCGCAGAAGCGCTCGATCTTCGCCAAGGGCGCGGTGCGCGCGGCCCTCTGGCTGAAGGGCCGGCCGGCGGGGCGCTACACGATGGCGGACGTGCTCGGGCTTTGAGCGACGACTCCGCCGCGCCCGGCCTGCTCCGCCGCCTCGGCCTGTTCGACGCGACGATGCTGGTCATGGGCGGGATCGTCGGCGCCGGCATCTTCGTCAATCCGGCCGAGGTCGCGCGCTCGGTCCATTCGCCGGCGGCGATCGTCGGCGCCTGGGTGGCGGGTGGCGTCGTCGCGATGGCGGGCGCGCTCGTCTATGCCGAGCTTGCGGTCCGGCGGCCGGAGACGGGCGGCCAATATGCCTATCTTCGCGACGCCTGGGGGCCGCTGCCCGCCTTCCTTTACGGCTGGGCCTTGCTGCTGGTCATCCAGTCGGGCGGGATGGCGGCGGTGGCGATCACCTTCTCGCGTTACTTCCTCGATCTGACGCATTTGCCGCTGGCCGACGGCCTGGTCGCGGCGCTGACGCTGGCATTGCTGACGGCGATCAACTGCATCGGCGTCAAGGCGGGGAGCAACGTCCAGAGCGTGCTGATGCTGCTCAAGATCGGAGCGATCGTCGCGCTCGTCCTGTGCGGCCTCGCGCTCGCCCCGCTCGCGCCGGCGCAGCCGCACCGGGCCGACCCGCCGCTCGCCCAGCTCGCGGCGATGACTCCGGTCATGTTCGCTTATGGCGGCTGGCAGACGACGAGCTTCGTCGCCGGCGAGATGCGCGACCCGCGGCGCGACCTCGCCCGCGGCGTGCTGCTCGGCGTGGCCGGCGTCGTGATTCTCTATTGCGCGGTCGCCTTCGTCGACATGTCTGTGATCGGCCCCGCTTCGCTCGCCCAGTCGAAGACGCCGGCGAGCGACGTGATGCGCCTCGCGGTCGGCACTCGCGGCGCGGCCTTGATCGCCGCCGGAATCGCGATCTCGACCCTCGGCTTCCTCAGCCAGTCGATGCTGACGACGCCGCGCGTCTATTTCGCCATGGCCGAGGACAAATTGTTCTTCCCGATCTTCGCGAAGATCGGCGAGCGGAGCCGCGTGCCCGTCCACGCCATCGCGCTCCAGGGCGCGGCGGCGATCGTCATCGCCCTCTCCGGCACCTACGGGGCGATCCTGAGCTATGTCGTCTCGGTCGATTTCATCTTCTTCGGCCTCACCGGCGCGGCCCTGTTCGTGTTCCGCCGGCGCGACCCTTCGACGTCGCTCAGGACAGGCTCCGGCGAGGCGGGGATGTTCCGCGTTCCGGGCCACCCGTTCACCACCGCCTTCTTCGTCGCCGCCTGCTGGATCGTGGTCGCGGCGACGGTCTGGGGCCATGCGGTGAACAGCCTGATCGGCTTTGCGATCCTGGCGGCGGGGGTGCCCGCCTGCCTTTACTGGATACGGAGGAGATGAACGGCCGTATCCTCCAGTCCGATTACATGCACTGGGCAAAGAACCAGCGGCCGGTGACCTATGCCCTGTCGTCGAGCGAGGTCGCCCATTTCCCGCTCGACCGCCTTTCCATCTCGATCGCCGATCTCGAGCTGACCGGCGCAAGCCATTACCGCTACCGGCCGCTGCGCGAGGCGATCGGCGCCAAGCACGGCGTGCCGGCGGATTGGGTGGTCGCCGCCGACGGCACGTCGATGGCAAACATGCTGGCGATGGCGGCCCTGGTCGGGCCGGGCGACGAATTGCTGATCGAGCAGCCGACCTACGAGCCGTTGCTCGGCGTCGCCCGCTTCCTCGGCGCCGATGTGAAGCGATTCCGGCGGAGGCCGGAGACCGGCTTCGCGCTCGATCCCGACGAGGTAGGCCGCGCCGTCACCCCGGCGACGAAGCTGATCGTCCTCACCAACCTCCACAATCCGTCCGGCGCCCTCGCCGACGAGGCCGCCCTTCGCGCGATCGGATCGCTGGGGCCGCGCGTGCTTGTCGACGAAGTCTATCTCGACGCCGCCGCCCAGCCGACGCGCTCCTGCGTCCGTCTCGGCGATCGCTTCGTCGCGACCGGCAGCCTCACCAAGGTCTACGGCCTGTCGGGCCTGCGCTGCGGCTGGATCCTCGCCGAGCCCGATCTGGCCGAGCGGATCCAGCGGTTGAACGAATTGTTCGGGGTCGCCCAGGCCCATGCCGACGAGCGGCTGGGCTGCATCGCGCTCGCCAATCTGGATCGCATTTCCAAGGGCACGCACGATCTGCTCGCCCGCAACCGCGCCCTCGTCAATGCCTTCCTCGCCTCCCGTCCCGAGCTGGACTGCGCGCCGCTGACCGGCGGCATCACCGCCTTTCCGCGGCTGCTGCACGGCGATCCGGAGGTGCTCGACGATCTGTTGCGCACCAAATATGACGCATCGATCGTGCCTGGACGCTGGTTCGAAATGCCCGATCATTTCCGCCTGGGCTATGGCGGCCCGACGCCGACGATCGAGGAGGGCCTCGCCCGCCTCGGCAGCGCGCTGGACGAATTCAAATGAAGCCGGCCGAGGTCGCTTTGCTCTACCAGCGGCTGCACGAGCGGACGCCCGATCCCGAGACCGAGCTCGATTACGTCAACAATTACACCCTGCTGGTCGCGGTCGTCCTCTCCGCCCAGGCGACCGATGCCGGCGTCAATGCGGCGACGCGGGACCTGTTCAGGAGCGTCGACACGCCCGAGAAGATGCTGGCGCTCGGCGAGGCGGGCCTCAAGCGGCACATCCGCACGATCGGTCTCTTCAACATGAAGGCGAAGAACGTCGTCGCCCTTTCGAAGGCGCTGATCGAGGATCATGGCGGCGAGGTGCCCGCCGACCGTGAGGCGCTCGAGAAGCTCCCCGGCGTCGGCCGCAAGACCGCCAACGTGGTGATGAACGTCGCCTTCGGCGAGGAGACGTTCGCGGTCGACACCCATGTCTTCCGGGTCTCGAACCGCACCGGCCTCGCGCCCGGCAAGACGCCGCTCGCGGTCGAGGCGAAGCTCGAGAAAGTGACGCCGCAACCCTACCGGCGCGAGGCGCACCATCTTCTCATCCTCCACGGCCGCTATGTCTGCAAGGCGCGAATGCCCGAATGCTGGCGCTGCGTCATCGCCGACATCTGCCGCTACAGGCCGAAGACGCCGCCGCCGGGGACGGAGAAGGTGGCGCCGAAGCGGAAGCGCGCCTGATGTATCGCGAGCATGCGCCCGGGCCGACGCTGGCGCAGGCGGTCGAATGCTATTGGAGCAGCGCCGCCGCCGCGCCGGCGGGCGGCTCGATTCTCCACCGCGTCCTGCCCGACGGATGCATGGACCTTTTGTTCGACTTCGCAGCCGCCGGCGGCGATCGCGCGACCATCGTCGGCACGATGAGCCGGCCGCTGCTGGTGACGAACGCGGGCGCCACGGACCTGTTCGGAATCCGCTTCCGCCCCGGCGGGCTGATCGGCTTCCTCCCGCTCGTCGCGGCTAACCTGACCGACGATCGCGTCGACCTTTCCGGCGTCGCCGGCCGGCTGGCGGGGGAATTGTGGGACCGGCTCGCCGAAGCGGCGCCCGAACGCCGCGCGGCGGTGGCCGAGGCGGCCCTGCTCGCGCGCCTGCCGGCGAGCGGGCTTGTCGATCCCACCATCCACCATATCGTCGCCAGGCTGGAGGCGACGCGCGGCACGCTTCCGATCGCGCGGCTGGAGGCGAGCACCGGGCTCAGCGGCCGCCAGATCGAGCGCAAGTTCGCCCATCATGTCGGCGTGGCGCCCAAGACCTTTGCCCGCATCGTCCGCTTCCGCTCCCTTCTCTCCGCCGTCTGGGCGGCGGGACCGCGCGACTGGGCGGGGCTCGCCGCCGAGGCCGGCTATGCCGACCAGCCCCATCTCGTGCGCGAGTTCAGGAGCTTCGCCGGCCTTTCCCCCACCGCCTATTTCGCGGCGCGGGAGGGGGATGTCGGATTCGTTCAAGACCGCCCGCCGACTCCGGAATAAAGGGGCCGCAACGCCCGGCAGGGAGAAGGCCCATGCGTCCGATCCGTCTCGCGATCCTCGTCCTGTGCGGCCTCACCGCCGCCGCCGGTGCCGCAACCAGGGAGAATGGAACCATGTCGCCGACACAAGAGCAGGCCACGCTCGGCTACACGATCCTCTACGTGAAGGACGTGCCGGCCAGCCTCGCTTTCTACGAGAAGGCGTTCGGCCTCTCGCGCCGCTTCCTCCACGACGAGGACGGCAAGGCCTATGGCGAGCTGGAGACCGGCGCCGCCCGCCTGGCTTTCGCAAGCCTGCCGCTCGTCCAGGATCATTTGAAGGGCGGCGTCACGATCGCCGCGCCCGACAAGCCGCCGCTCGGCTTCGAAGTGGCTTTGGTGACGCCGGACGTGAGCCATCTCTACGAACGGGCGCTGAAAGCCGGCGCGGCGAGCGTCACCGCACCCGAGGTCAAGCCCTGGGGCCAGACCGTCGCTTATGTCCGCGACGGCAACGGCTTCCTCGTCGAGCTCTGCACGCCCCTGCCCTGATGGGGGATGTCAGCGGCCGCCCGGGAGCGTCGGCGCGCTGAAATTGACCGCGACCGAGATCCGCAGGCCTTCGCCCTGCCACGGCGTCACCGCATGGGTGAGCCAGGAGGGGAAGATCAATATCTGCCCCGCCTGTGGGCGGATGCGGATCGCCCGCTCGCCGCCGGCGTCGCGGAAGAAGAGGAAGGGGGCATGCATCTCGATCCCGGGCATGCGCGGGTCGGTCAGCACGATCTCGCCGCCCTCGCCTTCGTCGATGCGGACATAATAGACCGCCGACCAGAAGCAGGCGCCGTGGCTGTGCGGCGCGTTGGCGGCGCCGGTCTCGTTCACATTGGCCCAGGCCTCGAGCATCCAGCCCCGCCTCTGGCCCGGCTGCGCCTGGACGTCGACGACATGGGCGTCGGCAAGCTCGACCATCCGGGCGACGACGGGCCGGACCGCGTCGGCGGCCCAGCGGAGCAGCTGCGTGTCCGAATGCCATCCGCCGCCGGTGTTGGAGCGGCTGATCCCCTTGTCCTCCCGCCGCCGGGCGAGGATGAGCGGCTCGAGCGCGGCGTTGATCGCTTCGGCATTCTCCATTTGATCGACGATGACGGGCGTCGAGAAAGCGAGGTCGAGACGATAGCCGGAGCCCATGGCGCCAGCATGTCGAAGAGCGCGGCGCGGGGCAAGCGGAGCTAGAGAAAGCGCGAGGCGGCCAGCAGGATCGCGATCCCCGCCGCGGCGCCGCTCGCGACCAGCACCGCGCCCGCCGCCGCATCCTTGGCGCGGCCGATCTCCGGCGCGTGCTGCGGATGGAGCGCGTCGAGCGCATATTCGAGCGCGGCGTTCATCGTCTCCAGCGCCAGCACCAGGGCGGCGGCGAGCAGGAGCAGGGCGCACCAGATCCAGCCCGGCCGCAGCCAGGCCGCCGCGCCGGCGGCGGATGCGGCGTAGGCGAGCTGGGTGCGGAAGCTTCTCTCCCGCGCGGCGACGGCGCGGATTCCCGCCGCGGCGAAACCGAGGCGGACGCGGAAGGAGCGGTTCTTGAAGGGCGAGGCGGGGACATCCACAGAATGGCTGTATCGCCGGCTATTGTGCGCTTCGTGTCGAGACGCGGGAGAAAGTGCGAGTGGTCTGTGTAATCTTGTCGCACCCGCCGTAATTTTCGTCATTCCCGCGAAAGCGGGAATCCAGCTCCTTTTCCTCCACTTCCTTGCCAAAGCGGGATCTCCGCGTGCGCGAGGATGACGGGGAGGGTCAGCGTTTCGCCCGCTCGCGGATCTTCGTGATCGTGGTCGCGCTGGTGATCTGCTCGATGTCGGTCTTGAGGTGGAGGAGCCGGACGCCTTTCTCCACCATCGCCCGCTCCAAAGCCGAAGCGAACTGGTCGGTCGCCTCCACGGTCTCGGCCCAGGCGCCAAAAGCACGAGCGAGGGCGGCGAAATCGGGGTTGGTGAGCTGGGTGCCCGAGATCCGTTCGGGATAGTCGCGTTCCTGGTGCATCCGGATCGTGCCGTAGCTGCCATTGTCGACGACCAGGACGAGGAGGCTCGCGCGGCTGCGGATCGCGGTCGCAAGCTCCTGCCCGTTCATCAGGAAATCGCCGTCGCCGGCAACCGCGACGACCGGCCGCTCCGGCGCCCGCAGCGAGGCGGCGATTGCGGCGGGAAGGCCGTAGCCCATCGATCCGTTGGTCGGCGCGAGCTGCGAGGGGAAGGGGCCGTAATGCCAGAAACGATGCCACCAGCCCGAGAAATTGCCGGCGCCGTTGCAGAGGATCGTGTCGGCCGGCAGCCGCTCGCGCATCGCCGCCACGCAGAGGCCGAGGTCGAGCACGGCGCCGGTCGGCTTGGGCGTCGACCAGCCCAGCCATTCCTTATGGGCCTCGGCGCCGGTCGAGAAGGAGAAGAGGTCGGGATCCTCCCAGCTCGCCGCAAGCTCGGCGAATTCGCGCATGTCGGCGCAAATGGGGAGGTCGGTGCGGTAGACGCGGCCGAGCTCGTTCGGGTCCGGGTGGACGTGGACGAGCGTCTGGCCCGGATGGTCGGGCGTGACGAGCGTATAGCCGTCGGTGGTCGCCTCGCCGAGCCGCGGGCCGGCGACGAGCAGAAGGTCCGCTTCGCGGATGCGCTGCGCAAGCCTGGGATTGGGGCCGTAGCCAAGGTTGCCGGCATAGACCGGCGAGTCGTTGGCGATCGCATCCTGCCGGCGGAAGGCGACCGCGACCGGGATTCCGAGCCGCTCGGCGAAGGCGGCGAAATGGTGCGCCGCGCCCGCGTCCCAGCCGGCGCCGCCGACGATCGCGACCGGCGCGCAGGCATCCTTGAGCAGGCCGGTCAGCGCGTTCATCGCCATCGCGCAGGCGGGCTGGACCGGCGGCGCGACCCTGGGTCGGTCGACGGCTTCGGCCTCCTCGCGCAGCATGTCCTCGGGCAAAGCGAGCACGACCGGCCCGGGCCGCCCCGCCATCGCGGTCGCATAGGCCCGGGCGACATATTCGGGGATTCGCGCGGCCTCGTCGATCCGCGCCGTCCATTTGGCGAGCGGGCGGAAGAAGGCGGCGAAATCCACCTCCTGGAAGGCCTCGCGGTCGCGGTCGCCGCGGGCGACGTCGCCGACGAACAGGATCATCGGCGTCGAATCCTGGAAGGCGACATGGACTCCGACCGTCGCGTTGGTCGCGCCCGGCCCGCGGGTGACGAAGGCCACGCCCGGACGCCCGGTCATCTTGCCGTCGGCCTCGGCCATGTAGGCGACGCCGCCTTCCTGCCGGCAGACGACGAGGTCGATCGCCGGCATGTCGTGCAGCGCGTCGAGCATTGCGAGGAAGCTCTCGCCCGGCACGGTGAAGATGCGGTCGCAGCCCTGGGCCACGAGGTTGTCGACGAGGATGCGTCCGCCGCTGCGCCTGCTCATGGAGCGGCGCCTAGCCCGTCCCCGATGGATTGGGAAGACGAGCGGCTATTGACAGCAATGTAAGTGGCTTGACGGCCGGCCGGCATCCCGGCAGGTGAGGAGCCGAAATTGGGAGATAAATATGACCAAGAGCGAGATGGCCGCCGCCCTCAACGAGCGCAGCGCCTGGCTGCCGGGCAAGAAGGTGAAGATCGATTTCGGCGCGGACGGGGTGGTGATGCTCGACGGCGTCGCCAACCGGGTCGGCGAGGAAGACGGGCCCGCCGACACGACCATCAAGATCGCCTGGTCCGATTGGGAGCAGATGCGCGACGGCAAGCTCGACGGCATGACCGCCTTCATGCAGGGCAAGCTCAATGTCGAAGGCGACATGTCCAACGCGATGCAGCTCCAGGGCGTGCTCGCCAAGCTGCGCTAGGCTCAATCCTCCCCGGAACGGGGAGGGGGACCGCCGGAACGGCGGTGGAGGGGGCTCCGAGACTCGCACCGACCCCCACCATGCTGCGCATGGTCCCCCTCCCCGCAAGCGGGGAGGATTATTCCACCGAGCTCACATGGTTGAGCGCGATCACCCATTTTCCGTTCACCTTGCGCATCAGGCGGGTGTTGATCCCGTCCTGCGGGTGATCGGGCTTGTCGAGCCGATAGCGGCTGATGAGCTGCGCCGCGTCGGGCGCCAGCATCTCGATCCTGATGTCCCAGAAATGCAGCCGGCCGCGCCGCGCGGGCGATCCGCCATAATCGCGGACATAATGGTCGAGCGTCCCCTGCCAATTCTTCTGGAAGCGGCCCTTCGAGACGAAGATGACGCCGGGATTCTTGAACCCCGCCATATAGCCGCGGAAATCGCCGCGATTCCAAGCCGCCTCCATGTCGGCGACGACGTGGAGGATCGCCTTCTTCTCCGCGGCCGGATCGGGCGCGGGCGTCGGGTGGGCGCAAGCAGCGGGGAGCAGCAAAAGGAGGCAGAATCGGCGCATCATGACCCTCCGCAATCGGGCGACGCACCCTAAAGCACGGCGATGCAACGGGCGACCGTTTCGGCCTGCCCTGACTCAGCCTCCATTCAGCTTGGTCAGGGCGATATGAGCCGTCCGTCGGACGCGACGGATGGATGAACGCGCTCGGCTCTCATGCGTTTTAGAGGGGTGAGCGGATCAGGACAGGAGTATTTGTCATGACGAGCGTTTTGAAAAAGACTGTGCTTGGCCTTGCCGCCGTCTCCACCCTCGCGGTGGCCGCGACGCCGGCGGACGCCCAGCGTTATCGCCACTATCGTCACCATCGCGGCGACGCCGGCCTGGCGATCGGCGCCGGCCTCCTCGGTCTGGGCATCGGCGCGGCGATCGCGTCCAGCAATCGCGGTTATTATCGCGATCCCTATTATGACGGCTATTATGGCGAGCCTTACGGCTATGGCTACCGCTGCGTCGTGCGCCGCCACTGGGATCCCTATTGGGGCCGCTGGGTCCGCGTCCGCTATTGCTGACTTCATGACCGGGCCGGCCTTTGAGCCGGCCCGGCCTTCTTTTCGTCATGCCGGGCTCAACCCCGGCATCCACCTTGTCTTTCACCACGGCGGCAAGAAGAGGAATCCCGGATCAAGTCGGGGATGACGAAAGCGGTCAGCGGGTGAACTTCTCCCCGGCCTCCGCCTTGCGGACGAGCAGCTCCGACAGGGTGAAATCGTCCCCGAGCCGCCTCTGCTGGCGCTTCAGCCCCTCGACGATCTTGCCGAGCCCTTCGGTGTCCGCCCAGAACATCGGGCCGCCGCGATAGACCGGCCAGCCATAGCCGTAGACCCACACCACATCCTCATCGGAGGCGCGCTGCGCCATGCCTTCCTCGAGGATCTTCGCGCCCTCATTGACCATCGTGTAGAGCGTCCGCTCGACAATCTCCTGGTCGGAGATGTCGCGCGCCTCGATTCCCTCCTTCCGCCGGAATTCCTCGATCACCTCGGCGACGACGGGGGAGGGGCTCGGCCGGCGCTTCTCGTCATAATCGTAGAAGCCGGCCTGGCGTTTCTGGCCCCAGCGGCCGAGCGCGCAGAGCTTGTCGCGGATGCTCTCGATCCGGTTGGGGTCCCGGTGCCAGCCGATGTCGACGCCGGCGAGGTCCGCCATCTGGAACGGCCCCATCGGCATTCCGAATTCGACATGGACGCGATCGACCTGCTCGGGCGTCGCGCCTTCGAGCAGCAATCGCTGCGCCTGCACCTGGCGCGGCATCAGCATTCGGTTGCCGATGAAGCCGTGGCAGACGCCGGCCACCACCGCGACCTTCCTGATCCTCTTGGCGAGCTGCATCGCGGTGACGAGCACGTCGGGTGCCGTCTTCGCGCCGCGTACGATCTCGAGCAATTTCATGACGTTGGCCGGCGAGAAGAAATGGAGGCCGAGCACGTCCTCAGGCCGCGATGTCGTCGCCGCAATCTCGTCGATATTGAGATAGGAGGTGTTGGAGGCGAGGATCGCGCCCGGCTTCGCGATCCGGTCGAGCTTTCCGAATACCTCCTTCTTGACCTCCATATTCTCGAACACCGCCTCGATGACGAGGTCGCAATCGGCGAGGTCGTCGAGGTTGAGCGTCGGCGTCAGCAGGCCCATCGCCTGCTCGACCTGCTCAGGAGTCATCCGGCCCTTGGCGGCGGTCGCCTCGTAATTCCTGCGCATCACGCCGGTGCCGCGGTCGAGCGCCTCCTGCTGCATCTCGACGATCGTCACCGGGATTCCGGCGGAGAGGAAGTTCATCGAAATGCCGCCGCCCATCGTACCGGCGCCGATCACGCCGACCTTTCTTATGTCGCGCGGCCTGGTGTCCTCGGGCAGGCCTTCGATCTTCGAGGCCTTGCGCTCGGCGAAGAAGAAATATTGCTGGGCCCGCGCCTGGGTGCCGCTCATCAGCTCCAGGAAGAGCTGGCGTTCGACGAGGACGCCTTCGGCATAGGGCCTGGCGACCGCCGCCTCGATCGCGCGGATCACCGATTCGGGCGCGTCGAAGCCGCGGAACTTGCGGGCATTGGCCTTGCGGAAATCGTCGAAGATGGCGGGATCGGCGCGCGCCTCGGCGACTTTGTCGTCGCGCTCGCTTGCCTTCGGGATCGGGCGGACGTCGCGCACCTCCTCGGCGAAGGCGACGGCGTGGGGCTCGAGCTCGCCCTCGATCAGCCGGTCGACGAGGCCGATCGCATAGGCTTCCGTCGCGCCGATCGGATTGCCGGAGGTCGCCATCTCGAGCGCCTTGGGCACGCCGGCGACGCGCGGCAGGCGCTGGGTGCCGCCGGCGCCGGGCAGCAGGCCCAGCTTCACCTCGGGGACGCCGAGCTTCGCCGACGGCACCGCCACCCGATAATGGCTGGCGAGCGCCACTTCGAGCCCGCCGCCGAACGCGGTGCCGTGGATCGCGGCAACGACCGGCTTGGTGCAGGCCTCGATCCGGTCGACGACCTGCGGCAGGACCGGCGGCTGCATCGATTTGGGCGTGCCGAACTCGCTGATGTCGGCGCCGGCGAAGAAGGTCTGGCCCATGCAGAGAATGACGACCGCCTTCACCCCATCGTCGGCATCCGCCTCCTCGATCGCCCGCACCAGCCCGTCGCGCACCGCATGGCCGAGCGCGTTCACCGGCGGGTTGTTCGATATGACGATGAGGACGTCGCCGTGGCGGCGGGTCGTGATCGGGCTCATTTCGCTCTCCACTGAATCTCAAAAGGCCGTACGGCCATATTCCTGACGATAGAAGGGGTGCGAGGCGGACAGGCCGCCGTCGACGACCAGAGCCTGGCCGTTCACATAGGATGAGTCGTCGGACGCGAGGAAGAGGGCGGCACGGGCGATCTCCTCGGGCTGGCCGCCGCGCTTCATCGGGTTCAGATGGCCGATCAGATCCTCTTTCCCGGCGGCGCGGGCATTGTCGTAGATCGGCCTGGTCATGCCGGTCTCGATCAGGCCCGGGCAGATGGCGTTGACGCGGATG
Organism: Allosphingosinicella sp.; assembly: GCA_036273615.1. Classification (GTDB taxonomy): domain Bacteria; phylum Pseudomonadota; class Alphaproteobacteria; order Sphingomonadales; family Sphingomonadaceae; genus Allosphingosinicella. The sequence continues at coordinate 73,947 of DASUHH010000065.1, read as the reverse complement.
TTGGCGCCGGCGAGCTGGGTCGCGGCCACCTTCACCAGGTTGATCACGCCCGCCTTGGACGCGGAATAAGCCGGCCCGCCGGCGCCGGCGCGAAGGCCGGCGACCGAAGCGGTGCAGACGATCGACCCGCCGCCGCGCGCCTTGAGGTGCGGCGCGGCATGCTTGATAGCGAGGAACGGGCCGATGAGGTTGGTGCGCAGGATAAGCTCCCAATCCTCCGGCCCCTGCTCGAAGATCGAGGCGAGGCCGCCAGACACGCCGGCATTGGCGAAGAAAATGTCGAGGCCGCCATGGTCGCGCAGGGCCGCCTCGATCAGCCCGACGACGTCCGCTTCGACGCCCGCGTCGGCCCGGACGACGCCGTCCGCCTCGGCCAGGTCGGCCGCGATGACCTGCGCGCCTTCGCCACGGAAGAGCGAAGCCGTCGCCCTGCCGATCCCCGACGCCGCGCCGGTGACGATGGCGATTTTTCCACGCAGCCTCACCGCCGCCCTTCCTGCGTTCCTGCGCAAGACGATGGAGCCCTCACAGCCCCACCCCCGTCGTCGCGCCGCCGTCGACGACGATCGCCTGGCCGGTGACGAAGGTCGAGGCATCGCTCGCCAGGAACACCGCCGCGCCGGCGATCTCATCCGGCTCGCCGATCCTTTGCATCGGCGTGTGCATCGTCACCGCCTTCAGCGTCTGCGGATTCTCCCACAAGGCGCGCGCGAAATCGGTGCGGATGAGGCCCGGCGCGATGCAGTTCACCCGCACCTGGTGCGGCCCGAACTCGGCGGCGAGGTTGCGGGCGAGCTGGAAGTCGGCGGCCTTGGAGATGTTGTAGGCACCGATCATTGTCGAGGCCTTGAGCCCGCCGATCGAGCTGACGATGATGATCGAGCCCCGGCGATGCTCGATCATCTCCGGCGCGACCATCTGGATCAGCCAGTGATTGGCGATGACGTTATTCTCGAGGATCTTGCGGAACTGGTCGTCGCTGATCCCGCCCATCGGCCCGTAATAAGGGTTGGAGGCGGCGTTGCAGACGAGGATGTCGATCCGCCCGAGCCGCCGCCGCGCCTCGTCGACGAGATGCTGGAGCGCCTCCTTGGACGAGATGCTGGCCGGGACGACGATAGCGCGGCCGTCATCATGCTTGGCGTTGATGCCGTCGGCGACATCGCGGCAGGCTTCTTCCTTGCGGCTTGAGATCACCACCTTCGCGCCCTCATCGGCCATCGCCTCGGCGATGGCGCGGCCGATCCCGCGCGACGATCCGGTGATCACCGCCACCTTTCCGCTGAGGTCGAACAGGCTCATTCTTCTCTCCTATTCGAACATCACCACCGAACGCGCCGCCTCGCCGGTGCGGAGCTTGTCGACGGCGCGGTTGATCTCCTGAAGCCCGATCCGCTCCGCCACCAGGCTGTCGAGATCGAGCCGGCCGGCGAGGTAGAAATCGACCAGCCGGGGAATGTCGAGCGGGAAGCGGTTGGAGCCCATCAGGCAGCCCTGCACCCTCTTCTCGGCGAGCAGGTCCATCGCGCCGATCGACAGCTTCTCCTTGAGCGGCATCATGCCGACGATCGTCGCGGTGCCGCCGCGGCGAAGGAGGGAGATGGCGAGCTCGCCGGCCGAGATCCGCCCCACCGCCTCGATCGCATGGTGGACGCCACCTTTGGTCAGCTCGACGATTCTTTCCTTGAGGCCCTCCTCGTCCGGCGCGAAGCCGGCCGTGGCGCCGACCGTCTCGGCGAGGGCGCGCTTCGCCGGCACCGGATCGATGGCGACGATGTGCCGGGCGCCTGCGATCCGCGCCGCGTTGACCGCCGCGAGGCCGATGCCGCCGCAGCCGATCACGGCCACATCCTCGCCCGGCCGCACCCTGGCGGTGTTGAAGATCGAGCCCGCGCCGGTGACGACGGCGCAGCCCATCAAGGCGCCGCGGTCGAACGGCATGTCCGGATCGATGGCGACCGCGCCATTCTCGTGGACCAGGACCATTTCGGCATAGCCGCCGACGTTGAGCAATTGGTGGACCGCCCGGTCGCCCAGCGACAGGCGCGGCGCGTCGCCTTTCTGCCGCTTGGTCGACCGGTCCGTGCACAGCGACAGGCGCCCGGTGACGCAAAATTCGCATCGGCCGCAGAAGGTCGAGAAGCAGGTGACGACATGGTCGCCCGGCTTCAGCGACGTCACGTCCTCGCCGACCGCCTCGACCATTCCCGCCGCCTCGTGGCCCGGCACGAGGGGGAGCGGCGCGGGATAAGCGCCGTCGATGAAATGCAGGTCCGAATGGCAGACGCCGCACGCCATGGCGCGGATCAACACCTCCCGCGCGCGGGGTTTTGCGACGGAGACGTCATCGATGACGAGCTCCGTTTTCGGTTCGTGGAGGATTGCGGCTTTCACGGCGAAATTCCTCCCCGGAACGGGGAGGGGGACCAGCCGCAGGCTGGTGGAGGGGGGTCGGCACCTGGCACGACCCCCCCTCCGCCGCACTTCGTGCGGTCCCCCTCCCCACAAGTGGGGAGGACAAGCTTACCCATGTTTCGCGAACTCCAGCCTTGCGATCGCGCGGTTGTGGACTTCGTCCGGACCGTCGGCGAGGCGGAGGGTTCGGATATGGGCCCAGGCGCTGGCAAGCTCGAAATCCTGGCTGACGCCGGCGCCGCCATGGGCCTGGACGGCATCGTCGATGATGGCGAGCGCCATGTTCGGCGCCTGGACCTTGATCATCGCGATCTCTGCCTGGGCTGCCTTGTTGCCGGCCTTGTCCATCAGGTCCGCGGCCTTCAGGCAGAGGAGGCGCGACATGTCGATGTCGATCCGCGCCCGCGCCACGCGCTGCTCCCAGATGCCGTGCTCGGCCAGCCTCTTGCCGAAGGCGGTGCGCGACTGGAGGCGCCTGACCATCGCCTTCAGCGCCTCCTCGGCGGCGCCGATCGTGCGCATGCAATGGTGGATTCGGCCGGGTCCAAGCCGCCCCTGCGCGATCTCGAAGCCGCGCCCTTCGCCGAGCAGGATGCTGGACGCGGGGATTCGCACGTTCCTGATTTCGATCTCCATATGGCCGTGCGGCGCGTCGTCATAGCCGTAGACGGTGAGCGCCCGCTCGATCGTCACGCCCGGCGCGTCGAGCGGCATCAGCACCATCGACTGCTGGCGGTGACGGTCGGCCGAGACGTCGGTCTTGCCCATCACGATCGCCACCTTGCAGCGCGGATCGCCCGCGCCCGACGACCACCATTTGCGGCCGTTCAGGACATAGGAATCGCCGTCGCGCCTGATCTCGCACTGGATGTTGGTCGCGTCCGACGAGGCCACCGCCGGCTCGGTCATCAGGAAGGCCGAGCGGATCGCACCGTCCATCAGCGGCCGCAGCCATTCTTCCTTCTGCGCGCGCGTGCCGTAGCGGTGGAGCACCTCCATATTGCCGGTATCGGGCGCCGAGCAGTTGAACACTTCGGACGCCCAGGTGACCCGGCCCATCTCTTCGGCGCAGAGCGCATATTCGAGGTTTGTGAGCTGCGTTCCCTCGAACTCGAAGCTCTCGTCGACATGGGCGAGGGCATGGCCCGGCGGCATGAACAGATTCCACAGGCCCGCCGCCTTCGCCTCCGGCTTCAATTCCTCGATGGCCGCGATCGGCTGCCAGCGGTCGTCCTTGTCGCGCTGCACCTTATAGTCGCCGGTGCGCGGGCGAATCCGAGTCTCGACGAAGTCGCGGACGCGATCGCGGTAAAAAGCCTGCTTTTCCGTAAGGTCGAAGTCCATTTTGCCGGAATATCCTCGCCGCCGCGCTCCATCCCGGTGCCAGAAACGGCGGATTTGCGCCAGTGGCAGGGCGCATCGACCGGCTCTTCAGCGCGGATCGCCGATCGTGGCGCGCAGGAAAGCGAGAAGCCGTTTTTTATAGTCCGCGCCGGAAATGTCCGCCGTCCGCGCATGGCCGAGGCCGGGCACGATCCAGAGGCTCTTGCGGCCCGGCGCCGCCCGGAACATCGCCCGCGTCTCGGCCGGCGGCGTGTCGCGATCCTCGCCGCCGCCGACGATCAGGACCGGCCCGCGATAATGGCGAAGCGCCGCGATCGGCGAAAGGCGCCCCGGCCCGACGCCGAGGCGCGGCCAGGATTGATAGGAGAGCAAGGGTTCGAGCAGATAAGCCGCGGCGGGCGTGGCGGTCGCGGCGATCCGGTTGCGGATCGCGTGCCTGATGTCGGGATAGACCGCCTGCAGGACCATCGCATCGGCGGGCAGCGGTCCTTGCGCGCCGAGCAAGGCGGCCGCTCCGCCCAAGGAGGCGCCGATGACGGCCACCGGCGCATTGCGTTGACGCCGCTTCAGCCAGGCGAAAGCGGCGGCGGCATCGCGGCTTTCATGGAGGCCGAAGCTGTGCGGCGCCGAAGAGGATTGGCCGTGGCCGCGAAAATCGATCGTGAGCACGGCATAACCTCGGCTCGCCAGCCACGACGCATTGTTCCGCATCGCCGCACGCGACGAGCCGTTGCCGTGGAGGAGCAGCAGGCCGGGCGCATCGGCGCGGCGGCCCGGCCAATAAGTGGCGGCGAGGAGCAGGCCGTCGCCGGTTTCTATGGGAAGATCGACCGCCGGCGGCCGGGCCGGGGCGACGATCGCGGGGGTGGGAAGGGTCAACAGGCTGCCCACCTCCCAGCTCGCCGCAAGCCCGGCCGTGACGGCCGCGAGGCCGAGCCGGAACCAGAATGTCCATGTCCGGATCGCCATTGCCGCTCCTGCGGCGCGGCCGATGGCGGAGCGGCGGCGCGGCCCGAGGAGCCGGCGCATTGTTTTCGTGCAGAAACGGCGGACGGCGCGGGGCTAAACGGCCGGCGCGCCGTCTCCAAACCGGTTCGGCCCTCGCGTTCCTTCGCCGATCAGCAGGATGACGAGAATCGCAAGCGCCGCGAGATAGAGCAGATTGTTGAGGAAGATCGTCATGACCAGCCGGACGTCCGGCGTTGCGTGGGCGATCCTGATGCTCGTGAAGACGCGGGGCATCATGACGAGGCCGAATCCGAGAAAGGGCAGCGGCAGCACGCCCCACCAGCCATGGAGGCACCGGTCATGCAGCCGCCGCGCGACCGCGGCCGCGAGCAAAAGCAGGCCGATCAGGGCGATCGCCGCCGCGACATGGCCGACGAAAGCGAGGTCCGGCATCAGCTCGGGGTGCGGGCCCTTGAACTGCACGGAGCCGGGCCCGGTTCGCACGACGAGCTCGGGATGCTCGACGACGAAGCGCTGCGACCGGGCGACGCTGTCCGCGAGCTGCGGGATCATGGCGGCCCACATCGCGATGAAATCCAGCAGGACGATGACGAGGGCGTAGGGCCAGAAGAGCGCCCGGCTCTCCCGCCCGGAGAAACGGAGCAGGTTGGCGAGATTGTGGCGGATCGACGCGACGATCATCGGCCGCCGCTCGCGCCGCTCAGCCCGCGGGGGCGGCGACGGCTTTGGCCACCAGAGCCTGGAAATCCTTCTTCGAGACGCCGATGAGCAGGCCCTTGCGGTTCTTGCCGAAGGCGTTGAGGGGGACCTTCACCGCGCCGCCGGCGGTTGCGACGACGGCGCCGTCCGTGTCGACCGATTCGATCGTTCCGACGGCCTCGCCGCTCATGTCGAAGACCGCGGCGGCCGCGACAATGTCGGCCGGCATGGCGGGCACCGCCCTGCCTCCGGCGCGGGCCCGCGCGGCGGCACGGTCGATGTCGGCGTTGCGGACGCCGTGCTGGATCTGATCGATCGTCGAGGTGAGGGTCGAGCTGTCATGCTCGCCCATCTCAAGCGTCCGCGCATTGGCGTTGTTGGTTCCGGGCACGCCCATGCTCGTTCCCGGAGGAGCCGACCCGTGCTGGGCCGAAGCGGTGCCGGCAAGAAGCAGGGCAGCGGCGGTGAAGAGCAAAGGGCCACGGATCATCGAAAGTCTCCCCTTTGTCCGCAGGTTAAACCTTTTGCACTGGAAGCGAAAGGTGCGGCTATCGCGGGCGGGACGCGGATGCCATGATCGGCGGGTGAGCGAGCATCTGGACGTGCTGATCGTCGGCGCCGGCCTCTCCGGCATCGATGCCGCTTACCGGCTTCAGACGAAATGCCCCGGCAGGAGCTGGTGCATCTTCGAGGCGCGCGAGGCGATCGGGGGCACCTGGGATCTGTTCCGCTATCCGGGCGTCCGCTCCGATTCCGACATGTACACTCTGGGCTTCCCGTTCCGGCCGTGGCGCGGCGACAGGGCGATCGTCGAGGGGCCGGACATCCGTTCCTATATCGAGGAGACGGCGCGCGCCTTCGGAATCGACCGGCGCATCCGCTTCCGGCGCCGGATCGTCTCCGCTTCCTGGTCGTCGGCCGAGGCGCGATGGACGGTCGAAGTCGAGGCGGACGGGGAGAGAAAGCGCGTCACCGCATCCTTCCTGTTCCTGTGCAGCGGCTATTATCGCTACGATGAGGGCTATCGGCCCGAATGGCCGGGCGAAGCGGATTTCGGCGGCGCCATCGTCCACCCGCAGCATTGGCCGGAGGATCTCGACCATCGGGGCAAGAGGGTCGTCGTGATCGGCAGCGGCGCGACCGCGGTGACCCTGGTCCCCGCTCTGGCGGAAACGGCGGCGCATGTGACGATGCTGCAGCGTTCGCCGAGCTATATCGTGTCGCGGCCGTCGCGCGATCCGCTCGCGGAGCGGCTGGGCGCGCGCTTCGGACGGCTCAAGAACGCCCTGCTCGGCCTCTTCTTCTTCAACCTGGCGCGGCGGCGGCCGGAAAGGATCCGGGCCAAGCTCATCGACCTCGTCCGCCGCGACCTGCCGCCGGATTATGACGTCGAGCGGCATTTCGGCCCCGCCTACAATCCATGGGACCAGAGGCTGTGCCTGGTCCCCGACGGCGACCTGTTCGTGGCGATCAAGGCGGGAAAAGCATCGATCGTCACCGACGGGATCGCGCGTTTCACCGGGGATGGTATCCGCCTCGAATCGGGCGGGGAGATCGCGGCGGATATGATCGTCACCGCCACCGGGCTGGTGATGACGCTGATGGGCGGAATCGCGCTGAGCGTCGACGGCGAGGCGGTGAACCCGGCCGAGCGCTTCGTCTACAAGGGCATGATGATGGACGGGGTGCCGAACCTCGCTCTGTCCTTCGGCTACATCAACGCCTCGTGGACGCTGAAATGCGACCTGACCGCGCTCTACGTCTGCCGCCTGCTCAATTTCATGGACCGGCACGGTTATGCGTCGTGCGCGCCGCGACTTCCCGATCCGCCGCCCGTCCGGCAGCCGATGCTCGCCTTCACCTCGGGCTATGTCCGCCGCGCGGAAGGCCTGCTGCCGGCGCAGGGCGACAAGGCGCCGTGGCGGGTGAACCAGAATTATCTGCGCGATCTCGTGGCGCTGCGGTTCGAGACGCTGACCGACGGGGTGATGGAGTTTCGTCGGGCCGGTTGACTCCGTCCGCCATCCGCGCCAGTTGACGTTTACGTAAAGGAGAGGATGATGGCGGAGTCACCAGAGCTCGGCGCGTTCCGGCGGGAGGTCCGCGCCTGGCTCGCCGGCAATTGCCCGCCCGAGATGCGCGAGCCGGTGCGCGACGAGGGCGACATCGTCTGGGGCGGCCGCGATCCCGTCTTCCGCAACGACGCGCAGAGACGCTGGATGGAGGCGATGGCCGCGCGCGGCTGGACCGTGCCCGACTGGCCCAAAGATTATGGCGGCGGCGGCCTCTCGCCGGCCGAGACCAAGGTTCTGCGCCAGGAGATGGCCGCGATCGGCGCGCGCAATCCGCTGGCCAGCTTCGGAATCTCGATGCTCGGCCCGGCTTTGCTCAAATATGGCAGCGAGGCGCAGAAGAAAAGCTTCCTTCCCGAGATCGCGCGCGGCGAGATACGCTGGTGCCAGGGTTATTCCGAGCCCAATGCCGGCTCCGACCTCGCCTCGCTCCAGACGAAATGCGAAGACAGAGGCGACCATTGGCTGGTCAACGGCCAGAAGATCTGGACCTCCTATGCCGACAAGGCCGACTGGATCTTCTGCCTCGTCCGCACCGATTTCCAGGCGCCAAAGCATGAGGGGATCAGCTTCCTCCTCTTCGACATGAAGACGCCGGGCGTCTCGACGAAGCCGATCCAGCTCATCTCCGGCGCCTCGCCTTTCTGCGAGACCTTCTTCGACGACGTGAAGGTGCCGAAGGACCAATTGGTCGGCGAAGTGAACAAGGGCTGGGACGTCGCCAAATATCTGCTCGGCCACGAGCGCGAGATGATCAGCGGCATGGGCCTCGGCCACCTGGCCGCAAGCCTCGGCGAGGCTTTGGTCGAGACGGTCGGCCGCGACGGGAGCGGCCGCCTCGCCGACCCACTGCTCCGCGCCGACATTGCCCGCTTCGACGTCGACGCCATGGCCTTCCGGGCGATGTCGGAGCGGTTCATCGACGAATTGAAGGCTGGCATGGCCCATCCCGCCCAGCCCTCGATGATGAAATATGCCGGAACCGAGCTCAACAAGGCGCGGCACGAATTGGTCATGGCGGCCGGCGGCTCGAACGCGCTCGAATGGGAGAGCGAGCGGTCGGGCAAGGGCAAGGCGGCGCGCGAATGGCTGCGCAGCAAGGCCAATTCGATCGAGGGCGGGACGAGCGAGATCCAGCTCGGGATCATCGCCAAAAGGATTCTGGAATTGCCGGGGGCTTAGGAAGGACCGTCATCCCCGCGAAAGCCGGGATCCCGGCGAGAAAAGACACCGCGCCTTTCACCCCCTGAGACCCCGGCCTTCGCCGGGGTGACGGAGACAGATGAATGCCCCTCTACCTCAATGAAGACCAGGCGATGCTCCGCGACACGGCGCGCGATTTCATGGCGGCCGAGGGCGCGATCGCGACCCAGCTTCGCCACTGGCGCGATATCAACTGCAAGGATGGGTTCGGCCACACGCTCTGGCGGCAATTCGCGGAGCTCGGCTTCACCGGCATATTGATCGGCGAGGCCGACGGCGGCCTCGGCCTCGGCCATGTCGAGGCGGGGATCGTGCTCGAGGAGATCGGCCGCAATTTGACGCCCTCGCCCTTCCTGATCACCGCGGTGGCGGTGGTCGAGGCGCTGAAGGGCAGCAATCTGCGCGAACGCTGGTATCCCGGCATCCTCGCGGGCGAGACGGTGGCGGCGCTGGCGGTGGACGAGGGGCCGAAGCACCGGCCCGAGGCGATCGCGATGAAGGCGGAGCGGTCCGGCAACGGCTTCCGCCTGACGGGCGCCAAGCAGTTCGTCGTCCAGGGCGCCTCGGCGGACCTGGTCGTCGTCGCCGCCCGCGCCGAGGAGGGCCTCACCTTGTTCGCGGTCGGGAAGGAGGCGAAGGGGCTGGACATCGAGAGCGTCCGGCTCGCCGACAGCAGCATCGGCGCGCGGATGGAATTTCGCCGCGTCGAGGTCGATGCCGACGCCGTGATCGGCGAGGTTGGGCAGGGCGAGGCGGTCCTGAAGCGCGTGCTGAACGCCGGCCGCGCCGGCGCGGCGTCGGAGCTGGTCGGCCTCGGCAGCGCCGCGACGGCGATGACGGTCGATTATCTGAAGCAAAGGAAGCAGTTCGGCCGGCTCATCGGCGAATTCCAGGCGCTCCAGCACCGGGCCGCCCACCTCTATTCCGAGCTCGAGATCGCCCGTTCGGCCGCGCTCAAGGCGCAGCAATTGCTCGACGAGGGCAGCCCCGAGGCCGAGGCGATGGTCTCGGTCGCCAAGGCCAAGGCCGGGCAGGCGTCGGCGCTCGCGGTCCAGGAAGGCGTCCAGATGCACGGCGGCATCGGCATGACCGACGAATATGATATCGGCCTCTACATGAAACGCGACCGCGCGCTCGACGAGCTATTCGGCGACGCCAACTACCATGCCGACAAGCTCGCACGGATGAAGGGCTATTAAGCCCTTCCTCGTCATGGTCTTTTCAGAAGCAGGTTCATCCGCGCGGCGGCGATCGGCTTGGCGCGGTCGTGCTGCCAGGCATGGGCTTCGACGGTGGCGATGCGGTTGCCGAGGCGGGCGATGGTCGCGGCGGCATAGGTATCGTGCCCGATGCCGCCGCGCATGAAGTCGACGCTGACGTTGATCGGCTTCACCCGCACGCCCGGCTCGAGCCGGTCGTGGAGCGTGCCGAGCGCCGCGAATTCGAGCAGCCCGGCAATCGCGCCGCCATGAAGGAAGCCGGGCCGGCCGATCACCTCCTCGCGGAACGGCATCACCCAGAGCAGGGCGCCGTCCGCCGTCCGCTCGGTGCGCAGCGCCAGCAATTCGGCATAAGGCGGGAGCGGGCCGAGCATCGTTCTATTCTCGCAGCAGCCGGCCGCAGATTGCGTCGAGCTTCGCAAGCATGGCCGGATCGCGCGCGGCGGGCGCCGTGATCAGGGCGGTATCGAGATTGGTGTCGATCGGCGAGGGCGCGCGCTCGGGCGGCAGCGCCCGCGCCAGCTCCTCCACCAGGCGCCGCGCGGTGCCGGCATTGGCGTGGAGCTGCGCCACGATCTCGTCGACGTTCGCCGCCTCCGACCCGTCGCGCCAGCAATCATAATCGGTCACCATCCCGACCAGGGCATAAGGCAGCTCCGCCTCGCGGGCGAGCTTCGCCTCGGGCATGGCGGTCATGCCGATCACGTCGCAGCCATATTGCCGGTAGAGCAGGCTTTCGGCGCGCGAGGAGAATTGCGGTCCTTCGATGGCGACATAAGTCCCGCCGCGCGTCACCGAGGCGCCCGCCGCTTCGGCCGCACCGGCGGCGCGCGCGGAGAGGCGGGGGCAGGCCGGGTCGGCCATCGAGACATGGGCGACGAGGCCGGCGCCGAAGAAGCTGCCTGCCCGCTTCGTCGTTCGATCGATGAGCTGGTCGACGATGACGAAGCGGCCCGGCGGCAGGTCCTCGCGCAGCGATCCGATCGCCGAGATGGCGACGATATCGGTGCAGCCCGCCCGCTTCAGCGCGTCGATATTGGCCCGGTAGTTGATCTCCCCCGGCGGGATGCGGTGGCCTTTGCCGTGGCGCGGGAGGAAGACGAAGCGGGTGCCGTGGAGGCGGCCGATCACCAGTTCGTCCGACGGCGCACCCCAGGGCGTGTCGACGGCGATGGATTGCGTCTCCTCCAGCGCCTCGATCCCGTACAGGCCCGAGCCGCCGATGATCCCGATCGTCCAGCCGCTCATCGGCCACGCCCTCCACCACCGCCACCACGGGCTCGACCCGGGGTCCATCTTCGGGAGTCGGAGCGGGGCAGGAAGGTGGATGCCGGATCAGGTCCGGCATGACGAAAAGGGGAGACCGGGCGGGGATCGACCGCGTTGCTCATCGGCCGTTCCCTTGCGCGCGCAGGAGGATGCGCAGGTCGTTGACGTTGGTGCCGGTCGGGCCGGTGACGAAGAGGGCGCCGGCGCGGTCCAGGAAGCGGCCGCTGTCGTTGGCGGCGAGCGCCGCCTCGGCCTTGCGGCGGGAGCGGGCGGTGCGGCCGTCGAAAAAGGCGCCCGCCGCCTCGCCATTGCCGTCGATCCCGTCCGTGTCGGCGGCGAGGCCGGCGGCGTGGCGGTCGCCGTCGAGCGCCAGCGCCGCTGCGAGCGCATATTCCTGGTTGGGGCCGCCCTTGCCGTCGCCCTGCATCGTGACGGTGAGCTCGCCGCCGCTGATCAATGCCTCACCCGGCGCCATCTTCCGCGCGCGCCGGCCATGCGCGCGGCCGACGTCGCGCGCCTCGCCGATACATTCGACCAGAAGCGGCCGGTAGCCGAGCCGCTCGGCCGCCGCCCCCGCCGCCGCGAGCGCGTCCCAGCCACGGGCGATGATGTGATAGTCGCCGGGCACCTCCTTGGCGCTTTCGGACCAGCCGTCCTCCGGCGCCGCGATGCCGTATTCGCGAAGCACCGCCTTCGCCTCCGCGATCGTGGTCGGATCGGCGGCGGTGGGGCCGGAGCCGATATCCTCGGGCCGGTCGCGGAAGACGTCGGAGATGGCGAGGGTGACGAGATGCGCCGGCGCGGCGGCGAGCGCGAGCCGGCCGCCCTTGATCCGCGACAGGTGGCGGCGGACGCAATTGATCTCGCTGATATCCGCGCCCGAGCGGAGCAGGTCGCTGGTGAGCCTGCGTTTCGAGTCGAGGCCGAGACCCTCGCCGGGCAGGCAGGCGAGCGCCGAGGCGCCGCCGCTCAGCAGCACCAGCACCAGATCGTCGGGCCCGGCCTGGCTCGCGAGCCGCATCAGGCGCTCGGCCGCGGTCACGCTCGCCCGGTCGGGCATCGGATGGCCGGCGGCGACGACCTCGATCCGGCTGAGCCGGCCGGGGGCGCCGTGGCGGGTGATCGCGACGCCCGAGAGCGGGCCGCGCCATCTCTCCTCGACCGCCCGCGCCATCGGCACCGCGCCCTTGCCGAGCGCGAGCAGGATCGTCCGGCCCTTGGGCGGATCGGGCAGATTCCGCGGCACCACGCGCTCGGGCAGGCAGGCCTCGACTCCGGCCCGCCAGATCGTCTCGAGATGCTCGCGCGACATCATCCCCGCTTGGCGTCTTGCGGCGCGCCCGGCAAGGTCTACCCTATGATCGTGAGGCGGGCGCTGCGCATATTCGGGATGATCGGCGGAATCCTGCTCGCCACCCCCTTGCTCTACCTGCTCGCCGCCCTGATCCTGTGCCTGGTTCCGGCCAATGCCGGCTGGCACGAGGCGAAGCAGGGCATCCGCATCTTCGTCCGCACCAACGGCGTCCACACCTGGATCATGGTGCCGAAAGTGACGGCCGAGATGGACTGGCGGCCGCTCGTGCCGGGCAAGGATCTGAAGGACCCGCGCTGGGGCAACGGCAATTATGTCGCGATCGGCTACGGCAACAGGCAATTCTACCTGAACACGCCGCATTGGGCCGACCTCAGCGTTCGCAACGCCTTCTGGGCGCTGTCGGGGAGCGGCGACAGCCTGATCCACGCCGATCACGACAATGATCCGCAGCCGAGCGACATCCAGCGGCCGATCACCCTCAGCCACGACGAATATCTCCGCCTGGTCGGCTTCATGCGCGCCAGCTTCCGCCTCGACGCGCGGGGCCATACCATCCCCCTGATCGGCCGCGGCTACGGCGATTCCGACGTCTTCTACGAAGCGGTGGGCTCGTACAGCGCCTTCTACACCTGCAACAGCTGGACCGGCGCGGCCTTGCGCGCGGCGGGCGTCCGCACCGGCGTGTGGACGCCGCTCTCGCCGAGCATCATGTGGCGGCTGGAATGAGGAAGGCGCGTCTTTTCGATTGATCGGAAGGCGGCGAGGCAACAGAGGTCGGTCCGGCCATGGCATCGGATCGATCCCCAAGCGGACGTTGGTCCTTCGCGATCGACCGCGGCGGCACCTTCACCGACCTGGTCGCGCGGGCGCCGGACGGGCGGCTGGTGACCGCGAAACTGCTCTCCGACAATCCCGGCCATTATGAGGATGCCGCGGTCGAGGGCATCAGGCGGCTGATGGCCGAGCATGGCGGCGAAGCCCTCGACGCTGTCAAGATGGGGACGACCGTCGCCACCAACGCCCTGCTCGAACGGAAGGGCGAGCGTCTCGCCCTCGCCATCACGCGCGGCTTCGGCGACGCGCTCCGGATCGGCTACCAGGCGCGGCCGAAGATCTTCGCGCGCAGGATCGCGCTGCCCGAGGCGCTGTACGAAGAGGTGATCGAGATCGACGAGCGGGTGACGGCCGAGGGGAAGGTGCTGCGCCCGCTCGACCTCGAAACGGCGCGGCGGGGGCTGCAGCAGGCCTGGGACCGGGGCCTTCGCGCGCTCGCCATCGTGCTGATGCACGGCTGGCGCTGGACCGCGCACGAGGCGGCTCTTGAGGCGCTGGCGCGGGAGATCGGCTTCACCCAGGTCTCGGCCAGCCACAAGGTGGGGCCGCTGATCAAGCTGGTCGGCCGCGGCGACACGACGGTGGTGGACGCCTATCTGTCGCCCGTCTTGCGGCGCTATGTCGACCGCGTCGTCGCCGCGCTCGGCGAGGAGACGCGCCTCTTCTTCATGCAGTCGAACGGCGGCCTCGCCGACGCCGCCGCCTTCCAGGGCAAGGACGCGATCCTCTCCGGGCCCGCGGGCGGGATCGTCGGCATGGTCAGGACCGCGGCCGAGGCCGGGTTCGACCGGGTGATCGGCTTCGACATGGGCGGCACCTCGACCGACGTCTCCCATTTTGCCGGCGCCTATGAGCGGACCAGCGAGACGTTGGTCGCCGGCGTTCGGGTGCGGGCGCCGATGCTTGAGATCCACACGGTCGCGGCGGGCGGCGGATCGATCTGTCATTATGACGGGAGCCGCTTCCGGGTGGGTCCCGACAGCGCCGGCGCGGTTCCGGGCCCGGCCTGCTATCGGCGCGGCGGACCGCTCACCATCACCGACTGCAACGTCGTGCTCGGCAAGATCCGGCCCGAGCATTTCCCCGCGGTCTTCGGGCCGGGCGGCGACGAGAGGATCGACGCCACCGCCTCGCGCGCGCTCTGCGCGGCGATCGGCGAACGGACCGGGATGAAGGCGGAGGACGTGGCGGAAGGCTTCGTCCGCATCGCCGTCGACAATATGGCCAATGCGATCAAGCAGATCTCGATCGCCCGCGGCCACGACGTGACGCGCTATACCCTGCAATGTTTCGGCGGCGCGGGCGGCCAGCATGCCTGCCTGGTGGCCGACGCGCTCGGCATCGAGCGGGTGATGATCCATCCCCTCGCCGGCGTGCTCAGCGCCTACGGCATGGGGCTCGCCGACATGGTCGAGCTGCGGCAGCGCAGCGTCGGCGGCGACGCGCTGGACACGGTGCTGGAGGCACTTGCCACGGAGGCGAGCGAGGCGTTGCGGGCGCAGGGCGTGGAGGCGGTGGAGATAGGGCTCCGCGCGGCGCTGCGCTACGAGGGGAGCGATACGAGCCTCGAAGTAGAAGTCGGCGATCCGGAGGAGATGCGGGAGGCGTTCGAAACACTCCACCGCACCCGCTTCGGTTTCCTATCGCCCGAGACGCCGGTGGTTGTTGAGACGGCTATCGTCGAAGCAGTGGGAAAATCCTCCCCGGAACGGGGAGGGGGACCATGCGAAGCATGGTGGAGGGGGGCTGGTGCGAGTCGCGGAGCCCCCTCCACCGCCTTCGGCGGTCCCCCTCCCCGTTCCGGGGAGGATTTGGAGGTCATCGACCGTTCCTCGCTTTCGGTGGGCGCCACCATCCCCGGCCCCGCCTTGATCGTCGACCCCTCCGCCACGACCGTCGTCGAACCCGGCTGGCGTGCGGAGGTGGACTCGCTCGCCAACCTCATCCTCACCCGCGCGGCGCCCCGCGAGGTCCGCCGGGCCGCCGGCACCGAAGCCGATCCCGTCATGCTGGAAGTGTTCAACAACCTCTTCATGGCGATTGCCGAGGAGATGGGCGTGGCGCTCCAGAACACCGCCTCGTCGGTCAACATCAAGGAGCGGCTCGATTTCTCCTGCGCCCTGTTCGACCGCGACGGCGCCCTGATCGCCAATGCGCCGCACATTCCGGTCCATCTCGGCTCGATGGGCGATTCGATCCGCACCGTCATCGACGCACGCGGGGAAGGGCGCGACGGGCGCGGCATGAAGCCAGGCGACGTCTATGTGCTGAACGCGCCTTATCATGGCGGCACGCATCTGCCCGACATCACCGTGATCATGCCGATCTTCCTGGATGGGGAGGACGCACCCGCCTGGTATGTCGCCGCGCGCGGGCATCATGCCGATATCGGCGGCATCGCGCCGGGATCGATGCCGCCCGACAGCCGGACGATCCACGACGAGGGGGTGCTGATCGACAATATGCTGCTCGTCGATGAAGGCCGCTTCCTCGAAGCCGAGATGCGCGCCCTGCTCGGCTCGGGCGCGTGGCCGGCGCGGCGGCCGGACCGCAACATCTCGGACCTGAAGGCGCAGGTCGCCGCCTGCGCGCGCGGCGCGGGCGAATTGCGGCGAGTCGCGGGCGAATACGGGCGCGAGATGATCGATGCCTATATGGCGCACGTCCAGGCCAATGCCGAGGAGGCGGTGCGGCGGCTGATCGGGCGCCTCGGCGACGGCGGCTTCCGCTACGAGATGGACAATGGCGCCGTGGTTTGCGTCTCGGTCAAGGTCGATCGCGAGTGCCGCTCGGCCGTGGTCGATTTCACCGGCACGAGCGCGCAGCTTCCCGACAATTTCAACGCGCCAGTTTCGATCTGCCGCGCCGCGACGCTCTACGTCTTCCGGACGATGGTCGACGATGCGATCCCGATGAACGACGGCTGCCTCCGCCCGATCGCGCTCGTCGTGCCCGACGGATCGATGCTGAAGCCGCATTTCCCCGCCGCGGTCGTCGCCGGCAATGTCGAGACCAGCCAGGTCGTCACCGATGCGCTCTTCGCCGCCTGCCGCGCGCTCGCGCCGAGCCAGGGGACGATGAACAATTTCACCTTCGGCGATGCGCGCCGTCAATATTATGAGACGATCGCGGGCGGCGCCGGGGCCGGTCCGGATTTCGACGGGGCGAGCGCGGTCCAGACGCACATGACCAACAGCCGGCTGACCGATCCCGAGATATTGGAGACGCGCTTTCCCGTCCTGCTCGAACGTTTCGCCATCCGGCTCGGCTCGGGCGGGGAGGGGCGGCGGCGCGGCGGCGACGGGGTCGAGCGCTGCATCCGCTTCCGCGAGCCGATGCACGCGGCGATCCTCTCCAACCGCCGCCGCGTCGCCCCGCGCGGGATCGAGGGCGGCGGCAACGCGCTCGCCGGGATCAACCGCGTCGTGCGCGCGGACGGGCGGGTGGAGACGCTGAGCGCGACCGCCTCGGCGGAGATGGCGCCGGGCGACATGTTCGTGATCGAGACGCCTGGGGGCGGGGGGTATGGGGCGTTGCAATCCTCTCCCGGATTTCCGGGTGAGGGTGCTGGAGCTTCGGACGGCCCCCGGCAGTCCAAGATCGTGCCCGGGGGGCACGATCTCGCTCCAACACACCCGAAGGGTGATGGAGGGGCTGGGCACGGCGGAACGGCCCCTCCACCGGCCTACGGCCGGTCCCCCTCCCCTGCAAATGCAGGGGAGGATCTGGAATGAACGACTGGGTCCTTCTCGGCATATTGATCGTCGTCGCCGGTTTCGCGCTGCGGCTCAATCCATTGCTGGTCGTGACCGTCTCCGCGCTTGCGACCGGGCTGATCGCGGGCAAGGGCCTGCTCCAGGTGGTCGCCGCCTTCGGCAAGGCCTATAACGACAATCGGTTCGTCACGATCATCTACATCTTGCTGCCGGTGATCGGCCTGCTCGAACGCTACGGCCTGCAGCAGCGCGCGCGGACCCTGATCGGCGGCATGAAACGGGCGACGACGGGGCGTCTGCTCATCGTCTATCTGCTCTTCCGCCAGATGACCGCCAGCTTCGGCCTGACCTCGATCGCCGGGCCCGCGCAAAGCGTTCGGCCCCTGGTCGCGCCGATGGCGGAGGCGGCGGCCGAGAAGCAGGATCCGGCGATCGACGAAGCCGGGCGCGAGCGGGTCAAGGCCTATGCCGCCGCCACCGACAATGTCGGCCTGTTCTTCGGCGAGGACATCTTCATCGCCATCGGCTCGATCCTGCTGATGGTCGGAATCCTCCAGCAGGAAGGGATCAGGCTCGAGCCGCTCCAGCTCTCGGTCTATGCGATCCCGACGGCGGTGCTGGCCTTCCTGATCCAGAGCGTTCGGCTGCTTTTGCTGGACCATTCTCTCTCCCGTCACCCCGGCGGAAGCCGGGGTCTCGTAGAGGGCTCGCGCCTGGATCCCGGCTTTCGCCGGGATGACGACAGAGGCTCGGACGGCGAGGCGGGCCGATGATCACGCTCACCTGGCTCTACGTCCTCGCCGGAGCGATGTTCGGGGCGTTCGCCTTGCTCAGCGTCTTCGAGCGCACCAACGGCAGGCGCTTCGGCAATGCGGCTTTCTGGGGCTTGCTCGCGATCAGCTTCTTCTTCGGCGATTTCCTCGGCGACCTCGGCAACGGCATCCTCGTCCTCTGCCTCGTCGCGCTTGCCGGCTTCGGCGCGCTCGGCCGCGGCAACCCGCCGACCACCAGCGCGGAGGAACGCGCCGCCTCGTCGGAGCGCCGCGGCAACAAGCTGTTCCTGCCGGCCCTGGTCATCCCGGTCACCGCTCTGCTCGGTACGCTCTTCCTCAAGGACAGCGGCTGGATCGACCCGAAGCAGGCCACCTTGATCTCGCTCGGCGCGGGCATGCTGATCGCGCTCGCCATCTGCTACGCCTGGCTGCGGCCGCCGGCGCTGGCGCCGCTGCAGGAGGGGCGGGTGCTGATGGACTCGGTCGGCTGGGCGGCGGTGCTGCCGCAGATGCTTGCCGCGCTCGGCGCCGTCTTCGCGCTCGCCGGGGTCGGACAGGTGGTGGGCGGGATCGCGACCGACATTCTTCCGAGCGGCAGCCTGATCGCCGCGGTCGCGCTTTATGGAATCGGCATGGCGTTGTTCACGATGATCATGGGCAATGCCTTCGCCGCCTTCCCGGTGATGACCGGCGCGATCGGGCTGCCGATCCTCATCCATCATTATCACGGCAATCCGGCGGCGGTCGCGGCGATCGGCATGCTCGCCGGCTTCTGCGGGACCTTGATGACGCCCATGGCCGCCAATTTCAACATCGTGCCGGCGGCCCTGCTCGACCTCAAGGACCGCAATGCGGTGGTGAAGACGCAGGTCGGGACGGCGATTCCGTTGCTGCTGTGCAACCTGGTCCTGATCTACTGTCTGGCCTTCTAGCTCCTCCCCGGAACGGGGAGGGGGACCAGCCGCAGGCTGGTGGAGGGGGCTGCGTGCGGGTCTCAGGGCCCCTTCCACCATGCTTCGCAACACCCTCCCCGTTCCGGGGAGGATAGGCTACGCCATGCCCATGAGCCACGTTGTTACCTCCGAAATCGCCGGTCGCTTCGCTTCGATCGCGCTTGGCCATGTGACGCGCGAATATCCGCACAAGCTCGATCATGTGATGGAGGGGCCGGAGGATGTGCTCGGGCCGCGCGATCTCCATCCGATCTTCTTCGGCAGCTTCGACTGGCATAGTTGCGTCCACGGCTGGTGGCTGATGCTTCGCATGCGGCGGCTCTTTCCCGATCTGGCCGAGGCGCGGCGGATCGAAGCGTTGGCGGAGGAGATGCTGGCGCCAGCGAACGTCGCGGGCGAGCTTGCCTATCTCGACCGTGCTTATACCGGCACGTTCGAGCGGCCCTACGGCTGGGCGTGGCTGCTCGCCCTCCACCGCGAGGCGCAGAGGCACGACGACCGGACCTGGGGCAGGGATCTGGCGCCGCTCGCCGCCGCTTTCGCCGAGCGGTTCGACTGGTATCTGCCGAAGCTCACCTACCCGGTGCGCACCGGCACCCATTTCAACACCGCCTTCGCCTTGATCCACGCGCTCGATTGGGCCGAGGCGAATGACGCGGCGCTCGCCGGGCTCATCCGCGACCGGGCGCGGGTCTATTATGGCGGCGACCGGAATTGCCCCGCCTGGGAGCCGGGCGGAGACGATTTCCTCTCGCCGGCTCTGGCCGAGGCCTTGCTGATGCGGCGCGTCCTGCCCGATGCCGATTTCCGCGCCTGGTTCGGGGCCTTCCTGCCCGATCTTGACGCCGGGGAGCCGCGCAGCCTCTTCACCCCCGCCTTCGTCTCCGATCGCTCGGACGGCAAGATCGCCCATCTCGACGGCGTGAACCTCAGCCGCGCCTGGTGCTGGCGCGGGCTCGCCGGCGCGCTGGCGCCCGATTTGGCCGACCTCGCCCGCCGCACCGCCGACGCGCATCTCGACGCCAGCCTTCCGCACGTCGCCGGCGACTATATGGGCGCGCATTGGCTCGCGACCTTCGCCCTGCTCGCCCTGGAGGCGCGATGATCCGCCGCCTCGCCCTCGCCGCCGCGGCCCTCCTGCTGCTCGGCGCCGCGCCCTATCGCGGCTCGCCGCGCGTCGAGGCGTTGCTCGCCAGGATGAATCTCGATGAGAAACTGGGTCAGGTGACGCAGATGCCGGGCGGGCGCAGCAAGGCGTTGAACAGCCTGATCACCGACGCCGAGCGCGCCCGCATCCGCGAAGGCCGGGTCGGCTCCTATCTCAACGTCGCCGGCGCGGCGGAGAGCCGGGCGCTGCAGCGGATCGCGGTCGAGCAGTCGCGGCTCCACATCCCCTTGCTGTTCGGGCTCGACGTCATCCACGGCTACCGCACCATCTTCCCGGTGCCGCTCGCCATGGCGGCGAGCTGGGACCCGGAGGTGCCCGAACGCGCGGCGCGGGTGGCGGCCGAGGAGGCCTCGGCGAGCGGCGTCCACTGGACCTTCTCGCCGATGGTCGACATCGCCCGAGATCCGCGCTGGGGACGGATCGTCGAAGGCGCGGGGGAGGATCCGTTCCTCGGCTCGGCAATGGCGGCGGCGCAGGTGCGCGGCTATCAGGGCCGCTCGCTCGCCGCGCCCGACGCCATCCTCGCCACCGTCAAGCATTTCGCCGGCTATGGCGCCGCGACCGGCGGGCGCGATTATGGCGAAGCCGACATGTCCGAGCGGACGCTGAACGAAGTCTATCTGCCGCCTTTCTACGCCGCGGCGAAGGCGGGGGCGGGATCGTTCATGACCGGTTTTGAATCGCTGAACGGCGTTCCGATGACGGCCAATCGCGCGCTGGTCCGCGGCACGCTCCGCGGCACATGGGGCTGGCCCGGCCTGATCGTCAGCGACTGGAAGGCGGTCGCCGAGCTTCGCAACCACGGCGTCGCCGGCAGCGACGAGGAAGCGGCCGCGCTCGCCCTTCGCGCCGGCGTCGACATGGACATGTCCTCGGGCCTCTATGGCGACGCGCTCAAGGCGGCGGTGCGGCGCGATCCGGCGCTCCGCGCGGCGCTGGACGAAGCGGTGCGGCGGGTGCTGACCGCAAAGGAAAGGCTCGGCCTGTTCGACGATCCCTATCGCGGCGCCGATCCCGCGCGCGAGCGGGCGGTGATCCTGTCCGACGCCAACCGCGCCGTCGCCCGCGAGGCGGCGCGGCGCTCGATCGTGCTGCTGAAGAATGACGGCGGTCTGCTGCCGATCGCGGCGTCGGCGAAGCGAATCGCGGTGATCGGCGCGCTCGCGGCCGACGCCAATTCGGAGCTCGGCTCGTGGCGCGCGCAGGGCCATGTCGAGGACGTGCGGCCGCTGCTGCCGGCGCTCGCCGAGGCGCTGCCGCAGGCGCGGATCGATTACGAGGCGGGCGCCTCACCGCGCAGCGACGATCGGAGCGGCATCGCCGGGGCCGTCGAGGCGGCGAAGCATTCCGACCTTGTCCTGCTCGTCGTCGGCGAGGATTTCGACATGACCGGCGAGGCGCGCAGCCGCGCCGACCTCGGCCTTCCAGGCGCGCAGCAGGCGCTCGCGGACGCTGTGCTCGATACCGGGAGGCCGGTGGTCGTGCTGCTGATGAACGGCCGCCCGCTCGCCATCGACCGGCTCGCCGAGCGCGCGCCCGCCATCCTCGAAACCTGGTTCCTCGGTATCGAGGCCGGGCCTGCGATCGCCGACATATTGACCGGCCGGGTCTCGCCCGGCGGCAAGCTTCCCGTCACCTTCCCGCGCGCGACCGGCGCCGTTCCCTTCTATTATGACAGCCTGCCGAGCGGCCGGCCTGCCGATGCGGACCTGACCAGGGACACGGTGCGCTATCACGATCTGCCGATCGGGCCGCTCTTCCCCTTCGGCCACGGCCTGTCCTATGCCCGCTTCGATTATTCCGATTTCCGCATCAGCCGTGCCTCGCTTCCGGCGGAGGGCGTGGTCGCGAGCGTGACGGTGCGCAATTCGAGCAGGGTCGCGGGCGACGAGATCGTCCAGCTCTACGTTCACGATCCGGTGGCGAGCGTCTCCCGGCCGATCGAGCAATTGCGCGGCTTCCGCCGGATCGCGCTCGCGCCGGGCCGGGCGAAACGCGTCAGCTTCACCCTCACGCCCGCGCAGATGGCGATCTGGGATTCGGGCCGCTGGAGGATCGAGCCGGGCGAGATCGACCTGATGGTCGGCGCCTCTTCCGCCGACATCCGCGCCCGCGGCCGCTTCCGAATCGCAAGCGCCGGTTTCGGCACCGGGCCGGCGGCGGCGGTTGCGACGCCAAGCCAAGAAATTTCAGTGCCTTGAGCGTTTCGTTAACCAGCCGGGGCCTAAGCGGATCGCCATGTTCCCGTTCCGCTATCAGACCATCTTCAAGTCGCGCTGGATGGCCCTGCTCTGGGCCGCGGGCATCCTGTGGACTGCCTATGATTTCGCCGGCTCCACTTCCCCGCACGACGCCTCCGGCAACAACCAGCAGGCCTCGTCCGACGACATCGCCGTCAACCAGGCCGACATCGCCGCGCTCCAGTCGACGCTCAACGGGACCTTCTAATTCGCGTCCCGGCCTTCGCGGGTCGGAGCCAAGATGCCGTTCCGGACGTTCGGGGCCGGCTTCATGACGGTCCACCAGAGCCTCGCCTTCGCCATTATCGGCGGCGCAATCATCCTCTTTGCCTGGGGACGCTTTCGTTATGACGTGATCTCGCTCGGCGCGTTGCTGGCCGGCGTGGTCCTCGGCGTGGTGAAACCGACGAATGCCTTTGCCGGCTTTTCGAGCGACGTGGTCGTGATCATCGCCTCTGCCCTGGTGGTGAGCGCCGCCTTCCAGCGCTCGGGAATCGCCGAGGCAACCATCCGCCCGCTCCTCGTCCGTCTGAAAAGCGCGCGGAGCCAGGTGCCGGTCCTCGCCGGCACCACCGCCTTGCTGTCGATGGTGACCAAGAATGTCGGCGCGCTCGCCATATTGATGCCGATCGCGATCCGTATCGGCGAGCGCAGCCGCACCTCGCCTTCCTGCCTGCTGATGCCGATGTCGTTCATGGCGTTGATCGGCGGCCTCGTCACCCTGGTCGGAACCTCGACCAACATCATCGCAAGCCAGGTGCGCGAGGAGATGACCGGCCATCCGTTCGACATGTTCGATTTCACGCCGGTCGGCCTCTGCCTGACCGTCGTCGGCCTGCTCTTCGTCAGCTTCTTCTACCGCCTGCTGCCGAGCAACCGCCAGGGCAGCTCCGGCCTGCACGAGGCGATGACCGGCGCGCTCTTCTCGATCGACGTCAAGGTTCGGGAGCGCTGGCCGGACGGGCTGGAGCGGGTCGCCGACCTGGAGCTCGACCAGGACGACGTGCGGATCGGCGCGCTGATCCGGGGGGATGGGACGCGGGTCGTCGCTCTGCCCGACGTGCGGCTGCTCACCGACGACATATTGGTGCTGGAAGGCGAGCAGCAGGCGCTCGACCGAATCTTCGCGCGCCTTCCGGTGATCGAGGCACGCGAGGAGCGTGAGGTCGAGCGCGACCAGCCGAGCGAGGAGATCCGCACGATCGAGGCGGTGATCCAGCCGGGTTCGACCCTGGTCGGCACCTCGGCGAGCCGGATGCGGCTGCAGCGCGAGCATAATGTCAAACTGCTCGCCGTCGCCCGCCGCGACGAAAGGATCAGCGAGAGGCTGCGCGAGCTGGTGCTGCGCGAGGGCGACGTGCTCGTCCTCTGCGGCGGCGAGACGGCGCTGCCGACGGCGCTCAAGGATCTGGGCCTGCTTCCGCTCGCCGAGCGGTCGGTTCGCCTGGGCCGGGTACGCCGCCGCTATCTGCCGGCTTTCATCCTCGCCGCGGCGATGATCCTGGTCGCGGTCAAGGTCGCGCCGGTCGCGATCGCCTTTTTCGGGGCGGCGGTCCTGGTGATCGCGACCGGCGGCATCTCGCCCCGCGAGGCCTATGGCGCGCTCGAGCCCGAGGTGCTGATCCTGATCGGCGCGCTGACCCCGCTCAGCGAGGCGGTGCGGCAGAGCGGCGGCACCGACCTGATCGCCGCCAACCTCGCCAGCCTGCTCCACGGCGCGCCGGGTATCGTCGCGCTCGGGGCCTTGATGGTCGCCGCGATGGCCTGCTCGCCTTTCCTCCACAACGCGCCGACCGTGCTCGTCCTCGCCCCGATCGGGGCCGCGCTCGCGCACCGCCTCGGCCTCAATCCCGATCCGTTCCTGATGGCGGTCGCGACCGGCGCCGGCTGCGATTTCCTCACCCCGATCGGCCACCAGTGCAACACATTGGTGATGCGCCCCGGCGGCTATCGGTTCGGCGATTATTGGCGGCTCGGCCTGCCGCTTTCCCTGCTCGTCATCGCCTGCGGCATCCCGCTCATCGCCCATTTCTGGCCGATGACGCCGTCGGTCATGCATTAAGGGCTCAAGCTTGAAGCGTACCCGCCGCGGATTATGAAATCATCTCCTCTTAGAACTGGTCGCCAAGCGGGCCGGCATAGTCTGCGCAATGAAAAAGGATCGGGACTCGGTGTCGCACCTTATGTAGCATCGCGATTCGAGAGGGTGCGCAATGTCGAGGGAAAGTCGCTTTTGGGCGATTGTGGCAATCGCGGTCGCAATTGTCGGCGTTTTTATCGCATATAAGCAATTGGGGCAGGGCGAGCGTTCGTCATCGAACGGTTCGCAAGCGGTCGGAGAGACCGCCCGTGAAGGCCAGATTAGTGGCTCGAACACAAGCCAGCACGTCGATCGGCAGCAGGTAAAGAGCGACGCATCCAAGGTCGGAAGCGTCACCGCCAATGGCGAGCGATCCGTCGCCGTGGGTACGGTCCACGGCAACGTGGTCATTCACTAACAGGGAGGGGGGCCATGCATAGCATTTCGAGATTCCTCGTACTGGCAGGTGCGGTCGTTATCGGCTTTACGGCGCAGGCGCAGGTGACCAGCAACGGACCGAGAAGCACGGCCATCGGGGAAGTAAACGGAAACGTCATCGTCAACGGACCGAGCAACGCCGGGATCAATTCACTCGCGCGGAAGCTTGACCTGCTCAAAAAGACCGGCGCCATTTCCCAGGACGAGCTTCGTTCGCTGATCAACCTGATCAATTCATCGATCATTCCCGATTTGACATCGGTTCGTGCAAACACCCAGGAGATCAGTGATCGGCTGCGCAAGCTTGAGGAGCGCCTCAGCATCGCGACCGAACACCCGGAAACCGCTCATGACGTGCTGCGGCCGTTCTTGCGGCCAGCGTTCGATCTGTCCAATTCCAGCTACGACATCAATCAGTTTCTCGATGCGGCCGGCCAGGCGGAATATCGCCTCACCTTCAGCCTTACCGGAAATTGCCTGCTCTACGTCGTTCCGCCGCGCGGCGCGGGCTTCACCGTCGGCTATGGGATCTTTTCCGACCATCAGTCGCCGATCTGGAGGTCGCTCATTGGGACGCAGGGGCCATGGAAACCTTTGCCGCTGTCGACGGGAGTCTATCAGTTCGTCATGCGCGCCAAACGCGGCGCGGGACAATATTCCGCGACCGTTAGCGCGCGCTGTAGCTGAGCGCGCACCGCTCCGCTGATCAGAAGGACGCCGAAATGTCCTCTCTTGATTTTGGCGGCCTGCGACGTCTCCTCTGTTGTCGGGATAACATCTCCATCAGCGGCGGGCGAACCAGGCGAGGACGAGAGCGATCAGCAAAGCGGCCGAGAACAGGGCCGGGACCGGGAAGATCAGGACGGACGCGAGCACGCCGCCGGCCAGGGTGGCGAGCGCAAAGGCGGCGATCATCGGCCGCACCCGCGCCGCGTCCGCTTCCGCCAGCGACGCCATCTGCCAGAGCAGGATTGTCTGGAGCAGCATGAAGACGCTGAGTGTCCAGCCGAGGCCGAGATAGAGATCGAGATAGGTGCGGCGGACGCCCATGATTGTGAAAGGAACGTCGGTCATTGCCTTGAGCACGGGATTGTCGCCGGTCGGCGACCATTTATTCAGCCCGCCAAGCGAGTGGCCGAGGGCGAAAAGCAACGAGATGAAGGAGGCGATGCGAAGCATCAGTTTGGCGGTCATGTCCGGCCCTCCCCCTTTGGCGGTCATGTCCGGCCCTCCCCCGAAGCGAAGTCTATCGCCGACGCTTTTGGGGTCAAACCAGCGGAGTCGGGTGTCACTCGGGGCCCCGGACGTGTCCGGGCTCGTTACCCGAACCGATGCTGTCCCGCGAGGCGGTCGTCGGCCCGCCGGCTGGTCACCCGCACCGTGCGCGTCGCGATGATCCGGGTCGCGTCGCCGCGCAGATGCGCCTTTCGCCAGAAGATCCGGCCGTGGCGGTGGACGAGATGGCCGCGGACCTGGTGGAGCCGGGCCGCGGCGCGGGCGAAGCCGTTCCTGCCTTTGTCGTCCCCGTTCCCGGCCCAGAGATTGAGGCTGACCTCGATATGGTCGAGCAGTGGAATGCGCCCCCTTTTGGCGCGGGCCGCGTTCAGCCGGGCAAGCTGCGACGGCCTTTGCGCGAGCGCGCCCTTGGTGTTGAGCAGGATTGTGAAGGCGACGACGAAGGGCAGATAGATCCAGCTCGCCTCCGCAAGCTCGCCGAGATCGCGCTGATAGGAATTGCCGTTGGCTCGCGCGAAGGCGGCCCAGGCCGGGTCCGGACGGAAGATCATGTGGCGCATCAGGCCGCCGAGGCTGCCAAGCCGGCCGTGGCGGATGGCGAGCGCGTCGGGCGGGCAGGCGGGCTCGGCGTCGAGATCGAAATCGATCGCGGCGAGCATCAAGGCCGGGCCGCCATCCTCCTCCCGATAATAAGGCCGGATCGTGCCGCTGCGGCCCTCTAATCCGCTTTCGATCAGGGTTCCGACCCGGAGGCCCGGGGTCGCGGAATAAGGCGGATTGGCGATCCATTCGATCCAGAGCCGCTCGGCGGGCAGCCGGGTCAGGCGCGGGTCGAGCGCGAGCAGGTCCGACCCGCTGAGGAACAGCTCCATGCAATGACGCGACGCGGCGTCGTCGAGCACGTAGCGCAACGGGCAGCGCAGGATCGCCGCATTGTTGGCGCCGGCCGCCGGAAGATCGTGCGTGACGCCGGCGCGGTCCCGTACGGCGATCGTTGCGGGATGGTGGACAATCTGGTCGACGAGCCGCACGATTTTCACCCCTTCACGCGAGCCGGAACCGGGATATGGCCACCGGCGGCACCGCGCCCGCGCGACGCTTCGCGCGGCTTTCCATTCGCAGCGAACGTCACGCCGCCCCGCCAACGGCGCGCTGGGACGGCTCAATTGCCCGGTTATAAAGTACGTGACGTACCTGATCGTCGCGCCAGCGGGCACTATGACGAAGCCGTGTCAGGAAAGACACATAGGGCCGGCATTCTTGCGTGATCCAGCCGCCTCGCCTTGACGGCTCAGAATGGCAAAAATAGTGCGTGAAGTACGAAATTTATCAGGGGAATATCATGAGGAACATGCTTTACCGCCGCCTGCTCGCATCCACGATCGTCGGCAGCGCCTGCTTCGCCTCGGCCGCCTACGCTCAGGACACGCAGCCGAACGCGGACGCCCAGCAGCAAGCGCAGCCAAGCCCGACCGATACCCAGGCGCCATCCCCAGCGAACCAGGCGCCCGAGACGAGCAGCGACCAGCAGGCGATCACGATCACCGGCACGCGCATCGCCCGCCCGAACCTGACCTCGCCGGTTCCGATCACCTCGGTCACCGCGGCCGAGCTTCCCAATCAGGGTCAGGCGAATATCGGCGATGCGCTCAATCAGCTCCCATCGCTTCGCTCGACCTTCAGCCAGCAGAATTCGGGCCAGTTCATCGGTACCGCCGGCCAGAACTTCCTCGATCTTCGCGGCCTCGGCACCACCCGCACTTTGGTGCTGGTCAACGGGCGGCGCCATATCACCGCGTCGGCGGGCGACTTCATCGTCGACGTCAACACGATCCCGCAGGATCTGATCGAGCGGATCGACATCGTGACCGGCGGCGAGGCCGCGGTCTACGGCTCCGACGCCGTCGCGGGCGTCGTCAACTTCGTCCTCAAGCGCAATTTCGACGGCGTCCGCATGCGCGTCCAGGACGGCGTCTCACAGCGCGGCGACCGCCCGGTCCAGGTCGCGACCCTGACCGCCGGCCGCAATTTCGCCGACGGCCGCGGCAATATCGCGGTCTCGCTCGAATATACGAGCGCAGCGCCGCTCTACACCAAGCAGCGCGACGCCCAGACCGGCGCCTATAGCGGCGAATGCGCCTTCCAGACGGTCGAGAATACGATCGGCGAGCCGCAGGCCGGCGACGGCATTCCCGACCGCCAGTTCCTGTGCGGCCTCAACAGCGCGATCATCTCGAACGGCGGAACGGTCGGCCTGATCAACGCGCAGGGCGATGCCCTGCGCTTCGACAAGTCCGGCAATCTGTTCATCGACCACCCGACCCAGTCCTTCGTGCCGGTCGGCTCGGCCTTCCAGCAGGGCGGCTTCGGATCGACGCTCGAGGATACCGGCCAGCTCGCGGTCGGCCAGAAGCGTTACGTCGCCAACCTGCTCGCCCATTTCGACGTCAGCCGGGCGTTCCGGCCGTTCGTCGAAGCAACCTATGTCCACCAGAGGGTGGTTCAGGAAGGACAGCCCACCTTCTTCCAGAATTTCGACATCAGCTGCTCCAATGCGTTCCTGAAAAGCCAGGCGTTGGCCACGTTGCAGTCGTTCGGCCTCTGTGCGGCTCCGGGGGACACCTTCCCGCTGTCGCGCTTCAACGTCGATTTCGGCGGCCGCTCCGAGATCGACACGCGCGACACGTTCCGCGCGGTCGCCGGCATCGAAGGCGATTTCCTCGACAGCTGGCATTACGAAATCTCGGCCAATTACGGCCGGTTCGAATCGACCAATGCCGAGCATGAAGATCTGAAGCTGACCGACGTCAACGGCAATCCGGACGGCTTCCTGCTCGCGGTCGACGCGGTGCGCAACGCGCAGGGCCAGATCGTCTGCGGGGTCAATCAGATCACCGTCACCCGGCCGGACTGCGTGCCGATCGACCTGTTCGGCGACCGCGCGCCAAGCCAGGCGGCGCTCAACTTCGTCAACACCACCTCCTTCGTCTATTCGCACGCCGCTGAGCTCGACCTCCTCGCTTATGTCAGCGGCGACACCGCCAGGTTCCTGAACCTGCCGGGCGGGCCGGTCAGCTTCTCGGTCGGCGCCGAGTACCGGCGCGAGACGGCGGCGGACCATGCCGATCCGCTGAGCGCGGCGAGCGGCACCTTCTTCAACGCGTTCAAGCCCTTCCGCCCGCCGGCGTTCGACGTGAAGGAGGTCTATGGCGAGATCAACATCCCGATCGTCAAGGACGTCCCGCTCTTCCACGAGCTGACCCTTTCCGGCGCGGCCCGCTATTCCGACTATAATACGTCGGCGGGCAATACCTGGGCGTGGAATTTGAACGCCATCTACGCGCCGACCTCGGACATCCGTTTCCGCGCCAACTATTCACGCTCGGTGCGCGTGCCGACGCTCAACGACCTGTTCTCGCCGACAAGCGTCAACTTCGCCTTCGTGAACGATCCCTGCGACCAGCAGTTCATCAATGCCGGCAGCCCGACGCGTGCGGCCAATTGCGCGGCGCTCGGAGTCCCGACGACGGTGCTTGCGGGGTCGCCCTGCATCGGCGTCAACGGCGCCAAGGCCGGCGATCCGTTCACCAATTGCGTCGCCCAGACCCAGACGATCCAGTTCCTGTCGGGCGGCAACTCGAACCTGAAGGCGGAGGTGGGCAAGTCGCTGACCATCGGCGGCGTGCTGACCCCGCGCTTCCTTCCGGGCTTCAGCCTGACGGTGGATTATTTCGACATCAAGGTGAACAACCTGATCGCGACGCTCGATGCGCAGACCATCCTCAACCAGTGCGTCGATTCGCCGACGATCAACAACCAATTCTGCCCATTGATCAATCCGCGCACGCAATTCGGCCTGCTCGCCTCGCCGAACGCCTTGCTGTCGAGCGGCATCAACTTCGCCAAGCAGACGGCGCGCGGCGTCGACTTCGACCTTTCCTACCGCCGCAGCTTCACCAATGGCGGCCGGCTCAACCTGCGCGGCGTGATGACCTGGATGCTCGAGCGGAACGATTTCACCGATCCAAGCCATCCGGACATCGCCTTCCACCAGCTCTACAATCTGGGCGATCCGGAATTCCGGGCGAACCTGCAGGTCGGCTACGGCCAGGGTCCGTGGGACATCAACATAACCGAGCAATGGATCGGCCGGCAGACGATCACCTCGTGGGAGAATACCCACTCCTTCCAGGGACGTCCGCCCCAGAATCCCGATTCAACCCCGGTGGTCTGGTATCCGAACGTCTTCTACACGGACGTCCAGATGTCCTTCAAGGTCAACAGCCACTTCCGCTTCTACATGGGCGTGGACAATCTGTTCGACCGGCTGCCGCCGTACAAGAATCTCGGCACCGCCGCGAACGGCATCAACGGCATCAGCCCATGGTCGGACATCGGCCGCTATTTCTACGGCGGCGCGCAGGTCGATTTCTAAAGACGAACGGGACGGCCCATCGGGGAAATGGGCCGTCCCCGTCGCTTTTCGGTGACGAACGGACGCGACGCGGCCGAGCAGTCGGGGGTCGGACTGTTCGAAAACCGTGCGCGTTCCCGGTGGGGAGGGTGAAGTGGCGTTTCGACCCTGGTTGGCTTTTCTCGCACTGCTCATTGTCGGCAGCGCCCTCGACGCGCGGGTTCCCAAGACGTGGCAGTCGGCGCTGGTCGCGCGCGAGAATGAATGGAGCCGGGCCATGCATGACGGCGACGTCAAGAGTGTCGACAATCTGCTCGCCGACCGATGGACCGGCGAATATGACGGCATCCGCATCGGCAAGCGCCAGATCCTGAAGGCGCTCGCCGCAAAGCGCTTCGAGATCCACCGCCGCCGGATTCGCGACGTGACCATCCATCTGACGGGGCCTTCCGCGACGGTGGCGGGGCAGGATGAGGAAATGGGCGACTATCTCGGGCGTATCGCGAGCGGACGTCATGTCTGGACCGATTATTGGGGCTGGCAGGCCGGCCGATGGATGCTCGTCGCCTCGCAATCCGACAGGGTGATGGCCTCGGCGGAGGAGGACGATATTTGCGCCGGCGAGCGCCTCGCGAGCCAGCTCGCTTTGTTCGATCGCGCCAAATGCCTGCCGCGATGAGCCGGATTCAGGGTCCGGACCCTGGGTGCCGTTGATGCGGAATGCGATGCCGTTCGTGCCGCGGCCGTGGCCCTGGGCGCGCAACGGGGCCGATCACAGCAAACAGGCGGCGCCTGCTCCCGGACCTCCTATCCTCCCCGACCGGAGGACGCGATGGGCAAGGCGGTGGAGCGAAAGCGCGAGGAACAGGATTCCTGCCCCGCAACGCGGCCCGAGCCGATTCCCTTTATCCCGTGGCCGGCGCCGAAAGACGAGGCCGGCCGGGCCCGGAAACGTCCCGGCCTTTATTGAGCGGCGCGCCGGCCGCAGCCCGCCTCCCTCCTTCCGCCCGAATGTGCGTCCCTTGCCGCGCGGGGCGTCGCTTTGCTATCCGCCGCCTCGGACAGGATGATGACCGAGCCGACCGGAGAGATCGACACCGACATATCGGACCATGAGGCCGTCTTCCTGGCGCTCGTGCTGCGGCTGCAGCCGGTCACCGCCTACGAGGTGTCGCGGGTCTATGAGGATTCGCCGATCGACCGGTTCAGCACCAGCAAGGGCAAGATCTACCCATTGATCCAGCGGCTGGCGAAGCGCGGCCTGATCGAAAAGGAGAAGGTGAGCGGCGACGCGCGCGGCACCGAGCGGCTGCGCGCCACCGATCGGGGACGCGCGGCGGTCCGGCGGTGGACGCTCAGGATCGATCCCGGCCATTTCATCCTCGAAGATCCCCTGCGGACGAAGATGCAGTCCTTCGACCTGCTGACCGAGCCCGAAAGGATGGAATGGGTCCTCACCGCCAAGCAGGGTCTGGAGGAGCAGCTCGAGCGGCTCGACGCTTATGGCAATGAAGTGGAGGTGCCGTATCACGACTGGGTCCACGACAATGCGGTCCGGTCGCTGCGCGCGCGCATCGCCTGGCTCGACCGGGTGCTGGCGCGGATGCTCCGCGCCGGCGAAGGCCTTCGCCACACCGGCTGAGCAGGGCAGGGTTCGACACCGGTCCTAGAGCGTTGCGCAAAAAGCAAGGCGATAACAAGGACTTATAGAGCGGCCTGCGATTCAGGTTAATCGCAGGCTGCTCTAGCGAGGGCTTCGGCTCCGCATCATCTCCCGCACCGCCGCGCGATAGCTCCGCCCGACCGGCAGGGTCCGCCCGGCGTCGGTCTGGAGCTGGTAGCTGCCGGTCGCCCGCCGCCGCACCGAGACGACCCGGCCGCGGTCGACGGCATAGGAGCGGTGGATTCGGATGAAGCGGTCGGGGTCGAGCCGCTCCATCAGGGTCGTCAGAGCCTCGCGGTGGAGATAGCTCGCCCCGCCGATATGAAGGCGGACATATTCGCCCTCGGCGGCGACCCATTCGAGCCGGTCGAGGTCGACCCGCACCGCCTCGCCGCGGCCGTGGACCCAGAGATGATCGCCGCTTTGGCGGCCGTCGCGCTGCTGGCGGAAGCCGTCGAGCTGCGCGGTCAGCTCGCGCAGCCTCTCCTTGGCGCTGCGGCCGACGATCGCCTCGCGAAGCCGCGCGATCGCCGTCTCCAGCCGCGAGAGGCGCACGGGCTTGGTCAGGAAATCGATCGCGCCGCTGTCGAAGGCGGGGGCCGCGAAATTGGGGAAGGCGGTCACGAAGATGATGAACGGCTTGGGCATCTCACCATGCGCGATCCGCTCGGCGACGTCGAACCCGTCGACGATCGGCATCTCGATGTCGAGCAGGATCGCGTCCGGATCGAGCAGCCGCGCCTGCTCGACCGCGGCTTCGCCGCCGTCGGCGGTGCCGGCGATCTCGATATCCTCGATCTGCCGCAGCAGCCCCGCGATGCGCTGGACGGCGAGCGGCTCGTCGTCGACGAGGAGGATCCGGATCATGCCCGCCGCGCCGTCTGGAACGGGATCTCGAAGCGGACGGAGAAGCTTCCGTCGTCGCCGCGGCCGGCGGCGAAGCTGCAATTGGCGCCGTGACGGGCATAGAGCCGCTCGGCGATGCTGGCGAGGCCGACTCCGGTCCCGCTGCGCGCGCGCGGAACGAATTCGGGCGGGCTGTTCCACGCCGCGACGACGAGCCGCGTTCCCTCCCGAGTCGCGGTCAGCCTGAACCGGATCGGCCAGTTGCTGTTGGCGACGGCATGGTGGATCACATTCTCGACGATCGGCTGGGTGACCAGGCTCGGGACGAGCGCCGGCAGCGCCGCCTTGTCGACGTCGACCTCGACCTGCAGCCGATCGCCGAAGCGAAGCCGCTCGATCGAGAGGTAGAGCGACTGGAGGTGGAGCTCCTCCTCGATCGAAATGTCGTCCTGCGCCTCGAGCGAGAGGGTGGCGCGAAGGAAATCGGCCAGATTGACGACCATCTGCTCGGCGCTGACATTCTGCTTCTCGCCAATCAAGGCGGCCAGCGAATTCAGCGCGTTGAACATGAAATGGGGGTTGAGCTGGTAGCGCATCACCTTGATCTGCGCCGCATGGGTGAGCCGCTGGAGCGTGTTGAGCTCAAGCGCGTAGGTGAAGGCGAGGAGCAGGCCCGAAAGCGCGGCATAGGACCAGAACCAGTCGACGAGCGCGACGAGATAGGCCTTGAAGATGATCACCGACGAGGTCGTCAGCGGAACGAAGAGCTGGAAGACGAACAGGTTGATCGCCGCGTGGATCGGGCAGCAGAACAGGGCCAGAGCCAAGGCGGCGATCAGGCGGACCGGGATCGAGCGCCCGATCAGGCGCCGGTGGCCCTCGATCATGATCAGCGAAAGGGCGATTCCGATCAGCGTCACCAGGAAGCGCGGGAGCAGATAGGCGGTGTCGCCGCCGGCGCGCAGAAGCAGCCGCTGGACGGTCAGGGCGACGAACTGCGCGGTCCAGAAGAGGAGGACGATGGCGACCGGTCCGCGCCGCCGCCACAATTCGAGCAGCGCATCGTGCGAGACCGCGACGCTGCCGATCCTGGTCATGGCCTATTCGTCCCATAACGCACCCGTCACGGCAAGCGACGGGCGGGACGTTCATCGGCCTGTGCGGACCGTTTGCGGAAAAGACCGGTCCGCGAACGGCACCACGGTTCGCGATGAGATCAGCCGCCGTTTTTTCCGGAACCGCCGACACGGACGACGAGCGAGACCTGCCTGACGCCGCGGGCCATCGCCTCTGCCAGCTCCTGGCGCGCCGAGGCGAGGGCCCCCGCCCGGCAGGCGATGTTGCGCTGCTGCTCGGCGGCGGCATGGGGGCTTTCGGTGTCGCACACCCGGTGCGCGGCCCGTTCGAGCCGCGCGTCGAGGCGGCCGCGGTCGCGCGCCTGGCCGAGATCGAGATCCGCGAACGAGACGGGGACCGACAGATCCTCAGCCTGGCCGTTAGCGGGCGCGGCGAGTGATGCGATCAGAATCGCGGCCGCGAACGGAAACTTGCTCTGCATGACGCTCCTCCCGGCGAAGCGCGTCATCCCCGCTTCGAACCGCGAAGCCCAACGCTGCCGAACCTGCCTAGGCGAGCCGCGGGTCCGATGCGCGCGGGATGATTTGGGCCGCCCCGGCGCGCATCGAACGTCCTTTGGAGGCGCCGGACGTTCGCCTTGCGCCTGCGAACGTCCGCCCGGCGCGGCGCTTCAATCGAAGCGGAATGCGCCCGGAGGAACCAGTTCGCCGCGTTTCCCGCCGATCCAGGCCCGCGGGTCCGGCGGAGTCGCGCCGATCTCCTCCCGAATCTCGATCGCGACGGCGGCGTGGTAGCAAGGCGCCGGCGCGAACCCGGTCACGCGCCAGGCCCGGCCGGCGCCCTCCAGCCGGGTCGCGCCCTCCGGCTCCAGGGACACGTGGAAGGAATCGAGGGGGCAGGAGAGGCCGTCGCCGAGCGCCTTCACATAGGCCTCCTTGCGCGTCCAGCAGTCGAAGAAGCCCTTCACCCATTGCGCGCCTCGATAGTCCCGCAGAATCCGCTGTTCCTCGGCGGCGAAGAAGCGTTCGGCGGTCTCGGGGCTCGCCAGATCGCTCCTTCTGCGCTCGATGTCGCAGCCGATCTCGACGCCCCTGGCGATCGCGCAGAGCGCGAGGCCGTCCGAATGGGAGAGGTTGAAGCGGAGATCGCCCGCTTGCTCGACGCGCGGCTTTCCGAAGCGGCCGCGCGCGTAGACGATCTCCGAAGGCGCGCGCGCGAGATGCTCGCTGAGCAGGAGGCGGAGCTGCCCGCGCCGGGCGATGAAGCGGGCGCGGTCTCGTTCGAATCGGAAGCTCCTGGCCCGCTCCCGTTCGTCGCCGTCGAGCAAGGCGTGCAGCGATCCGAGCGCCTCCCGGTCGAGATCGGTCCCGAAGAGCCGGAGGTCGATCACGATTCAGCCCGCCGCGCGCAGCGGCTCGGAATCCCGCGCGTCGTGCGCCGCCTGGGCGCGGACCAGGGCGTCGCGCATCGCCGCGCCAAGCTCCTCGACATAAGGCGGCTCCAGCATGGTGCTGTGCCCACCGGCGATTTCGTGCGCGACCAGCCTGCCGCGAACGATCCTTTCCCAGCCGGGCCGGGAATCGAGGATTCGCGGACGCTCGGCCGGCTGGAACAGGGCGACGTCCCCGTCATAAAGCGGCGGATCGTAGAGCCATGCCGCGCGATCGAGCGCGATGCGCTGCGCGCCGCGCGCGGCATTCGGGCCTTCGTCGGCGCCCGAGACCTTTTCCCAGACGCCCTTTATGCGCTCGTCGAGGTAGCGCCAGCGCTGGGTGCCGCTCATCCGCAGGAATTGCGCGCCATGGTAGGAAAGCTTGCTGGCGGCGATCCGGCGCCCGCCGATGCGGCGCAGCGCTGCGGGGTTCATCGCATGGGCGAGCAGCAGCAGGGGGACCGGCTCGCCCGCCGCGCGGAGCTGCGCCGCGACCTCGTAGGCGAGGATTCCCGACGTGCACCAGCCGCCGAGATAATAAGGGCCGTGCGGCCGGATCTCGCGGATCAGGGCGACGATGGCGGCGGCATAATCGGCGAAATCCGCGTCTGTGCCGGCGTCGAAGATCGATTCGATCGGCACGCCGAGAAAGGGCTGGTCGCTGCCGAGGCTTTTGGAGAGCGGGAGGAAGGTCGGGCCGGCCTCGAGCCATAGCAAGGGCGGCCGCCATCCGTTCGGCTGGATCGGCACCGCGCGCGACGAAGGCAGCTCGGTCCCGGCGTCGAGGAGCGTCGTCATGGCTTCGAGGCTGTGCGCGCGGAAGAGATGGGCGAGGCTGAGCTTGCGTCCATAATCCAGCTCGAGCCTTCGCAGCAGCTTGGCGACGAGCAGGGAATGACCTCCAAGGTCGAAGAAGCTGTCGTGGCGGCCGACCTGCTCGATCCCGAGGATCTCGCGCCACAGAGCGGCGAGGCGCTCCTCCGCTTCGCCCTGGGGCGGCGCGAGCGCCGGCGCGCGGTCGCCGGACGGCGCGGGGAGCGCCTTGCGGTCGACCTTGCCGTTCGGAGTCATCGGAAGCGCGGCCAGGATCTCGAAGCGCGACGGGATCATGTAATCGGGAAGAATCGGCTTCAGATGGTCGCGCAGCGCCGCCGCCGACAAAGCCTCCCCGTCGCGCGGCACCAGATAGGCGGCGAGCGCACGCTCGCCCGACGCATCGGGCCAGCCCCTTACGGCGGCAGCGACGATCGCGGGATGGGCGGCGAGCGCGCCCTCGACCTCCTCGACGGCGACCCGGAAGCCGCGGATCTTCTCGTCGCTGTCGGTGCGGCCGAGGCAGAGCAGGCTCCCGTCGGCGCGCCAGCGCGCGAGGTCGCCGGTGCGGTAGAGAAAAGTGCCCGGTGCCGCCGCCCACTCGCCGAACCGCTCAGCGGTGAGATCGGGACGGCCGCGATAGCCGCGCGCGACCCCGGCGCCGCCGATGAACAATTCGCCGACGCAGCCGGCCGGCGCCTTATTGCCCTCGCGATCGAGGACATGGACGAGCGTGTTCGCGATCGGCCGTCCGATCGGCACCGGCCCGTCGCCGCGCGCCACCTTGTGCACGGTCGACCAGATGGTCGTTTCGGTCGGGCCGTACATGTTCCAGACCGCGCCCGAGCGCGCGATCAGATCGTCGGCGAGCGCGCGCGGCAGCGCCTCGCCGCCGCACAATATGGTCAGCCGCTCATCCCCGCTCCATCCGGCTTCGACGAGCGCGCGCCAGGTCGCCGGGGTCGCCTGCATGACGGTCGGGCGCTCGGCAGCGATCAGCGTCGCAAGCGCGCCGGGATCGGCCGCGGCCTCGCGCGCGGCGAGGATGAGGCGACCACCGCACAGCAAAGGCAGGAAGATTTCGAGCGCGGCGATGTCGAACGCCAGTGTCGTCACCGCGAGCAGCGAATCCCGTTCGGAGAAACCGGGATCGTCGCGCATCGAGAAGAGCAGGTTGAGGAGGGCGCGGTGCGGAACCTCCACGCCCTTCGGCTTGCCGGTCGAGCCGGACGTGTAGAGGACGTAGGCGAGATCCTCGCCGGCGGGGGCGGGAAGGTCCGCCGGCGCGTCGGGGAGATCGGGATCGTCGGCGAACAGGATCGGAAGCCCGTCGCAGGGAAACAGCCCGTCATGTCCCTTTTCCGTCAGCAGGGCGTCGGGCCGGCCATCGGCGACGATATGGTCCAGCCGCGCCCGCGGGAAGGACGGATCGAGCGGCAGATAGGCGGCGCCCGCCTTCAGGATCGCGATCAGCCCGGCGACCATCTCGGGCGAACGTCCGGCGCCGATCGCGACCAGCGATCCCTTGCCGACCCCGATCCCGCGAAGCGCGCCGGCCAGCCGTTCGGCACGATCGCGAAGCTCGGCATAGGTCCATCGGCGCTCGCCGGCGACGATCGCGAGGCGGTCGGGCTGCGACCGGGCATGCGCGGCGATCGCCTCGGCAAGCGAGGTCGCCGGAAAAAGGCGGGCGGTCCGGTTCCAGCCGGCCATCTCTTCTTCTTCCGCGCGGGTGAGCAGCGGCAGGTCGCCGAGCCGGCATCCTGGATCGGCGACGACATGCTCGAGCAGGGTCAGCCAATGGCCGATCATCCGCCGGATCGTCGCGACGTCGAACAATTCCTTGCTGTAGAGGAAGCGGCCGATCATCCCTTCCGGCCGCTCGTCAAGCTCCAGATAGAGGTCGAACTTGGCGGCGCCGACGACGACGTCCATCTGGGTCAGGTCCCACCCGTCGGGGAACGGATCGACCGGCGGCTCGATCGAGAAGAGGATGTTGAACAAGGGATGCGATCCGGGCGGCCGCTTGACCTTGAGCGCCCGCACCACCTCGTCGAACGGCATCTCGCTTGCGCCGAGCGCGCCGAGAACCGTCTCGCGCACGTCGTCGAGATAGGCGGCGAACGGCATTTCGGCGCGCGGGCGGGACCGCAGGGCGATGGTGTTCAGGAAATAGCCGACGAGCGGCTCCAGCTCCGGCCTGCGGCGAAGATCGGTGACTCCGCCGACGATCAGATCCTCCTCGCCGCTATAGCGATGGAGCATCGCCTTGAAGGCGGCGAGCAGGGTCATGTAGAGCGTCGCGCCGCGCGCGCGGCTGAAGGTCTTGAGCCTTTCCGTCAGCCCGGCCGGTATGGTGAAGGTCTCCATCGACCCGGCATGGGTCGGCTCCGCCGGCCGCGCGCGGTCGCCGGCAAGCTCGAGCTTGGCCGGCGCGTCCGCAAGCGCCTCACGCCAATAGAGCAGCTGGCGCTCGAGCGCGGCCCCGCCGCGCATCGCCTTCTCCCACAGGGCATAGTCGCCATATTGGAGCGCGGGCTCGGGCAGCGGCGATGGGAGGCCCTTGGAATAGGCCTCGTAAAGGGCGGCAAGCTCCGGCACCACGACCCGGTAGATCGAGACTCCGTCGAAGATGATGTGATGCAGGGTCAGGTAGAGGCGGTGATCCTCCTCGCCCAATTTCACCACCCGCGCGCGGAGCAGGGGCGCCTCGGCGAGCGGGATGGCGCGGCGCGCATCCTCGCTCCCGATCGCGAGCGCCGCCGCGTCGCGCTCGGCTTCGGGGAGGTGCGACACGTCCTCGATCGGCAGGTCGATCCGCGCCTCGTCGCGCACCACCTGGACCAGCTCGCCGCCGAGCAATTCGAAGCCCGTCCGCCAGCTTTCGTGGCGGCGCAGGATCTCGTTGAGGCTCGCCGCCATCGCCGCGAGGCTGAAGGCGCCCTTGCGGTGGATGGTGATCGATTCGTTGTAGAGCGGAACGTCGGGCGCCATCGACGCATGGAGCCAGACCTGGCGCTGCGCCGCCGAGATCGGGACGATCGCGCCGGCGCCGCGCCGCTGGACGGGCGCGATCGGCGCCGGACGGCCGCCGCCGCCGCGAAGCATCTTTTCGAGGAGCTGGCGCTTGGCGTCGGAAAGGGCGGCGGCGTCCTTCATTCCGCCGCCCCCCGCGGCCCGAAGGCGATCGGCAGCGCGCTGAGGCCGCGCAGCCCGGAATTGGGGCGCCATCGCAGCCGGTCCGTGGCGAGCCTGATATCGTCCAGCCGCCGCAGCAAAGCGGTGAAGGCGATGCGCCCCTCCATCCGCGCGAGCGGCGCCCCGAAGCAGAAATGCGGGCCCCAGCCGAAGGCGAGGTGGCGATTGTCCTCGCGCATGAGGTCGAGCCGGTCGGGCTCGGCGAAGCGCTCGGGGTCGCGATTGCCGGCGGCCATCACCGCCATCACCGCCTCGCCCTTGCGGATCGCCCGGCCGGCGAGGATCATGTCCGCGGGCGCGATCCGCGCCGTATGCTGGCTCGGAGTCTCGTAGCGCAGCAATTCCTCGACCGCCGATTTCATGATGCCGGGGTCGCCGCGAAGCTGGTCGAGCGCCTCGGGCTGGCGGATCAATGTCAGCAGGCCGTTGCCGATCAGGTTGGTCGTCGTCTCCTGGCCGCCGACCATCGTCACGATGATGTTGGCGACGATCTCGTCCTCGTCGAGCCGGCCGCCGTCGACCTCCGCATCCATCAGGGAACGGACCAGGCCGTCGCGGGGGCAGCGTTGCTGCTCGCCGATCGCGCCCCGGAAATAGGCGCTCATGTCGGCGGCGCTGCGCATCACCTGGTGGACGCGGTCCGGATTGTGCTGGAAGTTGCCGAGCATCTCGGCGAAATCGGCCGACCAGGCCTTGAGCTGGCGGTGGTCGCCGGCCGGGACCCCGAGCAGGCCCGCCGTGACCAGAGCCGGGAAGGGCTCGGCGAAATCGGCGATGACGTCCATCCCGCCGCTGTCGATGACCGCGTCGATCAGAGCGTCGGCAATGTCCTGGATCTGCTCCTCCATCGCCTCGACCCGGCGCGGGGTGAAGCCGGCGAGGCAGAGCTTGCGCAGCCGCGTATGGTCGGGCGCGTCGAGGAACAGCATCTGCCGCGACATGATGTCGGCGATCGGGCCGAGCGACGGCAGGCCGAGCGCCTGCATCTGCGCCGGATCGGGCGTGCGGTCGGCCGAGAAGCCGTGGAGCACCGTCTGCACGTCCTCATAACGGGTGACGACCCAGCTGTGCATGAACGGGTCCCAATGGACGGGGGCCTGCTCGCGCAGCCGCCGGTAGAAGGGATAGGGGTCGGCGTGGACCTCCGGGTCCAGCAGCTGGAACAGGCTGAGGCTTGGGTCGAGCCCGGACGGCTCCGCCTGGCGGATGTT
This sequence comes from Allosphingosinicella sp., assembly GCA_036273615.1. Classification (GTDB taxonomy): domain Bacteria; phylum Pseudomonadota; class Alphaproteobacteria; order Sphingomonadales; family Sphingomonadaceae; genus Allosphingosinicella. Next base: position 33,349 of record DASUHH010000065.1, on the reverse strand, counting down.
CGTCATGTCCGGTTCCTATTCGGCGGCGCGCAATTGGGCTTCGTCGTCGCTGAGGCCCTCCAGCAATTCGAGGGCGAGCGTCTCGATCAAGGCGGCGAGCGTGCGGATCGTCGGCGCCTGGAACAGATGGCGGAGCGTCAGGTCGATTCCGAACGCGTCGCTCGCGCGCAGCACCACCTGCGTGCCGAGCAAAGAATGGCCGCCGAGCAGGAAGAAATTGTCGTCGATGCCGACCGGGCCGCGGCCGAGCATTCCGGCGATGATCTCGGCGAGCCGCTCTTCGACCGGCGTCCCGGGCGCGCTGAACGCCCGTCCGCCGAGCCGATTGTCCTCGCCGGGCGCGGGGAGGGCGGCCCTGTCGATCTTGCCGTTCGCGTTGAGCGGCAGCGCGTCCAATCGGACGAAGGCCGCCGGCATCATGTAATCGGGCAGCTTCTTCGCGAGGAAATCGCGCATCTCCTCGCCGGTCGGCGAAGCGCCGGGGGCGAGCAGGAGCCAGGCGACCAGCTCGTGTCCGCCCTCGCCGGCGCGGGCGGCGACGACGCTGGTCTCGACCGCCGGGTGGCCGGCGATGGCGGCAGCCACCTCCTCGGGCTCGACCCGATGGCCGCGGATCTTGACCTGGTCGTCGGCGCGGCCGTGGAAGGCGATCTGCCCGTCCGCCAGGCGGGCGACGAGATCGCCGGTGCGATAGAGGCGCGCGCCCGGCGCATCGCCGAACCGGTCGGGGACGAACCGCTCGCGGGCGAGATCGGGCCGGCCGCGATAGCCGCGGCCGACGCCGGCACCGCCGATCCAGGCCTCGCCGATCGTCCCGTCGGGGACCGGCTCGCCCGCATCGTCGAGGATGTGGAGCTGGACGTTGTCGATCGGCCGCCCGATCGGCGGCAGCCCCGCTTCGCCCGAACCCGGCGCAACGGTCGCCGAGGTGGCGACCACGGTGCATTCGGTCGGCCCGTAATTGTTGACGAAGCGGAAGGGGAGGCCGGCGGGCGGCCGCGCCTGGAGCCGGTCGGCGCCGGTCAGCAGGACGCGCAAGGCGGTCCCCTCGGGCCAGGGCAGAGCGATCAGCCGCTCGGCGAGCGCCGTCGGCGCGAAGGCGACGTTGATCTGCTCCGCGACCAGCCAGCGCTGGAGCGCATCGGCCGAGGTCCGGACCGAGTCCGGCGCGAGCGCCACCGACCCACCGGCGCAAAGATACGGCCAGATCTCCCAGACCGACGCGTCGAAGGCGAGCCCGGCGAGGTGCGAGCCTCGGTCGCCGGGGCAGACGCCGAACGCGGCGATATGCCATGCGACGAGGTTGGAGAGGTTGGCATGACTGATCTCGACACCCTTGGGCGTGCCGGTCGATCCCGACGTGTAGATCACATAGGCAAGGTCGTCGCTGGAGACCGGAACGGAGCCGGTGTCGCCGTCGAACGCGGCGATCTCAGCGGCATCGCCATCGAGCGCGATGAAGTCCGGGCGCTCCAGGAGCGGCTTCAGGCCAAGGTCAGCACGGCCGATCACGGCGGCGCAGCCCGAATCCTCCAGCAAGGCGGCGAGCCGCTCCTCGGGCCAGGACGGGTCGAGCGGCAGGAAGGCGGCGCCCGCCTTCCAGACGGCGAGGCAGGCCGTGACCTGCTCGAACGAACGTTCCAGCCCGATCGCGACCAGGCCCCCCTTGCCGACGCCGCGCGCGCGAAGCAGGCCCGCAAGTCGGGCGGCCCCCGCATCGAGCGCGCCATAGCTCAGCGAGCCGCATGCGGCCGACAGCGCAATCGCATCCGGCGTCGCCGCGGCGATCGCGGCAACCCGCTCCGCCGGTACGAACGGATAGACGGGAGAGGGAAAGGAGGCATGGATCGCGCGCGCGCCGATCGATGCCGCGGCCATGGCGGTGCTTTGCTCGGACATAAGCCCCATAAAACACAAAGAATTTGGCGAAGCGTTAATGGCCCGGCCAGGGCGCCTCACTCCGCGAGATCATTCATTCGGCGTCCGCGCATCGAGCGCGCAACTAGAGCCACAGACCACCCCAAGGCTTGACGCTCGCCCACCACTCTGTCGGAGTAAGGATGCGCAACGGTAAGGCGGGCAGCGTGTCCCTGCGCGATACGATGGTGCGGACGTCAGCGGTCACAAACGCGTCGCAACCGAGACCGATCGCGTTGCCAAGCAGTTCCCGATCGGCACGGTCCGGGAGGCGGGCCAGGAGCGTAGAGTCTGCGAGCCGACGGCCGAGGTCGCTACCATGCGCGCTCTCCTCGGTGCCCCTCTCTAGCATCTCCAGTGCGTAGGAGGCCAAATCCCGCCGCACGTGCTCGTGCAGCGTGCGGTTGATCTCGTCCAGCGTCGTCTCGGCGACGCGCAGGGTCCAACAGGCCCTAGCCCCGACCGCGAATACGTGCGTCAGCGCCTCGATGTCCCGCCGGCGACCGATCGGCAGGCTCGCGTCCTGCGGCTCCATCTCGAAGATCGCGGGGGCGTGCTTGACGATAAGGTTGACGACGTTGGTGTCGAGGAAAACGCGCGTCGGGATCTGTTCGAATGGATGGCGCTCGCAGTCGGCGTGGTGATCGGCCGCGCTACGATAGAGTCGCCATCTCCCCCGAGTATCATCCCACTCTTCGAGAATCAGTGCCGCCTCCTGTCAAAAACGGGTGTCCGACCAACGGTGCCGCGAATGATCGCGGGCACCGCTTCACGAACGATTCGCATTCGCGCGCGCGATGCCACCTTATGGCGCACGGATGGCCCGTAAGTTCACACTATGTTCTCGTCAAGTCGATCGCGTCCGTTAGCTCTGTGCTTAGACTTGGCCAATGTCCGCGCGCCAAGTGTCGAAAGTTTCCCGCGCGATGTTGGTTAGCATGCCCGCGAACGTGTCTGGGTTGGCGGCGTAGAGCGCGTGGCGCATTGCGGTGAAGGCGTTGAACTTCTCGCCCCGCCCGCTCTCGATGAACCAGGACTTATATTGCCGCACCATCCCGATTTTCGAGCGTAGGTAATGATTGAACTTGCCGCGGCTGATCCTGGGCTCGCGTTCGATCACGTCTGCGGTGAAGCCGTCGACCTTCCGCGGCTCGAATTCGACATCGGGAAAGAAATGGCGGGCGATGCGCAGCAGTCTAAAGGCATCGAGCGGCGCATACTGTCCCCGTCCGATGTCGGCGCCTACGGGTGGCTCGGCGAGTTGCTCGCCCCCCGTGGCATCCACGACCTCAGCCTCGGGTTCGGGGTCGGGCTCAGCCGCAGCCCGCTCTATTTCAAGCTCGGTTTCGTCGCGGACCTGGCGGAACTCGCGGTCGGCAAGCTCGAACAGAGCGGCGAGCGTATTGATGCGGCGCTTCAATGCCGCCGGTATCGATTTCTTGTATTTGATCTTGTGGTCGAGCGTACTCCACGAATCTTGAATAACTGTGCGGATCTGAACCTCGAAGGGGAACGGCGCGAACAATTCGTATTCGGGCATCGCGGCGCGTGCGGCATCTAGCCGCAGGTCTAGGTGCAGTCCCTTGTAGCCGAACGCGTTCTCGGTGCCCTCGATCTCGGCCGTCTTGTCGGTCACGTCGATCACGTCGAAATGCTCGCGGATTAGCTGGCCCATCGGATCGATCTCGTCCTCGTAGAGGCAGACGAGACGCAGTCCGATCAGGTCAGTGATGTGGTCCTTGATCTCATAGGGCGTTCCGTTCTTCTCCAGCCCACCCTGGTACTTCCGCGTGAACTTCTTGATCGATTCCTCGCGGTCCTTAATGCGGCCTGTCGCGGTCGCCACCGTCACGTCGGCATGCGCGAGAAGCGAGCTGAGCAAGGTCAGGAACGCCTCTTTCGCTTGGTCCAGACGCTGCACACTGTCGTTGTAGTATTCGCGAAAAGCCGCCTTCTCGGCTTCGAAATCGAGTGACGGCATGTGGATACTTCCCCTTATGTGCATCAACGACAGTGGAAACCCCGGGACAAGCGATTTCTGACATTCCGATCTATCCTGGGTCGAGCAAACGACCCGAGCATGGATCCCGCTTCAGTCGAGCGACTCACTCGGCTCGGTAGATGCGGCGGGCGTTGGTGTCGAAGACGGCGGGATGATGCTCGGCCGGCACCAATCGGCGCGCCAGCGATAGCCATTGAGCGTAGGTCGCGGCGAGGGTCACGACCGGCCAGTCGCTGCCCCAGACCAGCCGGTCCGGGCCGAACGCGGTCCACAGGGTGGCGAAGATCGGCTCGACCTCGTCCGCGCGCATTTCGGTGAGCAGGCCCGACAGCTTGCACGAGACGTTGGGGCGGACGGCGAGCCTCGCCATATCGTCCGGCCAGGGGCCGACGTCGGCGATTTCGGGCTTGGCGGCATGGTCGATGACGATGGTCAGGTCCGGATGGCGGGCTGCAAGCCGGTCTAGGGCCGGCAGGTGACGCGGGCGGACCAGAGCGTCGAGCACGAGCCCCCGCCGCGCCATCGCTGTCAGGCCGGCGTCGATTGCGGGATTGTCGAACCAGCCGGCCTCGCGATCCTGGACCATCGGGCGCAGGCCGAGGAGCTTGGGATGGGCCGGGAAGGCATCGGGACTCGTCAGATCCGCCCAGCCGACCACGCCGGCCACGAACGGGTCGCCGGCGAGCGACAGCAGCCAGTCGGTGTCGGCGGGATCTTCCTGGCTCTGCACCAGGATCACCCCGTCCGCCGGGCTCAGCGCCCGCAGCTCGGCCAGCTCGAAGTCGCGATGGATGGCCGCGAGCCCGGGCGGCGGCCAAATGCAGCCGTTCCGCCCGATCCGCCAGAGATGGGCATGGGCATCGATCATCCGGTTCGCCGCGCCCTGATCCCGAACAGGATGACGATTGCGAAGCACAAGGCCGGCACCACCATCGCATGGACGATCGACCCGCTTCGATCCGAAACGAAGCCCATCGCCGCCGGCATCGCCGCGCCGCCGACGATCGCCATGACCAGCAGGGCCGATGCCGACTTGGTCAGCGGGCCCAGCCCCGCCACCGATTCGGCGAAGATGGTCGGGTACATGATCGACATGAAGAAGCTGGTCGCGACCAGGGCCCCGATCCCCGCCGGCCCGGGCGCAAGCGACGCGAAGACGCACAGGATCATGCCCGCGGCGGCGAAGGCGCTCAGCAAAGGCAATGGCGCGATCCGGCCCATCAGGGCGGTCCCGGCGAAGCGGCCCGCCATGAAGACGGCGAGGGACAGGGTCAGATAGGCGGCAGCGGTCTTTTCCCCGGTCCCGGGCACCGCTATCTCGCAATAGCGGATCAGGAAGCTCCAGATGCCGACCTGCGCGCCGACGTAGAAGAATTGGGCGACGACGCCCGTCAGCAGCCGCGGCCTCCTCGCCAGCGCTCGGAAATCGTCGATCGCGCCGACGCCCTCGGCGATCTCGCGCTCGGTCGCGACCGGCGGGAACCGCGTCGCGCGGATCAGCGCGGCCCAGACGATCACGCCGATCCCGATCAGCAGATAGGGCATCTGCACCGCACCCGCTTCGGCGGCCCGGTGCGCGGCGAGGCGCGCCGGCGGCATCGCCGCGATCTGCGCCGGCGTCAGCGTGATGCCCGAGAGGATGAAGCGGCTGCCGATCATCACCCCGGCGATCGAGCCGAGCGGGTTGAACGCCTGCGCGAAGTTGAGGCGGCGCGACGCGCTCTCCGCCGGCCCGAGCCGCGCGATCAGCGGATTGGCCGAGGTCTCGAGAAAGGCGAGGCCGCTCGCGATCACGAACAAGGCGGCGAGGAAGAAGGGATAGGAGAGCGCCCCCGCCGCCGGCCAGAACAAAAGGGCGCCGGCGCCGTAGAGGCCGAGCCCGAGCAGGACCGCGGCGCGATACCCCCAGGCGCGCATGAACAAAGCCGCCGGAATGGCGAGGCAGAAATAGCCGAGATAGAAAGCCGACTGGACCAGCCCCGCCTGCAAATCGCCGAGCGAGAAGAGCTTCTTGAAATGGGCGATCAGCACGTCGTTGAGATTGTTCGCCACGCCCCAGAGGAAGAACAAGGCGACGATCAAAGCGAAGGGCAGCCAGCGGCTCCGCTGCACCGTCTCGCCCGCCGCCGCTTCGTCATATCCGCTGCTCATGTCGTCCATCCCCCGTCGATCATGTGGCATTGGCCGGTGGTGAAGCTGGCTTCGTCGGAGGCGAGATAGAGGACGAGCGCCGCAATCTCCCCGGCCGTGCCGATCCGCCCCATCGGCTGGCGCGCGTTGAACCTCGCCCAGGCCCCTTCATAATCGCCGGTGTCGCGCAGCCGCTGGTGCAGCGATGGCGTGTCGACCGTTCCCGGGCAGATGGCGTTGCAGCGTATGCCCTGGGCGACATAATCGACGGCGACCGCCTTGGTCAGCCCGATCACCGCCGCCTTCGACGCGCCATAGGCGCAGCGGCCGGGCACGCCGGTCACCGAGCTCGCGACCGACGCCATGTTGACGATCGAGCCGTGCCCCGCCGCGATCATCGCCGGGAGCGCCGCGCGGATCGTCCGGTACATGGCGGTGACGTTGAGATCGAAGGAGAAACGCCAATCCTCCTCGCCGCAGTCGAGGATCGTGCCGGCGGCGACGTGGCCGGCACAGTTGAACAAGATGTCGAGCGGGCCGGCTTCGGCGAGGATTGCGGCGATGGCGTCCGCGTCGAGCACGTCGAGCGCCCGCTGGATGCAGGAGTCGAGCCCCGCCAGCAAGGCGGCGTCGCGATCCGTCGCCCAGATTGTCGCGCCCTCGGCGGCGAACAATATGGCGGTGGCGCGGCCGATCCCCTGGCCGGCGCCGGTGATCAAGGCGGTTTTCCCCGCGAGGCGGCCGCTCATGCCGCGATCTCCGGCATTTCACGGTCCGGCGTCGGCGCGTCTGGATGCAACAGGCCCTCCTGCTTCAATTCGGCCCAAAGGGAAGCGGGGATCGGCGCGGCGGCGCGCGCGAGCGTCTCGCGCACCTCTTCGGGGCTCGCGAGCCCCGGAACGACGCTGGTCACGGCCGGGTGGGCGAGCACGAACTGGAGCGCCGCCGCGCCGAGCGCGACATTGTGCCTCGCGCAGATGCGCGACAGATTCCGGGCGCGGTCGATCACCGCCTCGGGCGCCGGCCCGTAATTGTAATTCCGGCCGCCGGCGAGGATGCCCGAATTATAGGGCCCGCCGATCACCACCGAGATGTCCTTCTCCACGCAGCGCGGCAGCAGGGTGTCGAGCGCCGTCTGCTCGAGCAAGGTATAGCGCCCGGCGAGCAGGATGATGTCGAGAGGCGCGCGCTCGATCAGCTCGAGGCAGATCTCGACCTCGTTGACGCCGATGCCGATCGCCGAGACCGCGCCGGCCTCCTTCAGCTCGCGAAGCGCGCGCCAGCCGCCGCCCTCGTCCAGCTCGCGCAGGCGCTGCTCGTGCAGGACGCCATGGGTCAGGCGGCCGATATCGTGGACGTAGATCATGTCGACGCGGTCGAGGCCGAGCCGCTCCAGGCTGGCTTCGTGCGAGCGGAGCACGCCGTCGGCGCTATAGTCGAACATGGGCTCGAACGGCATTGGCGAGCGGAAGCCGTGGCGTAACCGGTCGGACGCCACCGCCGCCGGAACCAGCAGCCGCCCGATTTTGGTCGAGACGATGGTGCCGGGAAAGTCGCGCACGACCTCGCCGACCCTGATCTCGCTGAGGCCGAACCCGTAATAAGGCGCCGTGTCCACGTAATTGAGGCCCGCCTCGAGCGCGGCGCGGAGCGTCTCGCGGGCGCGCTGGTCGTCGATCGGACGATAGAGGTTGCCGAGCGGCGCGGCGCCGAAGCCGAGCAGCGGAAGCCTGAGGCCGGTTCGGCCGACCGGCCGGGTCGGCATGGCCCTGCTCATTGCGCGTCCAGGTCGAAGATCCGGCGCATCCCGACCCATTTCTCCCCCTCGCGCGCAAACGGCAGAGCGCGCTGATAGCGCCACATCAATGTCTCCCATTGCTCGACCTCGGGCGGTGCGGGGACCGGCCGCGGATAATCGTCCGCGACCTCGGCGATCATCACCAGCCGGTTGCCGGCGCGCCAGATCTCCATCGCCTCGACGCCTTGCGCGCGGATATGCGCGATGACGCGCGGCCAGACGGCACCGGGCGCATGGCGCGCCTCATAGTCCGCGATCAGATCCGGGTCGTCGGCGAGGTCGAGGATCGAGCAATGCCGGCGGGACATTCCAGAATCTTCCTCCCGCTATCCCCGCCGCCAGGGCGGCGCATGTGCCGGATCGCTCCACCGAGCATAAGGGGAAATCCGCGCCGGTGGCAATCGGCGGCCGGAAACGATAGGCAGCCGAGCATGACGGCAGGAAGCGGCGCGCGATGACCAGGATCATTGGATTGCGCGTGCTCGACATTCGTTTCCCGACCTCTGAGCGGCTCGACGGCTCGGATGCGATGAACCCCGATCCCGATTATTCGGCGGCTTATTGCATCCTCGACACCGACCGGGCCGGGCTTGAAGGCCACGGCCTTACCTTCACCATCGGCCGCGGCAACGACATTTGCTGCGCGGCGATCGAGGCGCTGGCGCCTTTGGTCGTGGGGCTCGATCTCGACTGGATCATGGCGGACGGCGGCCGTTTCTGGCGCCACGTCACCGGCGACAGCCAATTGCGCTGGATCGGCCCGGAGAAAGGCGCGATCCACCTCGCCACCGGCGCAATCGTCAACGCCGTCTGGGATCTCTGGGCGAAGGCCGAGGGCAAGCCCCTGTGGCGGCTGGTCGGCGAGATGGGTCCCGAAGAGATCGTCCGGCTGGTCGATTTCCGCTACATCACCGATTGCATCACGCCGGACGAGGCGCTGGCTTTGCTCAGCGAACGCCAGGCCGGCAAGGCCGAGCGGCGCGCCGCGCTCGAGGCGGAAGGCTATCCCTGCTACACCACCTCGGCGGGCTGGCTCGGCTACTCGGACGCGAAGCTGGAGCGGCTCTGCCGCGAGGCGGTCGCGCAGGGGTTCGGCCATGTGAAGCTCAAGGTCGGCCGCGACGCCGCCGACGATGCCCGCCGCCTGGCGCTCGCCCGCTCGGTGCTCGGCCCCGACCGCAAGCTGATGATCGACGCCAACCAGGTCTGGGAGGTGGACGAGGCGATCGACCGCGTCCGCGCCCTGGCCTTCGCCGATCCCTGGTTCATCGAGGAGCCGACCAGCCCCGACGATGTCGAAGGCCATCGCCGCATCCGCGAGGCGGTCGCGCCGGTGAAGGTGGCGACCGGCGAGATGTGCCAGAACCGCGTGCTGTTCAAGCAGTTCATCATGCGCGGCGCGATCGACGTGGTGCAGATCGACGCCTGCCGGCTCGGCGGCGTCAACGAGGTGCTGGCGGTGCTGCTGATGGCGGCCAAATATGGCCTGCCGGTCTGTCCGCATGCGGGCGGGGTGGGGCTGTGCGAATATATCCAGCATCTCGCGATGATCGACTATCTGTGCATCGCCGGCAGCAAGGAGGGCAGGGTCGTCGAATATGTCGACCATCTGCACGAGCATTTCGTCCACCCCTGCGAAGTGCGCGGCGGCGCCTATCGCGTTCCGGAGGCGCCCGGCTTCTCGATCGAGATGAAGCCGGCGACGCTCGCCGCCTTCGCTCGGGATCGCTGGCGGGCGGCCTGAGCGGTCGTCAGACTTTCCCCTCTTCATGGGCGAGGATGAGACGCCGATAGGGCACGGGCGCCGATTCTGACCCGCTCATCCCGAGTAGCCGGTGCGCTTGTCGAACCGGCGTATCGAAGGACGTTGGCCAGGGGCGGTGCAGTCTCGGGTTGAATGCGCCCTATCGCGCCGGAGGCGCGGGATGGGCGGCCTTCCATTCCATGGCCGTGCGCACCCGGCTCTCGACCGAGGGATGATCGTAGAAGACGATCTCCTCCAGCCGGCCCGGCCGCGGGAAGCGATATTCGGCGGTCTTCACGAGCGAGGTCGCCAGGGCGTCGGGGCGGTTCTCGGTTTTGAGCGAATACATGTCGGCCTGCGCCTCCAGCGTCCGGCCGAAGCCGTTCGAGATGGGGAGGGTGAGCAATCCGAACAGCGAGACCATGAACATCAGCACCGGCAGTCCGCGCGGGTCCGCCAGGGTCGCGGAGCTTCCGAAGCGCCGCGCGAACCAGGAGAAGGTCCGGTCGGCGAGCCAGAACAGGATGAGGGCCCCGATCGCGTAGAAGAGGATGCCCCACCATGTGTGCTTCAGCACATAATGGCCGATCTCGTGGCCGGTGACCGCCTTGACCTCGTCGAGCGAGGCCTTGTTGAGCGCGACGTCGGAGATGGCGACGCGCGCGGTACCGCCGACGCCGCCGGCATTGGCGGTGAAATTGTTCGACTGGCGAGAGCCGTTATACATATAGACCTTGTCGGGCGGAATCCCCGCGCGCTGCGCCATCTCGACGACGGCGTCGCGGACCGGCCCCGGCGGCACAGGCGTATAATGGTTGAACAGGGGTTCGATCAGCACCGGCGCCAGCAGCAGGAAGATTGCGGACAGGATTGCCGTGACGCCGGCGGACCAGATCCACCAGGCTTTCCCTGCGCGCCGCATCAGCCAATAGACGCAGAGGAAGAAGATGCCGCCGACGAACGCGGTGACGAGCATCTGGATTCCAAGCTGCAGCAGCCAGTCTCCGAAAGGCTGGCTGGAGAGGCCGTAGCTTTTCTGCCGCCACCAGTCCGCATAGATCGACCAGGGCAGGGTCAGGATCGCCGCGACGATGAAATAGACGAAGGCGACGACGAAGGCGCGAAGGTTGCGTCGCCTTTCGCCGAGCTTCGCGTCGAGCCGGTCGAGGATGCCCGACCGGACGATCAGCCAGGTGACGATGCCCGCGACGAGCAAAGCCCAGAAGGTCATCCATTCCCTGCCGACCGTATAATCATGCGCCTTCTGCAGCGCCGCTGGCCCCAGGCTGTCGATATAGCGCGCGGTCGCGGTATTCGGATCGAACGTCATCTGGGCCCCTCCCGGTGTTTGCCGACTGATAACAGCAGGGCGAAACGGCGCAATGGGAACGGCCGCCTCGGCCGCGCGCCGGCGAGGATCGCCCTCGCCCGCTGCGCGTCGCCGCGATCTCGAACATGGTCGATCCGCGCGAGCGGCGCTTCCGGCAATCCCGAGCGGGCCGATCTCCGGCCGGATTTCCATGGTCGGCGGCAACTTGACGGGAATTCGACGCCGGGCTCGCCCATGATCGATGCAAAGGCTTTCCCTCGCCGGGCCGCATGCCTATGGCGCGGGACGCGGCCGCGAGGGTGCGGGCCGACCGGACTTTGAAGCGTCTCCATGAATGCCCGTCACGAGCGCCGAACAGCCGTCGCGACGGCTCTACTGGTCCTGTTCTACGCGGTGGCCGGCTGCTTCCACCTGGCGAGGCCGGCGGCTTTCGTCCGCGTGACTCCCGCCTAGGTGCCGGATCCGGGCGCAATCATATTCGCAACGGGCCTGTGCGAGCTCGCGGGCGTCGTCGCGTGATCCCGCGCACCCGCAGGCTCGCGGCCGCCGCCGCTTCCCGATCCTACGTGCGGATTCTCACCGACCGCGGGGGCAACCGTTTACATTAAGCCTAATCCTTTGAGAAATCATGTGGTATGTGACATCGTGGTGCGCGCCCTAGCGAGCCTAGTGGCAGCGGGCACTGGCTTGGCAGGGGCGGGTCCCGCTGGCGCTGGCGGAGCTGCCGGAATGGCTGCCTGCGAGTCTCAAAACTGAGGTAGCCAAATGATGTATGTCGTACGGCATTTCCTGTTTCTGGCGTTTGGTCTGATTAACGGACTGGCCCGATATATACTGCCCGTCGTTGGAATACGTTATAATGAATTCAGCATGGTGACGTTTCTTATCATCTCGTGTGTCGTGACCGTTGCGGGAGTTAGGTGGACGTGGCGATTGGAGGCTCGGTCGCGGTGAGAATTATGACGAATTCCGGGGACATGGCGTAATTGAGTTAGGCCCATCCTCCTGCTGACGCGAAGTCGGCGTTTGCCGCTTCAAGGCGGCTGCGCGCATTGATGAAGCCCGTGTAGCGGCGATGCGCATCGGCGAATGTGCGCCGCAGGCCATCCCACCGTAATCCGCGCGGAGAAGGGCGCCGGCAAGGAGTGGTGTGCAGGGCGGGCTTGTTGCCCGCACAAGCGCCGCGACGGTGCCGGTGCCCTTCTCCGGGCGACCCCGAAGGGGCGAGGCGGAGAGACGGCCATGAGCCGGTGCGAACATCCGGGGGATGTTCGCACCGGCTCATCGTCGTTGCTCGTCGGTCACGATGGATCGCCATCGCTCCACTCCTCGCGCCTAGCCCTGACCGCCTCTCCGCCTCGTCATGGCCGTTGCCGGTAATGGGTCCGGACCTAGTAAGCGCGCCCTCCCTTCGCGATAAGGCACCGAGCTGCGCTGCCGCGTAGATGGAGCTGCGTTACGCGTTCTCGGGTTGGCGTTCCCGCTGCTTTTCGGCCGTTCGTTCGGGACGTTCGGGCGGCGGCGGCGAGCCGTTCGTCGAAAAGGAGTTGCGTCCGGAATGGCTTGAGCAAGCATGCGCGGGGCCGATATCCCGCCGGCGCTCCGCGTTCAGGCGGGATACGACCGTTCGGACCATTCCGTCTCGACGTTCCTGGCCGATCACCCGGCCTGGCATGCGGAGAGATTGCCGAGGGGGTGAGGAAGATGGGGATCAGCCGCCGCGATTTCATCCAGACCGCGGCGGCGATCGGCGCCTCGCTGGCATGGTGCGGACGAGCCCGCGCCTCGCGCGTCACCTGGCGGGAAAACGAGCCTTTCTATCCGGAAGGCGTCGCGTCCGGAGATCCCGATTCGCACAGCGTCATCCTGTGGACCCGGCGGCCCTTCGACGATGCCGGGCGGCATTTTCTGACGGTGGAGGTCGCCGAAGACCCGGCGTTCGGCCGGGTCGTCGCGCACGCATCCGCGCCGGTCTCCGCGGCGGCGGACTGGACGACGCGCATGCTCGTCGGTGGGCTCAAGCCTTCGCGGGTCTATTGGTACCGGTTCACGGACGCACAGGGGAATGGCAGCCGGATCGGCCGGACGATCACCGCGCCGCTTCCAGACGATCCGCGGCCGGTCAATTTCGCCTTCGTCAGCTGTCAGGACGTCAATGAAGGCAAGCTGAACGCCTACCGCCGCATGATCTACGAGGATGAACGTGCGGCACCTGCCGACCAGATCGATTTCGTCCACCATCTCGGCGACTTCATCTACGAGGTCGTCGAATATCCCGACGAAGTGAAGACGCGCTACGACCGCACGATCTACGAAGTCGCGCGCATCCCCGACGGAGGCAGGATTGGAAAGTTCCATTTTCCGCTCAATGTAGACGGCTACCGTGCCGTCTATCGCGGCTATCTCGCCGATCCCGATCTTCGGGATGCGCGGGCGCGCTGGCCGTTCGTGGCGATATGGGACAATCACGAATTCTCCTGGCAGGGCTGGCAGAGCATCCAGAAGGCCGTCAAGGAGCGGCCCGGCCAGAGCATCAAGGTCGCCGCCAACCAGGCGTGGTGGGAATATCTGCCGTCGCGCTGCAAGAAGGTCAGCGGCCCCTCCCTCGAAAGCTTCGATCCCCCCGCGGTGACCGACGTCGCAATCGAGAAATGGGACGAGAACGGCCTCGGCGACGAGCCCAACAATCTGGCGGCGATCGACAGCCTGATCGGTTACCGCACCTTCAGATACGGCAAGCACCTCGACCTCATCATCACCGATCAGCACAGCTATCGCAGCGCCGACCCGTTCAGCGATCCTTCGCTCGGCAAGCTCGGCGGCGACGAGTTCATCGGCATGTTCACCGAGGAGGGGATGCGGATTCTCGACGGCGGCCGCGCCTATGGCGGCGGCGATCCGCCGGCCGACATCAGCTTCGGCGACGCGCATGTGCCGAACCCGCAGAAGAACGCGCCCCCGCAAACCATCCTCGGTGCGAAGCAGAAGGCCTGGTTCAAGGACCAGCTGAAGCATTCGACCGCGACCTGGAAGATCTGGGGCAATTCGGAAGGCGGCCCCGATCTCCGCGCCGATCCCCAGAACCTGCCGCCGGGCATGACCAGGGAGTCGTGGCCAGGCGGCTACGCGTCGGTCGGCGGCGGCGATTACGGGACGGCCTATCTCGAGCGCGCGGAGATCTACGACCTTGTCCGCGATGCGAAGATCACCGGCTTCGCGATCGTCGCAGGAGACCGCCATGCCTTCTGGGCCGGTTATGCGGCGTCGGATTTGCCGCCGGGCAAGTTCGAGCCGGTGGGCCTGAGCTTTGTCGGCGCCTCGCTGTCGAGCGCCGGAGCCATGGAAGCCTATGAGCATGGCCTTCCCAGGACCGCTCCGCTTCGATCCCTGTTCCTCGCCGACCGGCCCGGCGGTGCCAAGCCCGACTGGACCTTCAACATGCTGCTGAAGCACGGCGTCCGGTCATGCCTCGAATATGCGAAGAGCTTCGACCTTCAGCGCGCTCGAGCCCTCTCGAATCCCGCGCTGTCACCCCATGTCGAATTCGTCGATGCCGGCGGCCATGGCTATGCGATCGTCAGGCTCACCGCCGATGAGCTGCGGACGGAATTCGTCTGCATCCCTCGCCCGGTCACGCGCAGCGATCGCCCTGACGGCGGCGCGCTCCGCTACCGTGTTGCCCATAGCGCCAGGCTGTGGGCGCCCGGCGAGCGGCCGCAGCTCACGCAGCAGGTTATCGAGGGAGATCCGGGACTTTCCATCTAGGCCGCTATTCCCGCCTTATGGAGAGACCTGCAATCAGCGTAAGTCATTGAAATAACTGGCGCGCCCGGCAGGACTCGAACCTGCGACCCCAAGCTTAGAAGGCTCGTGCTCTATCCAACTGAGCTACGGGCGCATAAGGATTTTTTCTTCGGAACGCGCGTTCTGGCTCTTTTCTGGCTCTTCAGCGTGGGAAGCTGTCCCCTGCCGGAAGAATGGACCGATGAATAGCGATCCAGCAGCCCTATGGGAAGCCCTCGGTCCGCGAAGCTCAGTTCGCACCTCGCATTCCTAGCTTGTGATGCGGGCCCGCTCGTTTACTCAGAATACGGGAAAGTGATCCGGCGCGGGGGCAAAGCCTATGAGAGGGAATGATCTAAGGGAACTCCGTCTATGCACTGATCTGCGGGTGATCCGCAGCGCGTTCAAAGAATGGAGCGAGACGCTGAAAGCGAATGCCCTCGTCATCGGATCGAGCTGGCAGATCGAGGGCACTGATGTTCGTTTCCGGCGGATGACGCGACAGAAGCAGAAGCTTCACTCGGAATTCTGGATTGGCTCAAACTACAGGATTGCGGTGCAACTGAACGAACCCGGCACGGCGGGTTCGGAGAATCCCGGTTGCGCCATCGGTCTCGATACGCACAGGCGACGCTATCTTCTCCGCCAAGGAGACCTCCACGACAGTGACCCGTCGCGCAGGATCAAAGGTGACCAATTCGCTGCTCGGACTGGTCTGTCGCCGATATCAATTCGCCTGCGAACGGGCGAACCAAGAAAGAGGTGGTACTTAGTGACGCCATTGGACAGCATTTCGAAGGACGCGATCCGCGCTGCCACGGCCGAATTTGTATCGCGCTGCTGGAACGCGCGCACCTATGGCGCAGAGGCCGCCAAGTACCAAGAGCGGCTGATATCGCTGTTTGGCCCGCCCGAGCGCGGCGGCTGGTATGACTTCGCGCCTGATCCGACTCCGAAGCGCGTCCTGAAGCTCCAGGGCTACGTTTTCGAGGAGCTCGAAAGGGTACTCGGTTCGGCAGGGATCGAAATTGAGAAGCCGAGGCACGCGGCCCGTTACGAGGTAGATGGGACAATCGACACGCCCACAGGGCCAATTCTGATCGAAATCAAGACCGGGACCACTGCGGCGGACGTATACTGCGGAGTCGGTCAGCTCGTCGTCTATCCAACGGTGCTCCCCGACTTGAATAATCACCGGAAGCTGCTTCTCCTTCCCGGCGTCCCCCATCAAGCGCTCGTGGATGCTCTCGAAGGACTCGACGTCGAACTGCACAGCTACGGCATCACGCGCGGCCGGCGCTCAGCGAAGGTGCGGTTCTCGCAAGCGCTGCTGCGCAGATGCGGAATGTCGGACAAGCAAATGAGGGCACTTCACTAAGCCGGCGGTCTGAAGCAGCCCTGAGCTGCCCATCACGAATTGCCAGACGAGGAATCCCGGTATCGGAAGCCATTGGTCGTTCGCTGTTCGAATGCGAAACCGGCCCACTCGAGGTCGGGTCCAATTAGATCGTCCTCTGCGATTAGGTAGCGGGCATCGCCATGAAGGAATTGAACAAGAAACTGGCGGTTCACCATCCGAGCCACGTCGGCCTCAACGACGTTAGTGCTGAATCCCGGCGGGCCGCCCGCGATGATGAAGGCACCCCAGCGTATATCGAGTGTCAGCCACCACGTCCGAAGCGAATTGAACATTTCTCCGAAGATGGATTGTCGGCCGGGAGCTGAGATCATCAAGGTAGGATTGGTGGAGGTTCGCAGATTGATGGGCGTCTGACAGACCATGACGTGGATTGCGTCGGCGTCAGGGGGCAGCATGGTGTCCAGCGCTCCCGCGCGAAAAAGCTCGTGCGCTCGGCCTGGCGAGGCTGAGATCCATTCGTGCATACCTCGTTCGTCGTCGGAAAGGTTGTTCAGCTCGCCCGCGGTGAACCGCTCGTGCTCGGCCTCTATGAACCGGAGCGTGTGCGCGTTGCGGCGTTGAAGGTGTTGAGCGAAGCCATAGATCGGCAACCGGTCTGAGGCGTCGATGCTAGCGCAGTTGCCGCTGACGATCTTTGACCAGGTCGGGCTCGTGGAGAATGGCGTCTCAATCGTCTCGTTGAGTGTTCCCTCGATCGAGGCTTGCACCCCGCCTTCAACGAAGTCGTGGAGTCCCTCCTCGTAGCCGATGCTCCTGATCGACTTGCGGTCAGCCACCACCACGTCGCGGTGGCGCTCAAGGACGTTGACCTTGTTCGCATCCTCTGAAGTCGCGAAGCATCGCAGGTAAAAGCGCGGAACATAATGGTGTCGGTTCGACGGGTTTGCCGTTGCCATCTTACGGGTTCCTGCAATGGCGGTTCGTATGCCGATCGGGAGAATATCCCGCGGAGCGAGTGTTCGCCTTGCCCTCGACGAAGGGCGCTGATCCTGACATTCTTTGAACACAGGATACCGATTCCGGGACGAAAAATGAAGGCAGCACAGGCTTTAGTCCTCTTGGCCGTATTGAGCGCGGCGGCGTCTGCGGCTCCTCCGCCAAAGCCGAGAGCGCGGCCCGATCCGGAAACCATCCTGCGCCGGCTTGGCGCTCAAGTGGCTCGCGCGATCGACACCGACACGTGCTTTCCGGCCAGCGCCGAGGAGTATGAAGCGCTTGGGAAGAACGCTATCGTGATGCTCAAATCGAGCAGCGCGATTTCAACCGAGCTGCCGCTCAAAGCCGTCTACATCATGCACCGGGGAGTGAGGATACCGCTGCAACGGGTCGCGCTTCTCGACAAGCAGATCGACGCGGCAACCTCACGAACGATTCAAGTTTCGTTCTATCTGGTGCCGATCCATTTCATGAAAGTCGATGCGGACGTGCTCGCCGATTTCAGCGGTGAGCGAAAAGCCTTCGGGTTCATGCATTTCTCCGCGAAGGAAGGGATGGGCCCGAACGCACCCGCCTTTGCCCGAGTGGACGAATACGACAACCCGATGGATGCCGATCCAGCGATAGTCCGCAAGGTGCTTGCGCGCGAATATCCTGACTACTTCCGGTAAGGTTAAGCTACCTTCGCGAAACGGGCGCGCAAAGCGCGCTCAACGGCATCTGCCACGCGATCGGCTATCCGCCGGGTGCCGACTTCCTCCATATGCTCCGAGAGCATCGCCGGGTGAGGGTAGGCGCCCGTCCCAAGCCGCCGATGCCTCGGCACACCAACGACGAACCGAGAGACGACAACGCTGCGTAACAAGACCGAGGTCTCCGTGTGCCGAAAGGGTAGCGACCGCCTCTTTCAAGGTCAGCAGGGTAACTGGTTCCTTGATGGCTCGCGCTATCCGGCAATCCGGCAGCGGAACCCTTCAGCGCCCAAGGGGCGTCCGCTACCTCCCGTGGTCAAAGGTCGGCGGACAAAAGGCGAGGAAGGGACGGTCGCCAGCCGCTTTCATGCACCGATCCGCCACGCGAGTCGAGCGCAGACGAGGCTACAGCCCGGACCGAAATAGCCGGGTTGAACGGGCTTTCTTTTGTCGACTAGCCGACATAAGCGACGGCCTTCAGAGTCGCAACGGAACGGAGCCATGAGGCCGCGCACCTATGCCACCGGGTTTGTCGACGGCGGGCTGTCCGTGCTGAACGATCCGATGCCGTCGATCCCGCGACCCGACATTGAACAGGGTGAGGATGAGTATGTCGCGGGCTTTGGAGATGGGCAGATTGAGGCTCTTAGCCGCCAGGCCACGAACGCAGTACCTCCCGCTCGGGGCGAAGCGTCTTGCAGGCACTTATCTCAGACGCGCTGGACCTTCGCACAGACGCCAGAGTGGCAGAACGTGGAACGAGACGACGCGCGGCGTCGGCTCGCTTCCGAAGAGCTGAAACGGCACGTCGAGCCGCGGGAGCCTAAAGACCCTAGCGAATGATCTATCAATAGCGCGGTTCTGCTGTCATCTCAGCCGGGCAGCGACCAGTTTGCCTCAGGATCGAGAAGCGCCAGGTGTGGCACGCCAAGCGCGACCGCGATCTCGTAAATCGTGACGATCGTCGGGTTGCGCTTCCCGCTTTCGAGGCCGCTAAGATATTGCTGGCTGAAGCCTGAACGTTCCGCGAGCTGCTCTTGGGTCATTCCTGCCGCCGTCCGCGCCCGCTTCACGTTCTCCCCAACGATTCGACGCATGTCCATGCGACCACGTTGACCGTGGCCTGCAAGCAGGTTTATCAACTATAGTGGATAACGGCGGAAGCACGATGTCATGGCACGGCAGAGACGGACGTGGGGGTCACGGATCGCGAGAGGGGCGTGGACGCTCGCGCGTCCTCGGTTCTGGCCACGATGGACTCGCCGCTTGTTCCTCCTGACGCTGCCGGTGGCCTTCCCGCTTTGGCTCCTCTTGGTCCTTCTCCTATGGATGATGCTCGCGCTTCGCGCGCTGTGGCGGCCGATTTGCAGTTTCTGGTCTGCGCCGCAGCGGCACCGCTACGATTACGATCCCTATTCACGCTATTACGGCCTCGTGCAGCCAACCCCACTGGTGTCAAATCCGGAGGAGCACGTCGCGCTGCTAGCCGCGGAGTGAAGATGGCGCCCCTTCCGCCGAATCCTTTCGCTGGCACAATCGTTTGATGGATGCTCGCGCTCTTTCACGAATAGGACTCACGCGATTCCGGAACGACCATAGGCCAATCGGCATCCGGCAAGGGGATCGGTTGTCGCACCTCTACGTCCTCGGCCAGACCGGCGTCGGCAAATCGACTTTCATCGAGCAGCTCGCGCTTCAAGACTTCGCCGCCGGCCGCGGCTTCGCGGTCATCGATCCGCACGGGGACCTCGCAGAGCGCCTCGCCGAGCGAATGCGAAGCCCTACGGTCCGCTACTTCGATGCTACGAATTCCTCGCAGCCATTCGGATACAACCCGCTCCGCCGCGTGCGCGACGACAAGATACCGCTCGCCGCCTCCGGCCTCTTGGAAGCCTTCAAGAAGCTGTGGCCGGATGCCTGGGGCGTCCGCATGGAGCACGTCTTCCGCAACAGTCTCTATGCGCTCCTAGAGCGTGACGGCTCGACGCTGCCGGACGTCCTCCGCCTCTACAGCGACAAGGCGTTCCGGCGCGGGGTGCTCGGCGGGATCCGTAACCCGGTCGTGCGCGCATTCTGGAAAAGCGAGTTCGCTAATTACTCGCCCCGATACGCCGCAGAAGCGCTCTCTCCAATTCAGAACAAGCTGGGAGCGCTCCTCTCCGACCCGATGCTCTACCGCGTGCTCGTCAATCCGCAGGTTGATCTCCATCTCCGCGCGATCATGGACAAAGGCGGGGTACTGCTCGTCAATCTCGCCAAGGGCCGGATCGGCGCGGACAGTGCCACGACGTTGGGAAGTCTGCTCGTCTCCACGCTTGGTCTTGCCGCGCTCAGTCGCGCGGAAGCGCCTGCCGCCGACCGCCGTCCCTTCTTCGTCTATGTCGACGAATTCCAGAACTTCGCCACCCTTTCCTTCGCGAACATGGCGGCGGAGTTGCGGAAGTATGGCGTCGGCCTCACGCTCGCCAACCAGCACCTCCACCAGCTAGAGCCGGAAATACGTCACGCGATCCTTGGAAATGCGGGGACGCCGATCGCCTTCCGCCTGGGCGTCGAGGACGCGGCGATCTTGGCACGGCATTTCGAGCCGGCGTTCAGCTCGCATGACCTCCTCAACCTGCCGAACCGCTCCTTCAATCTGCGCCTGATGATCGACGGCACGCCCTCGCCGCCGTTCAGCGGCGAGCTTGCGCCTTTGCCAAAGTCTTTGTAGCTGGTTCGGCCTATTCCGGCCGGCAGGTGGCGTGTTGCAGTCCGGCGTGCTGGCTGCACAGATAGCGGCCGATCGTCGTTATGGCAGTCCACTTAACGATATCGCCGTCCTTTTCGACCCCCGAAATCCTGATGGTCCGGTAATTGAGATCATGGCCGATCGCTTCGGCGGACGCATGCTTCCGGTCCATCTTCGCGTCGACCTTGTCTTTGCCAACTACGCCGCCTGCCACAACAGCCGCCAGGCACCCGGAAAGCGACAGCATCGCACCGAGGCCGACCGCCACTCGATAATGTTTCCTGCGCATCGCGAACATGCTTCCTCCCCCCTCTCGAGCGTTTGTCGAGCCTGCATACACAGGACGTGGCGGTCGGTAAATATGAAGATCATATATTGCGTGGCGGCCAAGATCGCGCGGGAAATGGGAATAAAGGAAACGGCGAGGGAACCGACTTGCGGTTGACAGCCGATCAGCGGCTTTCGGTCACAGCCCTAAATGGCCGCTATGGCGGGAAGCCGCGCGATCAGGTCTCGAAATACGTCTTCAGGATCCGCGCCTAAGGCGGTCATGATGACGTAGAATTCGATCACGTCGATGCGGCGCTCGCCTCGTTCAATGTACGAGACGAACGGTTGCGGTCGCTTCAATTTCTCTGCGAGCTGGGCTTGCGTCATGCCCGCACGCCGCCGTGTCTCGACCAGTGTTTCCAGAAGGATCGCGTAAGCGGGAGTGAAAACCGATTTGGGCACGCGCACCGCCGAGAGCTGGGTGCCATTCTCCTAGATATGGAAATCCGATATATGAGGTTCATATGGCGAGGCTTGACTCCAAGCCCCGGGAATGAAACCCATTGAGCAAGATCATCACGGGGGCAGATGATGATTCGTGGGCTCGCCATTATATTCGCATCATGTAGCGCGCTCGCGGTGAGTGCCGCGCAAGCACAGTCGGTCCCGCCCACAGTAGAACCCGGTCGGATACCTGAGCGGTTCCAGCCGCCGCCCACGCCGCAATCGCAGCCGGAAATAGTCGTACCCGCGCCAAGCTCGAAGCCACCTCAGCTTGAGGGCAATGTCGCCATGTTCACGCTGACTGCGGTCGTAATCGACGGCAATACAGCGCTTCCGTCGTCCGCGTTCGAGCCACTTTATGCGCCGATGCTGAGACATCAGGTCTCGCTCGCCGACGTGTACCGTCTTCGGGATCAGATTACCGCGAAGTACCGGGCGGCCGGCTACATCCTTTCCCAAGCCATCATCCCGCCGCAGACGATCAAAAACGGCGTGGTCCGCATCCAGATCGTGGAAGGAACGATAAACAAGGTCCGGATCGAAGGGGACGACGCGGCAAACCCCCTGATCCGGAAGATGGCGCAGAAGATTCGCGAGTCCCGCCCGCTCAATGCGCGCGACCTGGAGCGTTATACGCTCCTCATCGGCGACCTGTCGGGCATCACGGTGCGGACGGTGCTCATGCCCTCCGATCAACCCGGCAGCGCCGACCTCGTCATCCAGGTGACGCATAAGCCGGTCAGCGGCTTCATAAGCGCCGACAATCGGGGCTCGCGCGCCATCGGGCCGCTCGAATTGTCAGCCGGCATGAGCTTCAACTCACTGCTTGGGCTGAACGAACAGGCGTCGGTCCTCGTCGCTACCGCCTCGCCAACACGAGAGCTGCATTACATCGACGGCCGGTACGTCCAACCATTGGGGACTGAAGGCCTCCAACTCGATCTCGATGGCGCCTCCAGCCGCTCCCGGCCCGGCGGCGCCATAAGGGCACTTGATGCTCTTGGCACGGCAACGATCCTTTCGGCCGGACTTGAAGAGCCGCTCATCCGGAGCCGCGCAAAGACGCTGCGGATGGGACTCTCCTTCACCTACCAGAACACCCGGACCGATCTTCTCGGCGTCACCTTCTCGAATGACCGTGTGCGCTACCTCACCGGCTGGCTCTCCTACGACGTTGCCGACGCCGCGCTTGGCCCGTCGCTCCCAGCGTCCACGCTCTTCCGGGTGCAACTGAGCCAAGGTTTGGACATTCTCGGTGCTCGCTCGACAGGCTCCGCCAATCTCTCCCGCGCGAACGGCCACAGCGACTTCACGCTCGTGACTGGCGAAGTGTCGCGGGTGCAGCGGCTCGGCGGACCGCTCAGCATGGCACTTTCCGCTTCCGGGCAGCTAGCCTTCGTGCCGCTTCTTTCCTCGCAGCAATTCGGCCTTGGCGGTCGTCGGTTTGGGCGCGGCTACGAGCCTTCGGAACTCATCGGCGACAACGGCGTGGCCGTATCGATCGAGCCGCGGCTCGATCTGGCGGCTATGGGCCCAGCGCGCGGGCAGCTCTACGCCTATTACGACGCCGGCCGGGTCTGGCAGAAGGATCCGCTGCCGGGGCAAGCCCGAAGCGAATCCCTCTCGTCGATTGGCGCCGGCATTCGGTTCGGCATCGGCCCGCATGTCCAAGCCGCATTTGAACTCGCCAAGCCCCTCACTCGCGACATTGCCTCGCGAGGCAATCGCAACGTGAGGCCGCTCTTCGACTTCACCGTCTCGTTCTAGGAGAGCAGCAATGCCGTCGCTCCGCAGTCGCTTGTTGGGCACCACCACCATCGCCGCGTATGTGGCGGGCGTGGTTTGCGGGCAGCCTGCCTACGCTAACCCAACAGGCGGACAGGTCCAGGCCGGAAATGCCACGATCAGCCAGCCTGCGCCGGGTGTTGTCCAAGTCTATCAGCAAAGTCAGAAGGCGGTGATCGACTGGCGGAGCTTCAGCATCGCTCCGGGGGAGCTGACCCGGTTCAATCAGCCGAACGCCGGCTCCATCACCCTCAACCGCGTCACCGGCGGAGACCCGTCCGCCATTCTCGGCACCCTCACCGCAAACGGACAAGTCTGGCTGATTAACCCTAACGGCATTGTCTTCGGCAAATCGGCGCGCGTGGACGTGGCGGGACTGGTCGCAACGACGCTCGACCTATCGAACGCTGATTTCATGGCTGGCCGCTATCACTTTGCCGGCAATTCGGCGCCGGGCGCCATGGTAAGTAATGCCGGACAAATCACGATCCGCGATGCCGGGCTCGCCGCATTGGTGGCGCCGGGAGTGGAGAACAGCGGCATCATCCAAGCACATTACGGCCGGATTACGCTGGCAGGCGCCTCGTCCTTCACCCTCGATTTCTATGGCGACGGGAAGCTGAGCTTCCTCGCGCCGGGGCGCGTCACCGACGGCCTGCGCGAGAGCGGGTCGGATCATGGCACCGTATTGATGACGGCGAACGCCGCGCGTGGGGTCGTCGATGAGGCGATCAACCTCACCGGCTACCCGGAAGCGGCGCGCGCCAAGAGCACGGCCGGGACGATCGTGCTTGAGGGACCCGCCACCGGCACCGTCACCACTTCGGGCACGCTCGATGCGTCCGGGCCGAATGGGCAGGGCGGTACGGTTGAGCTCACGGGAGCCAGCGTGCATTTGGCCTCCGGCAGTGATATTGATGCCTCCGGCGCAAGTGGGGGAGGTACGGTGCTGGTCGGCGGCGGCGAGCACGGGCAAGGGCCGTTGCCCGACGCCCAAACCGTCGCCGTCGACCAGGGCTCCGCCATAAATGTCGATGCGATAAATACCGGGAACGGCGGCAAAGCCGTTGTCTGGTCGGACGCGAGCACTGCCTTTTCCGGCTCCATCACTGCCCGTGGCGGACGGCAATTGGGGGACGGGGGCTTCTCCGAGGTATCGAGCAAAGGCTTGCTCGATTTCACAGGCAGCGTCGATCTGCGCGCTGCCGCCGGCAGCGAAGGCACGCTTCTTCTCGATCCGGAAAACGTCTCAATCGTTGCAAGCGGCGGAGACGCCCCGACGCTTCCCAGTTCTGGAGATACGACATTCAATCCGACGAGTGACGATTCAAAGCTTTCAGTGACGACGCTCCAAAATGCGCTCGCTCTCGGAAACGTCATCGTCACGACGGGCTCCGCCGGCACTCAGGCCGGCGATATTACCGTCGCAGCGAACATATCCTGGTCCAACGGCTCCGAACTCACCCTCTCGGCGAACCGCAACGTCGTCGTGAACGATGGCGTGACGATCAAGAACACCGGATCGGGCAATCTCAACCTTCGCGCCGACAATGCGGGCACCGGCGGTGGCACAGTTACATTTAATGGCACCGGGAAGGTGGACTATTCCGGAAGCACCGGGCTCGTCTCGATCTACTATAACCCCGCCGGAGGTTACGCGTCGCCCACGTCATTTACCTCTGCTATATCGAGCAACACGACCGTTCAAGCGCAGCTGACTGCCTACATGCTCGTAAATGACCTTATTGGCCTGCAGCAAATCTCAACAAACCTGACTGCCAACTACGCGCTCGGCAGAGATATCGACGCATCTTCGACAGCCACATCGAACAACGGTGCCGGCTTCACTCCGATCGGCTCGGCTTCAACTCCTTTCTCGGGTAAGCTTGATGGGCTGTCTCACACGATCGACAGTCTAACGCTCAATTCAACAACTCAGTACCTCGGACTCTTCGGGTATGTCGCACCAGGCGGCAGCATCGCCAATCTCAATCTGACAAATGTGTCCCTTGTGTCGGGCGGAACCGAAGTCATCCCCTATCAGGCGGGTGCCGTGGCCGGGTACAACGATGGGTCGATCTCGAATGTATCGGTTTCGGCGACCATTGGATCGCGCGGGTTTGGAGAAACGGACGACGACGTCAACCACACAAGTCAATTCGGAAGCCAGTTCATCGGGGGTGTCGTGGGACAAAACGGCCCTAACAGCTCGATAGCCCGAAGCAAAGCGGACGTCACTACCAAGTTCAATGTGTCGACAGGCGGGTTCGTAAACTCGACAAATGGCGGGGTCGACGTGGGCGGCTTGGTGGGGTTGAATGACGGCTCCATTATCAGTTCGAGCACAACGGGAACCATCACGGCAGCGGACAGATTCACTTTTGCCGGCGGCTTGGTCGGGGGAAATAATGGACAGATAACCCAAAGTTCATCATCGATCGATGTCACACTCACCGGCGGCTTTGCGAACGCTGGGGGCCTTGTCGGAAGCAACGGCGCACCTGTAAAGACATCTTTTGCGACTGGATCGGTCGACTGCACTCTTTGTGCCGGGGGGTCCTTCGGTGGACTGATCGGATCGAACACCGGTCCAGTTTCTCAGTCATATGCGCGCGGCAGCGTGACTGGGCTTGGTTCTGTCGGTGGCTTAATGGCAACGACCGCCTTAGGAGAGATCAGTCAAGTTTATTCCACGGGCGCAGTCAAAAATCCCAGTTCCGGGGGCACCGTTGGCGGCCTAATCGCGAGCAACGGAGACGCCGACGGAAGCCAGCGTAGTACTATAACTTCGGCATATTGGGACCTCGACACGTCGCAGCAAGCCACGAGTCAGGGTGGAACTGGGAAGCACACGACGGAACTCACTTCTGGGCTACCGTCCGGCTTCGATGCTGCTGCGTGGGCTTCGGACCCGTCGATCAATAACGGCTATCCTTACCTTAAGTGGCAAACTGCTTCCACATCCGCTCAGCCAACAGTAACAGCAGTTGCGTTCGGCACAGCATCGCCGCCGCCTCCACCACCGCCGCCTCCACCACCACCGCCACCGCCGCCACCACCGCCTCCACCACCACCGCCGCCACCTCCTGCGCCACCACCGCCTGCGCCACCACCGCCGGCACCACCACCGCCGCCACCACCGCCTGGCCCGTCGCTATATCTCGGAGACCTGCTGCAGTTCGGAAACGAATTGCCCGGCTTCCAAATGGCCAACAGCACGCCTTCGGTGCCTACCTCGCCTGGACTTTCGCTTGCTGCTCGAAACCGCGCCGGGCTAGCCGATATGCAGGAAAGCGAGGATGTTAAGAATGATTTACGTGATTTGGCGATTTCGATCGCGGCCGCGGGAGGAGGGGATGCAACCCAGATAGCCGTAGATCTGGCGATGGACCTCAAGTCCGCGACAGAGGCTTTCTACAACATGACCCACGGCCAACTACTGATTGGCTCGGTAGAGCTGATCAATTTCACCGCTAGCTTTTTGGAGGACAAGATTTTGGAAAGGTATGGTGTAACAATTCCGATTTCCTCAATGACAAACTTGGCAGGAGCCGTTGTAGGATCGTATCTTTATGGGTTTGCGACCGGCAAGTGAGGTAGTAGTGTTATGATAAGTCAGTGGAGATCGGATTTCATTGCGCCTTGAAGATGAGCCGAAAAAAAGCCGTTGCGTCGGCTTGTCTGGCTTTTGCATACCTCTTTCTCTGCATTTGGCTTTATAACTACGCTGTCGCAGCAATTGATCTTCGTAATCCTTCCACTGCGACGACCCTAGGCGCGGCTGTTGTAGCTCTTGGTCTGTACCCCTTCCTTTGGCGCCCGTTTCTGCGCCTAAATACAAACGGGATTGACGCGAGACTGACGGCATTCGTTGTCAGGACATATCTCTGGAATGAAATCGCCGAATTTAGAATCGTTCGGCATACCCCGATCATCGTTGGCCTTCCCTATCCCAGGTCCTATTTGGGGATTGCTCTTCGTGAGCACCTTGATCGTGTCGATGAGGCAGTTGGCTCGATCTACCGAAAAGTCGCAACAGTGGATTACTTGTTTCCAGACTGTACCACGTGGTTTGACGGTAGCATCTATGGACGGGAGCCGACGGAACTGGCCGCATTCTTAAACCAACTGCTTGGGGAGCACAGCGGTGACACTGACGCTGCCAATAGATCGATGTAGCGCCGCCTCTTGAATACGGGATTACACTAGCAGCATTTGCCAAGGAAAAGTGAGGCAGGCCAAGCGGCCTGCCTCTAGTTTTGGCTCGTCCGGAACTGCCCCGAGCGTGGGTTGCCCACCTTCGGGCTGGCGCGGTTGGTCGGATTCGACATGGGTCTTGGGCTCAGCTCCCGGGTTTGCCATCCATGCAAGTCATGACGGTCCGTCCATATCGCGCGAGATGCAGCAGAGCCGATTGCGCACGACCATCGGTCGCCGTCCTATGGTCCCGCGCCCGATCGACGCCGCCAAGGGTCGCAATTATGCGCCCGACGCATCTTTGTTGTGAGACGTCCTGAGGCAGGGGCACACCCGTCTCGCAGCTTATTTAACGAATGCCAGCTAAGAAGCAGCGTTCTAAAGGCGAGACTGATGTTCGAACGATGGCGGAAGTGGACCTATAAGAGGTTTGAGCGCCGAGTTTCGGCGACCGACGACTTCGCGGAATTCGAGCAATGGGCTTCGGGGCCATGGACGCCGGAAATGGCAACCAAGATGCCGTGGGACGTACTCGTCAAAGGGCCGCAGCTCGGCACCATTGACGCGGAGACCCGCCGAGTGATCGATCTTGAGATCAGCAGGCGTTTTCGGTCTCGGCAACCCATTATCGCCAACATCATCTCGGTTGCGGCACTCGCCGTGGCCCTGCTGAAATAGCTGCCTCCGGTGGTGCGGCATTCTGAAAGTGTTGCCTGCTCGATGCCAGACCGTTCCCCTTACCATCCCCACATTCAACTGGTTCCCGTGCCACTGTGGGGCTCGAACATGCGGAAGCTCATGCCGCGCAGCCAGTGGCGGAAACTCCGGGAAGCCCTTCTGGATCGCCATGGCCTCCGGTGCGCCATCTGTGGAGCCGAGGCGGAGGAGTCGCGGACGCTGAACGCGCACGAAGAATGGGTCTATGACGAAGCCTCAGATCCCGCGACGGCGCGATTAACCGGCGTAACGCTGATTTGCTGGCATTGCCATCATGTCGAGCATTGGGGCGTCACCAAGACCCTCGTCGCACAAGGGAACCTGACGCAGCGGGCGATAGACGACACGATCGCTCATTTCTGCCGGCTCAACAAAGCAACGAAGAAGGCATTTGAAGCCCACGAAAAGCAGGCAACCAAGGAGTGGGAGCGTCGATCTCAGCGGAAGTGGCGCATCGACTATGGCCCGTTCCTCCCATGGGTAGCTGCCACCTACGAGGGCGACCCACTCAACAGCGAACCATGGTCTCCCGAGCTAAATCGAAGATGGGCCGATGCTCCGATCCCCAGCATGATCGAGATCGTTTGCCGTCTCTGATAAAACGCCAGGCCACGCGCATCGGCACCCTTGTGAGACAAGCTCGGACGTCGCATTGCCAGCCCGATGGCAGGACGCAATCAGCATACGATACCTCAATCACTCTTGCGCGGCTTTGGCACCAGACGCGGCAAGGAAACTTATGTGACGGTCTACCACCGCGAGCGCGGCGTCTTTGCGCCGTCAACTCGCGGCATCGCAGCGGAGCGCCTCTTCTACTCCGACCTGAGAACCGAAGGCGACGTGCCGACTCTCGATGAACGTATCACCGATTACGAAAACGCGCGCTTTGATAGCCTTCTTCAGCGCCTTCGCGCATCTGCTCCGTCGGAACCCCTCGCGCCTGAGGATCCTGCAGAGTTCGTAACGCATCTAAGCGTCCGCACCGCACATTTCCGTGACGCCGGCGGTGAGGGCGCCGCCCGTCTCCTAAACGCCATTGGCGATCTGTTCCGGGACCGCGATTTCGTCCGCTGGCACTTCGGACTCGATGGTTCCACGCCTGCTGGTGCCATGCGGGAACAATTGGACGAGCTGTGGCAAAAGCATGAGCCCGAATTGATCGCGATGGGCTTCACTAAGCGGAGTTATGATGCTGCCGCATTCGCGATCGGAAAGGCGGCGTTCGAGAATAATTTCGGTCGGGTCGAGGCGGACGTCCACAGGGCGCTTTCCAATATCGAAGCAAGAGCAGCCGAATCCGCTCAGAGCGCTCAGCGCCAATCTCTCGATAGGAATCTGGTGCCCCCGCTTCGGATGGAAAAACTGCAAAATCTTCATTGGCGCGTCGACAAAGGGCCGTCCGATGGACTCATCCTTCCAGACTGTGTGGCGATCGGGATTGATGATGGCGGCGCTAATCCGCTCGCATTCTCCGATCCTGACAGCCTGGCTCAAGTTCTCCTGCCACTGTCCCACGACCGTCTGTTGGTCGGGAAGCGAGATAAAGCATTTGCGGCGATAGCGAATCCCAATGAGCTGCTGTCGTCATGTGCCTGGGATTTTTTCGTTGCGCGGGACAGAACTGCCGATCTTGATCAGCTTCGGCCACTGATCCGAACCGCTACTACGGATCTCTTCAATAGGGACATAGGCGAGGCGCTAGCCGCGTACCGAGGCGGCGCATAGGCTAGATCGACGGCCAGCCCACTAAATAGCGATTGATGGCGCGATCCCCAGTACGCGCTTAGGCGGCCTCGCGATGGTCGCAACCTCGCCGTGCACCGATATTTCGGATCAAATTGTGCAACTTAACGCGGCGCTTGTCACGGGTCGTAGTTCGAACTGCTCCTTGATGTTCCGCACCGACACGAATTGAAGATTTGTCACGGGTCGCTTTTCGAACTTTGCCACGATTCGGGAGGACGTCACGGGTCGTAGTTCGAACTGCCCCTTGATGTTCCGCACAACGAGAGGAATGCGACCATTCTCGCAACTCCTCAAACGGGAAGAACATAGGAAATACGAGCTTTTTTCCGTCTGCAATCAGGTTCGAACCTGCTGATTTTAGAACCTCGCGTCTTTCGTCGTTATTTCCGCATTCGTAGCCAAGATAGGCCACGAAGCCGAGTTCGAACATTTTCAGCACGTCTTTCCAGAATGTCGAATCCTGGCCCACCTCCGCTTGCTGTTGGAGTTCGATCTGGCGGGCGAGGAGCGCCGCTCGCCGACTTTCATACGCCGCCTTGTCGATCAAGCCATCAATGAGGGCGTCGGTGAGGCGCGCGAGCCTTTCCGTCACAAGAGCGAGATCGCGAGCGATCCGCTCTCCTCGGCTTGCCTCCGTCTCGGTGTCGGCAGCGTCAAGTTGCCGGATCATGTCCACCAAGTCCCCCTGGTCCTCGTTTGGAATTGCAAGGGCGGCCAGCGCTTGCCGGACGCATAGGTCGGCATCCTTTTCGCGCACCGACACGCCGTTGCACCCGAGATCGTGGCATCGGTAATAGACGTGGCCCTTTTGACGTTCGCCCGTGAGAGAGCGCCCGCACCGGCTGCATTTGATGAGCCGGCGAAACAGGTAGCGATGGATTTCGGTGCGCGGGTAGAGCCGGCCTGAGAGAATGGCTTGTACCCGGTCGAAGACGGCTCGCCGTATCAGCGGCTCGTGGATGCCGGGATATGTCTTGCCGGTCCGGCGAACGCGGATGAGCCCGGTATAGAAGGGATTGCGCAGCAGGAGGGAGATCGCGTTCAGCCCAAGCGGCCCGCCTCGTTCTGAGCGCAACCCGCGGGTCGCCATCTCCAGTCGAAGCGCATGAAGCCCGTAATTGCCGGTGGCGTAGAGCTCAAATGCTTGGCGCACCAACGGCCCCAAGACCGGATCGATCTCCTTGGCTCGTGCCTTCCCGCGATCGAGATAGCCGCGCGGCGCTTTCCACGGGTAGAGGCCCTGTTTCAGGCGTCCGTCCTGTCCCTTGTGCACCTCGTCGCGAAGGTTTCGGATAAAGTCTGCGGCAACCACGGCCTGAATGTCTGCGGCGAGGCGGCCGCCGCGGGTCGTGAGGTCGAGGTTTTCGTGGGCGAACCGCACGTCCACGCCGCTGTCGATCAACTCGCCGATCAACGCCCAATCGTGGAGGTTGCGCATGCTTCGGTCGATCTTGTGGACGATCACTCCGGCAGCCCGACCGCCGGTCAAATCAGCAACGAGGCGATTAAAGGCCGCGCGACCCGGCTTGGCAGCCGTCTTTTTCTCCTCGTACCAATCGATAATGGAAAGGCCCTCGCGCGCCGCATATGTGGCAATGGCGCTCCGTTGTTCTTGGGGCGAGACGCCTTGACCCTGCTTGACGGTCGAAACGCGAATGTACGCGATGTAGCCATTCATGTTGTTGGGGATGGCGGAATCCTACCGCTCTGCCCGCCATGAGTCGAATCGGCGCCGGCCTCCGCCTCGGCAGCCAAACGCCGGCCGATCCTCAAAACCACGTGCACCATGGCGCGCAGGCGCTCGTGCGCTAGTTCGCGCTCCTCCGGACTTATGTCCGGCAGGAAACGGTCGATGATCTGATCTCCCGGTCGGCGCGATTGCTTCGGCATACAAAGCATGATGCGCGCGCGCTGGCGACGGCGGCAGGGTAGGGAAAATGCGCTCGGCGCATAATAGCGCCCCTTCTCCGATCCCGGCGCCTGCCGGACAATCGAGACATGCCATTCCACACCGACGCCGTGCCCGCCGTCTCGCGGGTCCTAATCGATGGAACGATCATCGAGCTAATCTACGATCCGGAGCGTCTCGAAACCGCCTTCGCGGTCGCGCGCCCGGACGGTTCGGTCTCAATCTCTCCCGAATTCCAGACTCCCTCCGGCGAGCGGCTCATTCCGTATTCCGCAAAGAACAATCTCATTGCGAGCGGCTGCGTCCTGCTGCCAAGCGACTTGGGGGAGATGGGGGACAAGGGGGACTTGGTGGAGGCGGTACGCGCCTTTATCCATCGCTATGTCGATCTCTCGCCCGTCTTCGAGGAGATCGCCGCACACTACGTCCTCCTCACATGGGTCTACGACGCCTTCGGCGAGCTTCCCTACCTGCGCTTTCGCGGCGACTACGGTACCGGCAAGACCCGCGCGCTGATCACCATCGGTTCCCTCTGCTATAAGCCGTTCTTCGCGTCGGGCGCCTCGACCGTCTCGCCGATCTTTCACGTCCTCGACGCCTTCGGCGGCACGCTCGTGCTCGACGAAGCGGACTTCCGCTTTTCGGACGCGACCGCCGAGCTGACGAAGATCCTCAATAACGGCACGGTGGCGGGCCTGCCGGTGTTGCGGACGATGACGAACCGGCACCGGGAGCTGAACCCGCAGGCATTCAGCGTCTTCGGCCCCAAGATCATCGGCATGCGAGAGGGCTTTAGCGACCGTGCGCTGGAAAGCCGCTTCCTGACGGAAGAGACCGGGCACAATCCGCTGCGCCCGGATATCTCGATCCATCTCCCTCGCTCGCTCAAGGAAGAGGCGCGGGAGCTTCGCAACCGGCTCCTCGCATGGCGCTTCCACGCGCGCCACGCGGTGGCGCCCGACCCGTCGCGGCTCGTTGATGGCGTAGCGCCGCGGCTCAATCAAACTGCGCTCGCGCTGCTGTCGATCGTGGACGACGCGACGCTCCGCGATCGCATCGCCGCCGAGTTGGTGCGGGACGAAGCCCGCACCGTCTCGGAACGTGGCAGCTCCATCGAAGCGACCGTGCTGGCTGCCATCTGTGAAGCCGGCCGCAGCGCGACCGGAGCCGGGATCAGCGTGTCGGCGATAACGAATGCCGTCTCGAGGATAACTTCAGGAGATTCTCAGGAATATCTCAGCCCCAAGTCGGTCGGGTCGATCATTCGGACGAAGCTGCACCTCGCCACCCAGAAGTCGCGCGGCATTTACGTTGTCCCGCATACAGAACGCGCCAGGATCGCGGCGCTCGCGGCGCGATACGGCATCTTGGTCGAGCCGGCCAGCAATCCGCAGTGAACGCGGTGGGATTTGTTCGCGCGAAGCGCGAACTTTATGCGCCATGCGCATAAATGCGACCCTGCACAGGCCGGCATCGCTCGGCGATGATGAATGCACGGCCGCGCTTAGACGGCTGTCTAACTTTTGTTCTTTATGTCATACAACGCATTCGTACGCGGGCTGCGCGTGCGCCACTGCCTTTCCCAAGGCGAGCTGGCCGAGCTGCTCGACATCAACCAAGCCCGAATCTCCCGGTTTGAAAGCGGTGACGAGACGCCCACGTTTTCGATCACGTTCGGCTACCAGGTGATCTTCGGCGCCCCGCCCTGCCGTCTCTTCCCGAAGCTCTATTCCCAGGT
>DASUHH010000064.1:0-19919 GCA_036273615.1 Allosphingosinicella sp. | reverse complement strand
CCGCCTTGAAGCGTATCCCGCCTGGATTGAGGCGCTCGCCCGCCGCACCGGCGCGCCGGTGCGGTTGCAGGCGGAGCCGACTTTCACCACATACACTTTCGATGTCCGAAGCACTCACCACTAAAACGCGCCGCCGCCCCGGCCGGATCGGCCTGGAGATGCTCCGCAAGCGAGGCGCGCCGGCGGGGTCGGACGATCTGCAGGAAACCGAAGCCGTTCACCGCGGTCCGCTCGAAGGGCTGGGGGAGGATGGCGTCGAACGCGGCGGCGGCGCGATGGCGCTCGGCGCGGCCTGGGAGGGTCGGGAGGTCGATGCCGATCGAGCCGCCGATTCCGAAGCGCCGGATCGCCCGTGCCGCCGCCTCGGCGCCGGCGACGGCGAGCGCGTCGGGCGGAAGGCCGCCGTCCACGTCGAACAGGGTCATGGCCGGGGTGAGGCTCATCCGCAGCGCGCCGCCGGGGAAGGCGATCTCGCCCGACAAGGCCTCTTCCAGCAATTCGGACCAGCCGGCTTCCTCGAAGCGATCGGGATCGTGAGCGCGAATGCGCGTGAACGGCGCGATCCGTTCGGCAAGCGACGGCCCTTCCCGTTCCGGCGCCTCGGCGATGCGGCCTTTCGCCATCTTCGGCCGGCCCGGCTCCGGGATCGGCTCCCGCACGATCTCGACCCGCACGGCGCGGCCCTGGCTCAGCGACGGAGGGAGCGGCTCGACGAGGATTTCATCGCCCGCCCCGGTCGCGACGATGCCGCGGCGGCCGGGAATGGGGATCGCGGCAAGACGCCCCGAAACGATCGCGCCGACGCGAAGCTCGCCCGGCCATTCGATCTCGGCTTCGAGGATGTTGCCGTCTTCGACGAGAATGGCGCGATTCTCGCCGATCCCCTCTTCGTAGAGCCACTCAGCCAAGCGGATAGCCGGCGGCGCGGAGCAAAGTCCGGGTCTCGTAGAGCGGCAGGCCGATCACTCCCGAATGGCTGCCGGAAAGGAAGCGGATCAGGGCCTCGGCCCGCCCCTGGATCGCATAGCCGCCCGCTTTGCCCCGCCATTCGCCGGCGGCGAGATAGGCGTCGAGCTCCGCGTCGGAAAGCCGCTTGAAGGCGACGATGCTGGTCGAGAGCCGGTGGCGCGCGCGGCCTTCGGCATCGACCAGGGTCACCGCCGAAAGCACCCGGTGGCGGCGGCCGGACAGCAGGGCAAGCGTCGCGCGCGCTTCGGCCGCGTCCTCGGTCTTGGGAAGGATCCGCCGTCCCGCCGCGACCACCGTGTCGGCGGCGAGCACCAGGCTTCCGGGCGCCGGCACCGCCGCCGCCTTCTCCGCCGCCATCCGGGCGGCGTAAGCGGGGGGAAGCTCGCCCCGCCACGGCGTCTCGTCGATCTCGGCGGGGCGCACGTCGTCCGGGGTCACGCCGAGGCGCGCCAGCAATTCGAGCCGGCGGGGCGAGGCGGAAGCAAGGACGAGCCGCACGGGGATGGACCCCGCGCCTATTTGAACCGGTAGGTGATCCGACCCTTGGTCAGGTCGTAGGGAGTCAGCTCGACGAGCACCTCGTCGCCGACGAGCACGCGGATGCGGTTCTTGCGCATCTTGCCTGCCGTATGGCCGAGTATCTCATGATCGTTCTCGAGGCGGACGCGGAACATCGCATTGGGCAGCAGCTCGACCACCTGCCCGCGCATTTCGAGAAGCTCTTCCTTGGCCATCTATCCTCTGTGTCAGCGGCAAAAACCGCGCCGCCATAGCGGCTGAGGTCGGAAAAGGAAAGCGCGCCCCGCCCTCAGCCCGCGGGGTTGTATTTGGCAAGGAAGGCATCGACCCGTTTCAGGAAATCGACCGAATCCGCTTCCTTGCTGAAGGCGTGGCCTTCGCCGGGATAAAGAACGAACTCGTTCGGCTTTCCCGCCTTATCCATAGCCTCATGGAGACGGATCGACTGCGAATCGAGAACCGTGTCGTCATCCTTGCCATGGGCGATCAGAATGGGAATCCGGATTTCGGCGACATGGGGCAGCGCCGACACGCTCGCCATATCCTGCCCCTTGGTACGGATGCGGTCGCGCCAGTCGCGGATATAGCGGGTGGCCGTCATCACCGACGCGTCGTGGTGCATCATCGCCGGCATGTCCGAGATTCCGGCGAGGCTGATCGCGCAGCGATAGATGTCCGGGTTGCGCACCGCGGCCCACATCGCCGCATAGCCGCCATAGGAGCCGCCCATGATGCAGACGCGCTTCGGATCGACCCTTCCCTGCGCGACGAGCCAGTGGACGCCGTCGTCGAGATCGTCCTGCATCTTGCGGCCCCATTCGCCGGTGGCCGCGTCGACATAGGCCTTTCCATAGCCTGTCGAGCCACGATAATTGGGCTGGAGCACCGCGTAGCCGCGATTGGCGAGGAACTGGACCCAGGGATCGTAATGGCCATCGTCGCGCAGGAAGGGGCCGCCGTGCGGTATCACGATCAGCGGCAGGGCCTTCAGGTCGCGGCCGACCGGCAGGGTCAGATAAGCGGGGATCGAGAGCCCGTCGCGGGCGGCGTAGCGGACCGGCTGCACCGGCGCGAGGATGGCGCCGTCGAGTCGGGAGAAGGGACGCGCGAACTCGCGAAGCTCGCCCTTCGCCCGGTCGAAAATATAGAAGCTTCCCGGGTCCGAGCCGCTCGATGACGAGACGACCATGAAATGCTCGGCAGCGTCGATCGAGACGATGTCGTTCACCTTGTCCGGCATCGCCTTGTCGAGCCGCGCCTGCACCGCCTTCATCGCCGGATCGATCCAGAAGGTGTGACGGCGGGTGTCGATATAATCGACCGACATCAGCTCGCCGGAGTCGGACAGGCCGAGGCCGTTCTGCATGATGTCGACGTCCGGATTCTCGTAGATCGGTTCGCCGATCGCGCCCGTCGAGAGATCGTACCGGTAAAGGCCGAAGCGTCCCGTCGCCTTGTTGGCGATCACATATCCCTTGTCGCCGTCGCTGGAGGGAAGCACCGTTTCGACGTCGGTCATCGTCTGGTGCGCTTCGTCGAGCCAGCGGGCGATCTTGCGGAAGGGGCCGTCGGCGGTGTTGCGGTAATAGAGGACGAATTGGCCCTTATCGAACCCGAATCCGGCGCGCACCACGCCCTTCGGATCCGCCGCCCAGTCCCAGATCCCGTCGTGCGGCCCGAGCACGCCCTGCGCCTGCCCCGTGGCGAGATCGACGCGCAGCACGGCAGGCGCGTCGAACAAGGTGGGCGCGGCGGCGAGCAGGAGATAGGCGCCGTTCGGGTCGACGTAGATGATGTCCCCGCCGTTGAACCCGCCGACCCGGTCGCCGAGCGCCTTCACCGCCTTCGTGTCCATATCGAACATGAACAGGCGGATGACGTGGATGTCGTATCCGTCGAGACGCTGAGGGACGAGCAGGGTGATCAGGATGCGGCGGCTGCCCGCCCAACGGCATGCGAGGATTTCGCTATTGTCGGGAATTCCGATCGTGCGCAGACCGTAATCGGGAATCGAGAGGTCGGCGAGAACCAGGGCCTTTTTCTTGTCCATCACCGAGAGGGCGACGACATAATGGCCGTCGGGTGAGATTTTCGGGTTCTGAATGAAGGACAGCTCGCCAAAGGCTTCGGCGGGAATCTTCGGCGGCGGGCTCGTGACTGCTGCCGTCGCGACAGCCGAGCCGAGCGCGAGCGCGACACCCGCCACGATCCTCCTGAACAGCCCCCTCATCTCCCGTCCCCGGCTCCGGACGATCAGCTCCCGCCGGCCACCTGGACGACGGCGGGCGCATGATCGTGGTCGCTCGGAATGTAAGCCGGATTCCAGCGCTCCAGCCATTTGTTCGACTCGTCGAGCCACTGGGCGGCGACATCCTCATAGGGAAGGTTGTGGGTGCCTTCCTTCTGCTCGATGTAGCGGAAATCGACGTCCTCGCGCTTGCCGGCGCCCTTGAGGCGCGAGACCAGGGTGTGCGGCTGGTCGATCGGAATGCGCTGATCGCGAAGGCCGTAGACGATCAGGATCGGCGCCCATTTCCCATCGACGTGGCGCGCGGGCGAGATTCCCTCGAGGTCGTTCGACGTCGCCTGGAAGCGGGCGTTGAAATCGCCAAGCCGGTCCTGGTCGCTCGCCTTGAAGCTCGGGAAATCGTAGATTCCGGCGCCGGAGATCGCGCAGCGCCATAGATCGGGATCGCGCTGGGCGCCGCGCGCCGCCGCATAGCCGCCATAGGACCAGCCCATGATGCAGGCGCGCTTCGGATCGACGATGCCCTGCTGGGCGAACCAGGCGACGGCGTCGTTGACATCGTCCTGCATCTTGACGCCGTAGCCGTCCGGCGCGCGGCCCTTGAGGACGAAATCCTTGCCGTATCCGCCCGAGCCTCGATAATTGGGCTCGATCACGACATAGCCCTGCTCGGCGAGCGCCTGCTGCCACGGAAAGGCGCCGAACTCCTCCTGCTGGCGGATTCCGAACGGGCCGCCATGGACGAGGACGACGACCGGCAGATTCTTCTCGCCGATCCGATGGCGCGGCATCGTCACGACGGCCGGGATCTTGAGCCCGTCGCGGGCGGTATAAACGACCGTCGACATCGGATTGAGCTCGGCATCGCCAAGGTCGGGATAGACCCAGCCGATCAGGGCCAGGTTCCCGCTCGACGTATCGTAGAGATAATAGCCGCCAGGCTGGCTCGGCTTGCCGACGAAGAAGATCAGTTTCTGGTCCTTGCGGTCGCGCGAGACGAGATGGGCGTTGCCGACCCCGAACTGCTCGTCCATATTCTGCTGGATGATCTTCCAATCGGGATCGAACCAGTAATCGCGGTCGCCGGTCTCCGTCACCTGGACGCCCATCAGCTTGTCGTCAGCCCAATTGGTGAAGATGCCGCCCTCGACGTCGTAGCCGGGCTTCTCGAACACGACCGGGCCCAGCGTCATCGTCTTCATATTGACCTTGTAGAGCCGGCGGTAATTGTCCTTGTTGCTCGAGGCGATCGCCATGTCCGGCTCGTCGAGGAAGACTTCCGGCACGATATTGGCTTCGGTAAAGGTCGTATCGGCACTATTCTCGACCGTGTGCATCTGCTCGCCGGGACCGGAGCGATACATCAGCCTTTGCTTGCCGTTGCGCGGGTCCATCCCGATTGCTGCGCGAACCACGCCCTTGCCGTCCGCGATCCAGCCCCCGACCACCGGATTCGGACGTTCGACGACGGTATAATGACCGGTGGCGACGTCGACGGAGACGACCTCCGGCTTCTGCCACAATTCGGTGCCGTAGGCGTCGCTTTCGCGCTCGAGCAGGATCTTGCCGGCGTCATGGTCGATATGGAGAATGGTCGATGCGTTGCCGGTCGCATGATCCCAGGCGAGCGGCGTCAGCTTCTTGGTCTTGAGATTGTAGGCGGCGAGGCGGGTGACGTCGAACATCTGGCCCTGGATATTCTCGCGCGATGCCATGGTGACGACGACATTGTCGTTGCCGACCCAGCGATAGGCGGTGACGGTGCGGTCGCCGACCTCGCGAAACTCGGTGGTCAGGATGAAGAAATCGGGCGGCGAGCCGGGCTTGGTGAGATCGACGATGCCGAGATAGCCTTGCTTGTTGTGCGACATCCGGACGACGATCTTGGTCCCGTCCGGCGAGATTCGCGGCGCCTGCATGAACGGGCGCCTGGCGAAGAAGGTGATCGGAATGATCGTGTCGGGCGCGTGCTTGACGGCGGCCGGCGTTGCCGCCGCGACCGATGACGGGACCATCACCTGCGACGCGGCACCCGCCAGCAAGGCGGCCAGAATCAGTCTCATTTAAACCCCCACTCGAAAAGCCTTTGAAAAGAACATACTAGCTCGAATCGGGCGGGGGCGCAACCGGGCCGGGCGGCCGCCGCAGCCGGTGCGGCGGCCGCTTCAGGGGAGATCAGCCCGCAGCGTGCGCGGCGAGCGCGGCGAGCAGGAGCAAGGCGACGATGTTGGTGATCTTGATCATCGGGTTCACCGCCGGCCCGGCCGTGTCCTTGTAGGGATCGCCGACCGTGTCGCCGGTCACCGCGGCCTTGTGGGCCTCCGAACCCTTGCCGCCATAATTGCCGTCCTCGATATATTTCTTGGCATTGTCCCAGGCGCCGCCGCCCGAGGTCATCGAGATGGCGACGAACAGGCCGGAAACGATGACCCCGAGCAGAAGCGCGCCAAGCGCCGCGAAGCCGGAGGCCTGGCCGGCGACGAGGGTGATGACGAAATAGACGACGATCGGCGCCAGCACCGGCAGCAGGCTTGGAATGATCATCTCCTTGATCGCCGCGCGGGTGACGAGGTCGACGGTGCGGCCGTAATTGGGCCGCGCGGTTCCTTCCATGATCCCCGGATTGTCGCGGAACTGGGCGCGGACGTCCTCGACCACCGAGCCCGCGGCGCGGCCGACCGCGGTCATTCCGAAGGCGCCGAAGCTGTAGGGCAGCAAGGCGCCGAGCAGCAGGCCGACGATGACGTACGGGTTGCTCAGCGAGAAATCGACCGTCAGCCCGCCGAAATATTCGTGCAGGTCGGTCGTGTAGGCGCCGAACAGAACGAGCGCGGCAAGCGCGGCCGATCCGATCGCATAGCCCTTGGTCACCGCCTTGGTGGTGTTGCCGACCGCGTCGAGCGCATCGGTGCGAACGCGCAACTCGTCGGGAAGGCCAGCCATCTCGGCGATGCCGCCGGCATTGTCGGTGACCGGGCCGTAGGCGTCGAGCGCGACGACCATGCCGGCCAGCGCAAGCATCGCGGTGGCGCCGAACGCGACGCCGATCACGCCGGCGATCTGATAGGATGCGATCACGGCGACGACGATGACGAGCGTCGGCAGCGCCGTCGATTCGAGGCTGACGGCGAGGCCCTGGATGACGTTGGTGCCGTGGCCGGTCTGCGACGCCCGGGCGATGCTCCTCACCGGCCGGAAGTTGGTGCCGGTATAATATTCGGTGATCCAGACCAGGGCACCGGTCAGCGCGAGGCCGATCAGGGCGCACCAGAACAGCTTCATGCCGGTCAGCGCGATCGTGGCGCCGCCGACGCCATTGATCGTCGCCAGCGTTCCGTTCATGTCGCCGACCACATATCGGGTGGCGAAATAGACGGCGACGGCGCCGAGGATCGCGGCGGTCCAGAAGCCCTTGTAGAGCGCGCCCATGATCGAGCCGCCCTTGCCGAGCCGGACCATGAAGGTGCCGATGATCGAGGTGACGATGCAGACTCCGCCGATGATGAGCGGAAGCACCATCAGCTTCGTCAGCAGGGCCGTGTCGACCCCGGTGACGGTGAGCGCGATCGAGACCATCGTCACGCCGAGCGTCACCACATAGGTTTCGAACAGGTCGGCGGCCATGCCCGCGCAGTCGCCGACATTGTCGCCGACATTGTCGGCGATCGTCGCCGGGTTGCGGGGATCGTCCTCGGGGATTCCGGCCTCGACCTTGCCGACGAGGTCGGCGCCGACGTCGGCGGCCTTGGTGAAGATGCCGCCGCCGAGACGGGCGAAGATCGAGATGAGCGAGGCGCCGAACGACAGAGCGACGAGGCCGTTGACGATGGTGCGATCCGCCGTGTCGCCCGGGACATGATGGCCGGGCCCGGTCAGGTACCAGAAGAAGCCGGAGATGGCGAGGAGGCCGAGGCCAGCGACGAGCAGGCCGGTGATCGCGCCCGAGCGGAAGGCCATGGTGAGGCCGCCCTGAAGGCTGGTCCGGGCCGCTTCGGCGGTGCGGACATTCGCCTTCACCGAGACGTTCATGCCGACGAAGCCGGTGACGCCCGAGAGCAGGGCGCCGAGCACGAAGCCGGCGCAGGAGACTGGGCCGAGGAAGGCGAAGACCAGGGCCGCCACGACCACGCCGACGATTGCGATCGTCATATATTGGCGGGCGAGATAGGCGCGCGCGCCTTCCTGGACGGCGCTTGCGATATCCTGCATCCGCTCGCTTCCGGCGGGCGCCCTCAGCACCAGGCCGATGGTGACGATGCCATAGAGCACGGCGAGCAGGCCGCAGACGATGGCAATGAGCACGAGGTTCATGTCTTTCCTTCCCCTGTTGGGCCCGGGCGGGGCGAAGCCCCCTTCGGCGAACGCGCCCGGAAAAATTGTGCGCCGGGTCTTAGGGGCGCGGCGTCAAGGTTTCAACCATGCTCCCAGCCGAGGCTCGGCGGCAGCGGCACGCTTTCCCCATCGTCGATCAGCCGAAGACCTTCCCCAGCGCCCACTTCGCCGATCCGGTTGAGCGGGAGCCCGATCTCGTCGGCCAGAGCGAGGATCGCGGCGGAACGATCGGGCGCGGCCGTGAACAGCAATTCGTAATCGTCTCCCGCCGTCGCCGCGGCGAGGCGCGCGGGGCGGTCCTCGCCCGCCGCCCGGCGGCAGGCTTGGGACATCGGAACGAGCGCGAGGTCGACCTCGACCGCCACCCCGCTCGCCGCGGCGATCCGCGCCGCATCGATCAGCAGGCCGTCGGACACGTCCATGATCGCGCTGACCGATGACGTCAGAGCCTGCCCCGCCTCCAGCCGTGGCCGGGGATTGCGGTAGCGCTCGACCAGGAAATCGTCGCGCGCCAGCCCCCCCTTCAGCATCCTGAGTCCTGCGCCGGCATCGCCGATCGTGCCGCTCACCCAGAGATGGTCGCCCGGCCTGGCGCCGCTCCGCGAATGGACGATGCCGGTCGCGACGCCGATCGCGGTCAAGCCGAACACGCGCGGCGCCCTCACCGTATCGCCGCCGAGCAAGGGAATCCCGAATGTCTTCAGCGCCGTCGCGAGGCCCTCGGCGAAGGCGCGGTCCCACTCCGAGTCGCCGAGGCTGTAGCCGAGCAGCACGCCGATCGGCGCGGCGCCCTTGGCGGCGAGGTCGGACAGGTTCACCGCCACCAGCTTCCAGGCGACGTCGCCGGGCGGATCGCAGGGGAGGAAGTGGACGCCCTCGGCGAGGATGTCGT
Source organism: Allosphingosinicella sp. (assembly GCA_036273615.1). Taxonomy (GTDB): domain Bacteria; phylum Pseudomonadota; class Alphaproteobacteria; order Sphingomonadales; family Sphingomonadaceae; genus Allosphingosinicella. The sequence goes on along the minus strand of DASUHH010000064.1, from coordinate 10,959 downwards.
GGGTGAGGATCAGGGTGATTCCGTCGAGCGCAAGCACCGCCGCGTCGTCGAGCAGCCCGCGCGCGGCGGGATGGGTGGCGAGGCCGCGGATCGCGGCGATGAAGTCGCTCTCGGCGGACACGCCGCTTCCCTACAGGAGCGGGCCTATTTCCGCACGTCCTTCGCCACCGCGTCGAGGATGCCGTTGACGAACCCCGCCTCGCGCTGGCCGTAAAAGGCCTTGGCGACGTCGACATATTCCGAGATCACGCTCGCGGTCGGAACGTCGACGCGCGCGACCAGCTCGTAGGTGCCGGCGCGCAGGATCTGGCGCATCGGCCGGTCGAGCCGGTGGAGCGGCCAGTCCGGCGTCAGCCGGGCGGCGATGAGAGAGTCGATCTCCTCGGCGCGCGCCCTGGCGCCGCTCACCAGATCGTCGAAGAAATCGACCTCGGCCTCGGCATATTCGACGCCCTCGATCGTCGCGCCGAGCCGGTGATGATGGAATTGATGGAGCAAGGCCGGAATCGGAATCGGCTCCATCTCGTGCTGGTAGAGCGCCTGGACAGCGGCGAGACGGGCGGCGGAGCGCGAACGGGAGCGGTCGGAAACGGGCATGGGGCGCCCGCATAGCGAGCGGGGACGCTCAGCCCAAGCGCCGATTGACCGAAAGCCGGCTCCGGAACCCGGTTCCCACGGCGTCGTTGACCGTGACGAACAGATGGAGCGAGACCGTGAGCGACGATACCGAAACCCTCGACAGGATCCATGAGGACCAGCTTCCCGGCCATGAGAGCAAGCTCGATCCGAAGCCGGATTGGGAGCCGCTTTATGCCGGGTCGGGCCGCCTCCAGGGCAAGGTCGCACTGATCACCGGCGCCGACAGCGGCATCGGCCGCGCCGTCGCCGCTTTGTTCGCGCGCGAGGGTGCCGACATCGCGATCGTCTATCTTTGCGAGCATGACGATGCCGCGAAGACAAAGGAGATCGTCGAGAAGGAGGGGCGGCGGGCGATCGCCATTGCCGGCGATATCGGCGACAAGCAATTCTGCGCGCGCGCGGTCGGCGAGACGGTCCAGCGGCTCGGCGGCCTCGACGTTCTCGTCAACAATGCCGGCGAGCAGCATTCCGACAAGGACATTGCCGACATTACCGAAGAACAATTGAAGCGCACCTTCCAGACCAACATCTTCGGCATGTTCTTCATGGTCCAGGCGGCCGAGCCGCACCTCAGGCAGGGCGCCGCGATCGTCAACTGCACCTCGGTCACCATGTATCAGGGCTCGAAGGAGCTGCTCGACTATAGCGCGACCAAGGGAGCGATCACCGCCTTCACCCGCTCGCTCTCCGAGAATATGGTCGGCAAGGGCGTTCGCGTGAACGGCGTCGCGCCGGGGCCGATCTGGACTCCGCTCAACCCGTTCGGCGGCGCCTCGAAGGAAAAATTGAAGGATTTCGGCAAGAACGTGCCGATGGGACGGCCGGGCCAGCCGAACGAGGTCGCGCCCTCCTTCCTGTTCCTCGCCTGCGAGGATTCGAGCTATATGTCGGGGCAGGTCCTGCATCCGAACGGCGGCACGATCGTCGGCAGCTAGGGTCCGGACCAGGTGTGGCGATTCGGAAGTTCGGCGGATGGATGGAGGGAAGCAAGCTTCCGAATCTCCGGGAACACGGCAAATCAATGATTCCAATGTGCTTTTTTGAACCTGAAGCTCGGTCCGAACGCGATACGACGAAAGGATGCGCTTCAAATCCGGCACATCGGACCGAAATCGTGCAAAGACGGACAATCTCGCTATAGAATCTGTTGCAAACGGGAAGGTGCGGATGGCGCTGAGGATCGGTCTGGAAGCAAATTCTGACGAAGACGATCCCGGCGACCCCGCCGGGCCGGGCCCTTTTCACAACCTCTTTTTCGCGCGGCCGCGCGGTCCACGGGCGGATGCAGCCGATGGACGCTGAAGTCGCCCGTCTCGATGTGAATTCGGCGCTGCGCCCGCTGCTGCTCAAGTTGCGCGCGCGCGATCTGATCGGCGAGGAGGAAGAAAGAGTCCTGCGCAACGCCGTTTCCAGAGTCCGGGAGGCGGGGCCCGGCCAGATCGTCGTTCGCGCCGGCGTCGCGCTCAGCGAATCGACCTTGCTCTTCGATGGCTTCGTCTGCCGCTACAAGGATCTCGCCGACGGCCAGCGGCAGATCATGGAGATCCATATTCCGGGCGACTTCCTCGATCTGCACGGCTTCCTGCTGAAGCGGATCGACCACAATGTCGGCGCCATGACGTCAGTCCGCTTCGCTTTGGTGCCGCACGATGCGCTCCGCCAGATCAGCGAGCATTATCCGCATCTCACCCGCTTGCTCTGGTTCTCGACCCTGATCGACGCCGCCATCCATCGCGAGAAGATCCTGTCGATCGGCCGCCGCAACGCCGTCGGCCGCATCGCCCATCTCCTGTGCGAGCTGTACGTCCGGCTGAAGCTGGTCGGCCTGGCCGAGGAAGGCGGCTACAAATTGCCGCTCAAGCAGGCCGATCTCGCCGACGCCACCGGCCTCACCTCGGTCCATGTCAACCGGATGCTTCGAAGGCTCCGCAACGAGGAGATCCTCACCTTCCGCGGCGGCGAGGTGAAGATCCACGATTGGGACCGGCTCCAGCATATCGCCGAGTTCAATCCGACCTACCTCCATCTGGAGCGCCGGCCGCGGTAGACGCGCGACAGGACCCGTTCAGAGATCCACGACTTCGAACGGCGTCCGGTCCATCATGCGCTCGGCGAGCATCCGGCGGTGGCAGCCGGCGGCATCGGCTTCGTAGCAGAGCAAGGCGGCGCGGCGCTCGGAGGCGGCGGCAAGGGCCTGCTCGAAGGCGAGCTCGGCCTCGGGCGTCTCGAGCTGTCCGGCATAGATGAGCCGCATCTCCGCGATCCGGCCCTTGCGCGCCGCCTCTCGCCCCTTGGCGGGCGTTCCGAGCGTCCGGAAATGGACATAGCCGATACCCCGTTCGCGGACGGACGCGGCGAGCGCGGTCTTGGAGAAGCCCGGCCGGCGCGAGGCGGCGATGGCGCGGACGTCGATCAGCAATTCGACCCGGGCCGAGTCGAGCTGGCCAAGGAATTCGTCCGGGGTCTTGCCTTCATAACCGATGGTGAAGAGCGGATGCATGACGACGCCCTAGCAGGCTCGGCAATGATTCGGGAGCCACGGCAATCTCACCAAATGTTGGTGGATCTCACCGGCCAAATTGGCGGCCTTTGCCGCCTTTTCCCGAACAGCCGCGCGGAAAATGGCGGAAATCCGCGCCCGAAGGCATTTGGCACGGTCCCTGCAATTCTCCCGGCATCGCCGCCGGACGGTCCGGCGGTCCAGTCAGGGAGACCTCGAATGACCATCAACCTCACCAGCCTGCAGAGCGCCACGGTTTCGCTCTTCGGCGCGCTCGTCGCCGCCAGCCTGTTCATCTCCGCGGCGGTCGGCTCGGCCGGTCAGCTCGTCTGACCGGCCCCCCCTTTTCAAGGACGACGATCATGAAGCAGCCATTCGCCATCGACCGCGCCCAGGGACAGATTATGGGCGTCTGCGCCGGCGCCGCCGAATCCAGCGGAATCGACGTCACTTTGCTGCGCGTCGGCGCGGTGCTGAGCCTGTTCTTCCTCGGTCCGGTCAGCATCCTCCTCTATCTCGTCACCGCCTGGATCGCGCCGGAGCGCTGATCGCGATGATGACCGATCTCTACCGCCACTGGATGCTGCGGCTGCAGGCCTTCCTCGCCGCGCCACCGCGACCCGCTTCCCCGCCCAGGGCCGCTCGCTGAGGCCGCTCAGCCGGCCTCGGCCCGGCGAAGATGCGGGAGCTGGTCGCGGCGCAGCCGGATCGCCCGCATCGCCAGCCGCACCTCGTAGAGGAAGAGCAGAAGGCCGCCGATCAGCAGCCCCATCGTCACGATGAAGAGATAAGCCACCGCCCGCCCGAAATGGAATTCGGCAAGGTCGGCGACGAACATGATCGCCACCACCATGCAGACGAACAATGCGCTCGCGGTGCAGCAGCTGATGGCGAGATTGGCGACCGTCATCCGCCGGTCGAGCAGCCGCAGCTCCGCATTCGCAATCTCCCGTTCCTTCTCGTCGAGCGAGTCGAACTCGGCCGCGATCCGCCGCGCCCGGTCGACGACGCGGGCGAGGCGCTGCGCGACCACGTTCAGGATCGAGCCGATCCCCGCGAGCAGGAAGACCGGCGCGATGGCGAGCTGGATGAGGTGCGCGATCGCCGAAATGGCGGGTACCTGGTCGATCAAGGAATGTTCGCCTCTCTTGCTACGGCCCCATGTCGAGGACGAAGACGGGACCGAGATCGACGATCTGCTTCGCGGTGGCGAGATGGACGGTCACGGCGAGCTGGCCGCCGGCATAGGAACGGTCGGCCTTGCCCTTGATCTCGACCATCTTCCATTCGGGCCCGATCGTCACCGGCTGGGAGATGACCGCCGTATAGGGGTCGCTCGACATCTGGATCGCATTGTAGGGCAGGGTCGCGGTGGTCGCGCCATTCTCGCCTTTTTCCAGGCGAACCCAGAAAGCGAGGACGAGATTGTCGCCGGCCTTGACCGGCTTGTCGATCGCGTTCGACGCCGCGATCGCCCAGGGATTGGCGCCCTTGCCCGGAATGTCGACCCGCAGCGCCTTGCCATATTGAACGCCCGGATCGTTGCGGATGTTGGGCTTGCCCGACAGGCCGTTGACCTGCCAGGCGGTGACCGGCGGCCGGTTGATGATCTTGCTGAGCAGGTCGCCATTGTCCTGCGCCTGCAGCGCGTGCGGCAGCACGATGGCGGCGACGGCCGCGCAGAAAGCGACGAATCCTCTCTTCATTCCTGCCTCCCCTGGATGTGCGTCGCGGCTGAGCTAAACATGACCGCCGCGCCGGATCAAGGACCTCGAAAATGGACCCTTTCAACCTCGCCCGTTTCGTCGACGCGCAGGCGCCGGTCTACGCACGCGCGCTCGCCGAGCTGCGCGGCGGACGGAAAAAGAGCCACTGGATGTGGTTCGTCTTTCCCCAGCTCGCCGGACTCGGCCATAGCGACAGGGCGCTTTTCTACGCGATCGGCTCGCGCGACGAGGCTCGCGCCTATCTGATTCATCCCTTGCTCGGGCCGCGACTCGCGGAATGCACGGAGGCGGCGCTCCTCCATTCCGGCCGCGGTGCCGAAGCCATCTTCGGTCCGGTCGACGCGATGAAGTTCCGATCGTCCATGACCCTGTTCGAGGCGGCCGCCCAGGACAAGCGGACGGGAACCTTCGCGGCGGCGCTCGACTCCTTCTTCGGGGGCGTCCGCGACGCCGTCACGCTCGGCCTTCTCGCCGAGGCCCGAGGTTGAGCCATGGCGCGCCCGCGCCTATGGCGAAACCGGATCAGGATGGAGTCGGACTCATGCGCTTGCTCAAAACCGTCATTGCCCTCGCTCTCGCCGCCGCGCCGGCCGTCGCGCTCGGCGCCCTGAAGGAAGGGACGAAAGCGCCCGACTTCACCACCACCGGCGCCTTCGGCGGCAAGGAATTCCACCTCCATCTGGCGGACCAGCTCCGCCACGGGCCGATCGTCCTCTATTTCTTCCCCAAGAGCTTCACCCAGGGCTGCACGATGGAAGCCCATGCCTTTTCGGAGGCCGCGCCCGACTTCAAGAAACTGGGCGCGCAGGTGATCGGCATGTCGGCGGACGACGAACCCACGCTCGCCCGCTTCTCGACCCAGGAATGCCGGAGCGCCTTCCCGGTCGCGACCGCGACTCCGGCGACGATCCAGGCCTATGACGTCAAGCTGAAGGAGGGCCTGCCTTATGCCAGCCGCACCTCCTATGTGATCGCGCCCGACGGCAAGATCATCTACGCTTATTCGAACATGGATTTTAAGGACCATGTCGCGAACACGATGGCGGCGGTGAAGGCCTGGAAGGCCAAGCACCCGCACGGCTGAGTCGATATGGGGGGCGAGGTCCGGCTTCATCCGAGCTGGCTGGAGCCGCTGAAGGGCGAGTTCGACAGCCCCTATATGGCCTCGCTCCGCGCCTTCCTCGTCGCCGAGAAGGCGGCGGGGAAGCGCATCTTCCCCAAGGGGGGCGAGTGGTTCCGCGCGCTCGACCTGACGCCGCTCGATGAGGTCAGGGTCGTGATCCTCGGCCAGGATCCCTATCATGGACCCGGCCAGGCGCACGGCCTCTGCTTCTCGGTCCAGCCGGGCGTCCAGATCCCGCCGTCTTTGGTCAATATCTACAAGGAGATGGAGACCGACCTCGGAATCGCGCCGGCGCGCCACGGAATGCTGGAGCATTGGGCGAAGCAGGGCGTGCTGCTGCTCAACAGCGTGCTGACCGTGCGGATGGGCGCCGCCGCCTCGCACCGCGAGCGCGGCTGGGAGCGGTTCACCGACGCGATCATCCGCCTCGTCAACGCGAAGGAGGAGCCGGTCGTCTTCATGCTGTGGGGCAGCTACGCCCAGAAGAAGGCGGCCTTCGTCGAGAGCGTCGAGCGCGGCGGGCGGCACCTGGTGCTGAAGGCGCCGCACCCCTCGCCGCTCTCCGCGCATAACGGCTTCTTCGGCTGCCGCCATTTCTCGCAGGCGAACCAGTTCCTGCTGAGCCGGGGGCTGAAGCCGATCCATTGGGCCCTTCCCGAGCATGCCGAAGCCTGAGACCAAAGCGGGGCTGCCGATCCTGGGCTTTCCGGACCGGGAGGCGCTGGAGGCGTGGCTGGAGTCGGAAAGCGGACGAAGCGCCGGCATCTGGCTGCGTCTGGCCAGGAAGGAGTCCGCCGTCGCCAGCGTCTCGAAGGCGGAGGCGATCGACGCGGCGCTCTGCTTCGGCTGGATCGACGGCCAGCTCGACAGATATGACGAGCTGAGCTGGCTGATGCGGCTGACGCCGCGCCGGCCGCGCGGCAAATGGTCGGAGCGCAACCGGACGCGGGCGCTGGAATTGATCGAGGAAGCCCGGATGCGGCCGCGAGGGCTGGCGGAGGTGGAGGCCGCGAAAGCGGACGGCCGCTGGGACGTCGCCTACGCCCCACAGAGCAAGGCCGAGGTCCCGCCCGACCTCCAGGCGGCGCTCGACGCCGATCCCGAGGCGGCCGCTTTCTTCGCGACCCTCAAGGGCGCCAATCGCTACGCCATCCTCTACCGGATCGGCGACGCGAAGAGGCCGGAGACTCGGGCGGCGCGGATCGCCAAGTTCGTCGCCATGTGCGCGCGCGGCGAGACGCTCCACTGAATCGGAGAGATCAGGCGCGCGGGCTTTGGTCCGCGGCGATGAAGGCGAGCAGGCCTTCCTCATAGGGATCGCGCGCGCCGTCGGCGTCGAGATGGGCCTGCAGCCAATTCTGCTCGGCCGGAGTCACCGCCTCCGCGGCCGCCACCGACGCCTCGTGCCGGGCGGCGGTCGGCTCGGCGCGGACGAAGGCTTGTTTCGCATCGGCGACATCGGGATGGGCGATCTGCCCGGCCGTGCGGCCGAGGAAGCCGAGCACGCTCGAATGGCGGTCGTTCATGAAATTCTCGAGCTCGGCCGCCTTCGCGCGCTCGAGCGGACGGTAGTTGGACCAGGCCATCAGATGGTTGCCGATCGCCTGGACGAACAATTGCATCCATTCGGGCGGATTGTCGGCCTGGAGGGTGGCGTCCTTGATCCGCCACAGCATCTCGGCTTCGTCGTCGCCGACGGTCAGCGCGCCGTCGCCGCCGGCCGCGAAGACCAGCCGGCGCAGCAACTTGACCTCGGCCTCGTCGACCCGGCCGGGCCGGAGCGATCCGTCGCGCCGCGTCGGCCCCTCGCCGGTCAGCACCGCGGTCTCGATCTGCCGAAGCGCCCATGCCTTGAGCGAGGCTGGCGCGTTCAGCGCCTTTTCGAGGATCTTCACGACCAGTTCGAGCTCGGCCGGCTTCACCGGCGCGCCGTCCTTCGCGAACTGGCCGATCAGCCAGGCGGCGGTCGGCTCGTCCACGTAAAGATGCGGCTCGGAGGCGTTGAGCACATGCTCCGAAATCGCCTCGACGAAGAGATCGTCCCATTCGGGCGCGGCGTCGGCCACCAGCCGGTTGAGCGCGAACAGGGATTCGGCCTCGGCATCGGAAACCACGCCGTCGGGCCAGACCCAGCGGCGCAGCGCCAGCACGTCGTCGGCGGTGACCGGCGCGCCCGCCTTCAGCGCCGCCGAGAAATCGGAAAAGGAGAAGCTCATGCTCTTGCCCCAATGATGCGGGGCGGACTGTAAGGCCGAAGGGTTAAAGGCCGGCTAAGCGCGCCCGGTGGCCGGTCAGCAGATCTGCGTCACGTCGAGGCTGCCCGCCGGCAGCGGCTTCAGCAGCGCGCGGGCCGGAATCGTGACGTCGAGCCAGCGGGGCCAGTCGGACGGCGGCAGCACCACCACCTGGCGATGATGATAGGCGCTTATGTCCGGCCCAGGCTCGGTCGTCAGCATGGTGAAGGCCTCGCCCGCCGCCTCATCCTTCCGCCAAAGGCCGGCTATGCCGGCGATCGGCGCGTCCTTCAGCGTGAACAGCCATTTGTGCTTGCGCTTGCTCTTCGGATCGCTGTGGGCGGTGAATTCGTAGAAGCCGTCGGCGAGGATCAGGCAGCGCCCGCTCGGAAATTCCCGCCCGTCGGAGCGGAAATTGTAGACCGGCTTGCCGCCCGGCCCAGGCCAGCTCCAGCGGCGCTGCACCAGCTCGACCGCATTGCCGCCGTCCGCGGCCGCGCGAAGGATCGGCGCGCGGTCGGTGATCCGGATATCGTCACGCGGCTCCAGGTTCGGCCGCCCCTCCGGATAGACCAGGCGCATGGCAAGCTCGGCGGCGAGCTTTTCGAGCGCCTCCAGCTCCTTTTTCTGGGGATAGTCGTTGCACATGGCGGTGGCTTAGCAGGCTCTCGTCCATCCGTATCGGCCGCGGCGACAATTCCTGTTCATCCGCCGATACGAAATAGCTGGAAGGAGTGCGGCGGCACCATCGTGCGGAAGCTCCTGCGCGCCGGCGGCGGCGGGCCGCGGCGGAAGGCGGGAGGTGGAGCGTCGGGCAAGGGCCTGAGGGTGGCGCCGGTCGTGGTCTCCCTGAGCGAAACGGGCGTTCCGGCGACCGAGATCGTCACCGCCGCTTCGTCGCCGCGATAATTCTCCACGACGAAGGCGCCATTGTCGTAGGTGAAGAGGGCGACATGGTCGGGCGCGTCGATTCGGACCGGGGCGTCGGGGGTCAGATAATCCTTGATCCGGGTCACCATCGGCTGCGGCAGATTGTAGAGGTCGCCGAGATTTTCCGGCATCGTCCACAGATAGATGATGCCGTTCGAATAACGGTTCATCAGCACCATGGGGAAGCCCTTGGCCGAAGCGACGCCGCGGATGATCGGCCATGAATCGTTGGTATAGAAATGGATCTCCGGGAAGAGGATCGGCCGGCTTGGCGCGCCGGCGACGTCGAGGCTCGACCCGCTGCCGGCGCCGAATCCGTCTATATAGTCGCCGACCGTGACGATATTGCCGGTCGCCCGCCATTCGACGACATCCTCGATCCCCTTGTCCTGCATCGCCTTGAGGAAGCCCGAGGTGATGACGATGCGGCCGCCGGCGCGCAGCTTTGCCTTGATCCTGGCCATGATCCCCGGATCGGCCGCCGCGGCTTCGGTGAGAAGGACCGTCGGCGCATCCATCGGGAAGATGGGCGTGAGCTCGATCGGGATGCCGAGATTGCCGAGATAATTATGGAGGAAATCCTCGCCCGACGATTGATAGGGCTTGTAGGCGGCAAGGCCGACCGGACGGCCGAGCTGGTCCGCCGCCTGGTCGGCAATCTCCAGCGAGGCGCCGGCGGCGCGCGCCCAGCCCGGGCCGCCATCGCCGCGCCACTGGCGCTGGATCGTGTCCCAGTCGAAGCTGGTGCGGCGGCCCGCCCAGCCGGAGCGGTCGCCCGCCTCCGCCGGCCGCATCTCGGCCATTGGCGACCAGTTGAAGAGGACGATCTCCGGCGCCTTGGCGAAGATCGTGTCCCAGAGCTGCTCGGCATAGCGGTCGATGGCGCGGGTGCTGAACGTGTCGACCCAGCCGCCGAGATTGGCGCCCGGGCGGATATTGCTGAAATAGCGGAAGATCTCGTAGCTCTCATATTGCTGGAGCAACTGGTCGGTCACCTCCGGGTCGCGAGTCTCGGTGCCGGTGTAGATGGCGTCGAACATATGCGCTTCCTGGTCGAGGTCGAAGCCCAATCCCTGGAAATGCTCGTACCAGTTCGGATATTTGATGATGACCTTCGCGCGCGGGTTGACCGCCTTCGCCGGGCCCAGGACCAGCGCGCGGGCGATCTGCCGCATCCGTTCGAGCCGATATTGCGTCCAGCTCCGCGTCCCTTTGGCGGCGATGTCGGCGTCGCTCTTGCTATTGTAGAAGAAGAAATCGTCGAGGATGATCTGGTCGAAATGGCGCGCGATCAGCCGCACCGCCCGTTCGCACTCGGCGCGATCGGCGGGATTCTCATAGTCGAAGGTCCCGAACTGGCCGCCCGCGCCGCCCGCCGCGAGCGTGATCCCGCCCGACGTCTCGATCCCCTTCTCGCGGAACCAGGATTTGACCCGGTCCAATTCCGCGTCGGTGGCGAAAAGATGGTCGCGATAGGCCTCGATATAGACCTTGTCGAAGCGGAGCTGCGACGAGGCCCGGGCATATTCCCGATCGAAGGTGGCGCGGTCGGCAAGCCGCTTCGTGTCGAAGACGGTGACGTAGATGGCGGCGCGGAAGTTGCGATAGGCCGGTGCGTGCGCGGCCGGGGCGGCGGGCGCCGAAACGGGCGGGGCCGCGGGCGCTGGCGCCGCGCCGAACAGAGCCAGGGCGCCAAGCGCCGCCAGCATGCGAAGAGCCCGCATCCGATCCTCCGTATTATGTTAGCGCTAACTACGCGGAGGGCGGCCGGGGTTCAAGCGGGCTCCGGGGATCGGCCTCAGGTCG
>DASUHH010000063.1:0-60768 GCA_036273615.1 Allosphingosinicella sp. | reverse complement strand
CCGCCGCCGCCGCCACCGCCGCCTCCGCCGCCGCCGCTGCCGCCACCGCCGGCTCCGGCGCCACCGACTCCCATCCCGCCCACCGGAATCGAGGGGCGCGACCGAGACATCGGCTCGGCGAATCCGCCTCCGCCCCCGGTCCGGGCGAGCGTGATCGTCTGCACCGAGCCCAAGGATGTGCGCTGCGATCCAGCGCCCTGATTGCCTCCGCCACACGGCGTCGAGGCGGTCGTAAACGATGGACCTGAGCTGACGGGTTGCGCTGCGACCCACAGGCAGTCGAACTCGAGGAGACCTGCCGGTCGCGATTTCAAGTTCTTGGAGCCACGTTCAGGCGCGTGAGAGGGGAAACGAGCCGCAGCGGGCTGCTGCAATGTGGCGGCATTGCGCCATTTCGCGACACGGGGACAGCTCATGGCGCCGTCGTTGAAGCGGACTTTCGGCAAGATGGGCTGTAAAGGAGGGTAGTGGCCGTTCGATGCGGCAAAATCCGGCTGCAGCGTTGGGAGCCTGCTCTCGAGGCCGGTGCACGTTTCACGTAGCGGACGAACCCGGTTCGGCAGCTGAGTTCTGTAAGGCACGGCGGGGCGCCAGGCTGGACTTGCCCCCGCCTCGGCGGATATTCCGCAGCGGTAATGGGGGAACGCGATGCGGCTCTGGTGGCTCTTGCTGGCGCTTACCTTGACGCCGTGGACGGCGAAGGCGGCTAGCTTCGACTGCGGCAAGGCTTCGACACTCGTCGAGCGGCAGATCTGCGCTGACCCGAAGCTCTCGGCCGCCGACGTTCGACTGGCAGGCCTGTACCAGCGCGCGCTCGCGGTCACGCCGCGACAGGCCGACGTCAGGCTGGAGCAGCGGCGGTGGCTGACAGAACGGAAGCCCGGCGCTTATCTAGCCGCGGAATATGCGGATCGCGCGGGCGAGCTGCAGGGGTTGATCGACCAGGCGGCGAGAGTCCGGCGCGACATGCCTGCGGACCTGGCGCACGGCTGTATCCCAGTGGCCGATCCGGGAGACTTCAAGATCTGCCAGGTGCTAAATTCCGGTCGGCTCAACACGGGCGCGGGTGGCCCCATTCTCTGGCAGATACAGGCGCTCGACCCCCTTGGGGCCGGCGTGAGCGCGGCGGAAGCCATCGTGCTCCTGAAACCGGCAGGCCCTGGCCGGGCAGTCCCGGTCATCTGGAAGATCGAAGAGCAGACCACCCTGCTGCCCCCCGAGCTGGTGAAGAGCTCTTTCGGGCTCTTACTGGTGCTGCCTGGCACCGAGCAGGCCCAGGCCGTCGAGAACATGGAGAGCGTCTTCCGCTACGCCACGAGTGGCTGGGTCGAACTCGACACGACAAGCTGGAAGGACAGCTTCAGCAGCCGCCTGCCCGACCACCGGCTCGGTCTCGGCGAAGGGGTGACGATCGACTACGCCAGCTTCACCGCGTCCACCCCGCTGTGGCGGCCCGGAGAGCCGTCGCATTTCCCGACCGGCGGGGCGGCGAAGATCCGCTTCAAGCTGGTGGGCGACACGCTCGCGGTCGACACCGTGGAGGCGCGTCTCGGTAAAGCCGCGGCGCTGCGAGAGACCGGCCAATGATGCCCTGCCATCCCGCCATCGGGTGACGTTGCACCGAAGCCAACGCGGCTCGTCGCTGATTGAGCGAAGGCCGGTGAGCAGCCCCTGTGTCGGCACGTCCCTCCCCCCTTTTCAAATGTCCGATCTCCACCCTCGGCGGACGCTCAACGGCCCTTTGGCAGGCGACGGTCGCGAATATCCGTTATGGGTGGAAAGCGGATACACTCGCGGGCTTGCCGGTTAGCCCCTAAGTCAACGCAATGAGCAAGTCTCAACGCGTTTACGTTCGCTTTGTCTGCTTCCGGCTGGTCGAAAGCCAGCGGCAGCGTCTGGGCCTTTTTCAGGCGCTGGATGAAGCGAGGGATTACGATTTCGCACCACCATGGGCGTTACGTCAGATCGGCGAGATTTATGGCTGGTTCAGAGACAATCTCGCGGTTCCCAGCCAGTTTTCACGCGGAGGATGGAAAGGACGTGGGCAGCCGGGACTGTCCTGGTTCAAGCCTCTCGCCACCGAGCACATCAGGCAGATGCATCAACTGACGCAAGCGCTGGAGGCTTGTGGCGTGTATGTCGAAATGCTCACAACGAGAGATCCTGGGCAGATCATCTGGCAGGATGAACACCAGCTCGTCGCCGAACCGGGAGCAAGAAAATTCTAATGTCCGCAATGGGTCGGAAGCAGACATTCGGGCCACACCTGCACGAAGGTGTGCGGCGCCTAGGGCGCAGCCCCTCATGACCGCCATTGGCGCTTAGCGGCCGATCCGGTCCATCGAACATGTCATCACCGAACGGCGTTTGGTAGACTGGCCGCCGCCCAACCCGTCTTGTCTACTGCCATGGCCTCGCTGCAATTCCATCTCAGGCCACATTTTTCGGCCCGGAGAAACCGGCCCGGATTTGAGCCCCTTTCTCGTGGCCAATGAGTCTCTTGGCCACGACCCGGAACGGAAGCCGAGCCTAAACCGCGGGAATTCCGCCACTAATTCTGCTCCAATCGGGGAGACCGAAATAGGGGCCAAGTCATTGAAATGGCTGGCGCACCCGACAGGATTCGAACCTGTGGCCTTTGCCTTCGGAGGGCAACGCTCTATCCAGCTGAGCTACGGGTGCGGGCCTGACGCCATCTAGGACGTCGCGGGCGCTTAGCAAAGCCTCCCCGGCCCCGCCAGAGGCTTTCGCCCTCAAAACGCCGCCGCGGCGCGGGCCATCCAGTCCTGCAGCGCGTCGCGGTCGTCGAGCATGTCGTCGGGGACGAGCACATAGGATTTGCTCGGCGGATCCTCGGGCCGGTAGCGGAGCGGCCGCGCCCCGTCCCTGGCCAGGAATTCGGCCATGAGCGGCCCCCTCGCCTTCAGCGCCAGGCCCATGTCGGAGAGGCTGGCAAAGGCCTTGCCCTCGGCATAGGCCATGATGCCGCCGAACATCGGCCGGAAGGCGAGGTCGAGCTCGGGCGGCGCGGCGTCCGCCATGATGTCGCGCAGAGTCCTGGGATCGTGCATCCTCTTCCCTCCCCTCGTCCGGTCAGGCGCATCGGCCGGCGAGCCAATGCTCCGCCGCCTGCTCGGCATCGTCCGCCGGCACGTCCGGCCGGATCGGCCCGGCATAGTCGCGGCCGGTGCGGTCGCGGATCGTGGTCTCGGTGACGACCAGCATCGCGCCGTCGGACAATGGATAGGCCTGGTTGGCGGTGGTGAAGCCAGCCGACAGCGCGCCGAACGTCCTGGCGCGGGCGCGGCCGATGAAGGCGACCGCGCTCATCTCGCCCGAGCTTGCGGTGCGCGGCCCGATCAGCACCGCGAGCGGCGCCGATCCATGGGCGAGGGTGGAGGCCGGCGACGCGTCGGGCACCGCGCCGGCCGCGGGATAGATGCTACCGTTGGCGCGGATCCAGGGCATCGGCGCTTGTCCCCGCATCACGAAGAAGCCGAAAGGCCCAGAGCGGCGGCCGAAAAGACCAAAGCCGTCGGCATGAACCAGCGCGGGCGCATCGACCGACCCTCCCCATGAGGGCAGATGCTGGCAGCCGCCGGATCGCCCGTCAACGCAGGCGTTGAACCGGACGCGCTCCCCTTCTAGCCTCGCCTCATGGCGAGGAACGCCTTGCTCGCGATCGCCGCCTTTCTGGTGGCCACGGCGGCGCCGGCCGCGGCGCCCGCCGATCCGGCGGCGGCCTGGCAGGGTATCTGGGAGGGCAGGATCGGGACGCTGCCGGTGCGCGCCTGCTTCGTGAAGCGGGACTGGGGCGCGTTCGGCGCTTATTATTATCTCTCCCGCCTGCAGCTTATTCCGCTCGAGCGCGGCCAGGATGCGGATGGGACGTTCCGCGAAGGCGTCGCACCCGACGCGAAGAGCCCGCGCTGGACGCTCGAATCCGCCGGCGCGAACGCGCTGGCCGGCCGCTGGACGGCGAACGGGCGCACGCTGCCGATCCAACTCGCACGCGTGGCCGGCCCGGCGGGCGATGAATCCCCCTGCGCCAGCCTGGCCTTCCACGCGCCGCGGCTCGCCGGCATCCGGATCGTCGCGCGGCCCGCGGCCAGGGACGGGCTTGGCTATACGAGATTGATCCTCGACCATCGCGGCCGCTTCGAGGACACGAAGGTCGAGACCTTCGCGCTCGCCGGCGGCAGCGGCGCCGTGCGCCGGATCAACGAGGCGTTGCGCGCGCCGCTCGCCGGCGATCCGCCCGCCTGGCTCGACTGCATCCGCGGGGCGCTCGAAACCGGCTCGTCGGAGGGAGAGATGGACGAGACGATCGCGCCGAGGCTGATCACCCCGCGCTGGCTGACCGCCGAGGACCATGAAGAAAGCGATTGCGGCGGCGCGCATCCGAATTCCTCCAACGCGCCGCTGACCTTCGACCGGACCACCGGCGCGCAGGTCGATTTGAACGACTGGCTCAACGACAAGGCGATCAAGCGCGAAAATTATGGCCCGGGAACCCACGAGGCGAAGACGCTCCGGCCCGAATTCCGGAACGTCCTTCTCGCCCGCTGGAAACCGCAGGAGTCCGAATGCGGCGATGTCGTCCGCCAGGCCGACTTCTGGACCGTGGCGCTGACCAGGGCCGGGCTCGTCTTCGCGCCCGAGCTGGCGCACGTCGACCAGGGCTGCGGCGAGGATATCGCAATCTCCTTCGCGCGGCTCCGGCCCTATCTGAGCGCGGAAGGGATGAAGCAGGTCGATGCGCTCCAGGCCTGGGTCGCGCGGGGACGCTGAGGCTGGTCGACACTCTTCCGTCCCGTCATCCCCGCGAAAGCGGGAATCCAGCGTCCTTCTGAGCGGCCGCGACGGGCCGGATCGTCAGAGCCCGAAGGGATAGGTCTCCTCGGCCCCCAGCGCCTCGTCCTGCGCCTCCGGCCCGAGCGGCGTCACGGCGCTCGTCTCGTCGAACCAGACCCAGGCGTCGAACTGATTGGGAAGCTCGGCCTCGGCATAATGGCTCCAGCGCTCGGTCTCGGGCCGGTAGATGACGCCGATGAAGCGTTCGAGCCGCCGCTCCATCAACGCCTCGTCCAGAGCGCGGTCGGTGACGCCGCGGCGAAGGTCGAGGAGGAAGCGCGGAACGCCGGAATCGTGGCTCATCCGTTCATGGCTGTCCGGCATGGACGGGCGGACGGTTTTGACCTTCATCGGTTCGTCCCAATCGTCGGCGGCGGCGACCGTCCCTGTGTGGGTGCCGAAGCCGATCGCCCGCGCCCTGTCGCCGAACTCCTCCTTGACGAGCTGGCCGATGTTCAGCTCCTCGCGGAGCTCGCCCATCTCGGTGAACGCGGCATTGCCGATATGGCTGTTATGGGCCCAGACGATTGCCTTCGCCCGCGGCCCCTTGGCGTCGAGGATCCGGCAGAGCGTCTCGAACATGTGGGTGTCGCGCAGATTCCAGCTCTCGGCCGAGCCTTGATACATCACGCGATAATATTCCTCGGCGTTGCGGACGAGGCGGGCATTGCCGGCGGCGTCGAGCCATTCGTCGCATTCGGGCCGGGCGCATTCCATCCGCCGCGCCATCATGTCCTTCAGCATCCGGACAACGCCGGCCTCGCAGCGGCCATAGCCTTCGGTGACCGCCATCCGGCCGTAGGCGGCGGGATCGCGGCTCCAGGGCTCGAGGCAGCCGTAGCGCCGCCGCGCCACCTTCGCGGCCTCGGGATCGACGCCTTCGAGATAGTCGACGACCGCCCGCATCGAGCCGCCGAGATTGTAGAGGTCGAGGCCGTAGAAGCCGGTCCTCTCGCCATAGGGCCGGCCCCGATTGTGCCGCCGCAGCCAGCGGATGAAGGCATCGACGTCGGTGTTGCGCCACATCCAGGTCGGGAAGCGCTGGAAGCTCGCTTCCTCGCCATCGCGCTTCGGCCGCCGGCGGACATAGCGGTCGATGCTCGCGGCGTCCGGCCAGTCGGCCTCGACCGCGACGATGTTGAAGCCGTGCATCTCGATCAGCCGGCGGGTGACGGCGGCGCGGGCGCGGTAGAATTCGGACGTGCCGTGGCTGGCCTCGCCGAGCAGCACCAGCCGCGCGTCGGCGAAGCGGTCGAAGGCCTCGGCGAAGGCCGCGTCCTCGGGCTCCGGGAGCGGCTCGGCGGCTCGGCGGATCAGCTCCGGCAGCGGCGTCGCGGGAGCGTCGGGACCGCGCCAGCCTTCGCGGCCGATTAACGGCACGAAGCGGACCGGCCCCAGATCCTCTTCCTCATAGGCGTCGGCGCCGGTACGGGTCACCTTCACCAGCTTCTGGATCGAATCGGGGCCGCCGAGCGGCATGACCAGCACGCCGCCGGCAGGGGAGAGCTGCCGCTTGAGCGCGTCGGGCACATGGCTGCCCGAAGCGGCGACCAGGATCGCCTCGAACGGCGCTTCGCCCGGCAGGCCGATGCTGCCGTCGCCTTCGACGATGCGGACATTGCCGTAGCCGAGCCGCGCCATCCGCTCGCGCGCCAGGACGGCAAGCTCGGGCTGCCGCTCGACCGCCGTCACCGCCTCGGCGATGCGGCTCATCACCGCCGCCGCATAGCCCGAGCCGGCGCCAATCTCGAGCACCCGGTCGCCCGGCGCTACGCCGGCGGCGTCGATCATGAAGGCGACGATATAGGGTTGGGAGACGGTCTGTCCGGCCTCGATCGGCAACGGCCCGTCCTCATAAGCGAAATCGCGCGCATCCTCGGGTACGAAGACCTCGCGCGGCACGGCGCGGAAGGCGTCGAGGATGCGGCGGTCCTCGATGCCGCGCCGGGCGATCTGCAGCTCGACCATCTGCGCGCGCTGGGCGGCGAAATCCGTCATCGCTTTCGACCCTCGGCTCCCCAGGGCGACAACGAGACGCGGGAGCCGGACGTTCCGACTCGCGCGCCGGATGATCGCAGCCGTTGCGCCGCGCATTCGTCATGCTACCCCTTGCCGATGCACCCGGCCGACCAGCCGCCAACCACGCCGCGCCCGCTCCCGCGCTCGCTCGGCATCCCCGGCATCCTGTTCCTCACCCTCTCGGCCATCACGCCGGCGGCGTCGATGTTCATCACCGTTCCGGACCTGCTGCAGGCGGCGGGCACGGGCGCCTTGTGGGCCATGCTCGTCGCCGGCATCGTCTGCGTGGCGACCGCCTACATCTATGCCGAGCTGTCGTCCGCCTGGCCGATCGCCGGCGGGGAATATGTCATGGTCGCGCGCACCTTGGGGCCGCTCGGCGGCTTCGTCATCCTCGGCATCAATGCGGTCAACAGCCTGATCTTCCCCGCAATCGTCGGCCTCGGGCTCAGCAACGTGCTGGCGACCATCCTGCCGGGGCTGGCGCCGGTGCCGGTGGCGGTCGCGACGGTCATTGCCTGCACGCTGGTCAGCATCCTCCACATCCGCCTCAATGCCTGGGTGACCGGAATCTTCCTCGCCGTCGAGCTCGCGGCCCTGATCGTCCTGTTCGCGCTCGGTGCCGCGGAACCGGTACGCGGGTTGGCGCCCTTGCTCCTCCACCCGGCAACCGCGAGCGGACCGGTTCCGGCGAGCGCAATCGGCCTCGCGGCGACGGTCGCCCTGTTCGCGCTCAACGGCTATGGCGGCGCCGTCTATTTCAGCGAGGAGATGCACGCACCGGAAAAGGGCATCGCCCGCGTCGTCCTGCTCTCGCTCGTCGTCACCCTCGCGGTCGAGATCGTTCCGCTCGCCGCCGTGCTCGTGGGCGCGCCGGATCTCGGGGCCTTGTTCGGCGCGCGCGATCCGCTCGATCTGTTCGTCGCGGCCAGGGGCGGGCCCGCGCTCTCGGCCTGCGTCGCGCTCGGAGTCGCCGTCGCGATCGTCAACGCGGCGATCGCCAACATCCTCGCTATTTCCCGCTTCTTCTACAGCACCGGCCGCGACGGCGCGTGGGGCGGACGGGTCGATCATTGGATGATCGCGATCCACCCCCGCTTCCATTCGCCCTGGCTGGCGACGCTCGGCGTCGGCGCGGTGGGCGTCGCCGCCTGCTTCGTCCCCTTGAAGCTGCTTCTGGTGCTGAGCGGCGCCGGCCTCGCGATCATCTATCTCGGCATCGCCCTGGCCGCGATCGTCGGCCGCCGGTCGGGCGCGACCGATCATGCCCCCTATCGCATGCCGCTCTTCCCGCTCGCCCCTTTCGTCACCATCGCCGCGATCCTCTACGTTTTCTGGACGAGCTGGTTCGACCTGGAGACGGGCCGGCCGGGCCTGATCGCCACCGGCGCGCAGATATTCGTCTCGGCGGCCTATTATCTCCTCGTGCTGCGCCGCCGCGGCAGATGGGTGGTGCGCGATCCGTTCGAGGAGCCGGCGGCCGCCTGAACGGTTGAACCCGAATGCGATGAGCAACGAAGACCCGCCCGTCTACACGATCGGCCATTCGAACCGGTCTTTCGAGGATTTCGCCGCCTTGCTCGCCGCGGCGGGGGTCCGGCAGATCGTCGACGTCCGCCGCTTTCCCCGCTCGCGTGCCAATCCGCAATATGATCTGGAGAGCCTCGGCGAGACGCTGCCCGCCCGCCAGATCGGCTACACGATTCTCCCGGCGCTCGGCGGCCGCCGCTCGGGCGTCCCGGCGGTGCCGCCGGAGGTGAATGCTTATTGGCGCAACCGGAGCTTCCATAATTACGCCGACCATGCGCTGACCGACGCCTTTGCCGCCGGGCTCGACCAATTGCTGGCACTGGCATGCGAGCGTCCGTCGGCGATCATGTGCGCGGAAGCGGTCTGGTGGCGCTGCCACCGCCGGATCATCGCCGACTATCTCCTGCTGCGTGGAAAGACGGTGCTGCACATCATGGAAGGCGGGCGGATCGAGCCGGCGAAGATCAATCCGGGCGCCGTCGTCAACGAAGGCCGGCTGACCTATCCCGCTCTATAAGTTTCTTGTTGTCGCGTTGCTCTTTACGAAAAGCCGGTATCCACCTTTTCGCGCAACGCTTAGGGCCTGGCGAGCCGGGCGCCTTCGATTGCCGCCTCGACCCGCGCGCCTTCGGCGAGGCTCTCGTCCGGACGTCCGACGAAGGCGGCCGCGCGCACCATGCCGTCCTTCAGATAATGGACGCTGCAATCGCCGTCGTCGATCGAGCCCGACAGGGCGGCTTCGTCCCACGCGCCGCCATGGCCGACATAGTGAATCGATGTGTCGAACTGCCGTGTCCAGAAGAAGGGGACGTCGCGATAGGCGCGCCGATCGCCGAGCATTGCGCGCGCGGCGGCCTGTCCCTGGCGTTCGGCGACGATCCAATGCTCGGTGCGGACCCGTTCGTCGGCCAGCGGATGCGGATAATTGGCGACGTCGCCGGCCGCGAAGATGTCGGGTGCGCTGGTCTCGAGACGATCGTCGACGAGGATTCCATTGTCGACGGCAAGGCCCGCCTCGGCCGCCAAGGCGACGCGCGGCCGCACGCCGACGCCGACCAGCAGGAAATCGGCGGCGACCGACGATCCGTCGTCCAGGACCAGCCGTTCGCCGTCATAGGAAGCGGGCTTGCGGCCGAGATGGAAATGGACTCCGTTCCGCTCGTGGAGCCCCTGGATGAAGCGGCCGAGGTCGCCGAGGACCCGCTCCATCGGCACCGCCTCCGGCGCGACGACATGGACGTCGAGCCCGCGGTCGCGAAGCGAGGCGGCCGCTTCGAGGCCGATGAATCCGGCCCCGATCACCGCCGCCGAGCCGCCTTGCTCCGCGCGCGCGATCAGCCTGTCGGCGTCGGCCACCGAACGGAGGGTCAGGACGTTCGGCCGGTCGAAGCCGGGCAGCGGAAGGCGGACCGGCTCGGCGCCGGTCGCGATCAGCAGCCGGTCGAAATCCACGGCGGTGCCGTCCGCCATGACCGTTTTTTTCCCGGCGACGTCGATCGCGGCGACGCGGCTGTCGAGGCGGAGGTCGATCTTCTGCGCCTCGTAGAAATCGGGGCCCTTCAGCGGAATCCATTCCGGCTCGGCCTGGCCGGCAAGATAATCCTTGGAGAGGTTGGGCCGGTCGCAGGGCGGATCCCGATCGTCGCTCAGCATGACGAGGCTTCCGCCATAACCGAGCCGGCGCAGCATCTCGGCGGCCGCGAAGCCGGCGGCGCCGCCGCCGACGATCACGATCCGCCCGGGCGCGTCCGGCAGCGGCACCGCCACGTCGGCGGGGCCGATCCTTGTCCGCACGAAGACGCGGTCGCCCTCGATCTCGGCCTGCCAGCGGTCGAGCGGGTCGAAGGCCGGCGCCTTGAGCGCGATTCCGGTGCGGAGGCTGAAGCAGGCATGGTGCCAGGGGCAGCGCACCGTCTCCCCGACGACCAGGCCCTCGGCCAGAGGCCCGCCATAATGGGTGCATCGGCCGCCGATCGCGTGGAGACCGTCGCCGCTGCGCGAGAGAAGCACCGTCTCCCCGTCGACATGGCCGGCAAGGAAGCCGGTCGCGGGAATGTCGGCGAGCGGCACGCCCTCGCGAAGATCGGGGCCGGTGGGCGCGTCGGTTCCGGATTCGCTCATTCTGCCCCTTTCGCAATCCGTCCGTTGGATGCGGACGCCCGGTCCAGGTTCCCTGCCCGGCGGGCGCGGGTCAGGCGACCAGCCACGCGGTCGCCGCCGCGACCAGCAGCAATTTGGCGAGCCAGCCGGCGGCGTGGGTGGCGGTGATCAGGCGATCGATCTTGATGAAGAGGCCATTGACGACGAGCAGAGGCAAAGGCCCGATCAGCCAGACCATCGCCGCGAGCTTGAGCGCGCCGCGCATGTCGGTCTGGTGCAGCTTCGCGGCCAAAGCGACGAAGGCGGCGGCGGTGACGAAGGCGAATATCTGCGCGCCGACGATCCGCATCCGCTCGTTCCCAGCCCGCCAGACCTCGGGATGGATTTGATAGCGATTGTGAAAGAGCACGCCCGCGAACAGCCAGTCGGCGAGCGATCCGAGCACGCCACCGAGCAAGGTCGCCCAGAGAAGATGAAGGTCCATGGCCGCGCCCCCTTTTGCCGCGGGGAATAGCACGGCCCCGGCCGTCCCGCCAAAGAGAAAGGCCCGGCGTCGCCGCCGGGCCCTCCCGTTTCGAGCTGCTGCCCGGCCTTAGCGGCGGTCGCCCATGAAGCGCAGCAGGAAGAGGAACAGGTTGATGAAGTCGAGATAGAGCTTCAGCGCGCCCATGATCGCCGACTTCCGGGCGAACTCGGTGCCGCCGACGTCGAAATATATGCTCTTGATCGTCTGCGTGTCGTAGGCGGTGAGGCCGGCGAACAGCAGCACGCCGATCAGGCTGATCGCCATCGTCATCGGCCCCGAGGGGAAGAAGGCGTTGATCAGCATCGCGACGAGCACGCCGACCAGGCCCATCAGCAGGAAAGTGCCCATGCCCGACAGGTCGCGCTTCGTCGTATAGCCCCAGAGGCTGAGGCTGAGGAACGCCGCCGCGGTGGCGAAGAAGGTCAGCGCGATCGACGCGTCGGTATAGACGAGGAAGATCGTCGACAGCGACAGGCCCATCACCGTCGCATAGACCCAATAAAGGGCCTGGGCGGCGCCGGTCGAGAGCCGGTTGATGCCGAAGCTCATGATCATGACGAGGGCGAGCGGCGACAGCATCACGATCCAGCCGAGGCCGTTCATCCGCCCGGTCGTCAGGTCGAACATCGAGAGGACCGCGCCGCTGCGGGCGAAGAACAAGGCGACGATGCCGGTCAGGAGCACGCCCGACGCCATGTAATTGTAGACCGAAAGCATATAGGACCGCAGCCCCGCGTCGACGGCGACGCTGTCGCGGCCGAACGTCGTCGCCGATGACGGCCGCGCGCCCAGGCGGGGGTCAAATCCGTTTGCCATTTGAACTCTCTCCTTCGCGGCGGAAACACCCGCCGCCACGCGCCAATATCGGCCCGATCGGGGGAACATTCAAGGAAAAGCGGGTGCGCGCCGTCCACCGCTCGGCTAGGTTTCGCGGCATGCACCGGCTGTTCGTCGCCATTCGCCCGCCGGAATCGGTGCGCGCGCGGCTGCTCGCCGCCATGGGCGGCGTCGGCGGCGCCCGCTGGCAGAGCGAGGACCAGCTCCATTTGACCCTCCGCTTCATCGGCGAGGTCGACCGCCACCAGGCCGAGGACGTCCATGCCGCGCTCGGCGGCGTCCACCATCCGGGCTTCGAGATCGCCCTGGCCGGGGTCGGAAGCTTCGAGAGAAAAGGCGCGCCGGCCGCGCTCTGGGCGGCGGTCGCGCCGCAGGAGCCGTTGCGGAGGCTCCACAAGAAGGTCGACCAGGCGATCGCCCGCATCGGAATCGCGCCCGACCGGCGCGCCTTCGCTCCGCACATCACCCTCGCCCGCCTGCCCCGCGGCGCCGGGACCGTCGCGTCCTTCCTGCAGGATGCCGGCCGGCTCGCCAGCCCGCTGTTCCGGGTCGAGGATTTCTGCCTCTATGAAAGCCGGCTGACTCCGGAGGGCGCCGTCTATTCGATCGTCGAGCGTTATTCGCTCGGCTGAACGCGCTCGCGGCGCCACAAGAGATAGGAATAGACCAGAGGAACGGCGACGACGAGCAGGAGCACCGCACCGAACAGCCACGCCCTCAGGCCGGAGGGCAGCGGGAGCACGGAACAGGCGATGATCAGCAGCCCGCCCATGACCATCATCTTGCCGCCAAGCCGATGGGTGCCGATCCAGACCTCCTCGCTGGCGAGCGTCCAGGGAGTGCGGATCCCGACCATATACATGGAGCGCGACTTGCCGAGCTGATTGCCGATGAGGACGAGCATCAGCCCGATCGCGGCGGCCATGATCGGCTCGACGCGCAGGTTCCAGTGGAGCGCGACCGAGACGATGACGAGCTCGACCGCGACGCTCATCGCCAGCAAGGCGGCCCAGGTCCAAAGATAAAGGCCGGTGCTTCGGCCGAGATTCCTGGCCCGCGGCTCGAGCGCCGGCAGGAACCAGAAGAAAAGCGAGACCACGGCCGTCATCGCGGCCGGGCTGAGCAGGGCGGGCCATTTGCCGGAGAAGCGGTCGGGCCGGCCGCTGATCCCCCAATGGACCGGCAGCCGAAGCTCGGCGGGAAGCCGGCTCCCCACCGCCAGCGCCACCGCGAGCAGCGCGATCAATACGAGCAGCGAGGCGGCGGCAAGCGACTTACGGCTCATTTCCCTGCTTCCTTTCCATCCCGTCGGTCCCGATCCGGCTCATGAAGCCGAGCAAGACCTCCTCCAGCGTCGACAGGTTGAGGCTGTAGAGGATCGTCGTGCCGCGCTGGTCGGCCTGGATCAGGCCCGCTTCCTTCAACCTCGCAAAATGGCCGGACATGGTCGGCTTCGACACCGGGAAGGCGTCGGCGATCGCGCCGGCGCTCTTCGACCCGCTTTTCAGCATTTCGAGGATGTCGCGCCGGATCGGATGCGCCAGCGCCTCGAAGACCTTGTTCATCGGCGTGGCGGTGGTGCGACGAAGCCGGCAATCGCCTCGACGATGCCGGGCGCGAGCGGCAGCGACGGATCGGCATAGGTGGCGAAATTGACGTTGCGCTCGTCCGACGCGACCGTCTTCAGCACATGATTGACGTCCGGCAGCAGCACCAGCTTCGCGGCGGGATCGGCGGCGGCGAGGCGGCGCGCGTCGCCGACGCTCACCTGCAGGTCGCGCTCGCCCTGCACGATCAGCGCCGGCAGGCGCAGCTTCGCGATCAGGGCGGCTGGATCGCAGGAGAAGAGGCTGATCAGGAAGCCTTGCACCCGCGGGTTGAACAGGGGCAGCAAAGCCGGATTCATGCCATTCGTGTCCACTTTCCGGCCGGCCTCGAGCGCGTCGAGCGCCGCCATCGCCTGCGGCAGGATAAGCGCGTTGGCAGGGTTGGCGCGAAGCTGGTCGCGGATGACATCGCCGAGCCGGCGTCCCCCGCCCGAAACCAGGATCACGCCGCAAAGATCGGTCCGGTCCTGCGCGGCGGCAAGCGCGATCAGCGCGCCTTCGCTATGACCGAGGACCCAGAGGCAATGCGCGCCGGTGCGGGCGCGGATCGCCTTCGCCCAGGCATGGACGTCGGTCGCATAATCCGCGACGGTGACCTGGTTGGCATCGGGAATGGCGCCGGCGCTGGCGAACATGCCGCGCTTGTCGATCCGGACGGTGGCGATGCCGCGCCCGGCGAGCCCCTCGACCAGCAATTTGTAGGGCGCGGCCCTGACGCCCAGCGGGCTGTTGCCGTCGCGGTCGGTCGGACCCGAGCCCGGAACGATCAGGATCGTCGCGCGGGGCGTTCCGGCGGGCGCGAGCATCGTCCCCTTGAGCGGCCCGTACGGCCCCGGCGCCTCCACCGCAGTCTCGACGGGCGCGGCCGCGAGCGCCGCGGCAAGGAGGAGTGGGAGCATGGAAATCTCCTTGTTTCGGTATTTTCCTAAATACCGAAACAAGGCGCGCCGATCAAGCCCCCGCCGCGGTGAGGAGGCGGTCGACCATCCCCGCATAGGAGCCGCCGAACAGGCGCAGGTGCAGCAAGGCGGGGAAGAGCTGGTAGAGGATGCGCCGGTCGGTCCAGCCGGGCTCGGTCGCGCCATAGGCGTCCCAGAAGGAGGCCGGCGGGGAATCGAACAGGCAGAGCATGGCGAGATCGACCTCTTCATGCCCGTGATAGCAAGCCGGGTCGATCAGGGCGGCGAGCCGTCCGTCCGCGACGAGGATGTTGCCGCCCCAGAGGTCGCCGTGGAGGAAGGCGGGCGGCGGCGAAGCGGGGAGGAGATCGGGCAGGCGGGCGGCGAGGCTTTCGACGCGTTCGCGCCAGGGGCGGTCGAGCACGCTCGCCGCGGCCACCAGCCTCTGCCCGGCCCAGAAGGACGGCCAATCCTCATGCTGCCGGTTGTCGAGCTCGACCGTGCCGATCCGGTAATCGACCGGCCAGCCGTAGCGTTCGCCGTGCCGGCCGTGGAGCCGGCGCAGCGCGTCGCCGATCGAGGCCCAGGCGCCCGCGTTGAACACGCGGTCGTTGGCCACATGCTCGAGCAGCAGCACGCCGTCATGCTCGCCCTCGACCGCTGGCGCCGGCACGCCGGCGCCGGCGAGCGCGCGCAGCATCGCCGCTTCGGTGCCGATCGCCGCGCCGCCCTTCGCCACCGAAAGCCGCCCATCCGGCCGCCGCACCAGCAATATCTCGGAGAGATTGCCGCCGGCCAGATGCTCGAGCCGATCTTCGGCGAGGCCGGTGACGGCGGCGACGCGGCGGGCGAAGGCGCTCATCCTTCCGCGATCGCCCTCGCAAGCGCCCGCGCGCCCGCGCTCACTTCCGCCCAGGCCGTGTCGAAATGGGCGTCGCCGCCATGATAAGGATCGGCGACCGGCTGGCCTTCACGTCCTTCGACATGGTCGAGGAGGAGCGAGAGGCGCGCCTTGCTTCCCGGCGGCTGGAGGCGCCGGAGGTCGCGCAGATTGTCCCGGTCGAGCGCGACGATAAGGTCGAAACGCTCGAAATCCTCCGGCCGCACCCGCCGCGCGCGCAGATGCGCGATGTCGACACCGCCCCGCCGCGCGGCGGCGATCGCGCGGCGGTCCGGCGGTTCGCCGACATGCCAGCCGCCGGTGCCGGCGCTGTCGATGCGGACGTCGAGCCCGAGCCGCTCCGCCTCGGCGCGGAACGCCCCCTCCGCCAGCGGCGAGCGGCAGATATTGCCGAGGCAGACGAAGAGAATTGCGGTCATCGGCGGCGCGTCCTTGCCAAAAGGCCCGCCTCTGCTAGCCATGGTGGCGGGAGAGCACAACGAGGGGCGGATGGCGGGGGAGACCGATCAGGGTCCGCCGGTTCGGGCCGGCCGTTACGGCTGGTACGTCCTCATTGTCCTCACCCTCGTCTATGTCATCAACTTCGTCGACCGCCAGATCGTCTCGATCCTCGCGCCCGACATCAAGGCGGACCTCCATCTCGACGACGCCCAGACCGGCTTCCTCTACGGCACCGCCTTCGCCATCTTCTACGCCTTGTTCGGAATCCCGCTCGGCCGGCTCGCCGACAGCTGGTATCGCGGCCGGCTGATCGCGATCGGCCTCGGCATGTGGTCGGCGATGACCGCGCTCTCCGCCTTCGCCGGATCGTTCGGGACGCTGGCGGCGGCGCGGATCGGCGTCGGCATCGGCGAGGCGAGCGCGTCGCCCGCCGCTTATTCGATGATCGCCGACCATTTCCCGAAGCGGAAGAGGGCGACCGCGCTCTCCATCTATTCGAGCGGCCTCTATGTCGGCGCCGCGCTCAGCCTGCCGGTCGGCGGCCTCGTCGTCAGCCGCTGGAAGGCGGCCTGGCCGCATCCGGCCGGCGCGCCGCTCGGCCTTGCCGGCTGGCAGGCCGCCTTCCTCGCCGTCGGCCTGCCCGGCCTGCTGCTCGCTTTGTGGGTGCTGACCCTGCGCGAGCCGCGCCGCGGCGCCGCCGACGGCCTTGCCGAGCCGGCGGCGCGGCCCGGCGCCTGGCGCGATTTCGGCCGCGAGCTTGCCGCCATCCTGCCGCCGCTCACCCTCGTCACCGCCGCGCGCGGACGCGACCTGATCGCGAACCTGATCGCCCTCGCCGTCACGATCGCCGCGGCCGCCGGGCTGATCCTGCTCACCGGCGCAACGCCCGGGGACAAGGCGCAATGGGCCGCCTACGGCCTCGGTGCCTATGCCATCTTCTCCTGGATCCAGTCGCTACGCCGCCGCGATCTTCCCGCCTTCCGACTGATCTGGGGCTGCCCGATCGTCGTCATGCTCACCGCAGCGATCGGAAGCATCGCCTTCATCACTTATGCGGTGGCCTTCTGGACGCCGCCTTATGCGCTTCGGACCTTCTATTCCGGACCCGGCGATCCGGCGCGCATCCTCCACGGCCTCAACGCGCGCGAGGAGGTTTCGGCGATCGTCGGCTGGTCGGCCGCCTTCGCCGCGGCCGTCGGCGTGATCGCCGGCGGAATCGTCGCCGACTGGTGGCGCCGCCGCGATCCGCGCGGCCGGCTGTTCGTCTGCACGGCCTCGATGGTGCTGCCGGCGCCGGCGGTCCTGGTGATGTTCACGACGAGCAGCCTCGCGACCTTCTACGTCGCCGTTCCGATCGCCCAGATGTTCAGCTCCGCCTGGGTCGGCGCGTCGGTGGCGACCCTGCAGGACCTGGTGCTGCCGCGGATGCGCGCGACCGCCGGCGCGACCTTCGTCCTCGGGACGACCATGGTCGGGCTCGCCCTCGGCCCCTATGCGGCCGGCAAGATGGCGGACGTGACCCACAGCCTCGCCGCCGGAATCTTCTGGCTCTACGTCGTGCCGCCTTTCACCCTGATCGGCCTGTGGCTCGGCGCGCGCCGCATCGCCGCGCTCGAAGCGAGCAAGGAGGAGCGCGCCCGCGCCGCCGGGGAACCGATCTAGTTCGAACGCAGCGGGCGGCCGACGCCGAACCAGCGCAGGCCCGCTTCCTCCACATCCTCGGGCGGATAGACGTTGCGAAGATCGACGAAGATGGGCTGCGCCATGGCGCGGGCGAGGCGATCGAGGTCGAGCGCGCGAAGCACGTCCCATTCGGTGACCAGGACGACCGCGTCGGCGCCCTGCGCGGCCTGGTAGGGCGTCTCGCAATAGTCGACGTTCGGCATGAGCGGCCGCGCCTGCCCGATGCCCTCCGGATCGTAGCCGCGCACCCTCGCGCCGGCATCCTCGAGCGCCTGGACGATGCTGATCGATGGCGCGTCGCGCATGTCGTCGGTGTTCGGCTTGAAGGTGAGGCCGAGAAGGGCGACGGTGCGGCCGCGCGCGTCGCCGCCCAATGCCTGGATGATCTTGCGTCCCATCGCCCGCTTGCGCGCGTCGTTGACCTTGACCACCGCCTCGACGATGCGCAGCGGCGCTTCGAAATCCTCGGCGGTCTTCAGCAAGGCGAGCGTGTCCTTGGGAAAGCAGGAGCCGCCATAGCCGGGGCCGGCGTGGAGGAATTTCGGCCCGATGCGGTTGTCGAGGCCGATGCCGCGGGCGACGTCCTGGACGTCGGCGCCGACCGCCTCGCAGACGTCGGCAATCTCGTTGATGAAGGTGATCTTGGTCGCGAGAAAGGCGTTGGCGGCATATTTGATCAATTCGGCGGTGCGGCGGCTGGTGAACAGCAAAGGCGCCTTGTTGAGATAGAGCGGCCGATAGACTTCGCGCATGATCTCGGCCGCGTCGGCATCCTCGGTGCCGACGACGATCCGGTCGGGCCGCTTGAAATCCTCGATCGCCGCGCCCTCGCGGAGGAATTCGGGGTTGGAGACGACCCAGGCCTTCGCCTCGGGCGCGATCTCGCGAAGGATCTGTTCGACCTGGTCGCCGGTCCCGACCGGAACCGTCGACTTGGTGACGACCACCGCCGGCTTCTTCAGCGCGCGCGCAATCTCCTCCGCCGCGCCGAGCACATAGGAAAGGTCGGCATGGCCGTCGCCGCGGCGCGAAGGCGTGCCGACGGCGATGAACACCGCATCGGCGTCGGCGACGGCGGCGGCGAGATCGGTGGTGAAGGACAGCCGGCCGCCGCGGACGTTGCGCTCGACGAGCTGGCCGAGCCCCGGCTCGAAGATCGGCATGATCCCGCGATGCAAGGCACGGATCTTGGATTCGTCCTTGTCGACGCAGATCACGTCATGGCCGAAATCCGAAAAACAGGCTCCGGACACCAGGCCGACATAGCCGGTGCCGATCATCGCAATCTGCATTGAAATCCCCGAAGGCTGAGGCGCGGCCGATTAAACCGGGCAGGGGCGCGGCGACAAGATCATAAAAGAGGCCGTCGCCCGGCCGGCTACGGCCAAAAAAAAAAGAAGAGCCGGCCCGAAGGCCGGCTCCCCATTTTCACCCTTCCTGCCGCGGCGGAGACCGCCGCTGCCGGAAGCGGGCTTCCTACTGGCCTGCGCCAGGCCCGTAGGTGATTTCCACGCGCCGGTTCTGCGGCTCGCGGACACCGTCGGCGGTTTCGACCAGCGGCCGGCTCTCGCCGAACGACTGGGTCGTCATCACGCCTTCGGGGACGCCATGTCCGGCCAGATAGGCCTTCACGGAGTCGGCGCGGCGCTGGCCGAGGCCCATATTATACTGGTCCGAACCCGACCGGTCGGTGTGACCGGCGATCATGACCTGCGCCTGGCCCGTCTGCTGATAGGCGGCAGCCGCATTGTCGAGGATCGCAGCCGCCTGCGGGGTGATGTCCGACTTATCCCAGTCGAAGAACACCATGAACGGCCCGATCGGCTTCGGAGCTTCCGGCGGCGGCGGAGGCGGCGGCGGAGGCGGCGGAGGCGGTGGGGGCGGCGGAGGCGGAGGCGGCGGAGGCGGCGGAGGCGGCGGAGGCGGCGGCGGAGCGCCGAAGTTGAACGTGATGCCGCCGAGGAGGCTGTGCGACCGGAAGCGCAACTTCGCCTCGTCGCCGTTGAACGCCGTCAGCCGAACATTCGGAACGTTGAAGAAACGATATTTGACGGTGATGTCGATATTGTCGGTGATCGCCTGACGAACGCCGGCAACCAACTGCCACGCGAAGCGCGAATCCGAATCGTCGGCGAAAACGGCCGCCTGATTCGAGAAGACGCGGACATTCTTATATTCGACGCGGGCGATACCGACGCCGCCGCCGACGAAGCCGGAGATGCCGTTGTCATCGCCGAAATCGAGCATGCCGTTCAGCATGAAGCTGAGCGCGCTGGCATGGCCGCCGGCCGGGCTCTGGCCCGGGAAGGTGGCCGCGCCCTGGCCGGGCAATGCGATCGTGTTGATGATATTGTCGAGCTGGGCCCTCTTATAGGCGGCCTCGGCCTCGATCCGGAACATGCCGAGATCGTAGCCGACGTTGACGTCGCCGTCGAAGCCATAATGATGGCTGAGGAGGAACCTGTCGGCGACACCGCCCACGTTGACATGGGTGTCTTCGACGATCATCGCACCGAAATCGCCACCAACGTACCAGGCGCCATTGCGCGCAAAGGCTGGAGTCGCGAGCAAGGTGGATGAAAGCGCCATTGCGATGGCGAGCTTCCGCATAATCTTCCCCTTTCGTTTGCGTCCCAACGGGAACGACCTTGAACTCAATACGGTAAGCGGAGTTTCCGCGCAAGCACGCTTATCCCCACATCTGTTGCCGAAATGCCTCAGCTTATGGTCAACCAAAACGGGAGGCCCCTCGTCCAGACGAGGCCGCAAACGAGCGCGGCGGCGCTTGGTTTCATGGCGAGAACAAAAAAAGTGCGCGCACCCGGATGTGTGATATAATGGCCGCAGAATCCGCTTTGATCGCCGGTCGCGACCGGCTGCGATTTCACCTTAGGGAAGAAGGACTTGCGCGCGGACGTCGCGCCGGCGCCGCGGCTCTGCGGCCGCGAGGCCACAATCACCCGGGACGAAGGGACACGCATTCGCCTCCGGGCGGCGGTCGGCCGCGCCGACGGCTCCGCCGGATCGCGCCGGCGCCGTGAACGGGCCGCGCGATCGGAAAGCCGGCTCTTCGCTCGGGACCGCAATTCAACGAAACCGCACGCAACAGGCGCGGGATTCGCGCTGGACGGCGAGCCCGCGCCGGACGACCTTCGCACCGCACAAGCGCGGATCATGCAATGGTTCAAGCCCTTGGGGCCTTCATTCTATCCGGCGTCGGCGATGGGATGGATCGTGACGCTGGCCGCCCTCGCCTTTTGCGCGCACATCTTCCTGTTCGTCGATCACCGATCCCATTCGGTGACCGACACGCTCCACGGCATCTTTCCTTATTGGGCCCCGGCTTTGCTCGCGCTCGCCTGGATCGCGGACCGTACCGGCGGGC
Source organism: Allosphingosinicella sp. (assembly GCA_036273615.1). Lineage (GTDB taxonomy): Bacteria > Pseudomonadota > Alphaproteobacteria > Sphingomonadales > Sphingomonadaceae > Allosphingosinicella. The sequence goes on along the minus strand of DASUHH010000063.1, from coordinate 39,986 downwards.
GGTCTGCTCAAGGCGTGCCGCCCATCCGAGCGTAGCGCTCGACCACCGCCTCGTGGAGCGGCTTGTCGAATTCGAGGCCTCCGCGTCCTTCGCCGGCCCAGGCGATCTTTGCCGCCCAGCTTTCGAGCCCCGGCAGCTTCAGCCAGACGCGGGCGCCGGCTTCGAGATGGCAGGTCGCCTCGAAGCCGCAGCCATGGGTGGACAGGTCGAAGAGGACGATGCTCGAGGCCGGGCGGTCGTTGGCGCCGAGCCCGGCGCCGATATGGACCGGCCGCCTGACATATTGGCGCCGGTCATAGGCATTGCCTCTCTCGATGGACGCGGCCAGGCGCATGTCGATACTCCCCACGCTCTTCGGAACGGCGGCGATTCTCCGCCCGCCGGGTTAAGTTTGGGTGAATTTTCCCGCGCGCATCGCCGATTGACGGAGGAAGGGCGAACGTCCGATCTTCCGCCGGCGGAGGATCGGACGACGAGTCCGTTCGCCCGGATCGCGATTTGCCTGCTCGCCAGCGCGTCCGCCCTCTTCACCCGGGCCTCCGCCTCGCTTATGCGGGGCCGGCTCTGACGGGGAGAAACGAACGTGCGTGTGGTCCCGGCCCTTTCGGCCCTGCTCCTGCTCGGCGGCTGCGCCGGCTATGCCGCCGATTATTGGAAGCCGAAGCAGAGCCTGGTCGCGCCGCAGCTCGGCCGCTACGGGCTGAGCGGCACCCAATCGCAATGCGTCGAACGCCGGCTGACCAAAATGCTGGGCGTCTGGCAGCTTCGCCAGCTCGGCGACCTCGCCGCGCAGCTCAGGAACGGCGGCGCCAATCCCGGCCGGCTCGGCCCGGCGGACTTCCTCTATGTCGCCGGCCTGGTCCACGACCCGAAGGTCGGAGCCGAGACGAAGCGCGCCTTCGACGCCTGCCACGTGGCCATCGCCGCCGAGGCGCCGGCGCCCGAAACGCCGCCGCCCCCACCCGCTCCGCCGCCGGCGAGCACGCCCGGCCTCGTTCCCGGCGCGCCGGCCGCCGCCGCGGGCACGGCGCCGCCGCCGGCGCGGCCAGCCCTCTGGGTCAATCTCGGCACCGCGTCGACCGGACAGGGGATTTCGGTCGACGCCGCCAGCATCGCCAATGGCCCGTCCTGGCGCCAGGCCTGGTTCCGGCTCACCAATGCCGGCCCATCGGGCGGCGGCGACATCGCCTATCTGCTTCGGATCGATTGCGCGGCGAAGAGCATCACCGCGCTGGGCGGCCGCAAATATAGTCAGGCCGGGGAACTGATCGAGCAGAAGGATTATCCGAAGCCGGAAGGGCCGCTTGCCGTCGAAGCGGGGACGGTGATGGAGCTCGCCTTCCGCGGCGTCTGCACCTGACACAAAGGAGGATGGAATGGGTCGATCGGCATCGGGACTTCGCGACACGGCGCTCGCCGCGATCGCTGCATTTGCCTGCGTTGCTGCGGCGGCGCCCAGGGTCGATTTCGCCTCGATCCTCGCCGACCCGATCCGGCCCGCGGCCGACAAGGCGCGCGACGCGGACCGCAAGCCGGCGGCCCTGATCGCCTTCGCCCATGTCCGGCCGGGCGACAAGATCGCCGAGCTGGCGCCGGGCGGCGGCTATTTCACGCGCATCCTGAGCGGCGTCGTCGGCCCGAACGGGCGCGTCTATGCCGTTTCCGGGCGGGCCTCCCCCGCCCTCCAGGCGCTCGCGCAGGCGCGGCCGAACGTCATCGTCACCGTCGCCGCGCCGGGGACGATTCCGGTGCCGGGACCGGTCGACATCGTCTGGACCACGCTCAACTACCATGATTTCAAGAACCAGAAGGTCGGCGACGGCGACGCCGCGACCGCGCTCGACGCTGCCGCGTTCAAGGCGCTGAAGCATGGCGGCATCTATCTGATCGTCGACCATGAAGCCGGCAAGGGCGTCGGCGCGAGCGCCACCTCCACCCTCCACCGGATCGAGGGCGATTTCGTCCGGCAGGAGGTGGAGAAAGCCGGATTCCGGCTCGACGGACGAAGCGACCTGCTTCGCAATCCCGCCGACGATCACAAGGCGCGAGTCTTCGACGCGGGGATTCGCGGCAGGACCGACCAGTTCATCCTCCGCTTCCGCAAGCCCTGAAACCGCCGAAGATTCAGTCGAACTTCAGCCGGATGAAGGCCATCGCGCCGTCGCGGTCGCCGCCATAGGAAGCGGCAAGCGGGCGCGGCACGAAGTCGCGCGCGACGAGCGCGCCGACGCCGAAGGAGAGGTGCGGCGCGAGCCGGAAGTCGCGGATTGCGCCGAGCGAGATCTTGCCGACGCCATAGGCCTGCATCCGCGCGCCGCCGCCGGCCAGCTCGTCATTCCCGACAATCTCGCCGCGGGCGAACAGGGTGATCGCGCCGAGCTTCACCGCGCTTTCCAGCGCCAGGCCGTCGAGCCACCCGGCCTCGCTCGAGCGCCGGCCCCAGGCCAGCGTCGTGGACCACCAGCGATCGAGACCGAGCATTTGCGTCCAGATCGCGCTCGCCGACCAGCGAATCTGGTTCGCCATGGGTTCGAGCTGCTCGGGATGGATCAGCCGTGCCCAGCTCGCCTGCAGCGACAGCCTCGGCACCGGATTCCACGAAAGGCGAAGCGCGGTCGAATCGAGCGGCCCGGTCTCGATGTCCCAGCGATCCTGGTCCGGCTCGCGGCCGTTGAAGCGCGAGGCGTCGATCTTCCAGTTCCGCCAGACGAGCCCCGCCGTCGCCACGCCGAAGCTGACATGGGTCGAATCGAGCCAATGATGGGTGATCGGCGCCTCGGGCGAATCCATGATCGAGAGGCGGTGCATGAAGGCGGGCGGGCCGAAAGCGGGCTCGCCCGGCAGGCCGCCATAGAGGAAGAAAACGGCGTCGCCGCCAAGCGGGATCTCGGCGCGCGCCGACAGCTCCATGAAGAGGTCGTGCGGATGCTGGCGGTCGACGAGCGGATCGCGCCCGTTCGCGGTCTCGCCCGAGGCAAGCAGCAACGGATAGCCGTCCGCGCCCATCAGCGGCTCCGGGCTCAGCATCGCCCGAAGCTGGAACGTGCCGCCGCCGGCGAAGGAGCGCTGCGCCATCGCCATCAGCATGCCGGAGACGAAGCCCTTGTCGCCGCCGCGCGGCCCGCTCTGCCAGTCGGCGACTCCGTTCACCTGGCCATGGGCCATCAGCATCCAGTCGCCGGCCATGACGTGCGGGCCCGCCATCGGCGTGACGGCGGGCTGCCACGCCGTGCCCGAGGCCCAGCGATCGGCGGCGACGGCGCTCTCACCGCCGCCCATATTCATGCCCGGCATCCCGCCTTGCGGCGGCGGGGCCGGTGAAGCGTGCGCCGGCGCCGGCGGCGGCGAGGGCGCGACGGAAACGGGCGGCGGCTTTGGGACGGGCGCGGCCTTGCTGCTCGGCTGCGCGCCCATGTCCATGCCCGGCATGGTCTGGGCGAAAGCCGCCGCCGGCACGGCGGACAGAATCATGGCGATCGGGGCCAAAACGCGCACCGGCAAGAGCTGCGCGATCCCTGTCACGCAATGCCTTCGACCGGCGGCGCATTCTCCGCCATCGGCGAGGGCGTCTCCGGCATCGTGCCGAAGATCATTCCGAGCATCGAGATCGAGCCGAGCGCGATCCGGTCGGCGAAGAAGCGCACCGGCTCGTCCGCGCCGCGCGTGCCGAGCAGGTAGAGCAACGGCAGATAATGGTCGGGCGTGGGGATGGCGCGCATCGCCTCCTCGCCGAGCGCCGGATAATCGACCAGGGCCGAATCGTCGCGCGCTTCGATCATCGCCTTCACCCGATCGTTGAAGCGCGCGGCCCAGGGAAAGGGCTCGCCGCCCGACATGTCGAGCATGCGCAGATTGTGGACGACGTCGCCCGAGCCGCAGACGAGCACGCCCTCGTCGCGAAGCGGCGCCAGCCGACGGCCGAGCTCGTAATGGAAAAGCGGCGGCTGCGTCCGGTCGATGGCGAGCTGGACCACCGGAATGTCGGCATCCGGAAAGGCATGGACGAGCACCGACCAGGCGCCATGGTCGAGCCCCCAATCCTGGTCCGCCCGCACGCCGAGCGGGGCCAGCAGGTCGGCGGTCCGCGCCGCCAGCCAGGGATCGCCGGGCGCCGGATAGGAAATATGGTAGAGGTCCCGCGGGAAGCCGTAGAAATCGTGGATCGTGCGCGGCCGCTCCATCGCGGTCACCGCCGTCTCGTCGACATACCAATGGGCCGAGACGCAGAGGATCGCCTTGGGCCGGGGCAGAGCCCGCCCGAGCGCCGCCCATATGTCCGCATAAGGCCCGCCGAGCGCGTTCATCGGGCTGCCATGGCCGAAGAAGAGGGCCGGCATCCGTTCGACGAGCTCGCTCATTCCCGCCTCCTTCGGCAGCTTCTCAGTGCCTGTCCCTCACATAGGAACCGGGCGCCGGCTCAAGCACCCCGAGCGTGCCGTCGCCGGGAATGCGCGCCGGCACCGTCTCCGCCGCGTCGCCTTCGCCCCGCGTCAGCCAGTCGTGCCAGGACGGCCACCAGCTTCCCTCCATCTTCTCCGCGCCCGCCAGCCAGTCCTCGGCGCTCCCGGGCAGAGCGTGGTTGGTCCAGTAACCGTGCTTGTTGGCGCTTGGCGGGTTGATGACGCCGGCATTGTGGCCGGAGCCGCCGAGCAGGAAGGTGACCGGCCCGCCGAGCAGCCGCGCGCCCCGGTAGGTCGCTTCCCAGGCGGAGACGTGGTCGTCCTTGAGGCTGATGGCGAGCACTGGATTCTTCACCGCGCCGAGATCGAGCGGGGTGCCGTCGAGCACGATCCCGCCCGGCTTCGTCAACCCATTGTCGCGAAGCACGTCCCGCGCCCATTGCAGCAGGAAGGCGCCCGGAATGTGGGCGCCGTCGGCGAACCAATGGAGGATGTCCGAGGGCGGCGCCTCGCGGTCCATCAGATAATGGTTCACCACCGACGACCAGATGAGGTCGTTGGCGCGCACCGCCGAGAACAGGGCCTGGAGGTCCTGCGCGGCCATGAAGCCCTTGTGGAGCAGATGCCGCTCCATCGCGCGGAGCTGCTCGGGCTCGGTGAAGGTCGCCCAGGTGCCGAGCTTCGAGAAATCGAGCAGGGCGCCGATGATCGTCGCGCTGCCGACGCGGCCGCCCTCCCCTTTCGCGGCGAGCCAGGCGAGCGTCATCGCGACGAGGGTGCCGCCCATGCAGAAGCCGAACAGATCGGCCTGCCTTTCCCCGGTCGCCTGTTCGATCGCGTCGAGCGCCGCGACCGGGCCTTCCCTGATATAATCGGCGATGCCCTTGTCGGCGAGATCGGGGCCCGGATTGACCCAGGAGATGACGAAGACGCTGTGGCCCTGCTCGACCAGCCAGCGGATCAAAGAGGATTTGGGCTGGAGATCGAGCAGATAATATTTGTTCACGAGCGGCGGGACGTAGAGGAGCGGCCGCTTGCAGACCTCATCAGTCGCCGGGGAATATTGGATCAACTCCATCAATTCGTTGCGGAAGATCACGGCACCGGGCGTCGTGGCGAGGGTCGCGCCAAGCTCGAAATCCTCGCTCGAACGGCGGCGGACGAGCCCGTCTCCCTCGGCCGCATCGGCGAGGAGGTTGGCGAGGCCGGAGACGAGGCTGATCGAGCCGGTCTCGATCGCGCGGCGGATCGCCTCGGGATTGGTGGCCGGGAAATTGGCCGGGGAGAAGGCGTTCAGAAGCTGCTGGGTGAAGAAATCGACGCGGGTGCGCGTCCCCTCGTCCAGCCCTTCGGCGCCAGCGACCAATTCCTCGGCGCGGCGGGCGGTCAGCAGATAGGCCTGCTTCAGATAATCGAAGAGCGGCTCCTCCGACCAGGCGGGGTCCCTGAAGCGGCGGTCGCCCCGCGCCGGCTCGGCGAGCGGATCGGGCGCCATGCCCATCGCGCGGGCGGCGGCATGGCCCCAGAGCTTCATCCAGTCGCCCGCCGCCTTCTGCTGGGCGCGGAAAAGCTCCCCGGGATGCGCAAGGAGATGGCCGGCAAATTCCCCGAAAGCGCGCGCCGGCGCGGCCGGATCGAAGGCCCGCGGCACATGCGGATCGGCCGCGCGCTCGGCCGAGACGCCGGCGAGCCGCACCGCATTGGCGACGACTCGCGCCCAGGCCTCGGCAAGCTCGGACGGGCTCGGCAGCGTGTCGGGCAATTTGAAGACCTTGGCGTCGTCCGACATGGCGCTCCTCTTAGGCGCGCCGCCGTCAGAGCGCCATCAGCTCCTCGACCGCGCCGCACGCGCGCGGGGTGATGAAGAGAAAGAGCGCCGCCCGGTCCGGGTTCCGGCCGGCCCAGCCGGGTTCGGGGTCGGCGGGCGTGCGGAAATCCGCAGGCATTTGGGTGGCATTATCGTCAATGTCGGCGGCAGCCGCGGCCGCCCGAGCCTCGAACATCATGATCCGGTCTCTTGTAAAGGGATGGCGCTCTCTCGCATAAGGGGCCGGGCCTTTCCATCCGAATTGCCCCGAAACCGCTGTGCGGAAATGCGCATATGGCCGCGTTCGACTGGAACGATCTTCGCAGCTTCCTCGCCGTCGCCCGGACCGGGCGGCTGACGGCTGCGGCGGCGCGGCTCGGCCTCGACCATAGCACCCTTTCGCGCCGGATCGCCGCACTGGAGCATGCGCTGAAGGCGAAATTGTTCGACCGCAGCCCCGCCGGCTACACGCCGACCGACGCCGGCGAGCGGCTGCTGCCAATGGCCGAGGAGATGGAGCGGCTGGCGTTGCGGGCGCAGGAAGCGGTAGGGGGAAGCGCCGCCAATGTCGAAGGAACGATCCGGATCGGCGCCCCCGAAGGCTTCGGAAGCTATTTCCTGGCGCCGCGAATCGCCGCGCTCAAGGCGCGCCATCCCGAGCTGATGGTCCAATTGGTGGCGGCGCCGGGGGTGTTCAGCCTCGCCCGGCGCGACGCCGATATCGCCATCTCGCCGAGCCGGCCGCCGGCCGGGCGGCTCAACGTCTCCCGCCTCACCGATTACGACCTCGCCCTCTATGCCGCGCCTTCCTACCTGGCGCGGGCGCCGGCGATCGGATCGCTCGCCGGCCTCTCCAGCCATATCTTCGTCTCCTATATCGGCGACCTGCTCCATTTCCCCGAGCTCGATTTCCTCCACCAGGTCGCGCCGCGGGGCGCGGCGTCGATCGAGAGCAGCAACCTCGTCGCCCAGCTCCGCGCCACCCTCGCCGGCGCGGGCCTCTGCATCCTTCCCGCCTTCCTGGCGCGCGAGGAAAAGGGGCTGGTGCGGGTGCTTCCCGACGAGGTGATCCTCACCCGCAGCCTGTGGCTGATCGTCCACCAGGATCTTGCCGGCCTCGCCCGGGTGAAGGCGGTGGTCCGCTTCCTGAAGGAGGTGGTGGAGAGCGAACGGAGCCTGTTCCGCCTGAACGGATGAACAGACCCTGTTCATGCCACGGCAAAGCAGGCCCGTTTAGGGCGCGCCGCTTGCAACCGGAGAGGAGCGGACATGATCCCGATCATTCTGGCGGCCATGGCCGCGGCGGCGCCGCATCGCGGGCCCGCGGCCGATCCCGTCATCGGCAACTGGATCAACCCGGCCAGAACGGTGGTCGTCCGCACGTCGCATTGCGGCGGCGGCCTGTGCGGCCGCGTGGTCTGGGCGAGTCCGCAGGCGCAGAATTCGGCGCGCGCCGGCGGCACCGATCATCTGATCGGCACCTTGCTGTTCCACGACGTCCGGCCGGCGGGGCCGGGCACCTGGCAGGGCGAGGTGTTCGTCCCCGACCTCGATACGACCGCCGACGGCAATCTGATGCTGCTCGACGACGGCTCGCTCGAGATCGACGGCTGCCGCCTTCACGGCCTGCTCTGCAGGAAGCAGGTCTGGCACAAGATCGCCGCCCTGCCGCGCTAGGAACCCTGACACAAGAAGAGGGGCGGCCCGAAAGCCGCCCCTCCCCGTTTTCGCCGACGCTCAGTCGCGCGGTTTGAGGCTCACCAGCCGATCGACGATCGCGTTGAGTCCCTCGCCGGAGCTGGCGTGGAGATCGATCCGCCCGACCTTATCGGTCACGCGTTCGAGCGCTTCCAGCTCCTTCAGCCTCAGGAGGCTCGGGTTGTCCTCCATCAGCTTCGCCGTGTTGAGCAGCGACCGGGTCGCGGCCGTCTCCTCGCGGCGGCGGATCAGGTTCGCCTGCGCGACCTTCTCCGCCTCGACCACGCGGTTGATCAGCTCGCGCATCTCGCCCGGCAGGATCACGTCCTTGATGCCGAGCTCGGTGACGGCGACGCCGATGTCGCCCATCTCGCGCCGCACATGCGTCACGATCTGGTCGTCGACCGTTTCCCGCTCGTTGAGCAGTCCGTCGAGCGTGCGTCCGCCCACCGCTTCGCGGACCGCGAACTGCACGAGCTTGTAGACGTGCTGCTGATAGTCCGGAGTCGCCAGCGCCGCCTTCTCGACGTCGGTCACCTGAAGGAAGGCGGTGAGCGTGACGCGCAGCGACACGCGGTCCTTCGTCAGGATCTCCTGCGCCGTCACCTCGAGCGGCACCGGACGCGTGTCCAGCGTGCGCGCGGTCACGGTGCGGCCGACCTGCCAATAGCCGTAGCGGCCAGGCTTGAGCGTCTCGACCAGCTCGCCGTCGAAGAAGACGAGGCCCGCCTGGGCCGCGCCGACCGCGACGGTCGCGATCGCCGGCGGGTTGCCGACGAGCGCGGTCTCGGCCTTTTCGAGCCGGACCAGCTCCGCCTTGTCGAGGCGCGGACGCGCGTCGACATCGTAGAGCGTGACCTCGACGTCGTTCAGCACCTTCCAGACGCGGACCGTCTGGCCCGGCCGCACGATCAGGCTCGGCTTGCCGTCGATCGCGATCAGGGCCGCCTGGCCCTCGGCCGGACGGACGATCTCGAGGCAATTCGCCGCGAGCTCCGGATGAAGCTTCTCGATGACCTCGGCCCATTCGCCCATGAACAGGCCGCGCGCCGAGACGATCTCGACACGAAGCCGGCCCGAAAAATCCCAGAACATATGACGTCCCGGTTCGAGCATGCGGATGAGGCGGCCATCCTTGACGAGGAGGCCGCGCTGGGTTTCGGCAATTACATATTCCTTGCGGATCATCACCGGTCTCCTCTTTCTCCCATTTTGCCGGCCCCATTGCCGGACAAAAGGGCCGCGGCCCCTACAGAGGTTCGCGACTGGGGTAAAGAGCGGCACGACGGAAAGAGCAAGTTTTCACACACTGTTGCCGAAATGACGCGAGAGCGGTGGGAAAGGTCGGCCGGGGGATGTTCTTCATGGCCGCGGCGGGCCGGCGATTGAGGCGGCGCTTCCGGGCGGTTGCCGCGGCCGCAGCAGCGCGGCCGAAGCCGCGCCCTGGGAGCCGCGCCGCACGCCCTTCGGCGACGCCTTCATCCTCGCCGGCGCAAAGCCGGACCATGAATGCCTCTCGGATCGGCTGACCGGCCGTAGCCGGCTTGCCTTACCTTCGGCCCGAACACCCCGCCGGCTTCCCATCAGGATATGCCTTTACAGGGCATGTTGGAGCGGGAGTCGAACCCGCGACCGACAGATTATCAGTCTGCTGCTCTACCCACTGAGCTATCCATGCGTGACGCGTGCTAGGCGTCCCTGGACCAAAACCAGGTGCTCTCTTGGCAAGAGCGGTGGGTCCACCATGGAACACGGGGCGGCAGAGCCGTCCGCGCCCCCGGGGCGACAAGCCCCTGGGAAATGGCGAATCCGGCGCGGGCCATTACGGATGCGGGCGTCGCTTGTCCAGCCTGGCGGTCAGGCTGTGGAGGGCGGCCCCTTCAGCTCGATCATATTGCCCTCGGGATCGTGGACGTAGATGGATGGCCCGTCGCCCTCGGCGCCGTAGCGCTGCACGACCTCGCCTTCGATACCGTGGCTGGCGAGATGGGCGAGGATCGCCGTCTCGTCCCAATTCTCGACGCGCAGGCAGACATGGTCGACATTGTGGCCTTCCCTGCCGGGCGCCGCGCCGCCCATCCGGCCGAGCTTTCCGTCGACCGGCACGAGGTCGACGAGCGAATGGCCTGCGCGGAGCTGGTAGAGCCCGATCTCCGCCTGATTTTTCTCGAAGACGGCGCCGAGCACGTCGCGCCAGAAAGCGGCGACCGTCTCGAGATCGGCCACGCGGAAGACCACATGATCGATGTCGCGAAGGCGGATCATGATTCCGGGGCCCCCTGAGCCCTGTCCGGGGGACAGGGCAGCCCCGAAATCTCGAGCGCCCTTACGCCCGGCAGCTCCTTGCCCTCCATCCATTCGAGGAAGGCGCCGCCGGCGGTCGAGACGAAGCTGAAATCGCCGGCGACGCCGGCATGGTTCAATGCCGCGACCGTATCGCCGCCGCCGGCGACCGAGACGAGCGATCCTTCCTGGGTCAAGGCCGCCGCCGTCTTCGCCAGCGCGACGGTGGCGGCGTCGAAGGGCGGGGTCTCGAAGGCGCCGAGCGGGCCGTTCCAGACCAGGGTGCGGCAGGTCTTGAGCACGTCGGCCAGCGCCTCGGTCGCGGCCGGGCCGATGTCGAGGATCATCTCGTCCGGCGCGACCTCGTGGACGTTGCAGGTGCGCAGCGACGGCGGGTTGGGCGCGAACGCCTTCGCCACCACCACGTCATAGGGCAGATGGACGATGCAATCGGCGCGATCCGCCGCGTCGAGGATTTCGAGCGCGATGTCCTTCAAATCATGCTCGCAGAGCGACGTGCCGACATCGACGCCGCGCGCGGCGAGGAAGGTGTTGGCCATGCCGCCGCCGATGATGAGATGGTCGACCCTGGCGACGAGGTGGCGGAGCACTTCGAGCTTGGTCGAGACCTTGGCGCCGCCGACCACCGCCGCGACCGGACGCTCGGGATTGCCGAGCGCCTTTTCGAGCGCCTTCAGCTCCGCCTCCATCGCCCGGCCGGCATAAGCGGGCAGGAGGTGGGCGAGGCCTTCGGTCGAGGCATGGGCGCGGTGGGCAGCGGAGAAGGCGTCGTCGACATAGAAATCGCCGAGCGACGCCATCGCGCGGGCGAGGCCGGGATCGTTCTTTTCCTCGCCGCGGTGGAAGCGGGTGTTTTCGAGGATGGCGATGTCGCCGGGCTGGAGCTTCGCCACCGCTTCGGCCGCTTCGCCGCCCTGGCAATCGTCGATGAAGCGCACCGGCCGTCCGAGCACCCGTTCATAGGCGCCGGCCACCTGGCGGAGCGACATGTCCTCGCGCCGCTCGCCCTTCGGCCGCCCGAAATGGGCAAGCAAGAGGACGATCGCGCCGCGGTCGGCAAGCTCGGTCACGGTCGGCAATGTGGCGCGAAGGCGGGTGTCGTCGCTGACCGCGCCGTCCTGCATCGGCACGTTCAGGTCGACGCGGACCAAAGCGCGCTTGCCATGGACGTCGCCGAGATCGTCGAGGGTTCGGAAATCGGTCATCAAAACCTCACAAGCATCCGCTCGTCCCGAGCGTAGTCGAGGGGCGCTGGCACTGAGTCATCACGGGCGCCCCTCGACTTCGCTCCTCCGAGCGGAGAGGGAGCGCCCTGCAGAGGCTCAGATCAGCTTCGCCATCGCGCCGGCGGTGTCGACCATCCGGTTCGAGAAGCCCCATTCATTGTCGTACCAGGACACGACGCGGACGAGCTTGCCCTCCAGCACGGCGGTTTCGAGGCTGTCGACGCTCGACGAATGCGGATCATGGTTGAAGTCGATCGAGACGAGCGGCTCGGTGATATATTGGAGGATGCCCTTCATCGGCCCTTCCGCAGCCGCCTTCAGGACGCCGTTCACCTCCTCGACATCGGTGTCGCGCTTCGGCACCCAGGTGAGGTCGACGAGGCTGACGTTGGGCGTCGGCACCCGCACCGCCGAACCGTCCAGCTTGCCCTTCAGCTCCGGAAGCACCTCGCCGACGGCGCGGGCGGCGCCGGTCGTGGTCGGGATCATCGACATGGCGGCGGCGCGGGCGCGGCGCATGTCCTTGTGGATCTGGTCGAGGATCTTCTGGTCGTTCGTGTAGGAATGGATCGTCGTCATCAGCCCGCGCTCGATGCCGATCGTGTCGTTCAGCACCTTGGCGATCGGCGCGAGGCAATTGGTCGTGCAGGACGCGTTGGAGACGATGACATGCTCCGGCCGGAGCTTGTCGTCATTGACCCCGAAGACCACGGTGAGATCCGCCCCCTTGGCCGGCGCCGAGATCAGGACCTTCTTCGCGCCGGCCGTGAGATGGGCCGATGCTTTATCCCGATCGGTGAAAAAACCGGTGCATTCGAGTGCCAGATCGACACCATTGGCGGCATGGGGCAGCTTGGCGGGATCGCGCTCGGCGGTGACGTGGATGCGCCGTCCGTCGATGATCAGATCGTTGCCGTCGGCGCGCACATCGCCCGGATAGGCGCCGTGGACCGAATCGCGCTTGAACAGGAGGGCGTTGGATTCGGCGTCGGCGAGATCGTTGATCGAGACCAGCTCCAGCGGGCCGTCCTTGCGCTGCAGCAAGGCCCGCGCCACCAGGCGGCCGATCCGCCCGAAACCGTTGATCGCAACCCGTGTCATTTCCAATGCTCCTTCCGCGCCGTTCGCTCTGGCTCGTCGATCCTGTTTTTCCTCATCCCCTGATATGGAGAGCGGCTTGGACGGGCTCAATGCGAAGGGGGCTGGTTCAGTCTCTCCAAAATCCGCGGCACGATCGCTTCGGCGGTGAAGCCGAAGCGCGCGAAAAGATCCTCGGCCGGAGCCGAGGCGCCGAACCGGTCGAGGCCGATGCTGAGCCCGTCCGGCCCGACATAACGCTCCCATCCGATCGTGGTGCCGGCCTCGATCGAGACCTTGAGCGCGTCCCTCGGCAGCAGGCCGGCGCGATAATCGGCGTCCTGCGCGTCGAACAGGCTCCAGCAGGGCATGGAGACGATGTCGGCGCCGATGCCCTGCGCTTCAAGCGCGTCGGCGGCGGCGAACGCAACCTGCACCTCCGATCCGGTACCGATCAGCACCACGCGACGCTCCGCCGCCGCGCCGCGCAGCCGATAGGCGCCGCGGGCGCAGGGATTCTCCGGGCTCGGCTCGGTGCGGAGCTGCGGCACATTCTGGCGGGTGAGCGCGAGCAGGGACGGCCCGTCATTCCGCTCCAGCGCGAGCGCCCAGCATTCCGCCGTCTCGACCGCGTCCGCCGGCCGGTAGACGGCGAGATTGGGGATCAGCCTCAGGCTGGTCAGATGCTCGACCGGCTGGTGGGTCGGCCCGTCCTCGCCGAGGCCGATCGAATCGTGGGTCATCAGGAAGACGACGCGGATCCCCTGCAGGGCGGCGAGACGGATGGCCGGCCGGCAATAATCGGAGAAAACCAGAAAGGTTCCCCCGTACGGAATAACGCCGCCGTGCAACGCCATTCCATTCATCGCGCAAGCCATTCCGAACTCACGGATTCCGTAATAGAGATAGCGGCCGGAATAATCCTCTCTGGTTAGAGGATTCTGTCCTTTTGTCTTCGTGTTGTTCGAGCCGGTGAGGTCGGCCGAGCCGCCGATCGTGTCGGGCAGAGCGGGGTTGATCGCATCGAGCGCGAGCTCCGACGCCTTGCGGGTCGCGACCGTCCGCGGGTTGGCCGCGAGCCCCCCGATATAGGCGTCCAGCGCGCCCATGTCGGGCAGCCGCCCCTCCATCCGGCGCACATATTCGCCCCGTTCCGGGCTGGCGGCGAGCCTGGCGCGCCATGACTCGTGGGTCTTCGCGCTGCGTCCGCCCGCCGCGCGCCAGGCGGAGAGGATCGGCTCCGGTATCTCGAAGGGCGGGCTGTCCCAGTGCAATTGCCGGCGCGCCGCTGCGACCTCGTCCGCGCCCAAAGCGGCGCCGTGGGTGGCGGCGGTGCCCTGCTTGTTGGGCGCGCCCCAGCCGATGATCGTGCGGCAGGCGATGAGCGACGGCCGATCGTCGGCGAGCGCCTCGCCGATGGCGCGCCCGATGTCGGCGAAATCGTGGCCGTCGCACGAGACGACATGCCATTCCGCCGCGCGATAGCGGCCGGGCACATCCTCCGAGCGCGACAAATCGGTCGCGCCGTCGATCGTGATCCGGTTGTCGTCCCAGAAGACGATCAGCCGGCCGAGCCTCAGATGCCCGGCAAGCCCCGCCGCCTCGTGATTGACCCCCTCCATCAGATCGCCGTCGCCGGCGATCACCCAGGTTCGATGGTCGACCAGATCGTCGCCGAAGACGGCGTTCAGATGCCGCTCGGCGATCGCCATTCCGACCGCCATCGCGAAGCCCTGGCCGAGCGGCCCGGTGGTCGCCTCGACGCCGGGCAGGAGGAAATTCTCGGGATGGCCGGCGCAGGGGCTTCCGAGCTGCCGGAAGCGGCGAATGTCGCCCATGGTCGGCCGCGCGTAGCCGGTCAGGTGGAGCAAGGCGTAGAGCAGCATCGATCCGTGGCCGGCGGAAAGCACGAAGCGGTCGCGGTCGTGCCAGTCCGGATCGGCCGGATCGTGCTTCAGATAGTCGGTGAACAGAATGGTCGCCACGTCGGCCATGCCCATCGGCATGCCGGGATGGCCCGAATTGGCCGCCTGCACCGCGTCCATGGCGAGGGCGCGGATGGCATTGGCGAGCAGTCGCGGTTCGACGGCCATAAGCTCCCTGGGAAACGAGCGGGGCGGAAGCGCCCGCCGCCCCCCCTTTATCGGCGGGGGCGTCGGCGTCAACCAGCGGGGCGCCCGCCGATTCGGAGGCCGCATTTCCCTCGCAACCCAGCCATGCTATGCGGAGGCGATGGGGGACGACAAGGTCATCGAGCTGATCGGCCGGATCGACCGGGCATTGGCCCGGATCGAGGCTTCGGCGAGCCGGCCCGCGCCCGCACCGCCGCCGCCCGCCGATGACGGCCAGGCCGCCCTCGAAGACGCCCATCGCACCCTGCGCGCCCGCGTCGAGCGTGCGATCACGCAGATCGACCGGCTGATCGCCGCCGGGGAGGCCGGCTGATGGCGACGATCGACGTCGAGATCGCCGCCCGCCGCTATGCCGTCGCCTGCCGCGACGGCGAGGAAGCCCATCTCCGCGCCGTCGCGTCGATCGTCGATCGCAAGGCGCAGCAGGCGGCCGACGCGCTCGGCAGCCTCAGCGAGGTGCGCCAATTGCTCTTCGCCTCCCTGCTCCTCGCCGACGAGATCAAGGAGCATCGCGCCGGCAACCCGCCGCCGCCCGAGCCGGAGACCGATCCCCGCGTCGCCGAGGCGCTCGCCCGGCTCGCCGAGCGGATGGAGCGCCTGGCGCAAAGGCTTGAGGCGGAAGCCGCGAATCCCTAGATGGGCACTGACGGGTACTGCCCGGTACGAGCTTTAGAGAACATCCCTGAGGCGATAAGACATCCTCGGGGGCTGTCCCTGGCGGGGCCCTGGCTCCGCACATATGGTCCCCACCTGACGTTCTGGCGTCAGAGGATATTCCGGCAAACGGCCATGGCGGTCCCGTCACCCTCCTCCGCTTCGAAAGCGGCCCTTCGCGGCGAGGCGCTCGCCCGCCGGCGCGACTATGCGCTCACGCTGGCGCCGGCGCTTCGCGGCGCGCTCGAGCGCGACCTCGCCGGGATCGTCCTGCCCCATCTGATCGAGGCGAAGATCGTCGCATTCTATCATCCGCTCCGGAGCGAGATCAGCCCTTATCCCATCCTCGAACGGCTCGGCGCCGGCCAGCGCGCCGCCTTTCCCTGGTTCCTCGACCGCGACGCGCGGATGATGTTCCGAGCGGCGCCGGCGGCCGAGCCAGGCCCCTGGGGAATGCTCCAGCCCCCCGCCGCGGCCGAGGCGCTCGCGCCGGACCTCGTCCTCGTGCCGCTCGTCGCCGCCGACCGGCGCGGCACGCGCATCGGCCACGGCAAGGGCCATTACGACCGGGCGCTCGCCCATCTGCGCGAGGGCGGGACGGTCGTCACGATCGGCCTCGCCTGGGAGCCGCAGATCCTCGATAGCCCGATTCCGCCCGATCCCTGGGACATGAAGCTCGACGCGATCGCGACTCCGAAGGAATGGATCGCGTGCCGGTGACGCCAGCGAGGCCGAGCTGGCGAAAGCCCGCGGGAGTCTTCCTGATCCTGCTGCTGATCGTCTTCTGGGCCTGGCTGGCCGCGACCGTCGCCGACTGGCTGCCGGCCTCCAGGCCGCTGCGATTGCTCTTCTTCGTCGCGGCCGGACTCGTCTGGATCCTGCCGCTGAAGCCGCTGCTGCGATGGATGGAGCTCGGCAAATGGCGCGAGTGACGGGGTTCGAACCCGCGACCTCCGGCGTGACAGGCCGGCGCTCTAACCAACTGAGCTACACCCGCGTGAGGCGGGCGACCTAGGCGCTGGCCCGGAGCCTGTCAAGCAAGCGCCGGACCCCCGATCGCAAGGCCCGGATCAGGCTTCTTCCTCCTCCGTCTGCCGGCCGGTGAGCGTTCCTTCCTCGAACAGGAAACCGGCAATATCGGGCCGCCCGGCGGCGTCGAGAACGGTGCGGATGATGATGAGCAAGGGCACTGCGAGCAGCGCCCCGGTCGTGCCCCAGACCCAGGCCCAGAAGCTCAAGGCGAGCAGGATCAGGAGTGGGTTGATGGTCAGCCGCCGCCCGACGATCGACGGCGTGATCAGGTTCGATTCGGTGAGGTGGAGGCCGATGAAGCAGACCGCCGGCAGGAAGGCGTACCAGGGATGGTCGAAGGTCATCAGCCCTCCGAGGACCAGCAAGAGGGCCGAGGTAATCGGCCCCAGATAGGGAATGTAGTTGAGCACGGCGACGATCCCGCCCCACATCATCGGAGTCGGCATTCCGAGCAGCCACAGGACGCCGGCGGTGACCAGCCCGAGCGTGATGTTCACCAGGGTGATCGTGCCGAGATAGGTCGAGGTCGCGTCGACCATCTGCTGGATCGCCCGCGCCGTCGTCATCGCGCCGTCGAAGCTCGCCCGGGCGGTGATCGTCCGCCGCCGCATCCGCGTCCAGCCGGCGAGGAAGAAGAAGACGACGAGGACGACGAAGAACATCTGGATCGCGGCGAGCGGCGCCGCGGTGGCGAGGACGTCGAGCAGGCTGTTGGGCGTCGCCACGGTGACGGTGCGGGGCGCATGGCGGACGGTGCTGAACTGCCGGACGATGTCGTCGAAGAAGCGCTGGAGCTGCGAATAAGCGTGCATCAAGGGCTGCAGCGTCGCCCGGATCCGGCCGATCCGCTCGGGGATCAGCCGCACCCATTCGCTCGCCGGAAGCACGATCGAGGCGACCGCGACATTGGCGACGCCGAGCAGGACCAGCACGCAGGCCAGGGCCGCGAGGCCTGAGGGAAGGCCGCGCCGCTCCAGCCATTCGAGCATCGGCACGAGCGCGATCGCGATGATCAGGGCCGCCGTCACTGGCATGAAGAATTCGGCGCCCGCCTGCAGCGCGAAGGGCAGAGCGAGGACCAGGCCGGCGCCGGCGATCAGGGTCAGGGCCGCGAGCAATCGGTCGCGGCGAAAGGCGTTGCCCTCCGATTCGGGCGCGGGCCGCGGCTCGGGCTGCGCCGGCGGCGCCTCCCGGATCGTCTCGTCTCCCCGCAACCGCTTCATCTCACCCTTTCAGCCGGCCATTTTTCGTTCAACGTCAATGGCTAACCCGCCATTAACTATTTCTTATCCCGTCCACGACCACAACAAGGCCACATCAGCTCGTGGGGGGCTTCAATGCGTTATCAGGCTATGGGCGCCGAATCATCGGCGTTCGTAAAGAAGACTATGCTTGCCGCGGCCGCCGTGATGGCGGCCGGGGCGATCGCCACGCCGGCTTCGGCCGCCGGGACGACCGCCGGAACGACGATCAGCAACGTCGCCACCGCCACCTACGACCTTCCGAACGGCGGTTCGGGCACCATCCAGTCGAACGTCGTCACCATCAAGGTCGACGAGCTCATCAACGTCACCGTCGCCTGGCACGATCCGGGCGACGTCGTCGGTCCGGCGGGCGGCACCAACCAGGTGCTGAGCTTCACCGTCACCAACGGCGGCAACGGCACCGAGGCCTTCACCCTCGGCACGGTGGCCGCTCTCGGCGGCGACGATTTCGACCCGACCATCACCGCGATCGTCCTCGATACGAACGGCAACGGCGCCTACGATCCGGGCGTCGACACCGTCTATGTGCCGGGCACCAACGACCCGACGCTCGCGCCCGACCAGTCGACCACAGTCTTCATCCTCTCGACGCTGCCGCTGAGCGCCGCCGACGGCAATCGCGGCCGCGCCGAGCTCAGCGCCACGTCCAAGAAGGGGACCGGAACGCCCGGGACCAGCTTCGCCGGCAAGGGCCAGGGCGGCGGCAATGCCGTCGTCGGCGCGACCGGCGGCAAGGGCCAGGCCGACGGCTTCTACAAGGTGCTGAAAGCCTCGGTCGCCTTCGTCAAGAGCGCCGCCGTCGCCGATCCGTTCGGCGGCACCAGCCAGGTGCCGGGCGCGACCATCACCTACACGCTCGCGGCGACCGTCAGCGGCACAGGCAACATCGCCAACCTCAAGGTGACCGACTCGGTACCCGCCGGCACCACCTACAAGAGCGGCTCGATCACCCTCGACGGAACCGCCCTGACCGACGCCGCCGACAGCGACGCCGGCAGCTTCTCCGGAACCGGAATTGCCGTGAACCTCGGCACCGTCGCCACCGGCGCGACCCGAACCGTAACCTTCAAGGTCACGATCAATTGACGAAAGGAACCACAATGAAGATTCTGGCCATTCTTCTCGCGTTTGCCGCGCCTGCCGCCGCTTTGGCCGCGGGTTCCGACCATGTCTCGCTCGCGAGCCATGTCTTCGTCGAGCATGTGAAGCCCGGACCCGGCGGCAAGCCGGAAATCGTCCGCGACGAGCCCAAGGTCGTCACTCCTGGCGACCGCCTGCTCTTCGAGCTTTCCTACCGGAATGCGGGCGCCGATCCGGCGACCGGCTTCGTCATCACCGATCCCATTCCCGCCTCCGTCGCCTTCGCCGGCGACGAGAGCGCTGGTGCCATTTTCTCGGTTGACGGCGGGCGGACGTGGGGTCCGCTCGCCGTCTTGCGGGTCGCGCAGTCGACTGGGGGGTCGCGACCCGCAGCTTTTTCCGACGTCACCCACATACGCTGGGTGTTCGCGCGGCCGATCCCGGCCGGCGCGACCGGATCCGTCAGCTTTCGAGGCGTCGTGAAATAGCCTCATCCCGCAACGGGCGCCGGCGGGGGACTTTGGCGCCCAATCCCGACGATTGGACCATGAAATGACCAGAACAATGCGATTGCTCGCGTCCGCCAGCGTGCTGGCGGGTGCGGCGCTCGCGGTGTCCCCCGCCTCCGCGGCGGGGACAACCGCGGGAACGACCATCACCAATACGGTGACGGTCGATTACAAGGTTGGCGGCGTTTCCCAGAACCAGGTGAGCGCCAGCGCCAGCTTCACCGTCGACCGGAAGATCAACCTGACCGTCGCCCAGATCGGCTCGACCACGACCAGCGTGTCGCCGGGCCAGACGGCGGCGGTGACGGCTTTCTCCGTCACCAACGCGTCGAACGCTCCGCTCGACTTCGCGTTGGCGGTCAGCCAGCCTTCGGGCGGCACCGCCGCCCATGGCGGGACCGACAATTTCAACGTGTCGAACGTGAAGATGTATATCGATACCAACAATAACGGCGTCTACGATCCGGGCACCGACACGCAGATCACCTTCCTGGACGAGGTTGCGGCCGACGCCAGCAAGACGGTCTTCGTGGTGGCCGACGTTCCGCTCGGACGGTCGACCGGCGACGTCGCCGACGTCCGGCTCACCGCCACGGCGGCCGAGTCCGGCACTGCCGGCTCGCTCGGCGCGACCGTCACGCAGACGGCCGGCGCCAATACGGCGGGCATGGACACGGTCTTCGCCGACACCAACGCCAACGGCAACGTTGCCGGCGACGGCGCCGCCTTCGCCGACGACGATTATACCGTCCTGGCGGCGGCGCTGACCGCGACCAAGACCAGCCTCATCATCTCGGACCCGATCAACGGGACGACCAATCCGAAGATGATCCCGGGCGCGGTCGTGCAATATTGCATCGCCGTCTCGAACGGCGCCGGCAGCGCGACCGCAAGCAACGTCAGCCTCAGCGACACCCTGCCGGCGGCGACGACCTATTTGTCGTCCTTCGGCATCAAGCTGAACGGCACCGTCACCGGTTCCACCTGCAATGCCGACGGCACGACGGGCGGGGCCTTCGCCAGCGGTGTGGTTTCGGGCACGCTCAACGATGTCACGGCGGGCTCGACCAGCACCATGGTCTTCCGAGTGACGATCAACTGAGGACCGGAGAGGGGGAGGCGGGCCGGTGGCGCGTCTTCCCCTCGTCCATCTGTCGATGAGCCAATTGACCCGACTTCTCGGGGCGCTGCTTTGCGTCCTCGGAGTGGCGCTTCTCGCGCTGCTCGCGCCCGCGCCCGCGCAAGCGGCGGGCGTCGAGGCCGTGCGCACGATCGCCAACACCGCCCAGATCGAATGGGACGAGTCCGGCCAGCATCTGCAGCTCGCCTCGAACGAGGTCGACATCGCCGTCGATCTCCACGATTTCACCCTCACCGCCTTTCATTTCGGCAGCGGCACCGGCAGCGTCGAGCTGACCGCGCCGGCCCCGCTCTGCGCCGGGAGCGCGGGCGCGGTTCCGGTCGCGCTTTCCGCCGCCTGGCAGAGCGAGCAGCTTTCGCCCGCGACCGTCGTCGCCACCAAGATGGTCCATGCCGGCGAGCCGCTCTTCTTCGTGCTCGATTATCCGGCCGGGAATCTGGACCCGACCAGGCCCGACACCGTCACCGGCGTGATCCTGACCAAGAGCGGCGACCGCGAGACCCTGACCGTGACCGAAACCGGTCCGAACACCGGCACGTTCGTCGGCTATATCCAGACGGTCGCCGGTCCGTCGCCGCCCGGGGACTGCCGGCTCGGCGTCGTCCCCGGCGATTCGATCCTCGTCGAAAGCGAGAAGAGCGGAACCCAGACACCGTTCATCACCGTCGAGCTCGGCGTGCTCTTTGATCCAAATGGGATCGTTTTTGACAGCAGCGATGGTTCGCCGATCAGCGGCGCCAAGATCACCCTGGTCGACGCCGCCACCGGCGCGCCGGCCCAGGTCTATGGCGACGACGGCAATGCCCAATTTCCGGCCACCCTGGTCAGCGGCGGCACCGCGACCGACAGCGAAGGCGTTTCCTACCAGAATGGGGCCGGCGCCTATCGCTACCCGCTCGTCCGGCCCGGCCGGTACAAGGTCGTCGTCCAGCCGCCGCCCGGCTATCACGCGCCCTCGGTGCGAAGCGCGGCCCAGCTCGCGACCTTGATCGCCCCCGACGGCACCCATTATCAGGTGGTCGACGCGTCCTACGGCGCGGCCTTCGACATTAGCGGGCCGGCCGCGGTTCGGGTCGAGATCCCGCTCGACAAGATCGGCCAGCCGATTCAGGTCATCAAGAGCGCCGACCGGACCGAGGCATCGCCGGGCGACACGATCGCCTATGCGATCGGAGTCCGCAATCCCGACCCGAAGGTGGGGACGGCTCCGATCATCGTCACCGACCATTTCCCAAGGGCGATGCGGCTGCGCGCGGGCACGCTCCGCGTGAACAGCCATCCGGCGCCGGTCCGAATGGCCGCCGACGGAAGAAGCTTCGACGTCGACGTTCCGGCGCTCGCGCCAGGCGCCTCGGCCACGATCACCTACGGCATGGAGGTGCTCGGCACGGCCGCCGAAGGCGACACCGTGAACCAGGCCGACGGCCATGACGGCAAGGGCACGACCAGCAATACCGGCGACGCGGTCGTCCGCATCCGCCGCGACGCGATCGCCGACCGGGTGACGATCGAGGGCCGGGTGACCGACGGCGGTTGCCCCTCGACTTCGCTCGGGACAGGCGGGAAGCCCGGCCCCTCGACTTCGCTCGGGACGGGCCGCGGCCTGCCGGGCGTCCGGATCATGCTCGAGGATGGCAGCTATGCGGTCACCGACCCCGACGGCCGCTACCATTTCGAGGGGGTGACGGCGGGAACGCACGTCGTCCAGATGGACGACACCACCCTCCCGGCCGACCGTGCGGCAGTGGATTGCAGCCCCGACACGCGCTCGGGCGGCCGCGCCTTCTCGCGCTTCGTCGACGGCCATGGCGGCGATCTGAAACGGGTCGACTTCCACGCCGTCGCGGCGCCGCCGCGCGCCCCCCGCAGGGCGGCGGCCGAGACTCGTCCGAAGCCGGCGAGCGACGCCGAGGCGGCGGGCGCGGCGCGCGACTGGATCCAGGGCCTTCAGCCCGGCATCGCCTGGCTCTTCCCGGCGCCCGACCACAATCCGCGCGCGCCGATCGTCCGTGTCGCGATCGAGCATCTGGCCGGCCAGAAGGTCGCGCTCTTCTCGGGCGGGAAGCCGGTCGCCGCCATCGCCTATGACGGCGAGGCGAAGAGCGTCGACGGGAAATTCGCGGTCAGCGTCTGGCGCGGAATCCCGCTCGAGACCGGCGCGACCGAGCTCAGCGCCGAGGTCCGCAACGAGGACGGCTCGATCGCCCAGACCCTGCACCGGACCGTCCATTATGGCGGAAGCCCGATGCAGGCGGAGTTGCTCCGCGACCGCTCGGTCCTGGTCGCCGACGGAGTCACCCGGCCGGTCATCGCCGTCCGCCTCACCGACCGCGACGGGCGGCCGGTCCGCCACGGCCTGGTCGGCGATTTCCAGGTGCCCGAGCCTTATTATCCGGCGGTCGAGGCCGACGCCCAGCAGGCGCGCCAGCTCGCCGGCCTCGAGCGCGCCAAGCCGGTCTGGCGCGTCGCCGGCGACGACGGCATCGCCTATATCGAATTGGAGCCGACCACCGCCTCCGGCTCGGTGAGCCTTCGCTTCGCCTTCCGCGACGGCCAGACCAGCCGCGAGCAGAGGCTCGAAGCCTGGCTCGATCCCGGCCAGCGGCCCTGGACGCTCGTCGGCCTCGCCGAAGGGACGGTCGGCTACAACCGGCTGAACAACAATCTGGAGGCGCTCGGCAACGAGCATCGGACCTGGCTGACCGACGGCCGCCTCGCCCTCTACGCCAAGGGCCGGATCCTCGGCAAATGGCTGATGACGCTCGCCTATGACAGCGACAAGAAAGCGAGCGACACCCGCTTCGCCGGGACCATCGACCCGAACAGCTATTATACCGTCTATGCCGACCGCAGCGAGCGCCGCTACGACGCCGCCTCGGTCAAGAAGCTCTATCTGAAGCTCGAGCGGCCGCAATTCTACGCCTTGTTCGGCGACTATCAGACCGGAATCGACGAGCCCGAGCTTGCCCGCTACGTGCGCGCCTTCACCGGCGGCAAGGCCGAATATCGCTCGCCGCGAGTCTCCGCAATCGCCTTCGCGGCGAGCGCGCCCGGCACCCACCGGCGCGACGACATCCAGGGCAACGGCCTCACCGGTCCCTATGCGCTCGGCGCTCGCAACATCCTCGCGAACAGCGAGCAGGTCTCGCTCGTCGTTCGCGACCGGCTTCGTTCGGACCGGATCGTCTCGTCGCAGCTCCTCACCCGCTATGTCGATTACGATATCGACTATCTGGCCGGAACGATCGTCTTCAAGCAGCCGATCCTCAGCCGCGATTCCGACCTCAACCCGCAATTCATCGTCGCCGAATATGAGGTGGACGGGACGGCGAAGGACTATCTCAACGCCGGCGGCCGGGTGGCGTGGCGGACCCGCGACCAGAAATTGCAGGTGGCGGCGACCGCGCTCCACGACGCGACCGACCAGGGCCGGACCGACCTTGCGGGCGCCGACATACGCTACCGCCCCAATGCCACGACCGAGATCCGCGCCGAGGCGGCGGTGAGCCATGGCAGCGCCGCCGCGGGCGCGGCGACGCCTGCGGGCGGCACCGCCAAGGCCTGGCTGATCGAGGCCGAGCATCATGGCAAACGCTACGATCTGCTCGTCTATGCACGCGAGCAGGAGGCCGGCTTCGGCGTCGGCCAGTTGAGCGCCGCCGAGAACGGGACTCGCAAGGTGGGCTTCGACGGGCGGGTGAAACTGCTCGAAAATCTGTCGCTGAGCGCAAGCGGCTGGGTCGAGGATTATCTGGACAGCGCCGCGCGCCGGATCGCCGGCAAGGCCCTGCTCGAATATAAGGGCCGCGACCTTTCGGCCCGCGCCGGCTTCACCTTCGCCGACGACCATCTCCAGGATGGAAGCAGCGACCGCTCCACCCTGCTCGAGCTCGGCGTGACCAAGCGCCTGCTCAGGAACAAGCTGGAGCTCGACGCCCAGACCGACATTCCGATCGGCGGCCAGGAAGGCAGCGTCGATTTCCCGGCGCAGCAGCGCTTCACCGCCCGCTATTCGCTGAGCAAGGGCGTCCAGCTCGTCGGCGCCTATGAGATCGCCAGGGGCGACCAGGTCAATGCGCGCACGGCGCGCATCGGCTTCGACATCCAGCCCTGGGCCGGCGCCAAGATCGCGCTGACCGGCAACATGCAGGATATCGCCGAATATGGCCCGCGCAGCTTCGCCGCCTTCGGCCTCTCGCAATCGCTCGCGCTCGGCAAGCATTGGTCGCTCGACGCGACGCTGGATTCGAACAGGACGCTCGGCGGAATCGATCCCGCCAAGGTGCTGAACCCGCTCCAGCCGGTGGCCAGCGGCGGCTTCATCGGCAGCGGCGGAATCACCGAGGATTTCACCGCGGTCACCGCCGGCGCCACCTATCGGGCGCGATTGTGGAGCGCGACCGCGCGCGCCGAATATCGCGCCGGGGACGAGGGCGACCGCTACGGACTCACCGCTGCGGCCCTGCGCCAGATCGGCAATGGCGGCGCCCTTGGCGCGGCCTTCGACTGGCGCGTCGCCAAGGACCGGGCCGGCGCCGAGACGCGGACGACCAGCCTGCAATTGAGCTGGGCGAACCGGCCTGCGAACGGCGCCCTCTCCTGGCTCGAGAAGCTCGACTTTCGCGAGGATTCGGTGACCGGCGCCGTCCTCGGCCAGCCCGACCCGATCGGCGCGCCCTTCACGATCGCAGGCAATGCCCGCTCGCGCCGCGTGGTCAATTCGCTGTCGATCAACTACACGCCGCATCCTGGAACGGAGATTTCGGTCTTCTGGGGGGCGCGCTATTCGAATACCGCATTGGGCACGGACGACGTCGCCGGCTGGAGCAACCTGCTCGGCGCGGACGTGCATTTCGATCTCGGCAAGACGCTCGACGTCACCCTCGCAGCGACCGTGCGCGAAGGGGCGGGCTTCCGGTCCACCTCCTATGCGATCGGCCCGAGCCTCGGCGTCAAGCCGTTCGACAATGGCTGGCTTTCGATCGGATGGAACCTGGTTGGTTTCCGGGATCGCGATTTTGAACAGGATCGGTACACCCATTCGGGGCCTTACGTGACCATGCGAATCAAGTTCGACCAGTTGAGCCTCGCCGGGCTCGGGATCGGCCGGCGATGATCGGCCGCCTGCTCTCGATGCTCGCCGGTCTGGCGATGCTGTGGGCCGCGCCCGCGGCGGCGAGCTGCAGCGCCGCCAACACCTATAATTTCTCCTTCTCGAACCAGGCGTCGGCGACGCTCAATTACGCCAACAGCTATACCTATACGGCGTCCACGAGCGGCGGCGCGAACCAGAATTTCACGACCAGCTTCTCGACCAACGGGCTCAGCAGCACGATCGTCGCCAATGCCCAGATGCCGGCCATCACCAACGTCCTCACCACCGGGACCGGCGGCAAGACCCTGATGATCGGCGGCACGTTCAGCGGCCGCACGACCAGCATCAGCGGCACGACCCGCGTGATCGCGACCACCTTCACCTTCGGGGTCAAGATCCGCGACCTGTCGGTCACCGTCCACGATATCGATTATGCCTCCAACCAGTATCGCGACTGGCTGATGGTCACCGGCAGCGACGGGACCAACACCTATACGCCGACCATGACCACCCCGTTCGGCACCAACAACGTCACCGGCGGCACCGCCGGCAATTCGTCGCTGACGCTCGGTCCGACCGGTTCGCCCTACAACCTCACCAACCAGCAGGCGGTCGGCACCGGCGCGAGCGATACCGGCAGCAATTTCGGCGACATCGCGATCAGCTTCGCCCAGCCCGTGACCTCGGTGACGATCCGCTACGGAAATTATCCATTCACCAACGGCGAGAAGACGACCGGCCAGCAGGCCTATGGCATTTCGGCGATCGCCTTCTGCCCGATGCCCGATATCTCGATCCTCAAGAGCTCGGCGCCGGCGGCGACGACCGGCACCGGCCGCTTCGACGCGCCGGGATCGGACGAGATCTACACGATCACGGTCACCAATGACGGCGGAAGCCCGGTCGACGCCTCGACGATCGTGCTGACCGACACGCTGCCGGCCCAGGCGAGCTTCTTCAACGGCGCCTTCAGCCCGGCGACGACGCCCTTCCTGCTGACCGCCGGGTCGAGCGGAGTCACGCTGGCGGCGGCCAACGCCAGCTATTCGAACAACGGCACGACCTATACCTACACGCCGGCGGCGGGCTACGACCCCAGCGTCAAGAATGTGAAGTTCGCGCCGCAGGGGACGATGGCGGCCAATTCAAGCTTCACCATCCAGTATCGCGTCCAGATCAAGTGACTTGCGGGTAAGCGGTGAACGGCGCGGCGCGCCGCGCAGCGCTGTCCGGGGAACAGGCCCGCTTGTTCAGCCGCGGGTCGCGGGCGTGCGGGCTGGTGCCCCCGGCCGGAGTCGAACCGGCACTCCTTGCGGAACTCGATTTTGAGTCGAGCGCGTCTACCAATTCCGCCACGGGGGCACGGCCCGGCTGCCTAGAGCATTTTCCGATCGGGTCAAAGACCCGGCGATTCGGGGAAATGCGACAAATGAGGGAAGCCGAAGCCGGGGGCGGGCCGTGACCGTCCCGCCCCCGCAGCGATCCTCAGGCGAAGACCTCGGCGTCGACGCCGCCCTTGGGATCGGGCCCATATTTGTTCGGCCCCTTGGTGCCGTCCAGGCAGAAGAAGACGAGCAGGACGATGGCGAGGACGAAGGCGACGATGCTTGCGACCGTCGCCAGGCCGCTGCCCGATCCGCGCAGGAATCCGCTCACGAACTCGACGATGAGGAAGCCGCCAAGCCACCAGCCGCTGCGATCGGTATCGTGCAGCCGGCGGACGCCGACGGCGAGAGCCGGAAGGAGCAGCGCCAGCCAGATCAGGCAGGCCAGAAGCAGGACGATCATCACGCTTCCGCCGGCGGCCATCAAGGCCCTGAGGCCGTCGCTGCTCATGAGCGCGGCGCCGACGATCGCTCCGGCCACGATCGCGAAGACGAGCCACAGCAGGATCTGGAACAGAGCGAACATCCAATATTCCATCCGGCGCGAACGGCCGGAGAATTCGGCATAGCGCTTCAACGGCAGAAACATATAGTCCATCATCTATCCCCCTTTGCCGCGTGATGCGGCGGCGGGAGCTTCCTCCTTTTTGCCGGCCGGATCAATCGGGCATGCGGGTGCCCGGGCGGCGGGTTGCGAAACCGGGCGCCCTCCGCTAAAGGCGCCGCTTCCCCGCTCATATTCATCCCTGGAGGCGTGAGCGCGGGCATTCGTCCAACATCGTTTCTGGAGACATGCATATGAGCGAACAGCTTGCGCTGTCGGCCGAGACGCGCGAACGGGCTGGCAAGGGAGCCTCCCGTGCAATGCGTCGCGAAGGCCGCGTCCCCGCCGTCATCTACGGCGAGAAGCAGGACCCCGTCACCATCCATCTCGAGGAGAAGGCCCTGGTCAGGGCGATGGCCAACGGCCACTTCATGAACTCGGTCGTGATGATCGACGTCGGCGGCGGCCAGACCCGCACCCTGCCCAAGGACGTTCAATTCCATCCGGTGACCGACCGGCCCCTGCATGTCGACTTCCTGCGCATCGCGGAACATGCCAAGGTCCATGTCGAAGTGCCGATCCGGTTCGTCGGTGAGGATAATTCGCGCGGCATCAAGAGAGGCGGCGTGCTCAATGCGGTTCGTCACTCCCTGGAGCTGGTCTGCGACGCCGCCGCCATTCCGGACGAGATATCGATCGACCTGGCCGGCCTCGACATCGGCGATTCGCTGCACATCAGCAACGTCCGCCTGCCCGAAGGCACCGAATCGGCGATCGCCGACCGCGACTTCACCATCGCGACGATCGTGCCGCCCTCCGGCATGAAGGCGGAGGCCGAGGAAGCCGCCGCGGCGCCGGCTACGCCGGCCGAGGTGCCGCTCGTCGGCGAGGAGCAAGGCGAGGACGCCGAGGAGGCGTAATGTCTTTCCTGCGCTGGCTCGGCTCCTTCTTCGGCGCGCGCGCCGTCGAGGTGCCGGGCCAGCCGCTCGACGCCGCCGAGCAGAAGGATTGGGGGGAGTGGGAGCCCGTGCAGATCTGGGTCGGTCTCGGCAATCCGGGCGCCCGCCACGCGATGCACCGCCACAATGTCGGCTTCATGGCGGTCGACGCCATCGCCGAGACCCACGCTTTCGACCCGCCGAAAAAGGCCTTCCAGGGCTGGGCGCAGCAGGGCCGGATCGGCGGGACGCGCATCCTGCTCCTGAAGCCCGACACCTATATGAACGACAGCGGCCGCTCGGTCCGCGCCGCCATGGACTATTTCAAGAAGGACACAGGCGACGTCACCATCTTCCACGACGAGCTCGATCTCGCCCCGTTCAAGGTCAAGGTGAAGGTCGGCGGCGGCACCGCCGGCCATAATGGGCTGCGCTCGGTCGAGGCGCATCTCGGCAATTCCTTCCGCCGGGTGCGGATCGGAATCGGCCATCCCGGCCACAAGGAAAGGGTGACCGGCCATGTCCTCGGCAATTACGCCAAGGCCGAGACCGACCGGCTCGCCGATCTGCTCGGCGCGATCGCCGCCGAGGCGGAGTGGCTCGCCAAGGGCGACGATGCGCGCTTCATGAACGAGGTCGCGCTGCGGCTGCAGGACTGAATTTCAGCCCGTCACCAGGTTCAGCGCCTGTGCCGCCGCCTTGATCTCGATCGTGCGGCCCCAGGCGAAATCGAGGAAATCGGGCTCGATCCCGTCGGCGAAGACGATCCCGCCGTCATTCATCCTGGACGTCACCGCGACCGCGCCGCCGGCGAGCTTGCCGGCGCGGATCGCGGTGCCGGTCACGATGCTCGGGAACGGCTCGCGGACGAGATAGGCGACCGCTTTCTCCTCGATGCCGAGGCCGATCCGCGCGTGCGTCGCTTCCATGATCGACCGCGCCCAGCCGGTCGCGCCGGTGCCGGAGGCGACGATCAGGCCGCTCGACGACTGGTTCTCGGCCTTGTCCGCGACGGCGATCCGGTAGCGCGCCGATTGATGGCTGCGATGGCCGACGAAAATCTCGTTGAGCGCGATCAGCCTTTCGCCCGAATCCATCCGCGCCTCGACCATCGTCCGCCGCTCGGCCGGCGCGTCGCCATGGACGCTCGCCGGAAGCAGGCGCGAGAGCTGCTCCAGCGGCACGCGAAGCAGCACGCCGTCATAAAGGTCCGGCGACGGATTGATGCCGAGCACCGGCTGGCCGGCAAGATATTTGGCGACGTTGGCGACCAGTCCGTCCTGCCCCACGACGACGATCGCATCGTCGGCGGCGAACAGGAAGCGGTCGAGATCGGCGCGGCGGACGATTGCCTGGCGCCATTCGTCGGGGACCGCGGCGCGGGCGGCATGGAGCGCGGCGCGGAGCTGCCGGTCCTGCCTTTCCAGCGCGTCGAGGCTCTGACCGCGGCTTTCGAGGAAGAAGCGCGCCTGCTCGCGCGTCGCGTGGCGCCCGAGCAGCAACTCATAATCGCTCTCCCGCGTGACGAAGACGGCGCGGGGGCGGGTCGCCGGCATCGGCCCGGACCCTAATCGACCGCCGCCGGGACGGCGCCGCGGCGGAACTCGCCGACCAGGGTGGCGAGGAGGTCGGGCGTGACGTTCAGATGTTCGATCGTGTCGAGCTTGCCGGCAAGCTCGCGCGCGGCGAGGCCGGCGAGCACGCCCGGCGCGAGATCGCGATAGATGGCGATCCGCGCCCGCTCCGCCTCGGCCTTCGCGCTCTCGACGGTGCGGATCCGCTCCGCCTCCGCCGCCGCGGCAACCTGCATCGCCTCGGCCTCGCCGGCGGCGCGGGCGCGCTCATTCTCCGATTGCTGGGCGATCAGCAAGGTCTCGCGGCGGGCGAGCTCGGTCTTGTTGGCAAGCTCGTTCTCGGCGATCGCCCGTTCCTTCTCGACGGCGAGCGCGCGGCGTTCGAAGGTCGCCTCGTCGGCTTTCTGCTGGAGCGCCTCGAAGGTCGGGGTCTGCAGCGCCCTTTCCAGTTCGGCGGTGGGCGCGAGATTGGTGAGCCGCAATGCGACCATCGCGATCCCGATCTCGGCAAGCGCCGGATCGGCGGCGAGCGCGGTTTCGAGGCGCCGGCGAAGCGGCTCCGGCCCGGCGTCGAGCAGGGGCCGTACCGGCGCCTCGGCGAGATATTGCAGCGCCGCCTGGTTGACGAGGCCGGCGAGTCGGGTCTCGATCCGCTGGATCGGCTCGCTCTGCCAGTCGCCCGTGAAGAGGCCGATGCTGAAATCGACCCGGCCGGCCAGCGTTTCGGGATCGGCGACTCGCCAGCTCAACACGCCCTGCACCGCGACGCTCTGGAAATCCTGGCTGCGGCCCTTGACGAACAGGGCCATCTCGCGGTCGTCCATCGGCAGCTCGGCGATGCTCGCCGTCTGCGGCCGGAACCAGAAGACGAGGCCGCGGCCGCTCTGGCGGACGCGCCCGCGCCGGTAGCGGATGACATGGTTCCCGGCGTCGCTGCGAAGCTGCGCGACGAGTCCGAAATTGCGGATATGGGCCATGATGTTTCCCTTTCAGCTGGATTTGTGGCGATAGAGTTCGGCGGGCCGAAACGAGGTCCCGCTTTCCCGCTCGCCCGTCGCCTTCAACCAGCCGCGGTCGAGCATGCGGCGGCGGAAGGCGGGCTTGTTGAGCTTCGTGCCGAGGATCGCCTCGTGCACGTCCTGGAGCGCCCGCAAGGTGAAGGTTTCGGGCAGCAAGGCGAAGGCGACCGGCGAATAATCGAGCTTGCCGCGCAGGCGCCGAACCGCAAGGCCGAGCATCTCGTCATGGTCGAAGGCGAGCGGCAGCGCCTCGCCGCCGGGCGAACGCGCCGCAACCGGGCCCCCCGCCTCGCCTTTCCACGGCACGAAGAGGCGGCCGAGCATCAGGTCGCGATCGGCCTCCAGCGCCGAGGCGAAGAGCGCGGCGGGAAGCAAGGCGAAATAAGCGACGCTGATCACCCGGGTGCGCGGGTCGCGGTCGACGGCGCCGAATGTGTAGAGCTGCTCGACATAGGGCGCGTTCATGTGCGCCTTGGCCGCCATGACCCGGCGGGCGGCCGCGTCGAGGCTCTCGTCGATCCCGACGAAGCCGCCGGGGAGCGCCCATTTGCCGAGCCCCGGATGCTCGTCGCGCCGGACCAGCAGAGCGGCGAGCCCGCCCTCGACCACGCTCATCAGCAATAGGTCGACCGCGACCGAGGGGCGCTCGAACCGCTCCGCATCGTAGGCTTCGAGGAATTCGCGTTCGTCCATCTTCCGACACTTATATGCGATTCGCGCTTTACATATATGCAGATTTTATATAAGTCAAATCCCGACGGGAGGAATGGACATGGACCGATTCGTTATCGTCGTCGACGCGCAGCGGGATTTCATGGCCGCCGGCGGCGCCTTGTCGGTGCCTGGCGCCGACGCCCTGATCGCGCCGCTTCGCCAATGGCTCGCCGATCTGGACCCGGGCGAGATTGCCGGCATCCTCTTCACCTTCGATACGCACGAGCGCGAAGCCTATGCCGGCTCCGCCGAGGCGGCGGAGTTCCCGCTCCATTGCGAGCGGGGCCAGCCCGGCTGGCAGCTCGTCGCCGATCCCGATTCGGTCGATCCGCTTATCCCGCGCTTCCGGCTCGAAAAGGGCGTCTTCTCCATGTGGGCGGAATCGGACCTCGTCGTCCGCGACATGCATGGCGGCGCCGGCCGTCCGCGCGACGCCTTCTTCGATGATCTGAAGCGCAACGGCATCGATACGATCACCGTGGTCGGCGTCGCCGCCGATTATTGCGTGCGCTGGGCGATCGACGGCCTGGTCGCGCGCGGCTTCAGGATCGAGGTGCCGGCGGCGCTCACCCGCGGGATCGCCCGGCAGATCGACACGGTCGCGGCGGAAAGCTGGCCCGCGACGGCGGTGAGCCTCGTCTAGGACGGTTCGACGTTCGGATTTGCGCCCCCTCCCCTCGATGGGGGAGGAGCTGGGAGACCTGGGTCTCTCTAACCCCCGAACCTCGCCGCCACCGCGCGGGCGACGTCGGCAAGCACCGCGTCGCGGCCTTCGTCGTTCAGGGTCGAGCCGGTGAGATAGGTCGCCAGGATGAAGGGCGGCCGCCGGTCCGGCCAGACGATCGCGACGTCGTTGGCGGTGCCGTGCGGCCCGCTGCCGGTCTTGTGGCCGATCCGCCAGCCGAGCGGCAGCCCCGCCTTCAGCCGCCGCTCGCCCGTCCGCACCCCGACCAGCCAGTCGGTGAGCAGAGCGCGCGAGGCGGGCTTGAGGACGCCGCCGAGCAGGATCCGCTCGAAATTCGCGGCCATCTCGTTCGGCGAGCTGGTGTCGCGTATGTCGCCCGGGGCGGCTTCGCTCATCATCGTCTCGAACCGGTCGAGCCGGGTAATGGGATCGCCGATCGCGCGGACGAAGCGGGTGAGGCCGGCCGGGCCGCCGACCTGGGCGAGGAGGAGATTGGCCCCCACATTGTCGCTGATCTCGATGACCGCATTGCAAAGCTCGCCGAGGCTCGCATCGCGTCCGGCGCGGCTCTTGCTGAAGGACGAATTGCCGAGATGCGTCGCGGGGACCGGGATGCGGCGGCCGAGCCGCTCCCGGCCGGCATCGACCCGGTGCAGCACGTCCGCAGCCAAGAGAAATTTGAATGTGCTGCACAAAGGGAAGCGCTCGTCGCCGCGCCAGGCGAAACGGCGCCGGCTGCCCGTGTCGAGCAGAGCGACGCCGAGCCGGCCGCCGCTTCGCCGCTCGAGCCGCCGGATCGGCTCCTCGAGCGGAAACGCGCCGATTTCCCTCGTCCGCGGAGCCGCCGTCGCCACCGCCGCCGCACCTGCAAAGGCCGCCGCCCCGGCCAGGAATTCCCGTCTCGTGCCCATCCGCTCATCCTCCTTCGCCGCGAAAATGGCGGAGTGGCGGCACGGCCGCAAACGATGTTATGTCGCGTGAGCCATAAGGAAAATTGATGAGCAGCCGCCCCCTCCTCCCGCTCAACGCCCTTCGCGCCTTCGAAGCTTCGGCGCGCCATTCGAGCTTCACCAAGGCGGGGCTCGAGCTGTGCGTCAGCCAGGCGGCGATCAGCCACCAGATCCGCGCGCTCGAGGAACGGCTCGGAGTCACCCTGTTCCGCCGCCTGCCGCGCGGCGTCGTCCTGACCGACGAAGGCGCTGCGCTCGTCCCGACCCTGACCGAGGCGTTCGACCGGATCGGCGGCACGCTCGCTTTGTTCTCGGGCGGCCGCTATCGCGAGGTGTTGAGCGTCGGCGTCGTCGGCACCTTCGCCGCCGGCTGGCTGCTGCCGCGGCTGGAGCGCTTCAATGCCGCTTATCCCGGCATCGACCTGCGCCTCTTCACCAACAACAATCGAGTCGATCTTGCCGGCGAAGGGCTCGACTGCGCGATCCGCTTCGGCGACGGTGCCTGGCACGGGACCGAGGCGGTGCCGATCCTCAACGCGGCGTTGAGCCCGCTCTGCGCCCCGGCCCTCGCTCGCCGCCTCGCTGCGCCGGCCGACCTGCTGCGCGAGACCCTGCTCCGCTCCTACCGGCCCGACGAATGGCCGTCCTGGTTCCTCGCCGCCGGCGTACCGCCGCCCGCCATCCACGGGCCGGTCTTTGATTCCTCGCCGACCATGGCGCTCGCCGCGACCGCCGGCGCGGGAATCGCCCTGCTGCCCGCCGCCTTGTTCGAAGGCGCGCTCGCGAGCGAGCGGCTGGTGCGGCCGTTCGCGGTCGAGATCGACGCCGGCACCTATTGGCTGACCCGCCTGCGCTCCCGCGCCGAGACGGGGGCGATGCAGGCCTTCCGGCGCTGGCTGGAGCAGGAGGCGGAGACTCAGAAGACCTCGGAGAGCCTTTTGTGAGTTTCGGCGCGCCGGTCGACGATCCGGCGCCCGAACAGGAGGAGGAGCAGGAAAGCGAGCGCGTCGCTGACGATCTTGAACCAGACGTCCGGCGCCGGCGAGCCGATGAAGCCGACGAAGCTCGCCGCCATCGATCCGGTCAGGGCGCCGAGGACCAGCGCATAATCATGCGCCGGGCGCCAGACCGGGCTCGCCGTCCAGCCCGGCAGCAGGGCGATCACGGCGGCGGTGACCGCGAGCGCGCCGCCGATCGCGGCAATCGGCGGAACCGAGGGCTGGATCCCGAAGGCGAGCAGGCAGAGGCCGTACCAGAGGATCGCCCAGACCGCGCCGGCGAGACCTGCCAGCCAGGGCGCCGGCGGCGCCGAAGGCCGGGGGGCGGCCGGGCGGAGCCGCAGCCCCGCCCAGATCAACGCCAGGACGCAGGCCAGGGACATGATCACAGCCGGCAGCGGCGGCGTGTAAGGCGGCAGATGGAAGATTTGGACGCGGGCGATATGGGTCCAGCTGAACCAGGCGAGCAGGCAGCCGAGCACGAACAGCAGGCCGACGATTGTCGCGCCGGCGCGGCTCAGCCAGGCCTCCTCGCGCCGGTCGGGGAAAAGCATCTCCGCCAGCAGGACCGGCAGAAGGGTGACCCAGACCGCCTCATAGACGAGCGCCCAGATCAGGTAGACGTAATTGATTCCGAACGCGCGCGCCCACACCTGATGCTTGATCTGGACGACGAGCGGCGCGAGCGAGGTCTGCTGGATCAGGCATTCCTCGGCCAAGGCAAGCGCAAGGCCGAGCAGGACGAGGTTCCACCAGCCGAGCCCGCGGCGGCGGACAAGGGCCCTGATCATCACCGCGCCGCCGCCCCAGACGGCCATCTCGACCGGGAAGACGAAGATCGAGCTGAACCGGGTCGCGCCGGGCAGCAATTCCGCCATCAGCGGCGCCAGCAGCATCAGGACCAGCCCCGGCGCGATCCTTTGCCAGAATGTCCGTTGCACCGCCGCCTCCCTTTCGCTAAGTTTGCTCGTCCGTAAATATCTTAGTCCTAAGACAAATGCAAATGGCAAAAAGCAGGGATTCCGAAGCGGCCGAGTCGAACCGCCTCCACCGCGAGCTCGCGACCGCGGTGGTGACCTTCCACGAAATGGTGGCGCGGCGGATGGGCATGAGCGCCGCCGAGCGCAAATGCGCCGGAATCCTCTGCGCGCTCGGTACCGCGACTCCGCGCCAGCTCGCCGAAGCGACCGGCCTCACCACCGGCGCGATCACGGGGATCGTCGACCGGCTCGAGCGGGCGGGCTTCGCCGAGCGCCAGCCCAATCCCGCCGATCGCCGCTCGGTGCTCGTCCACGCGCGGCGATCGGAGGAATTGATCGAGATGACCGGCCGCATCTTCGCCTCGCTGAGCGCGGCGATGGACCGGCTCGACGCCCGCTACAGCGAAGCCGAGCGCGCCCTCATCCACCGCCATCTCGCCGACACGATCGCGGTGCTGCGCGCGGAAGCGGCGAAGCTCGCCGCGCAGCCGCCGACGTAGATTACAGCCCCGGCCAGTCCTCGTCCCCCTCGCCGATCGGCATTCCGGGCGGGATCCGGGGGATTCGACGCGGGTCGGCGACGGCCTTGTCGAGCGCCTCGCGGTCGCCGAGCAACTTGCCGAGGCCCCGGCTCCAGTCGGCCTGCGCGCCGGTGCCGGCGACGTGGGCGAGCTGGGCGCCGAGCCGCGCAAGCCGGTCCGACAAAGCCAGCGCCAGGGTCGGCGACAAGGTCGGGTCGCGCTGCAGGCGGGCCAGCGCAAGGATGCTCGTCGTCGCGATCCGGCGCTGGACGGCGGCTTCGGACGCGCCGAGCCCCTGGAAGGCGAGGGCCTGGGCGAGCAGCCGGTCGATCACCTCGCCGGCGCCGGGCGATTGCGGATCGGCCTGGTTCTGGATTTCGAGCCGGTCGAGCCGCTCTGGGGCGAGCAGGTCGGTCAGCGTCGCCATCGCCCCGATTTCGGTCGCGGCGAGCGGATCGAAGACCGGGCCGCCGGCGGTCGGGATCACCTCGATCTGCTCCTGCCGGTCGGGATCGCCCGACCAGCCGGCCGAGAGGCGCGGCACCAGCGACGGCGGCACGGTCAGCGCCGCCGGCGTCAGCGTCGCGAGCAGGGCGTCGAGCGCGCGGCGCTGCGCCGGCGGCGGGACCGGGCGCATGTCGTCGCGCCCGCCGCCGCGCACCGAATAAGCGAAGTCGACGCCGCCGAGCAATTTCGCCGCCGCCTCGATCTGGTAACGGTCGAGCAGCCAGATCGGAACGAAGGCGCGGCGAAGGTCCGAGAGCGGCGCGCCCGCCGGCAGCGCCTCCGGCCCGAACCGGGAGAGCGCCGCCGCCCGCACCTTGGTCATCCGATCGAGCTCGGCGGCGGGATCGGCGCCGTCGTCCCAGAGGCTGCCATAAGGATGGGCGGCGCCGGCCGGCCGGGCATCGTCGTCGGCGACGAAGCGCAGCCCCTGCGCGAGCGCAGCCTCCATCTTCGCCCGGCCCTCGGCGTCGGTCTCGGCGCCGTAGAGCCAGTCGACGAGGAAATCGTCCCAGCGGCCGACGCCGACGCCATAGGCATCCGAAAGGTCCGGCGCGCCGTTGGCAAGCCCGATCCGCGGCGCCGGATAGTCCATGACCGAAGTGCGGCCCTGAATGCTCGCCGCGAAATTATGGGCGAAGCCGAGCGCATGGCCGACCTCGTGCGCGCCGAGCTGGCGGATGCGGGCGAGCGCGACCTGGATCGGATCGTCCGGCCCGCCCGTCCCGGTCCGCCCGGCGCCGACCAAAGCCTGGTAGATCATCATGTCCTGCCGCACGCGCAGCGAGCCGAGCAGCACGTTGCCCTTGATGATCTCGCCGGTGCGCGGGTCGGTGATCGCCTGACCGTAGGACCAGCCGCGCGTCGCCCGATTGACCCAGTTGACGACATTGTAGCGGACGTCGAGCGGATCGGCGCCCTCGGGCAGGATCTCGACCCGGAACGCATCCTCGTAGCCCGCCGCGTCGAACGCCTTGGCCCACCATGAGACGCCCTCCTTGAGCGCGGTGCGGATCGGCTCCGGCGCCGCCCGGTCGATATAGAAGACGATCGGCTTCTTCACGGTCGAGCGCGCCGCGTTCGGGTCGGTCTTCTCGAGCCGGAAGCGGTTGGCGAGCTCGTAGACGATCGGCTGGCCGAGCGGCCGCGCATAATCGACGATCTGAGTCCCGAACGTGCCGGCGCGCGGATCGAACAGGCGCGGTTCGTAGCCGGGCGGCGGCAGGCGGACGAGGGAATGGCGGATTGTGAAGCTCAGATTGCCGTCGACCGGCGCGATATTGCGGATCTCGGACGCCGGCAAAGCCGAAACGAAGGTCAGCCGCCCTTCGAGCTCGATATTGTCGGGAAAGACCTTGACGAAATTGGTGTCGGCGACGCTCAGCTCGGGGACGAGCTTGAACTCGCCGCCGCCGCCGCTCTTCAGCGCCCCGGCGATGTTCATGTCGTCGCGGGTCAGGAAGGTCGAGATGTCGACCAGCATCCCGCCGTCGGGCTGCTCGGCGGCGACGTCGCCAATCCAGATGGTCGAGGTGG
This sequence comes from Allosphingosinicella sp., assembly GCA_036273615.1. Classification (GTDB taxonomy): domain Bacteria; phylum Pseudomonadota; class Alphaproteobacteria; order Sphingomonadales; family Sphingomonadaceae; genus Allosphingosinicella. Next base: position 2,218 of record DASUHH010000063.1, on the reverse strand, counting down.
CGAAGCTGCGGCGAACGCCCTCCTGAACGTCGGCCGGCGCGCCGATCGCGCGGAAACGGGGATTCTCGATCTCGGCGGCGACCTTCCGGCCGATCCGGCGGAAGACGAGCAGGCGCGAGCCTGTATTCTGGGCGCGGTCGAGGCCGAGCGGCGCCGATCCCAGCCCGGTCTCAAGCGCCGTCAGATAGATGAAGCGGCCCGAAATCCCCTCCGCGTCCGGCGCCGGCAGCGAGAGGAGGATGCGCCCGCCTTTGCGGTCGACATGGACCGCCAGCAGCCCGTCAATCTCCTCGGTGTTGCGAAGCGCCTGCTCCGGGCTGACCGGCGCCGCGGGCGGGGCGGGGGTCGGCGGCGGCGCGGCGGCGGCGCCCAGCAGGAGCAGAGGCAGGCACAGGCGGCGCAGCATCATGGAATATCCCCCGAAAAGGCGCATTTTCCCTTAGGAAGCCGTGCCTGGCCTGTCGAGCAGCCGGCAACTGGCAAAAATGCGCACGAGCGGCTAACGGCGCTGCAAAGCCGCGCCGCGTCGCTCCGCGCGCGGCGCTCTTCCACCATATGGGGTCATAATGGGTTTTCGCTGCGGGATCGTCGGGCTGCCCAATGTCGGCAAGTCCACCTTGTTCAACGCGCTGACCGAGACGGCGGCGGCGCAGGCGGCCAATTATCCCTTCTGCACGATCGAGCCCAATGTCGGCCGCGTCGCCGTGCCCGACAGGCGGCTGGACCGGATCAGCGCGATCGCCAGATCGGCGCAGGAGATCGAGACCCAGCTCGAATTCGTCGACATTGCCGGCCTGGTCCGCGGCGCGTCGAAGGGCGAGGGGCTCGGCAACCAGTTCCTCGGCAACATCCGCGAGGTCGACGCGATCGTTCACGTCCTGCGCTGCTTCGAGGGCGGCGACGTCACCCATGTCGAGGGCCGCGTCGATCCGATCGCCGATGCCGAGACGGTCGAGACCGAATTGATGCTCGCCGATCTCGAAAGCCTCGAAAAACGCGTCCCCAATCTCGTCAAGAAGGCGCAGCAGGGCGACAAGGAGGCGAAGGTCCAGGCCTCGATCCTCGGCCAGGCGCTCGACCTGCTCCGCGACAGCAGACCGGCCCGGCTCGCCCGCCCCAGGGACGGGGAAGAGAAGAAGGCGCTGGAGCGGGCGCAATTATTGACCGGCAAGCCGATCCTCTACGTCTGCAACGTCGACGAGGCCGACGCGGCCCAGGGCAATGCCCATAGCGCGCGCGTCTTCGGCAAAGCCGCCGCCGAGGGCGCCGGCGCGGTCGTCATCTCGGCCGCGATCGAGGCCGAGATCGCAACCATGGACGAAGCGGACCGGCATGAATTCCTCAAGGATCTCGGGCTCGAGGAGACCGGCCTCGCCCGAATCATCCGTGCCGGCTACGACCTCCTCCATCTCATCACCTTCTTCACCGCCGGCCCCAAGGAATCGCGCGCCTGGACGGTCGGGAAAGGGGCGAAGGCGCCGCAGGCGGCGGGCGTCATCCACACCGACTTCGAGCGCGGCTTCATCCGCGCCGAGACCATCGCTTATGAGGATTATATCGCGTTCGGCGGCGAGGCCGGCGCCCGCGACGCGGGGCGCCTGCGCTCCGAAGGCAAGGATTATGTCGTCCAGGACGGCGACGTGATGCTGTTCCGCTTCAACGTCTGACGTTCGCGACACCATCCACGGCTGGCGCTCGGACGCATTCCGTAGCATAATGCAACCCGGGGGTGGCGCGGAGACTCGCCTGCCTGGCGGCTTCGCTATGGTCAGGAGGAGGACATGAGGTTCAAGACCTGCGGCCTGGGCGTGGCCTTTATCGCGTTCCTGGCTCTCTCACCCGCCAACGCCAAGGACGAGCATCAGATCTCGCTTCGCAACGATGTCGGCCGCGCGATCACCTGCGGCGTTCGAAGCGCGAACAGCTCGGCCATAGACAGCTTCACCATTCGCGAAGGCGGGACCTGGAGCAAGGACTATTCCGGCTCGAAGCAGCGCCTCGTGCTCTGCGAAGGCGCTCTGTCGACCTGGCAGCCGGTCGCCGCCGACCGGCCCTACCGGCTGGTCAAGGGCGCCGAGGACCGGATCCTCGCCGAGCCCGATTCCGGCCGCTAGAGCGTTGCGCGAAAAGGTGGGTACCGGCTTTTCGCAATAAGCAACGCGACAACAAAGGGTTCTGGAGCGGGCTGTGATTCAATCCAGTCACAGCCCGCTCTAGG
>DASUHH010000062.1:0-34503 GCA_036273615.1 Allosphingosinicella sp. | reverse complement strand
TGATGAGCGGCGCTATCCGCTCCCACGCCGCGTCGCTCAGAACCAGCCGATCCATGACCCCCATCTCCGCCTCCCCAAATAGCAGTCTTGAATCACGCTTCGGGGAAAATGGGAATCCCTAAGAGTCCACAGTTCCTAGAGGCCGCGGGCCTGCAGATGGTCGCCAAGCGTTTTCAAATCGCCGCCACGCTTTTCCAGGATTGACGCGCAGCTCTGAGCCAATGCCTGACGGTCCGCCGGAGCGCTGGCCCGGATTGCCGTCTCCTCGCGCACCACCGCAGTCTCCAAATCGAAACCTGGGGAGCGGCCATCGATGCGGCCCAGAAAATAGAACACATCGACCAGGCCCGCTTGCTTCTCCTCAGGCTTGTCACTTCCCGCGAGCGGCAGGCTCAGGACGAGGCAGCGCACATCGCTTCGCGTCGCATCGGGCGGCGGGGCCGCGCCGATCAGGAACGGCAACGCCAGCACGATCGAGACAAATTTCCTCATCGGTCCATCCCCCTTTGATCCGCTTCGTCCAACGAGCGGAGGCGGCAGCTTAACGGTTGAGATCGACCGCTGAAAAGACGGCTAATGCGGCCAGCAGCAGGATTCCCCAGCGCACCGCCCGCTCCAGGCCGACATTGCTGGTGCGGGTGAGGACGATCGCGCTCGTCGGCATGACGATCAGGAACAGGCCGACCGAGAGCAGAAGGCCGGCGGTGAGGCCGAGCATCGACCAGCCCCAGACCGCAAGCAGGCTCCACAGGATGCAGAAAGCCAGCGCCTCGGGGTAGAGCCTTGGCATTCAGTGTACGATCTCGGGCCCGCGCTCGATGCCGGAGAGCGCGAGCTGTTCGTCTATCTGCGCCATCAGCCGCTCGACCCCCGCTTCGTCCCTGGCCTCGGCGCGGGCGACGAGCACGTCCTGCGTGTTCGAGGCGCGCAGCAGCCACCAGCCGTCGGGCGTGCTGACCCGGGCGCCGTCGGTGGCGTCGACGTCGGCGCCCGCCGATTCCAGCCGCGCCAGCACCTCGTCGACGATCGCGAACTTGCGGCTTTCGTCGACCTGGAAGCGGATCTCGGGAGTGTTGACCATCTTCGGCATGGCCGAGCGCAACGCGGTCAGCGATCCGCCGAGCTTCGTCACCGCGCGGATCAGCCGCACCGCCGAATAGATGCCGTCGTCGAAGCCGTAATATTGGTGGGCGAAGAAGATATGGCCGCTCATCTCGCCGGCGAGCGGCGCGCCCGTCTCCTTCATCTTCGACTTGATCAGGCTGTGGCCGGTCTTCCACATGAGCGGCCTGCCGCCAAGCTCGGCGACGCGATCGAACAGGGCCTGGCTCGCCTTGACGTCGGCGATGATCGTCGCGCCGGGACAGTCGCGGAGCACCGGCTCGGCGAGGATCGAGAGCAATTGATCGCCCCAGACGACCCGGCCCTCGCCGTCGACCGCGCCGATCCGGTCGGCATCGCCGTCGAAGGCGATTCCGAAATCGAGCCCCTTGTCCCGCACGAGCCGCTTCAGATCCTCGAGATTCGCCTCGACCGTCGGATCGGGATGATGGTTGGGGAAGCGGCCGTCGACCTCGGCGTAGAGCATATGATGCTCGCCCGGCAGCCGCTCGACCAGCCGCTCGACCGCCGGCCCGGCCGAGCCGTTGCCGCAATCCCAGCCGATCCGGAAGGCGCCGCCGTCAAAATCCCGGAGCAGGCGATCGACGTAAAGTTCCATCACCTCCTCGTCGGTGACGATCCCTTGGCCTTCCTCCCAATCGCCCAAGGCGGCGATCCGGCCGAGCTGCTGGATCGCCTCGCCGAAGAAAGGCCGGTGGTTCAGCACCATCTTGAAGCCGTTATAATCGCCGGGATTGTGGCTGCCGGTGATCATCAGGCCGCCGTCGACCGGAAGCTCGGCCTCGGCGAAATAGAGCATCGGCGTCGGGCCGAGCCCGATCCGGATCACATCCACGCCCGCCGCCGTGAGCCCGCGGAGCAAAGCCGCCTCGAAAGCCGGTGAGCTCAGCCGCCCGTCGCGGCCGAGCGCGATCCGCCGCCCGCCGGCCCTGCGCAGGATGGTCCCGAAGCCGCGGCCGACCGCCTCCGCGTCCGCCTCGCCAAGCGTCTCACCGACGACCCCTCTGATATCATATTCGCGCAAGATCGTCGGATCGAAGCAATGGCTCATAAGCGGCTCCCGTATCGTGGATGGAATCGGTTTCAAGACGCGCGAGGCGTCCGGCAGTTCAATTCGGCGATCAGCGTGTCGCGGGCGAGATTGACGCGCCGCGCGAGCTCTGCCGAGCCGCCGGCGTCGGGATGGACGCGCGCGATCAGCCGGCGGTGCGCGGCGCGGATCTCGGCAAGGCTCGCATCCGGCCCGACGCCGAGCAGCCGCCGGGCATCCTCGACCGGCATGGAAGCGCCCGGCGGGCGCCGGCGCCACGCCGCCCACAGCAGGGCGCCGGCCATCAAGGCGGCACCCGGAACGAGCGCGCCGCGGAACAGCATGTCGAGGCCGAGCAGGAAGAGGAGGCCGGCGGCGACGTCGTCGGTATTGAAGCCCCTGAGGCGGCCGGACCACCAGGCCCAGATCAGGCCCCCCGCCGCCAGCAGGACGAGCGCACCCATATCAGCCCGCGAGGGCGGCGGCGCGGGCCGGCGCGGCCACGCCGCTTTCATTGGGAAGCGCGAAGGCGGCGATCATCTCCCTCAATTCCTGGCGCGCGGCGATATGGGCGATGCCGACCTCGCCCAATTGCTGCAGGTCGAGCAGGGTGAGGCCCTTGGGGAACAGCTCGCGATAGATGACCCGCTCGCCGAGGCCGGGGATGACCCGGAAGCCGACCCGGCGCGACAGCTCGTTCAGCGCCTCGCCGACGCGGCGCATGTTGCGCGCCTCGATATGCTGCATGCGGTTGCGCAGGACGACCCAGTCGACGCTTGCGCCATGGGCCTTGGCGCGCTGGGTGCGACTGTTCCAGACCAATTCCGCATAGAAGCTCGGCCGTTTCACCCGATAGGTCTCGGCATCGACCTGGCCGATCAGGTCGAGATCGACGAAGCTGTCGTTGATCGGCGTCACCAACGTATCGGCCCTCAGCATCGCCTTGCGCGCGTCGGGATCGTCGCGGCCGGGCGTGTCGACGACGACCACGTCGGCCTCCTCCGCCAGCCGGTCGAGCGCCGAATCCACCTCCTCGCCTTTGGCGGGATCGAACGTCTCATAGGCGGGCATGGGCAAAGCGACGCCCATCCGCGCGACCGAGGCGGCGCGATTGTCGAGATAGCGGCCGAGCGTGCGCTGGCGCGTGTCGAGATCGACCGCCGCCACCCGCCGCCCCGCCTGCGCGAGCGCGACCGCGGCATGGACCGCCGTGGTCGACTTGCCGGTGCCGCCTTTCTCATTGGCGAAGACGATGAAATGCGGCCCGGCCATGTTCCTCGATCTCGGTCTCTTGATTCTGGGCGCCCCTCCCCGCAAGGGCGTCGGCCATCCTCTATCCAAGGCGGGAAAGCGGTGCAAATTGTCCGTGACATCGAAACGCTGCGCGAGGCCGTGGCGGAGCTTCGCGCCGGCGGCGGCACCATCGCCTTCGTGCCGACCATGGGGGCGCTCCACGCCGGCCACATGGCCCTGGTGGCGGAAGGAAAAAGGCGCTCCGACCATGTCGTCGTCTCGATCTTCGTCAACCCGAAGCAATTCGGCGCCAATGAGGATCTCGCCACCTATCCCCGCCGCGAGGCCGCCGACACGCGGATGCTGGAGGAGGGCGGCGTCGCCCTGCTCTGGGCGCCGGATGCCGAGATCATGTACCCTGACGGCTTCGCGACCAATGTCGGAGTCGCCGGACTCAGCCGCGATCTCGACGGCGAGTCGCGGCCCGGCCATTTCGACGGAGTCGCCACGGTGGTCGCGAAATTGTTCAACCAGGTCCGGCCGGACGTCGCTTTGTTCGGCGAGAAGGATTACCAGCAGCTCGCCGTGATCCGGCGCATGGTCCGCGACCTCGATGTGCCGATCGACATCGTCGGCGTTCCGACCCAGCGCGACGCCGACGGCCTCGCTTTGTCGTCGCGCAACCTTTACCTCAGCGAGGAGGAACGGCGCGCCGCCCGCGCCTTGCCGCGCGCGCTCGGCGAGGCGGCGAGCGCGATCATCGGCGGAACGCCGGTCGCGGACGCGCTGGAGGCGGCGCGCGAAAAGCTCGCCAGGGCCGGCTTCGATCCCATCGACTATGTCGAATTGCGCGACGCCGAGACGCTCGAGCCCGTCATCCTGCCCGACCGGCCGGCGCGCCTGCTCGCCGCGGCCAGGATCGGCCACACCCGCCTCATCGACAATCTGCCGGTGATTCCCTCCGGCTGACGCCGAAAAACAAGGTAATTGCGGCGTTAACCATTTGTTTGGGGTCGCCGTCGCAAACCTGCCCCCGATACGAGAAGCCAAGGGGGTACGTCACATGGCACATAGTCTGAAGACCGCCGCGTTCCTGATCGAGAGCCGCCTCGCCGAGGCCGCTTCGGGCGATGCGGAAGCGCTCTACGAGCTCGGCGTCGCTTATTCGACCGGCACCCACGGCCTCGATGTCGACCTGATCGAGGCGCATAAATGGTTCAACCTCGCCGCGCTCAACGGCAGCCGCCGCGGCCAGGAATGCCGGGCCGAGATCGCCGAGGAAATGACCGCCCGCGAGATCGCCGAAGCCCAGCGCCAGGCCCGCGCCTGGCTCGCCGAAACCACGATGCGCCGCGCCGCCTGACTTTTTCCGCCTCTTTTCCCTCATTCCCGCGCAAGCGGGAATCCAGGCCGGAGACGCCGGATCAGGCAAAGCCGGATCCCATTGACGGGTACGCCGTCAATTTGGCGGGGATGACGAGGAGTGAGCGCTCTACTTCCCCTGATCCTTCCGGAACGGCGCCATCCCGTCCAGCGCTCCGATCTCGCGAAGCACGGCGGGCCGCTCGGCCGCCAGATAGTCCGCCACCGCGCGGCGGAAGTCGCGGTCCGGAATGAAATGGGCGGACCAGGTCGGCACCGGCCGATAGCCGCGGCTCAATTTGTGCTGGCCCTGTGCCCCGGCCTCGACCCTGGCGAGCCCGCGCGCGATCGCCGCCTCGATCGCCTGATAATAGCAGAGCTCGAAATGGAGGTTGGGGACGTCCGCGAGCGTGCCCCAATAGCGGCCGTAGAGCGTGTCCGCCCCGATCAAATTGAGCGCGCCGGCGACCGGAACCCCCTCGCGCAAGGCGAAGATGAGCAGGATGCGGTCCGCCATCCGCTCGCCGAGCAGGGAGAAGAAACGGCGGGTGAGATAGGGCCGGCCCCATTTGCGCGCGCCGGTATCCTGGTAGAAGGCCCAGAAGGCGTTCCAATGCTTTTCCTCGACCGCATCGCCGGTCAGATGCTCGATCGTTATTCCTTCCAGCGCCGCGGCCCGCTCCTTGCGGATCGCCTTGCGCTTTCGGGAGGACAAAGCGGCGAGGAAATCGTCGAAGCTCCGATAGCCCTCATTGTGCCAGTGGAACTGGCTGTCGATCCGGATCAGCCAGCCCGCCGCCTCGAACAGGGGCACCTCCTCCCCATGAAGGAAGGTGGCGTGGGCGGAGGAGAGACCGTGCTGGCGGACGATCGCCTCGGCCGCTCCGATCAGGGCCGGGGCAAGGCCCGGCTCCCGGGTCAGCAGCCGCCGGCCCGGCACCGGCGTGAACGGCACCGCGATCTGGAGCTTGGGATAATAATCGCCGCCCGCTTGCTCCCAGGCCGCGGCCCAGGCGTGGTCGAAGACATATTCGCCCTGGCTGTGGCTCTTGACATAGGCCGGCATCAAGGCCGCCGGACGGCCGTCGTCGCCCGCGATCGCGACCGGCACCGGCTGCCAGCCCGTCCGCGCGGTCGCGCTCCCCGATTCCTCCAGCGCCGAGAGGAAGGCATGGGCAAGGAAGGGATTGCCGGCGCCGGCGCAGCGGTCCCAATCCTCGGCTTCGAAGCTCGATATTCCCGGCGCGATCCGGGCGACGATCTCGCTCATCCGGAGGAAACGTCCTCGTAGATGATCTGGTCCGCTTCGGCGGCGGCGCGGGCGCGGTCGGCATCGGTGCGGACGGTCCAGGTGAAGACCGGCACGCCGGCGGCGCGTTTCCCGGCGGCGAAGGCGGACGGCAGGTCTCTTATGTCACAGGCAAGGAAATCCGCCCGCGCCCGCCAGAAGGAGAGGCGCCGCTCGATCCGGCCGCGCAGGCCCTTCTTGCCGCTTTCGGTGACGACGAGGCCGCGCAGCCGCTCGGGCGCATGCCGAGCGAACCAGGCGCCGGCCTCCGGGTTGAACGACATGATCCCCACCGGCCCCCCATAGCCCTGGAGCGCGGCCGCCACCGCGCGGCAGAGCGGGACGACGTTCCGGTCCGGGGATTTCACCTCGATGAGCAGGGGCGCGCGTCCGCCGATCAGGGCAAGCATTTCGGTCAGGCGCGGAATCGTCTCCGACGTGCCGGAGAGGGGGAGCGCCGCCAGCGACTCTGCGTCCAGATCGGCCACCCGGCCATGGGTCGCGGTCAGCCGATCCAGATCATAATCGTGAAACACCATTGCCGCGCCGTCGCGGCTGGCCTGGACGTCGAGCTCCATCCCCGCGCCCGCTTCGATCGCCGCTTCGAATGCGGCGCGGCTATTCTCCGGCCGCCCCGGCCCGTGCAGGCCGCGATGGGCGAAGGGCCGCGCACCGAGACGCTGAAGCTCAGCCTGCCTTGACGGCGACGACGGCATCGATCTCCACCGCCACCCCCATGGGAAGCACCGGCACGCCGACGGCGCTTCGGGCATGGCGGCCGGCCTCGCCGAACACCTGCTGCATCAGCTCCGACGCGCCGTTGGCGACCTTCGGCTGATCGGTGAACGAGCCGGCGCTGTTGACGAAGACGCCGAGCTTCACGACCCGCTCGACCCGGTCGAGGCTGCCCAAAGCCCTCTGCATCTGGGCGAGCAGCATCAGGCCGCAGGCGCGGGCGGCGCGCTGGCCGGTCTCGAGGTCGAGATCCTCGCCGAGCCGGCCGGTGATGAGCCGGCCATTCTCGGAGGGGACCTGCCCGGAAATATGGAGGAGGTTGCCGGCGAGCACGGTCGGCACATAGGCCGCGACCGGCGCTGCAGGCTCGGGAAGGGCGATGCCGAGCTCGGCGAGGCGTGAGGCGATGTCGGTCATGGCCAAGCCGTAAGCACCGCTCCGCCGTTCGGGTCAAGGCGCAGATGCCACTGGCTTGGCCCGACAAACCTTACCCTCCTCTCCCATCCAAGGGAGAGGAAAATTCCCGGAGTCACGACCAAAGGGAATGAAGCCTACGTATCGCGCGCCACCTGGAAGCCGGCGAAGCTCTGGTTCACCGGCATGATCTCCAGCGCGTTGACGTTCACGTGCGGCGGCAGGTTGGCGATCCACCGGAAGGTGTCGGCAATGTCCTCGGCGGTCAGCGGATCGACGCCGCGATAGAGCGCGTCCGACGCCGCCTTGTCGCCATGGGTGCGGATGGTGGTGAACTCGGTCTCGACCATGCCGGGCTCGATCGAGGCGACACGGACTCCGGTGCCGTGAAGATCGGAACGAAGGCCCAATGAGAATTGGCGGACGAAGGCCTTGGTGCCGCCATAGACGTTGCCGCCCCGATAGGGATAGGTCCCCGCGACCGAGCTCAGGTTGATGATCATCCCCTTCCGCGCGATCAGGGTCGGCAGCAGGATTCGGGTGATCTCGACGAGGCCGGTGATATTGGTCTCGATCATCGTCCGCCAGTCGGAGAGCTTCGTTTCCTGCGCCGGTCCGGTGCCCAGAGCGAGGCCGGCATTGTTGACGAGCAGGTCGATGTCGCGAAAGCCCGGCGGAAGCGCGTCCGGCACGCGCTCGACCGCCGCCTCGTCGGTCATGTCGAAGGCGAGCGGATGGAAGCCGTCGCCAAGCTCGGCCGCGAGCGCGTCGAGCCTGTCCTGCCGCCGGCCGGTGCCGACCACCTTCCACCCTTCGCGCGCGAAGAGGCGGGCGGCGGCGGCGCCGATGCCGGCGGTGGCGCCGGTGATGAAGGCCGTCTTCTCCATCATTTCTCCTCCAGCAGCCTGCGTGCCGCGTCGAGCCTCTCGGCATAGGCGTTGAGCGCGGCGGCGGTGAAGCGCGCATAGGCCGCGGCATCGGCGAAGCGCCTCTCCTCGATCGCCTCGCGGACGCCCGGCAGCGTCTTCGCGCCATAGCCGGTGAAACGCCCGGCGGCGGAGACCAGATTCTTGTACCAGGGCCGGAAGGGCAGGCCCTGCGGCAGGATGAGCACCTGGTCGATGTCGCGGAGCATCGCGTTCAGCCGGTCGCGCCGCTCCGGCGTCAGGCCCGAGGATTTGTCGGCATAGGCCGAATCGTAGGCGGTGGCGCTGGCCTTCAGACGGTCGACCGCATCCTCGAGCATCGCAAGCTCGACATGGGGAGTCATCGGCTCGGCCTTGGGCGGGCCGATCGGCTTCAAGGGGTCCATGGCGATTCGGAAGTCGCCGTCGCGCTCCATCTTGTCGCGGAGGCGGTCGCCGTTGCGCCGCGCCTCCTCGAGCTTCTTGACCTCCTGCAGATAGCGGTCGACCGTGTTGGCGAAGTCGGAGAAACGCTGCGGCACCGTGTCGGAATCGGCGATTCGAAGCACCATCCGCCCGACCGTCTTCGACAAGGCCGCGCCATATTTGAAGCCGGGATCGCTGTAGCGGACATAATGGTCGTAGCTGTCATAGACGGAGTGATAGACGCCGCCGCTCTCGCTCTCCCCGCCATAGCCGACGTCGAGCGCCGGAAGGCCGAGATGGTGGTAGAAAGCGGTGTAATCGGAGCCCGAGCCGAGCGGCCCGATCGGAATGTCGGCGCCGCTCTGCGCCGCGGCGAGCTCGGGATTGTCGAGCGGCGTGTTGCGGTCATAGGCGGCGCTCAGGATCTTGGCGCGCATCCGCTGCAGGCCCGACGCGCCGCTTTCCGGATCGGTGACGTCGCCGGCGATGCTGTTGACGAAATGCTGGAAGCTGTGGTCGCCCTCGACGTGGAGCGCGCCGCGGCCGTTGCCGTCGGTGTTGATGTAGATGACGCCCTTGCGCTTCAGCTCGTCGGCATGCTCCTCGGCCCATTCGGTCGAGCCGAGCAGGCCCGGCTCCTCGCCGTCCCAGCTCGCATAGACGATGGTGCGGAGCGGCTGCCAGCCCTGGCGCCGGAGCGCGCCAAGCGCTTTGGCCTCGGAGAGCATGGCGACATTGCCGCCGAGCGGATCGCCGGCGCCGAACACCCAGCCGTCATGATGGTTGCCGCGGATCACCCATTGGTCGGGGTAGCGGCTGCCGGGGATCATCGCGATCACGTCGTAGATCGTCTTCAGCGACCAGTCGGACTTGACCGCGAGATGCACCTTCACCGCGCCGCCGCCGCCGATATGGTAGGTGAAGGGAAGGGCGCCGCGCCAATTCTCCGGCGCGACCGGCCCGTCGAGGTGCGAGAGCAGGATTTGCGCGTCCGCATAGGACATTGGCAGGACCGGGATCTTGAGGATGATCCCCGATTCCGCCCGCGTCAGGCGCTTGACGCCGGGCTTGGCGCCGACGTCGGGCGTCAGCGGGTCGCCGGGCCGGGTCGGAAGCTCCTCGACCGAGCCGCGCTGGACTCCGTGCGGCGGCCGCGACGGGCCCCTGGGCCAGGGATCGCCCGTGGCGTAGCCGTCGTCGGCCGGGTCCGAATAGATGATGCAGCCGGCGGCGCCATGATCCTGCGCCAGCTTGGGCTTGAGGCCGCGCCAGCCCGCGCCGTAGCGGGCGATGGCGATCTTGCCTTTGACATCGATGCCGCGCCGGGCGAGCGCGTCATAATCGGCCGGCATGCCGTAATTGACGTAGACCAGAGGCGCGGTGACGTCGCCGTCGCCCTGATAGGCGACATAGGGCGGCAGCGCCGTCGCCGTCTTGGTGGAGGTGGCGTCGCCCGGCACCGGCGGCTCCTGGCCGCCGAGACGGACATGCTCGGGAGTCACCATCTCGACCGTCGTCGTGATCGGCGTCGGATAAAGGACCTGGAAGGTCTCGATATGGGCGTCCCAGCCGAACTCCTTGAAACGGGCGAGGATGAACTCGGCATTGGCATGGTCGTGCGGCGAGCCGACATTGTTGGGCTCGGAGGAGAGGATCTTCAGCCAGGCCGACTGGTCGTCGCTGCTGACCGACGCGTCGAGCGCGGCCTCATTCGCCTTTTCGTCGGGCGGAACCGCCGCCCGCGCCGCGCCGCCGAGCAACAGGGCCGCAACCAATGCCGAACGTCCGATCCTGCTCATCCATCCCTCCCTTTTCCTTGGCCTTTTTTCTCATTGGCGGCGACCCTTGCGACAGGGCGGGGCGCAAGACAATCTCGTTCAAGCCGCTTGTCCCTGGCTGAAGCGGCCGAGGATCCAGCCGGTCGCCTCCGGCCAGTCGTCGATCCGGACGTGCGCGTCCGGCGCCGGCGGCGTGCGCTCGGCGAGGCGCGGCTCGGCGATCATGTGCAGCCGCCAGACCGAGGGCGCGTGCTTCGCGACCGATTCGTGATGGATAGCAAGATCGTCGACGAAGACGGCGGCCGTCGGCTGCATCCCCTCGATCAATTCGAGCACCGGCCGCCCCTTCCCGCCGCGATTGCAGAGGACGCGGTGACGGATGTCGAACCGTTCGAGCTGCTCGACCCGACCGGCCTCATATTCGTCGCCGATATTGGTGAGGATGACCACGTCCGCGACGCGGGCGATCTCCGCCAACGCCTCGGCGGCGCCCGGGACGAGATTCTGCCGGTGCATCTCGGTGTCGAAGAATGAGTCGAGCAGGGGCCAGACCCGATCCTCGGGCAAGGGCAGGCCGTCGCGGCTCAGAAGCGCGTTGCGGAAGCCCGGCGCGCTGATGTCGAAATCGAGCCCGTGCGCCTCCGCCACCCACTCGGCGAAATGGCCGATCATGTGGAGGAGCACCTCGTCGCAATCGGTGATCAGCAAGGGCCGGCTCATGCCTCCAGCCTCCGCCGGGCCGCGACCAGATCGGCCGGCGCCACGCCGAGCGCCTCGGCGCAGGCGAGGAGGTCCGGCTCATGCGCTTCGAGGAAGCCGAGCAGCGCCGCCTGCAAGGAGGGTTCGCCGAGCCGGTCGCGAAGATCGTCCGCAGTCAGCCCGGTCAGCGCCAGCAGCCTTTGCGCCCGTTGCTCGTCGCCCAGCGTCCAGCCGAGCGCGCCAAGCGCCAGGGTTTCGGGGTCGGGTTCATTTGTATCGCGGATGCGCATCGCCTAGGTTGGGCGCGTGGGACAAAAAATCCTGGTTGTCGAGGACAACGAGCTCAATCTGAAGCTGTTCTGCGACCTGCTCCGCGCCCATGCCTATCAGGCCGAACCGGTGCGCGACGGCCGCGAGGCGGTCGCGCGCGCGCATGCGGTCGTGCCCGACCTCATCGTCATGGATATCCAGATGCCGCACATTACCGGGCTCGAGCTGATCGAGCAGATGAAGGGCGATCCGGCGCTGCGGGCGATTCCGATCATGGCGGTCACCGCCTATGCCGCCAGGGGCGACGAGGAGCGGATCCGCGAGGCGGGGGCGGAGGGCTATGTCTCCAAGCCGATCTCGGTGATGAAATTCGTCGAGGCGGTGAAGGCCTTGCTGGCGATGCCGCGACCTCCGTCTGAAGCCCCCGCGTCCGAAACGGAAGAAGAGCTGGACCCCCGATCGCGTTCGGGGTCAGATGACGACGGCCTCTAGGCGGCCGTCATTTGATCTTGGCTTCCTTGAACGCGACGTGCTTGCGCGCGACGGGGTCGTATTTGCGGAAGGTCATCTTCTCGGTGATGTTCCGCGGATTCTTCTTCGTCACATAATAGAAGCCGGTGTCGGCGGTGCTGACGAGCTTGATCTTGACGGTGGTCGGCTTGGCCATGACAGCCTCATCTCGAATTGTTGGGCGAAAAATAAAAGCGGCGTCCCCGCCGCTCCAGTGCGCCGTCGCCTGTGCAGCGCGGCGGCGATTCTGTCAAGGTCACCGAGGAAAGCCGAAGCGCCGCACGAAGTTAATCCTTCGGTAACCATGAAGGCGCATCGTCCCCTCGTACGCTGAAAGGAGGCCGGGCGATGCGGGCCGATCATGACGGAATGAATTGCCAGGTGCGAATGGCCCCCGGCCATTCGCCTTCATGCTGGGAGCATGACGGCCTGGCAATCGTGCGCGCCGATCTTTGCGAGCGGCTGGCGACCATCCAGGCGCTGTCGAAGCGGCTTTCGGCGCGCGATTTCGCCGAGAATGTCGCCGGGATGCGCCGTCTCGCGGCCGCTTACGGCCTGATTCCGGTGGTTCGGCTGGCCGAGGCGCTCGAACATGCCGCGGCCAACGGCTTCCCCTGCCCGACGGCCCTCTATCTCTCGCGCCTGCAGGATGCGATCGGTTGCGATCGGCTCGACGAGGAAGCGAGCGAGGCGCTGATCGCCTCGGTCTCCGTCCGCCTCTTCTGAGTGGAGCCGCTCCTCACCAGCTTCGTCGCCGCCGCCCTCGCCGAATGGGGCGCCAAGACCCAATTGCTCGTCATCCTTCTCGCCGCGCGCTACCGGAAGCCGCTGCCGATCCTGCTCGGAATCGCGCTCGCCGCGATCGCCAACAGCCTGATCGCCGCTTATGCCGGGTGGCTCATCCACGACCGCGTCCCGTTGCGGGCGCTGGCTTTGCTGACCGCTCTGGCCTTGCTCTTCGCCGGCGCCGAGGGCCTGTTCCCCGCGAGGCTGAAGCCGATGGCCGAGGGCTGGCGGACCGGACCGTTCGTCACCACCGCCTGCTGCTTCTTCCTGCTCGAATTTGCCGACCGGACCCAGTTCGTGACCGCTGCGATCGCGGCGCGCTTCGATACGATCGCCCTGGCGGGCGCGGGCGCCGCCGCGGGAATCCTGATCGCGTCGGTTCCCGCCGCGGCGCTCGGCGAGCGGCTGGCGAAGATCGTGCCGGTGCGCGTCCTTCGGATCGCGGCCGCCTTGCTCTTCCTGATCGCGGCCTTCATCGTCGCGATCAACGCGCTGCGGCTCGTCTAGCGGGCCTTCCAGGGTCCGGACCCTGGCCGACGCTTCGGGCATGAAGCGTCCTTGACGGACCCGGGGCCGGAGCCCTAGCGGCTCGGCCTCTCCCATGCAGCAGCCGATCCCGCAGCCCGCGGCGCCGAAAGGCCGCTACGCCTTCCCGGCCCTGATCGCCGGCAATCTCGTCCTCGCGCTCGGGCCGTGGATGGTGCGGATCGCCGACGTCGGGCCGGTCGCGGCAGGCTTCTGGCGGATGGGGCTCGCCGTGCCGTTGCTCCTGCTGCTGGCGCGGCACCAGGCGGGGCCGCGTATCGCGCCCAATCGCGGCCTCGTCGTCCTGCTGTCGATCGCGGGCCTGTTCTTCGCCGCCGACCTCGCCGTCTGGCATGTCGGCATCCGCATGACCACGCTCGCCAATGCGAGCCTGTTCGGCAATTCGTCGAGCCTCTTCCTGGTCGTCTACGGCTTCCTCCGCCTCAAGCGGCTGCCGCGTCCGATCCAGTGGCTGGCCATCGCCTCGGCCGCGATCGGCGCCGGCCTCCTGCTCGGATCGAGCTGGGAGCTCTCGCCCCGGAACTTCACCGGCGACCTCTTCACCATGCTCGCCGGCCTCTTCTACACCTTCTACCTGATCGTCGTCGACCGGACCCGCCGGGAGATGAAGCCGATGCCGGTACTCGCCATCGCGACCACCGCCGGCGCCCTCCCCTTGCTGCTCATGGCCTGGCTGGTCGGCGATTCGGTGGTGCCGCACGACTGGACGCCGCTGGTCGTGCTCGCGCTCGGAAGCCAGGTGATCGGCCAGGGCCTGGTCGTCTACGGGGTCGGCTATCTCTCGCCGGTCGTGGTCGGCGTCGGCCTGCTCACCCAGCCGGTCGGCGGGGCGATCATCGGCCGGCTCGCCTACGGCGAGACGATGAGCGCCGCCGACATTGCCGGCGCCATGCTGATCGCCGCTTCGCTCATCCTCATCCGGCTGCCCGAGCGGGCCGGGCGGCTTGCATCGACAGCGGCACGGGACCATTCTTAGGCCATGGCCGATCCCGCGCCGACCGAGATGATTCTCGACGAATTGCGCGCCGCGCTGGCGCCGCGAATCGCGCCGAACGCAATGTTCGACGGCTGGAGCGACAAGGCGCTCGCCATGGCCGCGTCCGAGCTCGGCGTGCCCGCGTCCCGCGCGCGGCTCTGCTTCCCCGGCGGCGCGCCCGAGATGATCCTTGCCTGGTTCGACGCGATCGACCGCGCCATGGCCGCCGCCTTCCCGCCCGAGCGGATCGCGGCGATGAAGATACGCGACCGCATCCGCGCGCTGGTCCTGTTCCGGCTCGAATTGATCCAGCCGCAGAAAGAGGCGTTGCGGAGGGCGCTGGCGATCCTTGCGCAGCCCCGGAATCTGGCGCTCGCCGCCCGGCTCGGCTGGCGCGCGGCGGACCGGATGTGGCGGATCGCCGGCGACACCGCGACCGACTTCAACCATTACAGCAAGCGCGGCATCCTGGTCGGCGTCTATGGCGCGACGACCATGGTCTATCTCGACGATGCGAGCGACGGCCTCGCCGCAACCCGCGCCTTTCTCGACCGCCGCATCGACGACGTCATGCGCTTCGAGAAGATGAAGGCCGGCTGGCGCGGCAGCCGCCAGCGTCTTCCCTCGCTCAGCCGCTTCCTTGGGCGGCTGCGCTATCCGGCGGTGTGAAGATGGACGAACGCGCGGCCCCGGTCCGGCCGGTCGGCGAGATTGCGAGCTATCACGCCCATATCTATTTCGACCCGGAAGCCGGCCGCGACGACGCGCTCGCGATCCGCGCCGCGGCGGCGGAGCGCTTCGCCGTCCGGCTCGGCACGATCTGGGACCGGCCGGTCGGCCCGCACAGCAAGGCCATGTATCAGATCGCCTTCGCGACGGACCTGTTCGGCACCCTCGTCCCCTGGCTGATGCTCAACAATCGCGGCCTCTCGATCCTGGTCCACCCCAACACGACCAACCAGAGACGCGACCATCTGCGCGACGCGGTCTGGATCGGCCCGCCGCTGCCGCTCGACGGCGAGATGCTTCCCGAGGAAAGCGAGGCGGAGCCGGCCGGGCCGCCGAACACGAATCCGACTTTCGTCCCCTGACGCGTGCGGTTTGCAGATCGATCGGGCGTGCCGGGGGTTTCACCCTTGACTCGGCACGCCGGCTGTCGCGTTTGTCGCGCAGAAACATAAGGGGGATGCAATGCGCCTTTTTCTTGCCAGCCTGCTCGCCGCCACCGCCGCGCCCATGACCGCAGCCTCCGCCCAGCCCCCCGCCGCCCCGGCCCCGGCCGCCGCGACCGCCCCCGACGATCCCTATCTCTGGCTGGAGGACGTCTCGAGCCCGCGCGCGATGGATTGGGTCAAGGTGCACAATGCCAAGGCGCAGGCGGTGCTCGAGGCCGATCCGCGCTACCAGGCCTATTACAATGAGGCGCTGGACATCGCCCAGGCGAAGGACCGAATCCCGTTCGGCCGCTTCATCGGCGGCCAGGTCTACAATTACTGGCAGGATGCCGACCATGTCCGCGGCATCTTCCGCCGCACCAGCCTCGCCGATTACCGGAAGGAGCAGCCGGCCTGGCAGGTCGTGCTCGATCTCGACGCGCTCGCCGCCTCCGAGAAGGCGAACTGGGTCTTCAAGGGCGTCAATTGCGCGCGTCCGGCCGAGCGCCGCTGCCTGATCGACCTCTCCGACGGCGGCGAGGATGCGGTGACGGTGCGCGAGTTCGACCTCCCCTCCGGCAAGTTCGTCGCGGACGGCTTCGTCCTGCCCAGGGGCAAGCAGAGAATCGCCTGGGAGGATGAGAACACATTGCTGGTCAGCCGCGAATGGGCGCCCGGCGATCTCGGCCGCACCGGCTATCCCTACATCGTCAAGAGGCTGAAGCGCGGCCAGCCGCTTTCCGCCGCGGTCGAATTGTTCCGCGGCGGCGCCGAGGACGGCGGCTACGGCGTCACCCCCTATGTGCTTCGCGACGCGGAGAACCGGACCCTCTCCGTCATCGACCGTCCGCTCGATACCTTCCGCTCGGAAACCTACATAATCGGCCCGAACGGGGCGCGGCGCGTCGCGATCCCGACCAAGGCCAATTTCTCCGACCTGATCGACGGCCGCGTCGTCATCCAGATTCGCGAGGACTGGACGCCGGCCGGCACCACCTTCCCGGCCGGCTCCCTGCTCTCGGTCGATCTTGCACAGCTCAAGGCCGATCCGGCCCATCTCAAGCCGACCTTGATCTACACACCAGGCCCGCGCGAGGCGATGGAGGGCTCGACCTCGTCGCGCGGCGTCCTGCTCGTCTCGATCCTCGACAATGTCCGCGGCCGCACCTTGCTGTTCACGCCCGGCCCGAACGGCTCATGGCGCCGCGCCCAGCTCGCTCTGCCGGACAATTCGTCGGTGGGGGTGGTCGATGCCAGCAATACCGGCGACGAGGCCTTCATCTCGGTCACGAGCTTCCTGACTCCGCCCTCGCTCTGGCTCGCCGACGCGGCGACCGGCCAGGCGCATGAGATCAAGGCCCAGCCGCCCAAGTTCGACGCCTCCAACCTCGTCGTCGACCAGCATGAGGCGATCTCCTCCGACGGCACCAAAATCCCCTATTTCCTCGTCCACCGCCGCGACATGAAGCTCGACGGCGACAACCCGACCCTGCTCTACGCCTATGGCGGGTTCGAGGTGAGCCAGACGCCGACCTACTCGGCCGGGCTCGGCAAGCTCTGGCTCGACCATGGCGGAGTCTATGCGCTCGCCAATATCCGCGGCGGGGGCGAGTTCGGGCCGAAATGGCACGAGGCCGGGCTCACCGTCCATCGCCAGCTCGTCTATGACGATTTCGCCGCGGTCGGGAAGGACCTCATCGCCAGCCACGTCACCAGCCCGCGCCGGCTCGGTATCCGCGGCGGCTCGAACGGCGGCCTGCTGATGGGCGTCGAGTTCACCCAGCATCCGGACCTCTGGCATGCGGCGGTGATCGACGTGCCGTTGCTCGACATGATCCGGATCTCGAAGATCGCCGCCGGCGCCTCCTGGGAGGGCGAATATGGCAGCGTCACCGATCCCGCGATCCGCGCCTTCTGGGAGAAGACGTCGCCCTACCAGAATCTCCGCCGCGACGTCGCCTACCCGACCCCCTTCATCTTCACGACGACCAAGGACGACCGGGTCGGGCCGCAGCACGCCCGCAAGTTCGCGGCGCGGATGGAGGAATATGGCCTGCCCTTCCTTTATTATGAGAATATCGAAGGCGGCCACGCCGCCGGCGCCAACCTCCGCGAAGCCGCCCACACCCAGGCGATGGAGATGATCTACCTCACCCGCCGCCTGATGGACGACACGCCCGGCACCCCGACGACGGGCACGCGGTAGCCCGGTCCTCCCCGCTCGCGGGGAGGGGGACCATGCGCAGCATGGTGGAGGGGGGTTCGAGACCTGCACAAAGCCCCCTCCACCAGCCTGCGGCTATGTTGGAGCGAGATCGTGTTCCCCGGGCACGATCTTGGCCTACCCGGGGGCAGCCCAAAGCTCCAACACTCTGCTCGTCCCGGGGAGGATTTATGCACAAGGTTGGAGGAAAGGCGCTTTTCGCCACGCAAGCCGATCTGAATGCGTTCGACGACACGACGAATCAAATCAGAGGGATCGTTGCCTAGAGCGTTGCGCGAAAAGGTGGGTACCATTGAGCAGGTGCCCGCTGCCCCGCAGCGGGCAGCCATGCCGGGGGCATGGCGGGCCTGCTCAATTTTCGTAAAACGCAACGCGACAACAATGACTTATAGAGCGGCCTGCGATTCAAGTTAATCGCGGGCCGCTCTAGCAGGCGCAGCTTCAACGATCGGCGCGCGCGGCCATGCAGCATGACCAGCGCAAGTTCGACGCGATGACGCCGGAAGGCTGAGCCGAGCGGTTGCCTGTTTGCCTCCGGCGGAAATCTGATCCCGAAGCGGCACGCCATGTCCCCCGGACATGGCTGCGGGCTTCGCCCGCACCGCTTCGGGATCAGATTTTACTCGTTATTGATAATCACTCGCATTATAGGGTCGCCATGGCCCTTCGGCTCGATCAGCTTCCGTTCCGCACACCGGCGCGCGTCACCGGCATCGACTGGTCGTGCCTGAACGACGCGGATGCGCGGCGGCTTCGCAATCTCGGCTTCGACGAGGGCGTGGCGATCGAGGCGCTGCACGGCGCGCCTTTCTTCGGCCGGGACCCGCTGACGGTCCGGATCGGGCGGATGATGGTGGCCATGCGCCAGGCGCAGGCGCGCGCCGTCAGCGTCGAGACACTATGAGCTCGATCCCGCTCGTCGCGCTCGTCGGCAATCCCAATTCCGGCAAGAGCGCCCTCTTCAACATGCTGACCGGCGCCCGGCAGAAGGTCGGCAATTATCCGGGCGTCACCGTCGAGCGCAAATCGGGCCGGCTGTCGCTTCCCGACGGCCGCCCGGTCGAGCTGGTCGACCTGCCCGGCGCCTACAGCCTCGATCCGTCCAGCCCCGACGAGGAAGTGACCCGCGACGTCGTCATCGGCCGCCAGGCGGGAGAGCGGCTCCCCGACGCTTTGGTGGTCGTCCTCGACGCGACCAATCTCGACAACCATCTTCGCTTCGCGCTGCAGCTGATCGCGCTTGGCCTTCCGACCGTGGTCGCATTGAACATGGTCGATCTCGCCCGCCGCGACGGGCTGGAGATCGATCCGCGGCGCCTGGAGCAGGAATTGGGCGTGCCGGTGATCGCGACGGTCGCCGTCCGCCGTCGCGGCGCGGACGCATTGAAGGAGGCGTTGAGCGGGGCGGTCGGCGCCGCCCGCCGCCTCCGTCCCGGCCAGGGCGTCGAGGCCGAGGATTTCACAGCCGTCCAGCGCCGCGCCCGCGCCATCGCCCGCCATGCGACGGTGAGCGAGACCGGAGGGCGCCGCACCTCGCACATGATCGACGCGATCGTGCTCCATCCGATCGGGGGCCCGATCATCTTCGCACTGATCATGTTCCTGATGTTCCAGGCCGTCTTCGCCTGGTCGAAGGTGCCGGTCGACTGGATCAACCAGGGCGTGTCGCAAACCCAGGCCTATATGACGGCAGCGCTGCCCGGCGGCCTGCTTCGCTCCCTCTTCGTCGACGGAATCCTCGCCGGCGTCGGCGCGGTCGTCGCCTTCCTGCCGCAGATATTGGTCCTCTTCCTCTTCATCCTCATTCTGGAAGCCACCGGCTACATGGTCCGCGCCGCCTTCATGATGGACCGGCTGATGGCGCGGGTCGGCCTCTCCGGCCATGCCTTCATCCCCTTGCTCTCCTCCTTCGCCTGCGCCGTGCCGGGGATCATGGCGACGCGGACGATCGAGGACCCCAAGCACCGGCTCACCACGATCCTGATCGCGCCACTGATGACCTGCTCGGCGCGGCTGCCGGTCTATGCGATCATCATCGGCGCCTTCATTCCGGCGCGGAGCATCTTCTGGGGGTTCGGCCTGCAGGGGCTGGTCCTCTTCGGTCTCTATGCGATCGGCATCGTCGGCGCCTTGATCGCCGCCTTGGTCCTGCGCCTCACCGTGACGAAAGGCGTGCATCGCGGCTTCATGCTCGAAATGCCGAAATACCAGCTACCGCGCCTGCGCGACATCGCGCTGGGCCTCTGGACCCGCGCTCTCATCTTCCTGAAGCGCGCCGGAACGATCATCCTCGCCTCGACGATCGTCCTGTGGGTCCTGCTCTCCTTCCCGCAGCCGAAGCCGGGGGAGACCGCGCTGCAAAGCTCGATCGCCGGCCACATCGCCTCGGGCCTCGACGTCGTGGTGAAGCCGATCGGCTTCAACCATGAGATCGCGCTCGCCCTGATCCCGGCCATGGCGGCGCGCGAGGTCTCGGTCTCCTCGCTCGCCACCGCTTATTCGATCGAGAGCCCGGACGAGGCCAGGATGCACGATTCGCTGATCTCGCGCCTGCGCGGCCGCTGGTCGTTGCCGACGGCGCTCGCCTTCCTCGCCTGGTTCGTCTTCGCTCCCCAATGCCTCTCCACCATCGCCGTCACCCGAAGGGAAACGAACGGCTGGAAGTGGCCGGCCTTCATGCTAGGGTATCTCTTCATTCTTGCCTATCTGGCGGCGGGCGCGACCTATTGGAGCGCCGTCGCGCTGGGCCTTTAGAGGGGAAGAGAGATGGCGGGCGTCAACAAGGTCATCCTGGTGGGCAATCTCGGCGACGATCCCGAGGCGCGCTCGCTCAACAATGGCGGCGAGGTCGTCAACCTGCGCGTCGCGACGTCGGAGAGCTGGAAGGACCGCGACGGCAACCGCCAGGAGCGGACCGAATGGCACCGTGTCGTCATCTTCAACGAGAATCTCGGCCGGGTCGCCAAATCCTACCTGCGCAAGGGCTCGAAAGTCTATCTGGAAGGCCAGATCCAGACCCGCAAATGGCAGGACCAATCGGGCCAGGACCGCTATTCGACCGAGGTGGTGCTGCAGCGCTTCCGCGGCGAGCTCGTCCTCCTCGACAGTCGCGGCGGCGGCGGCGAGGGCGATTTCGCCGGCGGCGGTGGCGGCTATGAGAACGGCGGCGGCAGCTCGGGCGGCGGCAACCGCCAATCCCGTCCGCAGCCGGCCTTCGACAGCGACCTGGACGACGACGTTCCGTTCTGACGCGTGCGGGGCACGCGGCAAGTTTTACTTCCCGAGCTTGTCCTTCAATCCCCCGAGCGCCGCGAAGGGGCTCGATTCGGGCGCCGCTTCCTCCTCGTCCTTCACGCCTGCCTTGCGCAACGCCGCTTCGGCGCCGGGCGCGCGGGGCCAGGGATCGAGGCTGAGCGAGAGCGTCTCCGCAACGGCCTCGCCGAGATCGATCGCTGCGCCGTCGAAAAAAACCGTATCCATATCGCCTTCGCCAAGCTCGATCTCCTCGCCGCCGCCGCTCCCGGGGGAAGGCCGGAATTCGATTCGGAACGGCGCCTCCACTTCCTCCTCGACCGGCTCTCCGGAGGCGACGCAGCTCTGGGTGACGGCGGCGCGGAGGATTCCGGCGGCGCGCGCCGTCTCGCCTTCGCGGCTGAGCGTGGCATCGGCTTCGAGCCGGTGGACGGCGACGAGGCCGAAGCGCTCCGCGAGAGCCGCTCTTTCCGCTTCCTCCGCCGCGATCCGGACCGCGCGTGGCTCGGCGCCGAGCGTGTCGATGCGCCAGACGCGGCTGAATTCGGGAGTCATCCGATCTCCCCGGCCAGCAGGCGGCCGAGCGGCACAGCCTTCAGCCGCTCGCGAAGCCGCTCCAGCCGCCCGGCGACGAAGCGGATTCCGGTCTCTTCAGCGGGTTCGCCGGCGAAGATGTTGCGGCGCACCGCTTCGTCGAGCGGCCCCGCCTCGCGCAAGGCGCCGAGCCGGCCGCCGAGCGCGCTCACCAGCTTGCCGACATGCTTGCCGACGACGACGTCGCTGATGCCGAGCTCGCGCAGGCTCGAATCCATGTCGTCGATGAACCATTCGGTGAGCAAAACCGATTCGCGCTTCGCCGTCTCGCCCTCCGCCTCCAGCCGCAGCAGGATGAGGGCCGTCACCGCGGCGACCATGGCGAAGCGGCCCTCGAGCGTGTCGGGCACGCCGCCCTCCTCGTACCAGGCCGGGTCGCGGGCGAGCGCGACCCCCGCTTCATAGAGCGGACGAAGGCGGGCGCGCTCGCTGCGCCGTCCGAACAGGGTCTTGAACAAGGTCAGCGTCGTCGCTCCCATCGGCGTCAGGCTTGCGCCCATTTGCTTTTTCCGGATATTGGTTCCTCCCGCCCTTCTGCAAGGCGGCCGCGGGGGCGCGGACCCAATCGGCACATTTGATGGAGTGTTTTTAAGATGATCGCTCGCCGCAGCAGCGCCGCCCCTTTCCTTCTCGGCGCGATCGTCGCCGGCGCGCTCGCGCTCGGCGGCTGCTCCGCCGTCCGCCTCCATCAGGGCTATGTGATGGAGACGACGCTGACCAACGCCATCCAGCCCGGCACCGACAATAAGGAATCGGTGATGAACACGCTGGGCCGGCCGACCTTCTCGGGCACGTTCGACCAGAATGACTGGTATTATGTGTCCCGCGACACCCGCAACATGGGCTACAGCCAGCCGCACGCGATCGACCAGACCATCCTCCACGTCCATTTCGACCAGGCCGGCAACGTCGCCTCGATCGACCGGCGCGGGCTCGAGCAGGTCGCCTCGATCCATCCGAGCAAGGACAAGACGCCGACGCTCGGCAGCCACCGCAGCCTGTTCGACGAATTGTTCGGCAATATCGGCGCGGTCGGCGCCGCCGGCAAAGGCGCGCCGACGACGGACAATCCGAATCCGCAATAGCTGAAGGTTGGAGGCGGCCTTCCGTGCTCCCCGGCGGAAGCCGGGGTCCAGCCTGACTCTACCCGACGATCCCGCCCGCCGCGAGCACCGCCAGCGTCACCAGGTCGGAGGCGCTGGCCGTCATCGTCGCGATCTGGACGGGCTGCTCCATGCCGACCAGGATCGGCCCGATCATCGCGCCGCCGCCGCGCTCGCGAAGCAATTTGGCCGAGATGTTGGCGGTCTGGAGGCCCGGCATCACCAGCACGTTGGCCGGGCCGGTCAGGCGGCTGAACGGATAGACGCGCTGCATTGCCGGGTTGAGCGCGACGTCGGGCGCCATCTCCCCTTCATATTCGAAATCGACGGCGCCGCGCGCGTCGAGCACGCGGACGCCGTCGCGGATCCGTTCGAGGAAGCTGCCCTCGGGATCGCCGAAATTGGAATAAGAGAGGAAGGCGACGCGCGGATCGTGGCCCATGCGGCGGGCGACGGTCGCGGTCTGGATTGCGATCTCGGCGAGCTGCTCGCCGGTCGGCCGCTCGGTCACCGCCGTGTCGGCGATGAAGGTCGTATGGCTCTGGCCGACCATGATGTGGACTCCGAACGGGGTCGTCCCCTCCTTGGCGTCGAGCACGCGCTGGATCTGCCGCAGGCTCTGCGAGTAAGGGCGGGTGACTCCGGTGATCATCACGTCCGCCTCGCCGAGCGCGAGCAGGAGGGCTGCGAAGGTGTTGCGGTCCTGGTTGACCATCCGCTCGATCTGACGCTGGAGGTGGCCGCGCCGCCGCAGCCGGCGGTAGAGCATATCGACCATCTCGCCGATCCGCCCGTAATGGCGGCTGTTGAACAGTTCGAAGCTCTTCGGCTCCTCGACCCCGAGCGCGCGCAGCCGGTCGTAGACGTCGTCGCGGCCGACCAGCATCGGGGTCCCGTAGCCGCCGTCGCGAAAGGCGATGGCGGCGCGAAGCACGACATCCTCGTCGCCCTCGGCGAACAGCACGCGCTTGGGATTGGCGCGCGCCGCCTCGTAGGCGAGGGTCAGGACCGAGGTCGTCGGGTTGAGCCGCGATTTGAGCTGGGTGCGATAGGCGGCCATGTCCTTGATCGGGAAGCGGGCGACGCCGCTGTCCATCGCCGCCTTGGCCACCGCCGCCGGAACCACCTCCATCAGCCGCGGATCGAAGGGCGCGGGGATGATGTAGTCGGCGCCGAACCTGTGGGCCTGGCCGCCATAGGCCGCCGCCACCTCCTCGGCGACCTGCTGGCGCGCGAGCTCGGCCAGGGCCTCGGCGGCGGCGATCTTCATCTCGTCGTTGATCGTCGTCGCCCTGACGTCGAGCGCGCCGCGGAAGATGAAGGGGAAGCCGAGCACGTTGTTGACCTGGTTCGGATAGTCCGAGCGTCCGGTGGCGACGATCGCGTCGGGCCGCGCTTCCTTGGCGTCGGGCGGCGAGATTTCGGGGTCGGGATTGGCCATCGCGAAGATGATCGGCTTCGGCGCCATCGCCTTGACCATCTCCGGCTTGAGCGCGCCAGCGGCCGAGAGTCCGAGGAAGATGTCGGCGCCGACCAGCGCCTCGGCGAGCGTGCGGGCCTTGGTGTCGGCCGCATGGGCCGACTTCCACTGGTCCATTCCCTCGGCGCGGCCCTCGTAGATGACGCCCTTGCGGTCGCACATGACGACATGGTCGTGCGGCACGCCCATCGCCTTGATCAATTCGGTGCAGGCGATGGCGGCGGCGCCGGCGCCGTTCACCACCACCCTGACGTCCTTCAGCGACCGGCCGGTGAGGTGGCAGGCGTTGATCAGGCCGGCGGCGGTGATGATCGCGGTTCCGTGCTGGTCGTCGTGGAAGACGGGGATGTTCATCCGTTCGCGCAATGTCTGCTCGATGATGAAGCAGGACGGCGCGCCGATATCCTCGAGGTTGATTCCGCCGAAGCTCGGCTCCATCAGGGCGACCGCGTTGATGAAGGCGTCGACATCCTCGGTCGCAAGCTCGAGGTCGATCGCGTCGACGTCGGCGAAGCGCTTGAACAGGACCGCCTTGCCTTCCATCACCGGCTTGGAGGCAAGCGCGCCGAGATTGCCGAGGCCGAGGATCGCGGTGCCGTTGGAGATGACCGCGACGAGATTGCCCTTGGCGGTATAATCGTAGGCGGCGTCGGGATCGTCGGCGATCGCCCGCACCGGCACCGCGACTCCGGGCGAATAAGCGAGGCTGAGGTCGCGCTGCGTCGCCATCGGCTTGGACGCGATGATCTCGAGCTTTCCAGGCCGCCCCTGCGAATGGAAGAGCAAGGCCTCCTGCTCGGAGAATTTGACGTTGCTGCCGTCGCTCACGCACGCTCTCCTTGTTTGAAGGCCGCCTTAAGTCGGGAATCATCGACGCCGCAACTGCCGAATCCCGTTCCATGGGCGCGCCGGAGCCACTAGGTTGGCAGCCAATGGCGACACAGGCGAAGACGAACGGGGCGCCGACCCCGATGATGGCGCAATATCTCGCGCTCAAGGCCGAGGCGCCGGATTGCCTGCTTTTCTACCGGATGGGCGATTTCTTCGAATTGTTCTTCGACGACGCCAGGGCGGCCGCCGCATGCCTCGACATCGCCCTGACCGCGCGCGGCGAGCATGAGGGCGAGAAGATCCCGATGTGCGGCGTTCCGATCCACGCCGCCGAATCCTATCTCGCACGATTGATCAAAGGCGGGTTCCGGGTCGCCATCGCCGAGCAGATCGAGAGCCCGGCCGAGGCCAGGAAGCGCGGCTCCAAATCGGTGGTCAGCCGCGCCATCGTCCGAGTCGTCACCGCCGGCACCCTGACCGAGGAGGCCTTGCTCGATTCGCGCGCGGCCAACTGGCTGGTCGCGGTGGCGCGTGTCGGCGAGCGCTGCGGCCTCGCCGCCGCCGACGTCTCGACCGGGCGGTTCGAATTGGGCTCGATCCCGGCCGCCGCGCTCGACGCCGAGCTGGCGCGGCTCGGCGCGGCCGAGATCGTCGCGCCCGAGCCGGTCGGGGGGGTCGCCGTCACCGAGCGCAAGGCCGGATTCGACAGCCTCGCCGCCGAGCGGCGGCTGAGGGAACGGTTCGGGGTCGCGACGCTCGACGGCTTCGGCGCCTTCGACCGCGCCGCGCTCAGCGCCGCCGGCGGGCTGCTCTCCTATCTCGACGAGGTCGCGCGCGACTCGCTCCCCTTCCTTCGGCCGCCGGTGCCGCGCTCGGCCGGCGACCATATGACGATCGACGCGGCGACCCGCGAAAGCCTGGAGCTGACCGTCGCCGCCTGGGGCGGGCGCGCCGGCAGCCTGCTCCACGCGGTCGACCGCACCGTCACCGGCGCCGGCGCGCGACTGCTCGCCGCCGATCTCGGCGCGCCTCTGCTCGACCGGCGCGCGATCGAGGCGCGGCTCGATCTCGTCGGCCTGTTCGAGCGCGATTCGGGCGCGCGCGACATGCTTCGCCGCCAGTTGAAGGCGCTGCCCGATATCGGCCGCGCTTTGGGCCGCCTCGTCGCCGGCCGCGGCGGCCCGCGCGATCTCGGCCAGCTTCGGGACGGCCTCGACGAGGCGCGCCGCCTCCACGGCCGGCTCGCCGCGCTTCCGGACCAGCCCGCGCTTCTTTCCGCCTTGCTGCCGGCGCTGACCGGTCATGGCGAATTGGTCGACCTGCTCAGCCGCGCTCTGGTGCCGTCGCCGCCGATCGACGCGGCGCAGGGCGGCTATGTCGCCGAAGGCTATGACGCTGCGCTCGACGATCTTCGCGCGGCCGGCGGCGAGGGACGCCGGGCGATCGCCGGGCTGGAGGCGCGCTACCGCCAGCAGACCGGGATCGCGGCGCTCAAGATCCGCCACAATGGCGTGCTCGGCTACCATATCGAGGTCCCGGCCAGGCACGCCGATCCGCTGATGCGCGCCGAAAGCGGCTTCACCCATCGCCAGACCCTGGCCGGCGTCGTCCGCTTCAACGCGCCGGACCTGCACGAGCAGGCGATTCGGGTCGGCCAGGCCGGCGCCCATGCGCTCGCCGCCGAGGCCGCCCATCTGGAGGAATTGATGGCGGCGGCGCTCGCCGGCGCCGAGCCGATCGCCGCCGCCGCCGACGCGCTCGCCCGGCTCGACGTCGCCGCCGCGCTCGCCGAGCGGGCGGCCGAGGGCGGCTGGTCGCGCCCTTCCTTCGTCGACCGCAATTGCTTCGAGGTGAAGGAGGGCCGCCATCCCGTCGTGGAAGAAGCGGTGCGCGCAGCCGGCGGCCGCTTCGTCGCCAACGATTGCGGCCTTTCGGAGGAGAGCCGGCTGTGGCTGGTCACCGGCCCGAACATGGGCGGCAAGTCGACCTTCCTGCGCCAGAATGCGTTGATCGCGATCCTCGCCCAGGCCGGCTCCTGCGTGCCGGCGGCGCGTGCGACGCTCGGCCTCGTCGACCGGCTGTTCAGCCGGGTCGGCGCCTCGGACAATCTCGCGCGCGGCCGCTCGACCTTCATGGTCGAGATGGTCGAGACCGCCGCGATCCTTGCCCAGGCGAGCGAGCGCAGCTTCGTCATCCTCGACGAGGTCGGGCGCGGCACCTCGACCTATGACGGACTCGCCATCGCCTGGGCGGTGGTCGAGGCGGTGCACGACCGCAATCGCTGCCGCTGCCTGTTCGCAACCCATTATCACGAGCTGACCCGGCTCGCCGAACGATTGGACGCCTTGTCGCTCCACCATGTCCGCGCGCGCGAGTGGAAGGGCGATCTCGTCCTCCTCCACGAGGTCGCGTCGGGCCCGGCGGACCGAAGCTACGGCCTCGCCGTCGCCAAATTGGCCGGCCTGCCGCCGCCGGTGCTGGCGCGCGCCCGCTCGGTCCTCGACAAATTGGAGGAGGGCCGCGCCGCGACCGGCGGGATCGCTGCGGGGCTCGACGATCTGCCGCTCTTC
Organism: Allosphingosinicella sp.; assembly: GCA_036273615.1. Taxonomy (GTDB): domain Bacteria; phylum Pseudomonadota; class Alphaproteobacteria; order Sphingomonadales; family Sphingomonadaceae; genus Allosphingosinicella. Next base: position 7,215 of record DASUHH010000062.1, on the reverse strand, counting down.
GCAGCGACGATCCGGCAGGAGGAAGCGGCGCCCGATGCCGTCCGGGCGATGCTGGACGGGCTCGACGTCGATTCGCTGGCGCCGCGCCAGGCGCTCGATTTGCTCTACGAGCTGAAGCGGCTCGCCGCGGAGAGCTGATGTCCGGCCGCTTCGCCTCGGTCCCGAACAAGCGCGCGATCGTCGACCGCCGCGCCCTCGCCGACTTCCTCGCCGAGGCCAAACGGCCCGAAGCCGCCCGGGCGCTGAAGGAGGCACTGGCGGGGGGCCGCGCCGAGATCGCCCGGCGGCTCGGGGAGAAACCCTATCAGGGCACCGAGACCGCCGCGGCCTACGCCTATCTCACCGACCAGATCCTTCGCCTCGCCTACGATTATGCCGTCGGCCGTCTCTATCCGATCGCCAACCCGACCGATTCGGAGCGGCTGCTGCTGCTGGCGGTCGGCGGTTACGGACGCGGCGAGATGGCGCTCCATTCGGACGTCGACCTCGCCATCGTCACGCCGTGGAAGCCGGCCGGCTGGCCCGAGCAGGTGATCGAGGCCCTGCTCTATCTGCTCTGGGACCTCGGCCTGAAGGTCGGCCATTCGAGCCGCTCGGTCGACGAGCTGGTCGCCGCCGCGTCGGGCGACCATACGATCCGCACCGCCTTGCTGGAGGCGCGCTATCTCTGGGGCGACGAGCGGCTGTTCGATGAGGTCAAGGCGCGCTTCTGGTCCGAGGTGGTCGGGAGCAAGGCCCGTACCTTCGTCGTCGAGAAACTGGAGGAGCGCGAGGCGCGGCACCGCCGGATGGGCGACAGCCGCTACGTCGTCGAGCCCAACGTCAAGGAAGGGAAAGGCGGGCTTCGCGACCTCCACACCCTCTTCTGGATCGCCAAATATGCCTATCGGGTGGCGAGCGTCGCCGAGCTTGTCGAGGTCGGGCTGCTGACGGCCGACGAGCTCGGCCAGTTCCAGCGCGCCGAGCGCTTCCTCTGGGCGGTGCGCTGCCACCTCCATATCGTCGCCGGACGGGCGGAGGAAAGGCTGACCTTCGACTATCAGCGCGAGATCGCGGCGCGCATGAACTATGCGAACCGGCCCGGCAAATCGCCGGTCGAACGGTTCATGCGCCATTATTTCCTGCACGCGAAGACGGTCGGCGATCTGACCGGGGTCTTCCTCGCCCATCTCGACGAGAAGTTCGCGCGCAGCGGCCGCCGCTTCGGCCTTCCGGCATTGAAGCGGCGCCCGCGGCGGCTCGAAGGGTTCGTCCTCGACCGCGGCCGGCTCGCTCTTCCGAAGGACGATTTCTTCCGCGAGGATCCGGTCCGGCTGGTCCGGATCTTCGCGCTCGCCGACCTTTACGGGCTCGAAATCCACCCGATGGCGATGCGTGCCGCGGCGCGCGACGCGAAGCTGGTCGATGGCGTCCGCGACGACCCGCGGGCCAATGCGCTCTTCCTCGACACGCTGACCTCGCCGCGCGATCCCGAGACGGTGCTTCGCTGGATGAACGAGGCGGGCGTGTTCGGCCGCTTCATTCCCGATTTCGGCCGGGTCGTCGCCCAGATGCAGTTCGACATGTACCATCATTATACGGTCGACGAGCATAGTTTGCGGGCGATCGGCCTGCTCGCCCGGATCGAGAAAGGCGCGCTCAAGGAGGATCATCCGCTCGCCACCGCGATGTTCCGCCATATCGCCTCGCGGCGGACCCTCTATGTCGCCGTCCTTCTCCACGACATCGCCAAGGGGCGCGGCGGCGACCATAGCGCGCTTGGCGCGGAGGTCGCGCTCGCCCTCTGCCCGCGGCTCGGCCTGACCGATGCCGAGACCGAGACGGTCGCCTGGCTGGTGCGCTGGCACCTCTTCATGTCCGACACCGCCTTCAAGCGCGACCTCACCGATCCCAAGACCGTCTCGGATTTCGTCGCGCGGGTGAAGAGCCTGGAGCGGCTGCGCCTGCTCTTCATCCTGACCGTGGTCGATATCCGCGCGGTCGGGCCGGGCGTCTGGACGAGCTGGAAGGACCAGTTGCTTCGCCTGCTGTTCGACGGCGCCGAGGAGATGCTGCGCCTCGGCCACAAGGAGCGCGGCCGCACCGAACGGATCGCCGCGGTGCAGGAGGCGCTTGCGGCGCGGCTCGGCTGGGAGGAGAGCCGCTTCACCCGCATGGCCTGGCGGCTGCCCGACAGCTATTGGCTCGCCGAGCCGCCGGCGGTGCTCGAAGCCAATGCCCGGCTGATGGACCGCTGCGACCGCCAGCCCGCCGCCGCCCGTCCGGTCGCGACCGCGGTCGAGGAGGAAAGGGGCGCAACCCTCGTCAGCATCTACAGCGGCGACGAGCCCGGTCTCTTCTACCGGCTCTCGGCGGCGATCAGCCTCGCCGGCGGCAACATCATCGACGCGCGAATCCACACCACCAACGACGGCATGGCGATCGACAATTTCCTCGTCCAGGACGGCGCCGGCGCCCCGTTCGCCGAGCGCCACCAGTTGAAGCGGCTGGAGCAGGCGGTGCTTCGCGCGCTGGGGGGCGAGGCGCCGGCGATGGAGCGGCTCGAGGCCAAGCCGCTGCCGCTGCGCCGCGCCGAGGCCTTTCCGATCCAGCCGGCCGTGTTCATCGATAATCTCGCGTCGAGCCGCTACACGGTGGTCGAGGTCAATGCCCGCGACCGCGCCGCCCTGCTGAGCGGGCTCGGCCAGGCGCTTTACGAGCTCAGGACCGCCGTCCATTCCGCCCATATCGCCACTTATGGCGAGCGGGCGGTCGACGTCTTCTATCTGACCGATCCCGCCGGTGCGAAGATCGAGAGCCCCGCGCGCCTCAAGGCGATCCAGTCTCGTCTGTTGCGGGCGGCCGCGGGCGGCAATGGCGCCGCGCGCGACGCCGCCTGAAGGAAAAAAGAAGCCCTCGTCCCTAAGGACGAGGGCCCCCCCTCCCCCACGAAGACCTAGAATGCTGCTTCAGCGAAAGAATTCCCCCCCTTCGCACAGCATTCTAGAAACGGAAACGCCCCGTAATACCGTAAGTCCGCGGTTCGGCCAAGAAGCTTGAGAAGAGCTGGTTGGCGGTGCCGCCGAACGCCTGGACGTTGGCGCGCGAGTTGGTGCCCTGGAAGGGCGTGTTGAACGCGACCTGCTGGTAATTCTGGTTGAACAGATTCTGCGCCCAGAGCTCGAGCGACCAGCGCTCCTTCGGCCCGCGAATGCCGATGCGGGCGTTGAACAGGGCGAATCCGGGCTGATATTTCTCCGGGAACAGGTCGGAGCCGGTATTGTAGCCCGAGCTGATGCGGCTATCGACATAGACCAGGCCGCTGAGGCCGGTGTCGCCGATCCGCGGAGTCCAGGTGATCGACGCGGTGACGACGTTGGCCGGGGCGTTGGAGACCTCCATGCCCGGCAGCAGGAACAGGGCCGGGTCGAGCGGCTGGCCAGTCTGCTTCCCGATCAGGTTGCGGCGATAGCGGGTCCGGGCATAGGTCCAGCCCGCGGTGACCGCGAGATCGTGCATCGGATAGACCGCGGCCTCCAGCTCGAGGCCCGTCGAGACGACGCCGGCCTTGACGTCCTTCGGCGAGCAGGCGCCGGTCGCGCCCGACTGGTCCTGATCGGCCCCGCCGAGATCGGTGCCGCAGGCGTTGATCGTCTGGACGAGGAAGACCGAGCCGTTGAACGTGTTGAGCTGGAAGTTGCGGAACAATTCGCGGAACAGGGCGCCGTTGAAGACGATTCCGTGGGCGCCATATTTCCAGCCGATCTCGTAGGAATCGACCTTTTCCGGATCGAACTGGAGGTTCTGGGTCCCGAAGCCGCCGGTCGCCGCCTGGCGCGGATCGTTCGGCGCGAAGATCGGGTTGCCGAGCGCCGAGCGGTCGAGGTTGAAGCCGCCGGCCTTGTAGCCCTTCGCATAGCTTGCGTAGAGCATGAGGTTCCTGACCGGCTTCCAGCTCAGGATGCCGGTGCCCGTCCATTCGCCCTCGCTGCGATGATCCTGCAGGTTGAGCGTGTTGAGCGCGGTCGTCGCATTGCCCTCGCAGCTCAAATTGACGATGCCTTCGAGCAGTGGCGTCAGCGAGGCGGGGATTGCGCCGGCCGCCGCACCGCCCGGCAGGAAGGGCGCGTAAAAGGCCTGCTGGACCGGGCAGAGCGCATTGTTGTTGTTGAAGGTGGCGTGGAAATCCTTGCGCTCATGGGTGTAGCGAAGGCCGACGGTCAGCGCGACCTTGTCGGTGATGTTGAAGATATTGTGGGTGAAGATCGCCCAATTCTCGTCCTTCTGGTAATAGATGGTCGGATTGTCGCCGACATTGTTGATCGCGCTCAGCCGGTCGAGACCGGCCTGGACGAGCGGCGCCGCGGCGCCGAGCGCGCCGACGAGCACCCCGCGAGTGACCGCGCTCGAGCAGCCCGGCGAATTGGGATCGCGCGGGATCGCCGGATTGACGTTGGCGAGGACGAGGCACGAGGCATATTCGCCATATTGGGTGCCGAACTTGAGGTTGTCGCTGAGCGTCAGATCCTCGTGCGCGTAATAGCCGCCGATCAGCCAGTCGAGATGGTCGCCGAAGGCCGAGCCCTGGAGGCGCAATTCCTGGCTGAACGTCTTGAACTGGCGATAGGCGTTGCCGTCGTTCGCGCGATAGAGGATGTCGACATTGCTATAGTCGGTGTCGGACGGCTGGTAGGATTTATAGTCGCGATAGGCGGTGATCGACGTCAGCGTCGCATGGTCGGTCAATTTCCAGTCGACCTCGCCCGATACGCCGCCGTCCCAGGTCACGGCCCGGTAGGTGCGGCCCGGCGTCAGGTCGACCTGACGCGCATAGGGATTGGTCGGGACGATCCCGCCAAGGCTCTGGAGGACGCTGATGACGCGGTTGGTCGGCGCGACCGAGAAGTCGCCGGGAACGCCCGGAGTCGGATCGAAGGTCTCGGCGGTCGAGATATAGTCGGCGCCGCAGCAGCTTTCGTTGCGATGGCTGTAATCGCCGATGATCCGGATCTGCAGCCGGTCGTCCGGCTGGTAGAGCAACTGGCCGCGGATGAGGTAGCGATTGTGATCGTCGATCGTGCTTTCCGTGCCGTTTGCGGCGTTCACCACCTTCATGAAGCCGTCGCGCCGGTTCCAGACGCCGTCGAGCCGGAAGCCGAGGCCGTTGGCGACGGGCCCGCTGATCCCGCCTGCGAGGCGCCAGTCGTTATAATTGCCGTACGTGCCCTCGACGAAGCCCTCGATCTCGTTGAGGTCCGGCTTCTTGGTAATGATGTTGATAAGGCCGGCCGAGGCGTTGCGGCCGAACAGGGTCCCCTGCGGGCCGCGAAGCACCTCGACCCGTTCGAGCTCGCCAAGCTCGTCGAGGCCGACGCCGGTGCGCGAGCGATAGACTCCGTCGATGAACACCGCGACCGAGCTTTCGAGGCCCGGATTGTCGCCGACCGTGCCGATGCCGCGGATGCGGGCGGCGCCGTTCGCCTCGGTGCCGGTCGAGGAGACGAGCAGGGACGGAGCGAGCTGGTTCAATTGGCGGATGTCGGTCGCGCCCGAATTCTGCATCTGCTGGGACGAGACGGCGGAGACGGCGATCGGCACGTCCTCCATCACCTGCTTGCGCTGCTGGGCGGTGATGACGATCACGCCCTGGTCGTCGCCGGGCTGCGGCTGGTCGCCGCCGACCTGCCCCGCTTGCTGGACCGGGCTGGTCTGGCCGGTGGGCTTGCTATTGTCCTGAGCGTAAGCGGGGGCGGCGGCGAGCCCCAACATACCAGCCGACATCAGCCAAACCGACTTCGTCATCGACCCCCTCCTCGCCTTGTCTTTGGCGACGGAAGCTACTGAAAAGGCGCGGGTGCAACCAGCGGAAATCGCACTTTTCCGCCATTTTCCGGGTCTTATGGCAATTGGGCAACATTCTGGTTGCGAAATGAAACGGATCCGCAACGGGCCGCACGCCGCTGCCGCTACGGAAAGCTCGTCCCGCCCGATTCCTTTTGAAATGCCGGCAAAAACGGCCGGCTGCCCGGCGAGGCGCCGCCCGGCCTCCTCCGAAGCAAGCGGCGCCTATTTGGGCGCCAGCACCATCAGCATCTGGCGGCCTTCCATGCGCGGATGCTGCTCGACCTTGGCGGTCTCGGCGACGTCCGCCTGGACGCGCTGGAGGAGGCGCATGCCGAGCTCGCCATGGGCAAGCTCGCGGCCGCGGAAGCGCAATGTGACCTTCACCTTGTCGCCTTCGCCGATGAAGTCGAACACCTTGCGCATCTTCACGTCATAATCGTGATCGTCGATGTTCGGACGCATCTTGATCTCCTTGATCTCCTGCGTCTTCTGCGACTTGCGGGCGAGGTTGGCCTTTTTCTGCGCCTCATATTTGAACTTGCCGACGTCGAGGAACTTGCAGACGGGCGGATCGGCATTGGGGGAGACCTCGACGAGGTCGAGGCCCACTTCCGCGGCTTGCTCGATCGCCTCGGCGGTCAGCATGACGCCGAGATTCTCGCCTTCCTCATCGATCACGCGCACCTTGGGCACGGAGATGAATTCGTTGAAGCGGGGACCGTTCATCGGCGGCGCCACCGGGCGCCGAATCATGGGCGGACGTATAGCAATTTCTCCTCGTTGCCGTTGTGCGGCTTACCTAGTGATTCCCGGTTCGGAATGAAAGACGAACGCCGGCCCCGGCGCGATTTTCCCGCGCCCATGTGGCCGATCCGCCGCGGCGCTTCATCGTGTAGGAAGTCGGACGAACTCGACGCGGACATTCTAACCCCTCCCCCTTGTGGGGAGGGGATGGGGTGGGGGTGCCGGCCAAAGACCGGCGCGCAGCAAAGCTGCGCACCCCTCATCCGGCCTGCGGCCACCATCGGGGCGGGCGAATGCCAGGGCCGTCCGGGGGACGGCCCTGCCGCCTCGATCCCACAAGGGGAGAAGGAGAACGCTCGGTCGCAAAGCTTAGAGCGTTGCGCGAAAAGGTGGGTACCATTGAGCAGGTGCCCGCTGCCCCGCAGCGGGCAGCCATGCCGGGGGCATGGCGGGCCTGCTCAATTTTCGCAAAAAGCAACGCGACAACAATGACTTATGGAGCGGCCTGCGATTCAAGTTAATCGCAGGCCGCTCTAGGAGCCTGTCTGAGAAATCACAATTGGCGGTGGCCAGCGGCATCTGTGCAGATTGATGGTGGCTGTCAGGCTGTGGCCTGTGCGAGCTTGAGGAGGTTGTGGGCGGTGCAGA